>CANQRG010000016.1 GCA_947626165.1 uncultured Clostridia bacterium | reverse complement strand
TGTATCTTGAAGGGGATATACTGCTTTTTCTATGTGTAATAATTGTATAGTTTGTATAAATGTGTAAATCAAAACTATATGATTTATCCCTTTATTTCTCCGCACAGTTTGGGGAGTTTTAAACGGCAATATTTTGCTGTGTTTAAACTGTGCGTAAATGGAACAGTGAAAATGCTCCAAAAATTTCTTTCCAGGAGGAAACTACTATGAAACATAATAAGAAGACAATAAAACTAAACAGAATAACAAACAAATTTATATCAGTATTTCTCAGCCTGTGCATGACTGCGTCTATGGTCAGCGGCACAGCCTTTGCTGCTGTTCCCGGTCCAACAGAGAAAATCGTGGACGGTACCCGTGTGGCTGACCCCAATACTATGGACGATTATCAGAATAAGCTGTTGACTATGGAAAACGGCTCTCGCTATGCAGGCAGAGTTTGGACAGATAAGAGCGTATTCGCTTATGATAAAAATGGCGAAAATAAGATAACATTGGATATGGCAACTGACGGCTATAACGGCAGTGTCGGCTATAATGCGGACTTTGCACATACATTTTCTGCACTTGCAAGCTCGCAGGTTGTTAATGAGTATCCGCCCAGCCCTATTGACCTTGTTATAGTGTTCGATATGTCAGGCTCTATGGGACAGGATACGCGTTATGACATCGACTCAGGCGTTAACTCGTATGTGGAAGCAAAAGATAGTGATTTCCCACAGGACGGTGTGTCAATGGACGATCGTATAAAAAATTCGCGAATCCAGAAGACGCTCGACGCCATAAATAATACCATCGACGGTCTGATGAAGCAGAACCCTCAGAACAGAGTGGCAGTGTGCGGATACGGTGCAAACGCTGTGGTTATTATGCCTCTTGCCCATTACCGGAAGACAGACAATAAGCCCTACCTTTCCGTCGGCGGCATGGAGACTCTTTATTATCCCGGAGATCTTAAACTGGGTGAGGACAACGTATGGTATTGGCAGAACAACCGCGATACCTGCTATACCGTTGTGGCAAACGCAGAGATGAATACCTACACAGGTCCGCTGGACGACAATTCAAGCGAGGCAAAAGCTTGGACAGAACATGATTTCACCGTCAGCAACAACATAAACAGCGACGGCGTCAAGGCTTTCCCGGGCGTTGCGAAACAGGAAGGGAATTGGCTGGAAGAAAGCAAAAAATTTCAAACCAGCAGCAACGATATAGCCAATAGCAAATGGAAGCACGGCGATGAAAGTGACGAACTTAAAAACGCTATGAAAGATACTAAGCACCTTACAGCCGATGACTACGTGGGTTATTTCACCAATACTCAGGGCGGCATCTATCTTGCCTATAAGCAGCTGGCAGATTCGACTGTCACCACCTACAGCGAGACACTCTCCACCGGCGTAATGTCCACTGTTGCTAGAATACCTACCGCAATAGTTATGTCAGACGGCGGTGCAAACTTCGCCTTTAATGAAATGGGCAACGACGAACAAGATTATACGGTAGACGACTGGAATAATCGATATGCAGCAAAACGAAAATCTACGATTGATGAACATAATGGTAATCTTGACGAATGGTATATGACCGACGACACTTGGGATAACAGTGATAATGATGGTCATAATAAGGACTATTCGCACCGTCTTGGTAATCCCAGCAGCAACGTCGGTGACGAGTGGTATAATGTTTACCTGCCTGGAAAGGACACTCTTGCAAACGGTGAAAAATGGGACGGTCTGCACGGTATATACAACACCGGTGCGGACTTCTATCAGGAAGGTACTCTTTCCACCGAGCCGAGCTGTTATAGTGCGGGCGTACTATACAACAGCGACAACGACCGCGCAGGAACGGGCGGCACCGTAATGGAGGTGCTTCTCACCGCATCATATATGAACACCGTAGTAAAAGAGCATTATCAGCACGGCTGGCAGAAGAACAACGCCACAGCGGAAAGTATGAAAAACAACCTTTCTACTTATACCATGAACGTGGACACGAAGCACGTGCCGCAGTGGGGACGCTGGAGACTGTACCCGACCCTTGACCCGAAGGAATATGCCCTTGACGATATTGGCAAGTCCGACGATACCGGCTGGGGAAGCGAGAACTGGAATAATACGAAAGACAGTAAACTTGCAGAGACGTATGGCGGAAGCGATTGGGGACAAGGTAGTGTGTACATTGGCGCTGGCGCATTCACGAAACTGAAAGAATCTTGGGATAAGTGGAAGAGTGGCGAAGAAACCGACTTTTCAATGGGAAATGGCATAAGGATAAATCTTAGTCGTCTTGATTCCGAAAAAGGCAACGACTACAATGCAGGAGGCGGTGACACTGTAAACGTCTCCAACGACGACGTTATAAATAACATAGCTTACAACGAAAGGTTTTACGATGTCGACTCCGAACAACTCGGCGAAATCTTCGGCGAGATCCTCGATATAATTTTAGGCAAGATCTTCGTTCCTGTCTCAGGCGACAACGACGCAGGAGTAGGCGACTCAATCACCTATCAAGACCCGATTGGTGAGTATATGGAGGTAAAGAACCAGTCTATCAAAGCCAAAACGCACAACGACGAGGAAAAGGGTCAAGACGCACAGAATTACGATATGTCCCTGCTTTTGTTCGGCAAGATGCACGGCATAGTACGCACAGGGATTTATGACTACCAGTGGAACGACAAGTGGATGAAAGCTCACAAAGGGACAGAGCAAGGCGAAAAGGCAATGCCAATGGGCTGGTATAAGGGTGAAGATGCAGCGTCAGCAGAGTTTTCTGAAAGTCTGCCAAGCGGTTGCAGTACCGCCGAAGAAGCATGGGGAAATGGTTGGGTCTATCGATTGGATTTTAAGACCTTTACTTCCTATGTTCCTATCGTAGACACACCTGACACACCTGATGAGCTTTCTCAGCAGGCGAAGAACACAAAATATACCCTATACCGATTTGCGGGTACAGCCGAAGAGCGAAATAAGTTATATATAAATCCCATTTACGGTGAAAAAGTGCCTGAAGCGGCGCAAAAAGCGTTTGATGAAAAATGTGAAAGAGACGCCGAAGGGAATATTATATCATACCCTGAGGGTAATGGTACATACGCTGAATATGACGGAGTATACCGTCTGTCCGATATTCGTATATGGTTAGAGGATACAGGCGACTTCGTTGATCAAGATGGAGCGATCACCCCAAACAGCGGTTACGAACGGTCGCTGTACCTGAATATCCCTGCGGCGGCAGTACCTACTCAGCTGGCAGAGATAACTCTAGGCAGAGATGGCGTGCTGTCTTACGAGACAAATCTCGGCTCAGACCATATAGGTGCAAAGAAGGACGAGGACGGCAACGGCACATCATATGAGGAATATTGTGCGCAGTCAACTCCATTTCGTTTGTTCTACGCCGTAGGTCTGGAGGAGGATCTGATACTGAGAGACAGTGACGGCAATCAGGTAGGCGTAGACTTCAACGCCATATCCGCAGAGTATATTTCCGCTCACACGGTTGCCGGTCAAGACTATGTATATTTTATTTCTAATTTCTATTCCAATACCACTTACAACGACTATGTGACGGATACGGCGACAGCCCGCACCCGAGGCGACCCTACCGTGACATTCTCTCCAAGCTCAGATAACCGATATTATGTGTTCCAGAAGCCTCTGCCCCTATACGCCCACGCTTACCGTGTGGATGGCGAAAACCTTAAAGCAGTTGACAGGACAGACGGGAAGTCATGGAGCAAAGAGGATAACCAGACCGGCGGCAACGGAAAAACCACATGGGAAACCGTTGGCGGCGCAGTCCAGCAGCCAGGCTCATGGACCGGCGGACAGTTCATGGGCGTGTATAAGAACCAAGAGGATTTTCAACAGAAGCTGAAAGAGGCAACAGCCAGCGGAGGCAATACCATCACCGACAGTCACGGCTCCAAGTACGAGGTCGTGGAGAACGGCGTCGTGTTCTTAGAGCAGGACCTGATGGACCAAGTGACCTCTGACGGCAGCGGCTACACTGAGGGTTCCGTCTCATTCTCGTCCGACGACTATTTCTTCATACTGGTGGAATACTATCTGCCTGATGAGAACACCGTTGGGCAAGATGATAAGGGCAATAAAGTTACAGGAACATATGGCGGTAAGATGGTACAGAGGGTAGTGTCCCGAAGGGGAAGCGAGTTCGGCTCCGGCTTTACCTCAGACCAGATTGATAACGGCGATATGCTGTGCTGGACGGATATGAACGGCAACATTAGTCTTAATTTGGAGTATTATTCACGCAGTATCACAGGTGACGATACTCGAGGCGAGCCTACATATGAGAAGCTGTTTTTAAGTGACAAAGACCAGTTGAAAGAATATTTGAAAAATAATTGCAGCGTAAGAAACGACCTGATGGTGAGCGCCCCTACTGAGGAAGAACCTGACCGTGAGATTTCCGCCCTCGACCAACAGTTAGAGTATTGGCTGGGCGTTCAGGAAAACCCGCAGGTCAAGGAACTGATTGAGCAGATAAAGCAAGATGCTGAGACCAATGAAGCTCGGCAGAGAGAATTATTTGAAGAAAGATTCCAGTTCGCAGTGGCTGCTCGTCCGGGCGGCATACGCTCCGGCGATATGTCCAACAACCGTCACGCAAAGACGGATAACACGACTTCTACCGCAAATAACTATTATGTTCCCACAGTGTCCGACGACTCCGGCACTGACAACAATGTGATCCTGGACACCTACCTGGGCAACAATGGGCGCCTTGAGATCGCCAACCAGATGCTCCATGTGACCAAGAAGCTTGTTCCGCCAGAAGGCTTTGAACTTAGTAAGGAACAGCAGAGCAAGGAATTCAACTATCAAATCTTCGTACAGGGCGTTTCCGGCACCCGAACCGCCGTACGTACCCTGTACAACGAGTATAGTAGTACATGGGAGCGCCGTTTGGCTTACATAGACGTGCTCACGGACAACAGCGAACTTCTTCTGGATAACAACGATAACCGAGCCCTGTTCGATTTGATAGATGGCAATACCGCCAGACTGGTGGTTCAGGGCGATAACGGACTGTGCTATGCCGACGATGACGGCAAGCCTACAGCGGAGACTTGCGGAAAGACCGAGAATCAGCTCTACTACCTCTATCTGCCTTCCAATAAAGATGCAGGAGGGGGAGCAAGTACGTCGGTTCGTCGACTATACCAGGATCCAGAATATAACGGCGAAGATAAAGCAGAAGATGCAGAACTTAATAAAAATGGCCGCACCACCTTCTTTGCGGAGGGACAACGTGAGGAGACAGGTTCTGAGCCGGGCGAAGAAAACCGCGACAGCTATCGCAAGGCGACTAAAGACGGTAACCGTCCTGCCGGCACCAGATCCTACTGGGCGCTGGACACGGAGCTGATCCCCGTCAGCGAGGTTAAAGAAGCCGAGGGAGAAAGCAACGGTATAATGACGGATGCTATTAAATTATGGAACCACGACAGTGCTAAAGATATGGAGAAGAACCATCAGCAATTGAGCTATTACACCTTCATCATCAGGAAACCGAACGATAAAACGAGCTTGAGCGATTTCTCATCTCCATTCAAGACACGTACCATGTATATGACAACGACGCTGACCTTCGGCGTCAATGCAAATAAGAATGACGGCAGTGCAGAGAATGGAACGCTGAGTACGGCTGATCTCTACGACCAGATCGTCCCCAGCGGAGACCGCCCGGATCTATTCGGGAATCTGGACAATGAGACGATTGCGAAAAGCACAGCGGAGTTCACTCTAAAACACGGCGAGGGTCTGCTGCTGACGGGCCTGGACAACAGGATCACCTACCGCTTCACGGAGAAGCTCAGCAAGGCGGACATAGCGGCAGGGTATAAGCTGCAGGAGGTCTCACACATTCAGCAGCGCGGCTCTGACAGTATCTACCGTCTCGGCAAACAGGAGATCCCGGTTTACACCCAGAAAAACGCGACCTACGGCAAACTGTACCCCGGCGTCGAGAACAGGGAGACCGAAAACGAGCTAACTTGGGCAGTGGACGAAGACGGCAGTCCGAACACTGAGGCGACGGAGACTTTGGAACCTTTCGCCCACACCAATGCCGTCATGTGGGAGTACTACGCCACTATGGCGGACGGCACTTCCGGCAACCACCACCAGCCAAGCGGCGCGACGGTAAAAGAGACGGAGTCGTCCTCTACGGTATGGACCGGAAAGAAAAACACGTATGAGAGCGATGGCAGCGCTCATATAGTTTCAGACAACCCGAATTGCAAGGTATGCGATGAGGTACAAGACGACGGTTCCATTCTCCATTATATGTACCGTGAAGGTAAACTCATTGACCCACACTACAACGGCGAGGCTTCTACGTACATGCGGAACATGGCCCGCTACGGCGTCAGCCCGACAGTTCATTTCGCTGTGAATGATGAGCCGAACACGGCCATAGTCCCGTCAACACCGAACGAGGATTACACCGGCGTGTATTCCGTCTTCGGAAACACGGGCTGGTTTGAGGAGCAGGTCAATTATACGAACACCTATGATGTAGAACCGACAGAGTATGCACCGCAGGTAAAGAAAACTGTAATAGGAAATGCACCAAGTGATGAAACCTTTACATTTAACATTAAAGAAAACGCAGATAATCCAAGCGGAGCAAAGCTGCCGACAGATACAACAGCAACAGTAAAGGGAGCAGGAACTGCAAGTTTTGGAAATATTACATTCAGCAAAGTAGGAACTTACAAATTTGAGATAAGAGAAACAGCAGGAGAAAGCTTAGGCTACACTTATGATGATAGTGTATGGACTTTGACTGTGAAAGTTGAAAATGTAGATTCAGCTCTGGCGGTGACAAGTCATACCTACACAAAGGCAGACGGAACAGCAAGCAGTGATAATGCTGAATTTGAGAATATCTATATCAGTCCTACAGAGTTTACACCAAAGGTAAACAAAACTGTAAAAGGAGATACTCCAAGCGATAAGACGTTCACTTTTAATATTACCGCAAACGAGGATAATCCTAACGGAGCAATCTTGCCGACAGATACTTCTGCGACAGTAACAGGTTCAGGAACAACAAGTTTTGATAACATCAAGTTTACTAAGGCAGGAACGTATAAGTTTGAAATAAAAGAAACAAGGGGCAGTGAACAAGGCTATACCTATGATGAAAGTGTATGGACGCTGAGTGTAGTAATTGTAGATAATAATTTACAACTGGAAGTTGAAAGTTATAGCTATACAAAGGCAGATGGAACAACAAGCAATGACGGAGCAGCTTTTACTAACACATATGGCGTAGAACCAACAGAATTTGCTCCAAAGGTAAACAAGACAGTAAAAGGAGATACTCCAATCGATAAGACGTTTACCTTTAATATCACCGATAAGTCAGACAATCCAAGCGGTGCAGAGATGCCGACAGATACTTCTGCGACAGTAACAGGTTCAGGAACAACAAGTTTTGATAACATCAAGTTTACAAAGGCAGGAACGTATAAATTTGAAATCAAAGAGGAGCAGGGAAATGAACCCGGTTACAGTTACGACGGAAGCGTATGGACGCTGACTGTAGAAGTTATTGATGAAAATTCACAGCTAAAGGTAAGCAATGCTGAATATACAAAAGACGGAGCGCAAAGCAGTGATGAAGCGTCATTTGAAAATAACTATAGCACAACAGAGGTATCATATTCACCGCAGGTGGAAAAGGAGATCACGGGAGATACTCCAAGCGATAAGGAGTTTACCTTTAACATTGAGGCAAGTGAAGACAATCCAAGCGGAGCAGAAATGCCGGAGGACAAAACAGCGACCGTAAAGGGAGCAGGAAGTGCAAACTTCGGAGATATTACTTTCACTAAGTCAGGAACATACACATTTAAGATAAGTGAAACTAAAGGCAATGATGCAGGATATGCTTATGATGATAGTGTATGGACGCTGAAGGTAGTAGTTGAGGATGTAGATTCAGCATTGACGATAAAGAGCCACGCTTATGAAAAAGAGGGCGGAGAATTAAGCGAGGAAAGAGCGTTATTTACAAACATCTACAGCGCAGAACCAACAGAGTATGCACCGCAGGTAGAAAAGATAGTAACAGGAAACACTCCGAGCGATGAAACTTTTACATTCAATATCAAAGTAAGTGCAGATAATCCAGACGGAGCAGAGCTTCCGAAAGACACAACAGCGACTGTAAAGGGAGCAGGAAGTACAAACTTCAATGCTATTACCTTTACAAAAGCAGGAACATATACATTCGAGATAAGTGAAGAAAAGGGAGATGTATCCGGTTACACTTATGATGAGAGTGTATGGACTTTAACAGTAGTGGTTGTTGATAATGAATCAAAACTGGAAGTACAAAGTCACACTTACACAAAGGCAGACGGAACAGCAAGCGAAGATATGGCAGAGTTTGAGAACATCTACATTCCAACAACTGAGCCGACTAATCCGACAAGTCCAACCGACCCAACAACCCCGACAACTCCTACTAAACCAACTAATCCGACAAACTCAACAGAACCTACAAATACGACTAATCCAACGAGTCCAACTAAGCCAAGGAAAACAACTACGACAAAGAGAACGCCAAGCAATCCGCCATACAGCAAGAGTGAAAACAACACAAATACAAAGGGCAGAAACAATGGAAATACACCAAACACAGGAAGCGAAAGCGAGAGAAATCTGCCTATTGCATTTTTGGTGACATTCTTGTTAGGGCTCAATACTGTTTACTTTTCTTTCAGGAAAAGCAGGAGAAGCAGGAAAAGGTAGATAAAGTTATCAAGATATTCAAGCTTATTTCGATTTGGCCCGCAATAAAAGAAAGCGGATTATTAGGGGGTGACCTGTTTGGCATCCTATAATGTTGACAGAGATTTTGACGCAATGCGTCAGGAGGCTATAGAACGAGTAAGGGCAATGCAAAGGCGTTCAAGAGAGATAGTGGCTCCGCCAAACAACAACCAACGAACGGAAACGCCTACACAGAACCCCGAACCTGTTCCGCCCATTCCGGAACCAGAGTTGAGTAAAGCAATCAACGAAAACGAAAATACAAACACAACAAACAACAATGCAAATACTGCCCGTAATACAGGCTTTAACAATCAGTCAGGCGCTATAGCGAACATACTGGGAAGTCTTTTTCCAAAAAGCGGCGGACAAACTAAAAAAGGCCCGCTTAGCGAGCTTCTTGACGGTTTTAACATAAGCGAGGAAAATGCACTTATAGGCATTTTGATATATATTCTTGCAAAAAACGGCGCAGATGTAAAGCTGCTTTTGGGTCTGGGGTATTTGTTGTTGTAATTTTTTAAGATTAATTAAATAAGGTAACGAATATAAAAAGCACCGTACGGTTCACCGTTACGATGCTTGTTTTTTATTATGTCGTTATTTGGTCAACATTAAATGATTGCAATAAACAATGGCAATTGCTTGAAATCACGGTTAGACCCATATTGCTTTTCTTTTTATATATTATAACTTTGTAAGTTGTTTAATAATTTGATTTTCCAACCTTTTTTGTTGCGATGCTGTCAATTCATCAGATGTTCGTACTAATACAGTTCCAACTATGGTATGAGAACCACTAGCAAATATGCCTCCATCAAAAGTTGATAAGTAATCTTTTCTTATATTGGCTTCATCTTCAGTTTTATAAACTTCAATGCTACCACCACAATCTGTGCCTTTTTCTATAATAGTTTTTCCGTCTACCGTGCCTTGATCAATCCATTTACTTGAAAAATATACCTGTGCAGTATATCCACCTGCTTTATTCAAATGTCCATTTGGATCATTTTTTTCAGTGACAGCCGAAATTCCAGAGATTGAATTAATCTTTTTTAAACATTTAATAACATATTTTTCTGATGGATTGTTTACTAAAGAATATTGCTTAATACTTTTCTCTAGTTCCCTTTGGCTTGTAGACAATCTTAATATAGCTTTTGTATAATCAACTTTGTCCATCTCATCAACAACAGAATTAATTTCTTTTGCCGTTTTAGGCTTTTCAGGGATTTCATGTTTCACTGACTTTGTTTCGGATACAGAGGTCTCTAATTTGCTAATTAGAGTTTCATCTAATGCTTTCTCACCTTTAGAAATAATGGCTTCAGCATTTGAAATTGCTTCATCTAAAGCATTATTTTTTTCTGTCATCTCTGTCTTTGTCTTATCATATCTTTCATTTGCTGACATCATTTCTTCACATTGAGTAATTCGACTAGCAGAGTCCTCATAATCTTTTAGTTCTTTATAAATCTCTATAGCTTGTTGATACTTACCCTGTTCTTGAAGTTTTGTTGCATTTTTATAATCACTGCTTGTACAACTAACTAGAAAAAAACATATAGCTAAACATAGTCCATTTACTATTAAGCCTTTCTTCATAACACATTCCTCCAAAATTTTCAATATATCTATATAATACCTCATTTATTGTGAAAAGTCAATGCATTATTGCGTTTTTTAGCAGACATCTGTAATCAAATAATATTTACTTTGTGAACGGGTAATTGCAGATAATACAAAAGAAAATTTTCTTTGTTTTTATAATTTAAGTATCATTTTGATATGTGGTATACCATCTTCCAAAAATTCATCAGAGATCTGTACAAATCCCTTTTTTTCATAAAGGCTTTTAACATACACTTGTGCCTCTATGCAAATAGCATCTGCATCAAATTTTTCCTTTGCAACTCGAATTCCCTCTGACAAGATTTTACTGCCCATTCCGCATCGGCGTTTAACTGCAATAACCCTGCCGATTGAAGCCTCGTCAAACTTAATACCCTGTGGAAGTACCCGCAAATATGCCAGTATACCGTTTTCGTCCTTAAAATAAACATGATAGGCTACTTTATCTGCATCATCAACATCAGGACAGGCACAGTTCTGCTCTATTATAAATACATCTGAACGCAGTTTGTATATATCGAACAATTCTTCGGTTGTCAGTTCTTTAAAATGTTTTACTACCAGTTCCACTTTTAGACCGCCTTTAGTTTTAGATTAGCTATATAATACCACTGACGATTAATAAAATCAACGTATTTGTTAAATTCAATCCACCGCTATTTGGTCAGCAATATATGATTGAAAAAAGCAATATTTTTGTACTCATCAATGTCCTGCACACGCATTTCAATTTGCAGCATCTTTTTCTGCCAGTCAGCGTCAATTTGTATTTCTTGATTTTGCTGTAAATCCCAGAATGTTCTTATACCATACACCTTAGATACAGAAAAATCCTTGCACCACTTTGTCAGGTCGGTATTCTCATAATAATGGATTGTACCGTATTTTTTCGCATTTCCGTTCTTTCCGTCAAGAAGACTGTTAGCATTTTCAAAATTATTAAGCAAAACCACCATTTGCATTACCCTGCCAGTGCGGTTGTGCTTTACAACAGACAGCAGTCCATTCGGCTTTAGAAGACGGTAAAACTCATTGACTATACATTCCCTGTCCTCTGCATACTCTAAGACATTGTGGCAAAGAATCACGTCAAAAGACTCATTCTCGAATTGTTTTAATTCTTTTGTACTGCCTGTTATCTGATTATAAGCATTATCACAAACTCTGTTTACTAAAACTTCTTTTGACGGCTCAATGGCGATTACCTCATTATCCTTTGCATAAAAGCTTGCTGTAACTCCTTTACCGCTTCCAAAATCCAGTATTTTCTTATTATGTATACTGCCAAGCTGTTTCCATATCATCTGTTTGGAAAGCAGTTCCCAAGGTGGTAGGTTTTCATACATAGTGTCACCTCTGCAAATCTTGTTCTATATTCTATTACAAAACCATGAATACACCAATTTACTTTTACTCTAATTCCATTTTATAAAATTTTGCTTTAAAAGTCTGACTGCCGTCAAGCTTTGTGTATTCTCCGTAATGGTCGAATTTTAGACCGCACTTTTCCATAACCTTACCCGAACGCGGATTATCCACTGCATGATCTGAACAAATCTTTTTTACGCCTAGTTTTTTATGAGCAAAATCAATAATGGCTTTCATAGCTTCAGTGCAATATCCCTTATGCCAATAATCATAATGAAGATTATATCCAATACCCCAATAGTCTTTCATTTGAGCATTCGGACCTATGCTACCTGCTCCGATTACTTTATTTTCTTCTTTCAAAACAAATGCCCAATACCATTCATTTTTGTCTGCAAGAGTTGACTTTATCCAATCAATAGTTTGACTAATATCGGTATATGTAGAATAAGACATATATTTCGTAACTCTTTCATCACTGTTCCAACTGAAACAAGCTTCTGCGTCATTAAGTGTGATGGGACGTAAAATCAGTCTATCTGTTTCAATAATCGGCTCTTTATTCATATCAAATTCCTCCGCAGATTTAATATAACAGCACTACCGTTAATAATATTAAATCCTCATTGCCGTGATGACAATATTTTATGCCCTAATTATCTTTACTTTATTTCTTTCTATCACAACTGCATCGCCGTCATTCAAGCGAATTACCTGCGTAGATTTGCGCTCTTCGTAGGCTTTGCACCGTTCCTCAAAACGTTCAAAACGGTCAATAAATTTGCTATAATGCGGCAAAACCTCAATGGTCGATAACCCCAAAGCAGATAAGTCCTTAATGTTCCACGTATTCATTTCAGGTGAATACTCATTGACAAGCTCCAGTGTGGGACCAAACACAAAAACCGCAGCGCTCCAGCCTATCAATATTCTATTCTCTGCGATTTTCTTAAGAATAGGCTCTGCATGGTGTTCTCTGATAGAATTTAATAGATAAAACGGATTACCGCCAATGAATTCCACCATATCATACTTGAGCATTTCATCGACATCATCTGTGTCAATATCAAAAATCTCTACAGACAATCCCAGTTCGGTCAATTCATTTTTGCATCGTGGAATATGATAATTTTTTGCCTTGTATTCATTATCTGCCGTTACGACTAATAAAGCGTTGTAGGAATTAACAAGATGTGGTTTTATTTCAGATAATATAGCATTACTTGATAAACCATTAGAACATAATATAACCATATTCTTACCTCAAATTTCTCATTCGAACTGCAAATTCTGTTGCTTTATTCTATCACACCAACTCACAAAAATCAACGCCCACTACGAACGCTTATGTTCCCAGTGGGCGTAAATTATCATTTATTATTGTGGTAATATGCAACGTCACCGCTGCTACCATTTGTATGTCTTGTTTTTGGAAGTTGATTTTTTAACAGAGCTGTCCTTATGGATAACCAATGCCGATGAGGCTCCCATCTTAGAATAGCATTTGTTGTTCTTAGCTATAACCTTACCGAATTTAGACGAAGAATGTGAATAAACGAAAAATCCTTGACGTCCGCCCTTGATGGTGTTGCCGGTTACAGTGTATTTTGCCTTCTTAATAGACGAAGGAGCTTTTGCAAACATTGTAATATGAAGCCCTACCGAATAGGCTGTATTCACCCTGCTGCTTTTATTTGTAAGCTTGTTGTTCTTAACAGTTGCACCTATTACATTGAATAACGCTACCGCTTCAGACGTCTTGGACGTTACCTTATTGCCTATGATTTTTATGTTTTTATGAAACTTATTTATATACTTGTTTTCTGTAGAAGCGTAATTTGCACATATGCCTCTGCTGCCTCGAATTGTGTTATTCTTTATGGTAATATTTTTGCAGGTTTGTCCGCTTACGAACTTAGAGCCGTATTCTACTAACGTCGGAGCAGTTTTGGGTGTTGCGATGTCGATTTGAAGCTGTTCCTCACAGCTGTTTTTAACTACCTTACCTACACCGAGCAGCTTGCATTTTTCCACAGTTACATTTTTGCAAGCTAAGATCTCCAGTGCGTGACCCTCATAATTGCACTCAACCGTTGCATTTTTGATAGTTATATTCTTACTGTGGGAAAACTGCATCATAGTCTTTTTAAAGCCCTCAGACGACGAGTTTTTCCATGTTCCTCCGTCAAGAGTAAAATTGCTGATAGAATTGTAATTTACAGCTGTTGGAATGTTGCGTATTGCTCCGTTTTCGGTAATAACTGTAGCGCCTGTTGCAGTAATGGATTGATTGCTTTTTACATACAGTGTACCTTTTATGTAGTAAACACCGCCGTTTTGCAAAACTACTGATCCATCATCTTCAAGAGCAGCTGTAATGTTATTTAAGTCCTCTTTTCCCGATTTGTCACCGGTGGGTGCAACTGTAACAGTTGCTTCTGCGGTAATTACTGAAGCAGCAAATGTGCAAATGCAAACAAAAGCAGCCGCAATAAAAATCTTCAGAATGTTCTTTGTAATAGTGTCTTTTTTTGTTTCGGTCATTTTTTATGTCCTTTCAGTTATAAATTTATTATTAAAATTCAAGCCTTTGCCTGATTATAATAATCTGAATTTTTATAAAACAAGATTTTGATTATCTTTATTCTCTTTGTCTATGTGAGGAGCTTTCTGTC
Organism: uncultured Clostridia bacterium; assembly: GCA_947626165.1. Lineage (GTDB taxonomy): Bacteria > Bacillota > Clostridia > Oscillospirales > Ruminococcaceae > UMGS1601. The sequence continues at coordinate 97 of CANQRG010000016.1, read as the reverse complement.
ATTTTTATAATTTGGTCGTAAATTGGTCGTAAATTTTGCCCTGAACACCCTCAAAACCCCAATTCTACGGGGTTCACTTCCCCAACGGCTTCATTGT
>CANQRG010000015.1 GCA_947626165.1 uncultured Clostridia bacterium | reverse complement strand
CACATCAGTTTTAGGAAAGCAAGTACCTAAAAGAAATTTTTCTTCCCCTTATATGTAACAATCATACCGGCTTCCTAACGTTCAGAATGGTTTCTACTGTCTGCTGCGGTGTTTGGTTGGAATTGTCCAGCCAAAAGCCGATCCGTGGTGTTGTCTGCATTTTACTAAATACAAATTCAATGTATACAGAAAGAAATATATAAGGAGTGGGAGGGATTCCGCCGTAGTCGGCATTGTAGGAAAATCCAAAAGTTTAGATTTTCTCAAAATGCTTATCTTTTGGTCTTTGGTTCGGAATAGTGTAGTGCTGGCGGTCTATCTATTGTTTTCGGTTGCTTGCTTCCTTACCGTACATGAGCATTTTTGCAGGGCTTAAATATCATTCTCTTATCTGACCGTCTCCGTTTATTAAAAACTTAGTTGTGGTAAGCTCTTTAAGTCCCATAGGACCTCTTGCGTGAAGCTTCTGGGTCGAGATACCTATTTCTGCGCCTAAGCCGAACTCTTCGCCGTCGGTAAAGCGTGTCGAGCAGTTTACATAAACTGCTGCGGAGTCGATCTGTCTTTGGAACTCCTCTGCCGAAAACAGGCTTTCAGTCACTATACATTCTGAGTGTCCTGTTGAGTACCTGTCGATATGCTCGATAGCCTGAGCAAGGTCGTCGACAACACGAATTGCAATAATGTAATCGAGAAACTCCTTTTTATAATCGTCCTCAGTAACGGGTACAACGCTGCTTCCGAGAATCATCTGAGTTATGTTACAGCCTCTTATCTCGACATTTTTCTCATCAAGGCGTCTTTTCAAAACAGGGAGAAATTCCTCTGCTATATCTCTGTGAACAAGACAAGTCTCAACTGCGTTGCAAACGCTCGGGCGAGAGCATTTTCCGTTGTAGACAATATCGGCAGCCATTCTCAAATCAGCCGAATTATCGACATAAACGTGGCAGTTTCCCACTCCTGTCTGAATTACCGGAACGGTCGCATTCTCGACAACGGCGTTTATCAGACCGCCGCCGCCTCTGGGAACTAAAACGTCGATATACTCATTTAGCTTCATCATTTGCATAACTACCTCACGGGAGGTATCTGTGACCAACTGGATAATATCCTCGTCAAGCCCTGCTTTAGCTATAGCCTCTCGCATAATTTCAGCGAGTACCCTGTTTGAGTTTACAGCTTCTTTTCCGCCTCTTAGAATAACAGCGTTTCCACTTTTAAGGCAAAGCGCAGCGGCGTCTACCGTAACATTCGGGCGAGACTCATATATTATTCCGACAACGCCCAAAGGTACGCTGATTTTCTGTATTTTCATTCCGTTAGGACGGACAGAACCGCTTTGTATAACTCCTACAGGGTCCTCCAAATTGGTTAGGTTCACACAAGCCTTTGCGATATTGCGAACCCTTGTCTCATTAAGCGTTAATCTGTCTATCATAGCGTTTGACATTCCGTTTTCGCGCGCTCTTTGAATATCGACCGAGTTTTCTTCAAGTATTCTCTCTACTGACGACTCCAAAGCGTACGAAATTTCAAGCAAAGCGTCGTTCTTCTGCCCTGTGGTCGCAACAGATATGCTTTTCTTAGCCGCTTTAGCCCTCTTGCCGAGCTTTTCTATATAGCTTTCAAAATTAATAAAGTCCATATTTATACCCTCTCATAAAAGTTTTTTAAATAACCGACTAGCGTTGATCGCCGGAAACAAACCTTGTTCCTATCTGTTTACCCTGAAACAAATCGTATAATTTCTCAGGAGTTCTGCCGTTCATAATGACCGTGTCAATACCTGACTGAGACGCTATCTCAGCCGCTTTGATTTTCGTAGCCATTCCGCCTGTTCCCAGTTTTGAGCCTGCGCCCTTTGCGACAGCTTTTATATTATTATCAATGTCTCTTACAACTGAAATAAGCCTTGCGCCTTCATTTTTCTTAGGGTCGTCGTCAAACAGACCGTCGATATCGGAAAGTATGACCAAGGCGTCCGCCTTTGCAACGGCGGCTATCGTTGCCGCAAGAGAATCGTTTTCTCCCATTTCAAGCTCCAGCTCATCTATTGCCACCGTATCGTTCTCATTAACTATCGGTATTACCCCTTGCTCAAGAAGCTTGTTTACTGCATTTTCAACATTGGCTTTTCTCTCGTCAAGAAGAATATACTTTGTAAGCAGAAGCTGAGCTACCACAATATTATACTCCCCGAACATCTTGTCATACATATACATAAGCTCGCACTGCCCTACAGCGGCAAGCGCTTGTTTAGACGGTGTGTCAGTGGGCTTTTTCACAAGCCCCAGCTTACCCATACCAAGACCCATTGCTCCGCTTGATACTAAAATTATCTCCCTGCCCGAATTTGATAAGTCGGCAAGTATTTTAACAAGCTTTTCTACCCGTCTTATATTCAGCTTTCCCGTTTTGTGCGCTAAAGTAGAAGTTCCTACCTTTACAACTATTCTTTTATTGTCTTTAAAATTTTTCATTTTTCTATCCTTATTATGTAATATAAACCTAATTCACCTTATTTATCGGTGCTCCGTCAATAAAAGCCTTGAGATTTTTAGCCACAACGTCTAAAAGACGTTCTCTTGTCTGCTTAGGCGCCCACGCAATATGCGGAGTGATAGTTATGTTTTTTGCACCTCTTAAAGGACAGTCCTCCCTCATTGGCTCGTCAGTTATAACGTCAACGCTTGCGTGCGCTATAACTCCATTATTAAGAGCGTCCGCCAGATCCTGCTCGTTTATAACTCCGCCCCTTGAGGTGTTTATAAGCAGAGCCGATTTCTTCATAAGCCTTAGCGTATCTTTATTTATAAGCTCTTTTGTGTCCTCTGTCAGCGGACAGTGAAGCGTTACAATGTCCGATTCTTTGAGAAGCTCCTTAAAAGTGCAGACTTTCATCTCATCGACTAAATTGTTTTCTCTTTTAAAGGCTTCTGCCTTTGACGGTGTTCTGGTATACACCAAGACCTTCATACCGAAGGCTATACTTAGCTTTGCCACCTGCTTACCTATATCTCCGAAGCCTATAATGCCTATTTTCATATCCTTTATCTCAAAGATGGGCAGATAGAAGTATGAAAACAGCTTATAGTTCACCCAGTCGCCGTTTTGAACGGTTTTAGAATACTCCGAAACGCGGTTGAAGTAATCTAGAATAAACGCGAAGGTATGCTGTGCGACCGAGTGAGTTGAATAGGACGGCACATTGCATACGACTGCGCCGTGCTGAGTTGCCGCATCTATGTCAACATTATTGTAGCCTGTAGCAAAAAGACCTACATATTTTAAATTCTTACACGCCTCAAAGACCTCTTTGGTTATCCTGCATTTATTGCAGATAACGGCGTCGCTGTCGCCTATTCTTTCAGCGACCTCGTTCGGCAGCGTCGAGCCGTAAACGGTGGTATCCGCCAGAGATGTAATGCCGTCAAGAGATACATCGTTTTTAGAAACCGTTTCAGAATCAAGTATACATAATTTCATCAAATGCGCTCCTAATTAAATAACAGCTAGTTTTGATTGTCATCTAAATCGTTTAATTCGCTGTCGAAAGCCTTATCCAGAATATCTCTATCAGATATTTCTTCCTTTTTTTCACGCTCTTTCTGCTGACTTTCCAAAAGCTTTTGCTGTTCTTTTTCATTATGCAATTTCTTTTTCTTTTTTACATATGCGACTGCGATATCAATTATACATCCTGCTACCAATGCTAACTCTATTATCTCAAGAGCTAATATAGCCGTTCTGTTTTGGAAGGTAAAGTGAGTTATAAGAGTAGCGTCTATAGCCAGCGTTGCAAAAAGATAGCAGACTCTTTTCTTCCTGTAAAACTGAATAAGCAGTATTATTGTTGCAAAAATGCTGAACACCAGATGGAGCTCAAAAGGCAGAGGGGTATATACATTTTGCAAGCCTACATTTTCTGAAAAAAACATCATTATAATTCTCCTGTTCTTTATCTTCTTTGTGAAGGTAAATTGTACTATATAATATTTTAATTATACTCTATTTAACTTTGAATGGCAAGCAAAAACTTATCTTTTTTCTTACTTTTGGTATTTAATTTATTCTTCTTGAAAATTATCCATTATCCATTTAGAGGCAAGAGTTTTAGAAGCCAGAAGCAAGACGTTACACATTAGAGCTTTGTAAAAAATAATTTCTTGTCTCTTGCCTCTAAGCTTCTTGCTTCTTATAGCCCAAAGGCAGCACTGCGTGCAGGGCTCAGCCCTGCTTCTAAAATTCATGTCTCTAAATGCTTGACATTTCAAAAAAGTGTGTTATAATATAAATATAAAAGAGAGTGCTGCACATGGGTAACTAGGTTACCGTGGCGGTTTTTCTCCCTATGTTTAGTTGATGAACAACCGAACTTTGGATGAGTGGCGGTTGTTCTTTTTTATTTATGTAAAAAAGCTTCTAATTTTTCTTATTAAATATAAGAAAAGCTAGAGTGATAACGCTGGTAAGAATATTACCAATAATGTTATCCGATGTTTTGTGCGGTTTTGCAAAGCAAAATTTCGGACATTGTCCGAAAAGCACAAAACTCGTATTTGAAAATCGCAGATTTTCAAATTTCACCCCCCCTTTCGGGGAGAAAACCGCCTACCGTTCATGTACAGCACTCTCTTATTTCACATTATAAATTAAAATAAATAATTTGTCAAATAATAAAGAATTTTAAGCTTGTTTCTTCTCTTTTCTTGCCTTCTTCAATTATCAATTGTCCATTGTCAATTATCAATTGATAATCCTGCCGTTTTGAAACGTAAAACATTAAATAAAACTCCTAATAGGCAGCAGAGCCTCCGGCGTCACGCCGGTCTTGCTTCTATATGTACAAAAAAGCTTCTCATTCTCGGTCCGTCAAACTCGGTGAAATAAATGCCCTGCCATGTCCCCAAAAGTAGACGTCCGTTTCTCACAATGACCGTTACCGAGCTTCCCATAACGCTCGCCTTGAGATGTGCAGCGCTGTTACCCTCAGAGTGCCTGAACTCCGGACGGTCAGGGTAGGTTTTGTTCAGCGCAAAGAGCAGATCGGTAACAACATCAGGGTCACAGTTTTCGTTGATGGTCATACCAGCGGTCGTGTGAGGATTGAAAACAACGCATATACCGTCCTTTATTCCGCTTTTGGAAACAGCCTCCTGAACCATTTTCGTTACATTGTAAAAGTTTTCTTTCTCGGTTTTCAGTGTGTATTCGTAAATCATATTTATCTCTCCTTATTAAATCCATAATAACACATAAGGTTATATTTTTCAATATTGACGTTCTTTATTTAAAATAGTATAATATTTATGGAAATTTAAACATCATAAATTTAAACTATTAAAAAGGACGACAAAGCCTATGAGTTTGATAAAAAAAGAAACAGCAGGCGTATCATTAAATAAAAATCATAAGAGGAAATATCTTCTTGTGTTTTTCACAGCGGCTATTATAATGCTGATAATAATGCTTCCGCTTATGATTTATAACGGCGGATACTTTCTATATTACGGAGACTTTAACTCTCAGCAGATACCCTTTTACAAGCACGTTCATGACGCAGCGGCAAACGGAGGTCTGTTCGGCTGGGACTGGGGGACCGATCTGGGTTCGCCGCTTTTTACTTCGTATTCCTTTTATAATATAACAAGTCCGTTTTTTTGGATAACAGAGCTTTTCCCTCAGCATATGACATTAATGCTTATCCCTATCTTGCTTGCAGTTAAAACAGGAGTTGCCGCTCTGACTTCTTATGCCTACATCGGCAGGTTCATCTCAAACAGAAACGCCTGCTTTATCGGCGCTATGCTGTATGCGTTTTCCGGGTTCCAGGCATACAATGTTTTCTTTAACCACTTCCATGAAGCTACAGCGTTCTTTCCGCTGCTGCTTTTGGCTCTTGAAATGAGCGTTCAGGACGATAAAAAAGGCGTATTCGGTCTTTGTACGGCGCTTTGCGCAATAGTGAATTACTACTTCTTTATTGCGGAGGTCATATTTGTAATAATATATTTCATTGTCAGATGTACAGACAAGAGCTTTAAAATTTCCATTTCTAAGTTTTTCCGTCTCGGGTTCGAAGCCGTTGCCGGAACGCTTATCGCTTGTATAGTGTTAGTTCCGTCGTATTATTCGATTTGCGACAATCCGCGCGTTGACGAATATCTTACAGGAACGGATATGGTGGTTTACTCGGATAAGTTCAGAATACTAAGAATTATTCAGGGCTTTTTTATGATGCCCGATCCTCCTGCGAGGTCAAACCTGTTTAATTCCGATACAGCGCGCTGGGCGTCCATAGCCGGTTATCTTCCTATGTTCTCGATGGCGGGTGTTATCGCCTTTATGAGAGCAAAGAAGAAAAACTGGATGAAAACCTTGATCATAACTTCTATGGTTTTCGCCTTTGTTCCTGTACTAAATTCAGCGTTTCAGATTTTCAAGGGAACTTACTACGCACGATGGTTTTTTATGCCGATACTTATAATGTGCGTTATGACGGCGTATGCTTTTGATGATGACAATTCTGTGTCGGAAGAGCCTGTGGATCTGAAAAAAGGAATACCCGCTGTAGGAATAGCTTTAGCGGCAAGTCTGGCAGTGTTCTTTCTGCCCACCGCAAACGAAAACGGAGATTATGAGTTTTTTAAAATAGCTAAATATCCGGAACTGTTTTATATTCAGATAATTGTATCCGCAGCCTTGTTTGCAGAGCTTATTTTAATAGTTTATAATATCAACAAAAATAAAAATCATTTAAAAACTGTATCGTATCTCACCTGTTTAGCGTGCGCTGTGAGTATGATGTCCACAGTGTATTACGGTGTTTCTCAGGGTCCTGAACCGGACAGCTTTATTTCAATGGCGATAAAGGGCGCAGACAATATAGATCTCCCGTCGTATGATGAAGCAGGCTTTTACAGAATAGAAACAAGCGAAAATACCGACAACTACCCTATGCTTTGGGGTTATTCTACTATCCGTGCATTTAACAGCACAGTCTCGACCTCTATTATGAAGTTTTATAATATGCTGGGTATAGAGCGCAATGTAGCTTCACGTCCAGATAAAAAATATTACGCATTAAGAGGTCTGCTTTCTGTCAAATACTATTTTGATGAAAAAAACGAGAACGACACTTCTTCACCTGAGTCAGAAAGCGGACTGTTTGGTATAAGCAGGGTTTCAAGCGAAGATCAAAACAGTAACAGCACGGAGAATAAAACTTTAGAAATGCCTGGATTCAATTACATCGACACGCAGAATGGCTTTGATGTTTATGAGAACAAGTATTTTATTCCTATGGGCTTTGCGTATAACACATATCAAACCTATGATGAATTTGCCGGGCTTTCTGAAGAAAACAAAGTAAATAGTCTTATTTCCTCGCTGGTGCTGACTGACGAGCAAATAGAAAAGTATGGCGATATATTAAGCCACTATAACAACGATTATAACAGCGACAGGACCTATACTGCGTCTTGCGACGAAAAAAGGCTTAGAGCCTGCTCAGAGTTCAAGCCTGATAATAACGGATTTTCAGCCAAAATAAACCTTTCAAAAAGCGCGCTTGTATTTTTCAGCGTGCCGTATGACAAGGGCTTTACAGCCTATGTAAACGGTAAAAAGACGGATATTGAAGAAGTCGACGGCGGACTTTCGGCGGTTATTTGCGGAAAGGGAGATAATGATATTCGTTTTGATTACGAGCTTTACGGCTTGAGACAAGGAACCGCACTATCGCTTATAGGAATAGTTCTTCTTGCAGGATATGTTTTGGTATGCAGAAGGCTTTCAAGCATAAAGAGGGTAAAGGAAAAGGTGAAGTCTGTTGATTTTTATGAAGAATAAGGTTACGCATACCCTAAGGACGGTGATCGTATGCATTTAGAGGAAAAGACCATCTCAGTCGAGCAGATATACAACGGAAAAATAATTGACGTAACTCGAGAAAGGGTTCTGCTTGAAAACAAGTCAGAAGCGTACAGAGAGGTCGTACATCATTCGGGAGGGGTTTGTATTCTTCCGATAAACGACAAGGGCGAGGTTTTATTTGTCAGACAGTTTCGGTATCCGTTTAAAGAGGTTTTACTAGAAATCCCTGCCGGCAAGCGTGAGAACGGCGAAGACCCTAAAGAGTGCGGATTAAGAGAGCTTAAAGAGGAAATCGGCGCAGAAGCGGAAAACATAACTTATTTAGGCAAGCTCTATCCGACGGTGGCATACGATACGGAAGTTATTTATATGTATATGGCGCAGGACCTCAGCTTTGGCGAGCAGAAATTAGATGAAGATGAATTTCTTGATATAGTAAAAATTCCTCTTGATAAGGCATACAAAATGGTTCTTAATGACGAAATACCCGACGCTAAAACGCAGATAGCGATACTCAAAGCGAGGGAGATGCTAGTTTAAAATTTACAAACCGCTGTTATGAATATCACATAACGGCGGTTTTGCTTTCTAATCATATGTATCGTAAATTTGTCTTGCAAAAGAATGTCGTATATGATAAAATATTTGTATCAAAATTTAAGGAGAAATTTTATGACTCATCAATATGTGTTGATCCTCGATTTCGGAGGTCAGTATAATCAGCTTATCGCAAGGCGTGTTCGTGAATGTGGGGTTTATTGCGAGGTCAAGCCGTATAACAAAATGTCAATAGAGGATATAAAGGCTCTGAATCCTGTCGGCATTATTTTCACAGGAGGTCCTCAAAGTGTTTACGGAGACGGCGCACCCAACATTTCAAGTGAGATTTTTGAGTTGGGTATTCCTGTTCTGGGAATTTGTTACGGCTGTCAGCTTATGGCACATACTCTCGGTGGTAAGGTTGAGACCTGCGTTACTAGCGAGTATGGAAAGACTGAGACTGAGTATGATACAAGCTCGCTGCTGTTTGAGGGCATTGATAAAAAGGCTGTTTCTTGGATGAGTCATACTGATTATGTAAGCGAGATCCCTCAGGGGTTTAAAAATACCGCACGCACAGAAAGCTGTCCAAATGCGGCGTTTGAAAATGCGGAGAAAAAGCTGTACGGAATTCAGCTTCACCCAGAGGTCAATCACACACAAAACGGAAGTAAAATTCTTCACAATTTTCTTTACAACATTTGTGGTTGCGTGGGCGACTGGACTATGGAAAACTTTGCTGAAACTCAGATAAAGGAAATCAGAGAAAGAGTGGGCGGCGGAAAGGTTCTTTTGGGGCTTTCGGGCGGAGTGGATTCATCTGTTGCCGCAGCGCTTTTGTCAAAAGCGGTGGGAAGCCAGCTTACCTGCATTTTTGTCGACCATGGTTTTATGAGAAAAAACGAGGGCGACGAGGTTGAAGAAGCCTTTAGAGACTGGGATATAAACTTCATCCGAGTAAACGCAAAGAATCAGTTTATGTCAAAGCTGACAGGAGTATCCGACCCTGAAACCAAGAGAAAGATCATAGGCGAGGAATTTATTCGCTGTTTCGAGACGGAAGCTAAGAAAATCGGCACGGTTGACTATCTTGTTCAGGGAACGATTTACCCTGACATTATCGAGTCGGGAACAGGAGACGCCGCAGTAATAAAGTCACATCACAATGTTGGGGGGCTTCCCGACTATGTTGACTTTAAAGAGATAATAGAGCCATTACGCTTGTTATTTAAAGACGAAGTTAGGAAGCTAGGTCAGGAGCTTGGGTTATCAGACACTTTAGTATGGCGTCAGCCGTTTCCGGGACCCGGACTTGCTATAAGAATAATCGGTGAAATAACAGATGAGAAGCTGACGATACTTCAAGACGCTGACTGGATCTTCAGAGAGGAGATTGCGAAAGCGGGTCTTGACAGGGAAATTCATCAGTATTTTGCTGTGCTGACCTCAATGCGCTCTGTGGGCGTAATGGGTGACGGCAGGACATATGATTACACACTTGCTTTGAGGGGGGTTACTACGACCGACTTTATGACTGCTGATTTTGCAAAGATACCGTACGAGGTTCTGGAGACCTGTGCAAGCAGGATAGTTAATGAAGTTGGCAACATAAACCGAGTTGTTTATGATATAACCACAAAGCCGCCTGCGACTATTGAGTGGGAATAA
>CANQRG010000014.1 GCA_947626165.1 uncultured Clostridia bacterium | reverse complement strand
ATAACTTTATATGTACTAGTAGCATCATAGCCTCCTGCCGTTGTAAAATGCAATGTACCATAAGCATATTGCGGAATGGCTGATTTACCCGCTGACGATGCATTATCTGCTGCCGTTTTTGCCGCTTCTGCAATTGCCTTTACACTTTTGACTGCCGCCGGTGTAGCGGCAACGCCACTCGATACTCCGCTTGTACTGGTCGTGCTGTCAGATAATTTCACATGTCCATAATTAGAACTGCTGCCTAAACCATAAGTTGTATTAGGCGAGGCATGGTTTGTTGGAAAATCATCTTTTGTTATAAATTTCTCTAGAATTTTTTCAACAAAACGCTGTAATCCTGATGTTTTTAAACTTGCCATTATTATTCACCCCACACTTCATTACAAATTCTTTCTACTTCTTCTGCGGTAATTTCTTCTTCCTCAAATTCAAAACTACCGCCTAAATCATCCCAGTCTGAGCCTGTCCATGCGTAATTTTTACCTGTATCCTCTACATTGTAAACATCTCCGCTGTTTAAGTCTTCGCCGGGCAAATTACTATATATATCAACACTGCCCTTATAACGATACACATTCACAATATCAGACTTTTTAGCATACACATCAGGAAGCTCATTTATTGCTTTCTTGTCGGCGGCACTCATCAGCCCTTTTGCGGAAGCTGTCGCCTCAGACGAGGGCAGAGTATATTTAGTTATCTTTCCTCCTGTGACGTGTCCGTTGCTATCCTTACTTATTTCCGAATACGCCGTTACCTGATCGCCCCAACTTACTGTCGAGCTATTGTTTGCCGGAGAACTTGTCGTTATACTCGGATGTTCTGTCAAATAATTGTCATGCGTATGATCCTTATCTGCTTTTCCTGTTAGCTTATCTCCAATAATCTGTAATAACTTTTTTAATCCTATCGTACCTAGTTTTGCCATAACAATCTACTTCCTTTCCTTATTTTAATCCGTCAATCTCTGATACCATATTTTCTATATCAGAAACTGAAATTTCTTCATCGTCAACAATTCCGCCTGAACTGCTAACCACTCCTGCTTTGAAAACTACAAAGGTAATAATATCGTTGCCTGAGCCAAACTCAAGGCTTGTTAGCTGAATGTTTCCATTTTCAATGGTGTAATCTTCGTCCTCAACAGCAAACGATCCGTTGATGTAGACGTGTACTGCTTGGCTATCGTTATATGTAAACGGTAATTCAGCGTGACCGCTATCGTCTGTTTCAATTGTGTATGTTTTCGTAGTAGCAGGATTGACATTAACAGTCAGCGATTCTGTCAGATTATCAAACCAGTCTCGATATTCTGTTTTCTTTTCGCTCTGCCAAGTTTCAAAGGTTTTGGTTTTCTCACTTTTCCACTTTTCAAAATCCTCAATTTGCTGACTTTTCCATTTGTCGAACTCACTAATCTGTTCTGACTTCCATTGATTCATTTCATTCTGCTTTTCCTCACAAGCTGTCTGAAATTGCAGAAATAACTCGCTTGTGTCTACCTGATCAACTAATCCTGTTACCCAACCGCAGTAGTCTTTATAAGGTCGCCTGTCAGTTATATCAGCTTGAGATATAGAGCTTGTATTTGCTCTTACATAAATGTGAGCTAGCACTAGCTGATTAGCTGTTTTGGCAGGAACAGTCGGAGCGGTTGCAGGAGTTCCCTCTACAACTACAAGGCTTATATTTCTGTCGGTCGCATTAATCTGCAAACATATAGCGTCGTACCTGTTTAAACTCGTATGCGGAGTTATTGTAACAGCCTGAATGCTGTCTATTTTGACCCATTTATTATTTAAAATAGCTCTGCCAGTGCCGATACTTAATGTCAACCCTCCTAAACTTCTTACAATGCACGCATCTCCGACAGTCGCATATACACCGTTGCTTACCAAACCTTCAAAATAGTTGCTCATATCATCGGCATTATATGTACGGTCGTTGCCAACACTATTGAAAAAGCCGTATTTTATTGCCATATTTACTTAGCCTCCCTTTTCTAAATTACTTCAAAATCACTGAACGTAGGAATGATGGTTCTTCCTGTTTCATCGTATGTATCTATTATTTCAACAATAACGCTTTGTGCCTTAATACCATATTTGTTGACAATGGTAACTTTATCACCAAGTAAAAAGTCTTTCCCTAACTGATATTGACCGTAAGACGATATATCACATTCAAACATTTCTTTAATCTTTGTCTCCAGCAATGCTTTTTTGCCCTCTTGTTCCAAGACGCTCCTATATGCTTCCTCTGGATTTGGATTTGTTTCCTCATTATTTTTAAAATAATCATCTGATGAGGCGCTGCTAGATATATAAGTTTCATATCGGTTCAAACCATAATAATCTTTATCATTAACAGTCTCAACTATTTTAACGCCCTCAACCTCATCACCGGCAACTATTGCTACATTTTTTCTATTTTCATTGTTATGTGTATAAGAAGATGCAGTAATATCAATGTATTCATCACTGAAAACCAAACTATTACTTCTCACTCTTTTTACATAAAAATCAATTGTACCAGGACGAGCTGATTTTTGTGTATTAGCATAAGCAATAATCCCACATTCGTATGTCTTACATTGTTCAATCATCCAGTCTCCAACATTATCGTGTATTTCTTCTTCTACAATTATATGCTCGTGGTGATCCGTCTCATAAAAAAACAACTCAACACCTTCCATTTTTCTCTGAGGATTAACAGGGTTTGATAAATTAGCCTCAAAAACTTCCGGTAGAATTTTCATCAGTGTAATATCATTATTTAATGTACTGCTGGAAATCTTGTCATTCAAAATTACACGCTGATTTAAGATTGTTTTCAAATCTTTTCCTGTAACAGTAATGTGATCTCCGCTTTCCTCATTAGTGTCGACTTTAATACTCTCTATTTTCATAACATTTTGATAATACATACCATCTCCAAAATTCATATCTTGGTCTCTAATCAAGTATGCCCCTGCTCTTAGTAATGATAAGATTTCCTTATCGAAAGCTAAATACAATTCACAGTCTCCGATTTCATAAAAACTTGTACGCCATATACAGCTTATATAATTATCAATTGGAAAACCTACCTTGCTAAAACTACCGTCTAAAACATATATGTCCATTTCTCACACTCCTATATACTCAGGCACAATACTTATATCAACATTCAGTAATGATAAATTACTATTAACCGCCAGTATATTTTCACCTGGATAAAGCTGAAGCCACGATGAACTATCAGTTATTTTTGAAAAGAGATTTGTTTCATTTCCATTTCTATAAAGATGTACACTTTTTTGCTTGATGATTGTTTTAATTATAATTACATCATCAGTTTTCATTTCAGTGTTTAATTCAAAGTATTGACCAGAAAGAAGATTTGTAATTCTTATGGGTGCTGAGATACCACTCTTTGCACAAAGCGTTATAACACACCCTACTTCATGTTCACCTCTGTTGATAATAACTGTCTCATTACTGTTGTTAACTTCTCCGAAAGGTACACCTTCTGCCGGAACTGAACAAGGAAATTTAAAATAATCCTTTATATATGACAGCGATTGAATGTCAGAGTAATCATCTAATAAGAAAGGCTCATTGCATATTACACTTATATTTGCAGTTTCATTTGATACATTGGGATTGCATTCAAAACTTTCTACATATCCGCTTATATGTACCAATCTATGCTCGTTTTTATAAAAAAACGTAAGTTTATACAAAGGTGAGAAAAACTCATACAAAGCAATTCTGCTTGCCTCTATATCACCTCGCAGAATTATCTGCAAGGTGATATTTCTATTTGCAAGTTTTGAACTGTTGAACACTGAGCCATGTCCTACAGCGGATGCTGTAGTATTAATATTAGAGGTCAGTGCGTTAAATCCTTCGGCAACAGTGAAATAGTTTGGATTATCAGTAAGGTTCAGCTTTTTATTTGCCGCATTTTTTACTATTAAACTAAACACATCTGTTCATCTCCTATACTCCTTTCAATCCTGCTTGAAATTTTATCATATTCCTTGTGTCTCTATAAATTTCAAGCCTGCTTAACGCCTTAGGGCTGTTGTTCGTCTGATAGAAGTTATATGTAGAACTGTTGTTATTACTAACTGCACCTCCAGAACTTAACAACATACCTCTTTTTGCACTGCCTATTGAGATATTTGCACTGTCAGTCATTTTGTTTGAAAACTCTTTCATGGTTTTAACCGCTGAACGTGTTCTTGTAGCAATACCCTTAATGAAGCCGTCTATAATATTTCCGGCAACTTCATACCTAAATACTCTTGACGGAGATTTGATTTTAAGCTGCTTCTTGACAGTTTTGACAATGTTTTCTGCCCAGTTTTCTACACTCTCGTTGACTTTGCTATTCTTACTGTTAAAGCCCTTAATAAATCCGTCTACAGCCTGCTTGCCGACATCTTTCAAGTCCTTTTTCAAAACCTTGAGTTGTTTTTTAATTTTCTTGGTAAAATTATCTTTGAGAGACTGTACCTCTGAACTGTAATAGTCCTTTGCTATCTGAGATGAAATTTTTTGCTTTTCCTGATAAGCATTATCAAAGGCTTTCAGTTCGCTTGGAGACAATGAAAGCAACTTAGCTGCGAGGTCTGCACCGTCCTCAGCACTCATTGAAGTTATAGCTGTCATAAGGTCGTTTGATACTTTTGACTTCAAGGCTTTAATATTAGTATCATACGCTCTCAAATAGTTTATCTGCTCGTTTAAATTTGAGAGCTTGATTTTGCCGTTGTCATCTCTTTCAAACAATTCTCCGTAATCACTTAGAGTGTTTTGCAAATCCTCCTGTTTCTGAGTAATTTCATCATACTTATCCTGGTATTCTTCTGAAATGCTCTCAAAAGCCTTTTCAACCTTTTTAACTGCTTTGCTTGCGCCTTTCTCAAATGACTTGGTAAAGCTATCAGTCAACTGCTCTGCAATCTTTGAAAACTCTTCCTTTGCTTTTTTTATGCTTGATGAACCTTTAGGAATAGAATCTGTTATCAGCTTTTTCATTGTCTTAACAATATTACTAGCCTGTGAGTTTATACCGTTAGTGAAATGCTTTACCAGCTTTTCGCCTACCTTTGAAAATTTGCCGTCATCTACGCCGAGCAATATACCCTTGAGAGATGCACCGCCTAAACTCTTAGATTCTGCTTTAACCTGTTTGTTTAAAGATTTTATACCGTTTATAAAGCCTTGTGCAAAGTAAATACCTGTTCTTGTTGTTGCTTTTGATGGGGATTCTACTTCCACAGATTTATTTAAATTCTTTACTCTGTTTATTCCCCATTTTCTAGTCATTTCTTTAGCTGTCTGATCAGTTGATGTTAGTCCGGCAATGAAACCCTCACCAAGATATACACCAGTAGGTTTCAAACTTACACTTGCAGCACCCTTCTTACTTGAATTAGCTAGATTTTTACCGCTTTTTTGTGCCTTAGGAGCAGTTGAGTCTATGCCTTTGCTAAATGTTTCGCCGCTCTTTCGACCAGTATCTCTTAAACTTACACTTGCAGCACCTTTCTTACTTTCCTTAGCTAAGTTTTTGCCACTGTTTAGTGCTTTAGAACCAGATTTATTTATACCATCACCGAATGCTTTTCCACCTTGTTCTCCTGCTTTTTGACTATTTTCTTTAAACTTGTTAAGTTCTTTTTCCGCTTGATCACGCATTCTTTTGGCACTGTTAACTGCTTTTTTTGTTACTCCAGGCTCTCCATTTTCGTAGGCTTTTTGCAAATTTTTAAAATATGTATTCCACTGGTTAACTTGATTTTTAAGGCTTTTTTCAGTTCCTGTTTCAACAGTTATAAAATTATTCATTAACTTTTGCATAGCAGTATTAATTTTTTTAATTGAACCGCTTGCAATAGCTTTTGATAGCTTATCATAATTAGTTAAGATTGTCTGATTCTTTAAATAATTAGAATTAGCTTGTTTTACAGTCTCATTTTGTTCCTTCTGTTCTCTCTTTGCTATTTGAACAGCTGACCAATATATATCAATATTAGCTTGTGTTTGTTGTAATGCTGTAGATAAATCTGTATAAGCATCAAATCCCTCTTTTATTGGGTCAAAATCCTCAGTTGACATCTTAGCAAAACGTTGAAATTTATTATACTCAGAATAATAGTTTTTTTCTGCTTCAAAAAGTTTGTTATTCACAGTATCTAAATCTTTTCTAGCCTTATATCTAGCGTCAAATAATTTTTTCTCATCTATGATAGCTTTCTCATAATCTTCACTATAAACACTTTGAATAGCTTCAGCTTTCTTTGTTACAATAGCTTTTTGAATTGATTTTCTAAGCTCGTTATAACCTTTAATTTGGTTGTCAACCATATTAATGTTAATTCCTAACGCTTCAGATAATTGTGTAGTTATAACTTTTGCTTCATCTTCATAGCCCTTTTTCACCTTACCATTTTTATCAACAATTTTATCTAATTTTTTAACTTGCTTTTCTGTATGCTCTGATAAAGCTAGTTCAGAATCGACTTCTTCCTGTCTAGCTTTTTCAGCCTCTTTCATAGATTTTGAAGTTTTTTCAATCTCTTTTGCAAGCCTTTTTTGTGCATCAGTTCGTCGATAATATTGAAGTTGAGAATTTTTTAATGCTTCTGCATTTTCTTTTTCTTCTTCAACCATATCATGAAGCGTTTTAACAAATCCAATCCCAGCACCAATCGCTATTGTCCAAGGAGTAGGAGCAGCTTTTGCCAAAATACCAGTCATTCCTTTAACTTTTCCTAAACCTGCAACTATCGTACCTAAACTTTGCCCAAATTTAGCAACAGTATTTACAGTGAATATTGTTGCAATAGATATACCTATTGGTTTTAGAGTATTTTTAATAGTATCACTATTCTTAATCACCCAAGTTACAGCCTTTTCACCTTTTTCAATTCCAGTGTCAATGGCTTTTGTAATCTGAGGCTCATATTTATTGATAATACCGCCTGCAAAATCAGCTACTTTCAATTTTGCCTTCTGCATAACAATTTTAATTCGATCTCCACCATCTTCAATGCTATCGTATGTAGACTTCAGAGATCCTTTGGAATTATCTAAGGCTTCAATCATATCTTCATAGCTAAATCTACCCTCTTTGATTGCATCGGCAAGGTCGGGTCCTGCCTTAGCACCGAAAATATCAATAGCCTTAGTTGTTGCTTTAGCTAAAGATGGACAGGCTTTGATTTCTTTAAGAGTTTTTTGAAATTCTTTTCTGCTGTCTTTACCTTCTTTGCCCCAGTTTGAAATAGCCTTTTTCATACCGCTAAAAGCAATTTGTACATTTACACCTGATTTCTCCCAAGCCGAAAATAGAGCTATACTGTTTTTAGTATCTAAGCCCAATGCTCTCATAGGTGCGCCGTATTTAGCTAAATCCTCAGTCAACGTGTCAATAGATACTCCGCTCTTTTGACCTGCAACAGTTAAATAATCAAGCAGTTGTCCGTAATTATCTGTTTCTATACCAGCATCGCCCATTGCTCTGGAAACAAGTCTTACAGCAGATGTTACATCAGTATCGTTTACTTTTGCAAATTTAACAAAATCAGTTGAGCATTCTGTAAGTTTATCGCCTGTAAATTCAAGACGTGTGTTGACTTCTCCGACTGCCGAGCCAATGTCGGTAAAATCTCCAGTAACCTGAGATGCAACACCTTTATATGAATTTTTAATATCCTTTGCAGATTCACCGATAGCTCCTGTTTTTGTAATTGCAATATCTGCACCGTCGTCTACCTCATTAAAACAGTTAATCGCCTCTTTGCCTAAATCAACCAACTTGCTAGCCGCTGCCTCAATACCTCTAGATATAAGGTTAGCAAGCGCACCCTTCATCACAGTAAAACCGTCTCCGGCTTCCTCTGCTGAATCGTCAACCTTTTCTAAAGTATTGTCAAATTCATCAGCAGCCGAATCAGCATTCTCTAAAGCCTTCTTATTTTCTTGAAGTTCAGTAGAGAGTTTGCCTATCTTTGCGGCAACCTCCTGTGCTGCCTCAGAGCTTTTATCCTGAGTAAGGATAATGTTTGAATACTCTTTTTTCAGAGCTTCAAGTTCGTCCTCCTGCTTGGATATTTCCTGAGTTGCCTTTGAATAGTCGCTCTCTAAATCAGACAACTTGTCTTTATACTTTTGTAATTCTTTTTCTGCCCTAATAACAGAGGCTGTCTGATTGTCGATTTTCACTTGATGTGCTTTAGCAGCAGCAGAGGACTCTCCCTCTTTTTCAACTATCTGCTTATACTCGGCTTCGAGACTTTCCAGCTTTAATTTTTCAGCCTCAACAGATGTGTTAAGCTGTTTGATTTTAGCGTTCAAGCCCTCAGTAGACTTGCTCCAATTGTCCATTCCTGCTGTTGTTTTTCTAAACTCTGCTCTAGCAGCATTTGCGGCTTTCTCTGCTTTAACTACTGCCTCTCTGAGTTTTGATATATCAACTACTAAACTTGATGTAGATTTATCGCTCATTATTTCACCCACCTAATACCAGCTGTCATCGGTTGCCGGACGTCGAATTACAGTCTTACCGTTTGAATTTTTCTTTTCTCGCTTATTTTCACGCTTGTTATGGCCGTTCATACGTTTGATGAAAACACATAACTCGTGAAATGTGGTTTTTCTTAATTTAAAAGGCGATAAAGACGGAAATCTATCACAGATCGAGACTTGCAATTCAAACATATTGTCATAGAAACTAAGCGGCTCTTCACCGCCGTCTAGTTTTTTTCGCCACCGATACCTGCCATCTCAGCCAGTCCATAGGTTGAAACATTTATAAGCAAATGTGCAACTTCCTTGAAACTTGTCCGTCTGATTTCATCATCGGTAATGCCATCGAAAATCTCTTTAATAAGAGGCTTTACTAAATTGAAAGCACCCTTTAACATTTTGACGACCTCTGTAATCAAAGCAATATCATTTTTGCTATTGGATAGCTTATCTATATCAATAAGCTCCATAATATCCTCGACTGTTCCTGATAGTAGGTCGTATGTTTCGGCTGTGTAGGTTTTCTCAACCTCTCTGCCCTTGTAAATATGTAACTTTAATTCTGACATTTTAAATTTCTCCTTTTAAATAAGTCAAAGGGGCAATAAAGCCCCTTATTGACTTCTAATCAACTTTAGTTTGAAGTGTATCGATAGTTGTGACCTGTTTAAAGAAATTGGTAAGGTCAGCTTTGCCGTCACGTTCATCAACAACAAGAGCTTTTGCAGTCTTTTTAGTTGCGTCAAACTTATGTACGGTATTAACACCTGTATAAGTAACCTCTTGATTGTTTGAATCTGTTCCGTCGTCCTCTGTAGCAGCCGTTTCATCAGGAATAGAGAATGTTCCTTTAAGCCTCCAAACATAACGCTCTGTACCGTCTGTGAGCTTTGTAATGTAGCCCAAAGCGAAATACTTAGGTTTACGCTCGCCCTCTATCAGTACGCCCTTATCAGCGTCATAATCCTGCCCTGTTATCTCAGCTAGCGTTTCTAAGTTCAATGCAGATACAACCAGCTTTATTTCATCAGAACCAGTGCTATTAATAACAATAGCTGGAGCATTGTCATAATATTTTGCCTCACTTGATGTTTCTGTTGCTCTGCTTACCTCTTGCAATCCTGCTAAAGGTTTTACTTCGCCTGTTTCAAATGATTCTAAAGTGTCCTGTATTACTTCTGCAAAAACAGCGTCTCTTGCTCCTCTAAATTCTCTTATAACTTTTTCAGACATTTTTATTTTCCTCCTCTAAATATAAAATTGTTATTCCTTTGCCTGTATGCGTAGGTTCATCACTTGCGACATCGTGTCCTTTGCCGCTTATAATAAACCCTGCACTTTTTAAAACTTTCACCGCTTCTCTTATGGTATTTGTAACGGTCAATGGATCTGTACTGTAACAATTCAGGTCGTATTCCCATTCATAGCTTGTGACATCATTGTCATAATGGCTCTTGTCAACATTGTCAACGCACCAGAATGTAAAGAAAGTATCAGGATATTTCTCATCTGCACCTAAAGAGCCTTGAAGCAGTACAGGTAAGCTGAACGCTTCTGTTAATGTACTGATTATTAAATCTTCCATTTCTACCCCTCCATTGCTTTTTTGATAGCACTCTCGAAAATTTCCCTTTGTTTCTTTTCTCTTTCTTTAATTGAGGTTGAGCCGTATATCGCCGCTTTTAAACCGGCAACCGGCTTTACTCTCGGCGTACCATACATCAGGAATATAGACCTTAATGAATCGCCTAAGTCAAAACCGATTTTTATTTCGGCTCTCATACCTTCCCATTCTACTTTGCTATCAGTTCTCAGAGCCTTTTCAGTATCGCCGACTGAATATTTACCCTTAGCAGGGAGATTGCTTTTTCTAATAGCCTTTTTCAGCCGTTTTGTAACGACTTCGTGACTGGCTATAAGAGCTTTCTCAGTAGCTTTTTTCAAATCACCGTTAAGACCGTCCAGTCTTGCCGCTAAATCCTCAAAGCCTTTAAATGTCATGCCTACTCTATGCTTTGCCATTTTAAGCGCTCCCTTCAACGTATCTGACCTTGAACTTACAAAACTGATTACGCATACTGATATTTTCAACAGCACCGATAATTTCGTATATTCTGCCGTCCTCAAGCCTTACGGCGCATTGAGCAGTTATATCAGGTCTATACCACGTTTCAACGCTTGCAGTGTCAACGACCGTATAAATTCCGTTTACATTGGTATCTGTACCGCCGTATGTCTTAAAGCTAACATAAATGATACCGACATCTTTCCATATCCTTTTTTCAACGCCCTTAACATTTTCTTTTTCTGCTTTAAGAAGCATTACAGGTGTTGAGAATGGCTCACTCGGTTGATACATTGTCAGCCTCCTTGTCCGGCAAAGCAAGCTGAGTAACCCTCATCATAAAATACTCGCTGAACTTACCGCCGTTAAAATTCCATAAGTCGCTTACTCCTCGTGCGATAACTCCGACAGAGCTATCGCTGTTTAAAATGCTTTCATCAACGCCTGCTTTAAGGATAAAATCCTTGACCTCTGCTATGTACAGACTTATAGTGTCATTTTGAAAATCGCCTGTTATATTAAGCATTGATTTTACCTTTTCTAAAAGCTCCTGCTCTGTCATTCGTTACCTCTCCTTATTTATCAGTTGTTTTGGATACTTTCTTCTTTGCTGTTGCTGCCGGAATTTTAGTCTTTATTACTCCGATGCTTTTTTTTTGATAAGATAACAGCCTGAGGTATCAAGGATCTTACCGTCAACAATGGTCAAGCCTTTGTTGATCCACTCGTTTGTCTTATCATCAAAATATCTCTTGACGCCAAACTCCATATTGGTGTTGATTGCATAATCGTTCGGCACCCAATAAATACCGACAATGTCGCCATCTCCAGCCGTGTCAAAGTCTGGAATAACATCAGGCTCAACGAGATCTGTTGTTCTTCCAAAGAACGAGCCTACGGTATTTCCCATGTTCAAGTCTGTTGCTTCCTTAAATAAAGGACGATTATTATTATCCTTCATTGTCATAAGATAGCTCTCAACGGTTGAAGATGGGAATAAGAACTCGCCTTGTCCGCGCTTTGAAAGTGGAATTTTTGCAAACAGCTTCTTACGCCAAGCAGTCCAGTCGGCAAAATCAGCAGCAGTCATTTCAATAATGTGGTCTTCATTGCCGGTCACACGAGTATCCTTTGTAACGCCTAAGGGTTGACCTGAACCTGTTCCTGAAATAATTCCCTTATCCATAGCCTCTAGATAAGCCTCAATCAAAATCTTTGTGATTTCAGATTCAAACACATCAAGCGAAACAACCTGAGCAAGTATGCTTTCGGCAATTCTGACTTCACCGATATTATATCTAAATACAACGGTATCATTTATGTCTCCGGCTTTCTGCTCTTCTGAAACTTCACCCTCATTAATCCAATTGAATTTAGCTTTTAGCTTTGAAATCGGGAACTCAACTCCGCCCTGAACATTGAGCTTTCTTACCTTTGAAAAAATATTACCTCGTACCTTTGAAACTTCCTTAATGAACTCGTTCATTATCGTTTTAGGAATGATAGCTCCTATCTCGGAAGTTAAGGTAACTCCCGTATCTCCTCCGGCACGTTTCATAACATCAGCTGGAATAGGTGTTCCCCTCTGAACGTAAGACATAAAAGCCTGACGATATTCCATACTGCCAAAGCCTGTATCATCTATTCTTTGCTGATTTGGCGGATTCTGTGAATATGCAGCTAATAGATTTCCGTTTCTTAGCTGTGCGTTTGGAGGGATTTGCTGTCTTTGTGACTCACCATCACCGTTGCCGTTTCCATCGCCGTTGTCACCGTCTCCGTCTCCTTCGTCCTTTTCAACTTTTTCAAGCTGTTCTTTTGCATCTGCAAGTTCCTGCAAAACTGCGTCTAAAGTCTCTCCGAGAGACCTTACCTCGTCTGCTGTTTCCGCAGTCTTAATTTGCTTTTTCAGTTCTGCAACTCTTTTTTCTTTTGCTTCAATGAGTTTCATTAAATACTTTTTCATAACTGTTATTCCTCCTTATTTTCCTTATCCTCGTGAAAATGATTTACTGTAATGCTTACATTATCAACATTGCCCTTGAATACAACTTCAATGTCTGGAATGCCACCAACACATTCGCATTCTAATTCCGTTGTTTCAATACCTTCTTTAATTTCTGCCATTTTTACCTTTCCTTTCTGTCTTAAATTTGATATAAGTATTCTGCTTTGAGTTTCTCCAACTCAAGTGCGTCAGTGTCCACCGACGTTTGCTGAGATTGTCTAGCAGTCTCCACCGCTGACCTGGCATTGTCCAACGCCAACTTATCTCTCGCATTTATTTCAGTGCTTTCATACGCCGGAAGCGTAACCGCACTTACTTCCACTACTGTACCGATTTTATCGATATGCCTTGTCGGATGGTCGGATTCTAAATCCTCCCACCTCTCATCATCAATGCTGAACATAAACGACATACCTGTTATATCTCCGCGCTTAACAGCCGAGTATAGATTTCTAGCCTCTGTGTTGTTCTCGGTATCAAGCGTTACACGAATTGTCATACCCTTATCGTCAACGCTGAGCTGCATAGTAGAATTTTTAGTATTCTTTCTGCTTCTAGCAAGTGGGATTTTTGACAGGTCGTGATTAACTAAAAATCTGACATCAGTTAAGTTAGCTTTATCAAGCGCACCCTTATGTATGATTTCATCAAAATAACCTAAATCAGTTTTACTCTCATATACTATCGGTCTGCCTGTTATGATGCTCTCTGAATCATTTTCCTCTGCTCTGATTTCAAAGGCGTATTGCCTTTGCTCAAGCGGTTTTTTATTCTTATCTGACATTTTAATCCTCCTCTATTTCTTCATTGCCTTTTACCATTTTTGTAGCATCTTCAGTAGATAGCCCAAATGATATTACAATAATATTTATAGCTTGTTCTTCTGTTAGTGTTCCGTTCTTAAACTGCTCAATTACACTTATCAAAGCTGTTACTTGTGCGCCGTTTAAAGCAGCGTCCTTGACTTCATCATTAATGTCAGACTGATTACCATCTTGATTGTTAGTATTGTCGCCGCTACTTCCGACCTGATATTGATTAGCAATCTCTGTATCAACGTAATTTAATGACTGCTTTCTTACTCCCTCAAGTGCAGGGTCAGGCTTTAATCCCAAAGCAACACGCTTTTCATTTTCATATAAAGCTCCCGAATCACCGAGCAGCCTTATCATTTCAAGCGTCTGATTTACCGACATAAAAATCAAATCTTTAGGATAGAACTTTATTTCATTTCCAAAGGCTCTCTCACGGTCGGTAAATAATGTTTTTGTAAAGGCTTGAGAAAATGAGATTATAAAAGGCTCTAAAACCTTTTGATAAAAGGCTTCATATTGCTCTTTGTTATAATCGCCTACCAAAATTGGCAAAGATATTCCCCAATTTCGCACTATTTTTTCATCAATAAACTTCAGTGTATCAGCGTCGACCAGCTTTATATCCTTTTTTATCGGTGTGTATTCCTGCTTTAAATCAAGACCGATTATTCCGCTTTCGCTGTTTTGGATTTTCTTCTCAAATTCCTTTATTGCAGCCTTAGCCTTTCCTTCGTCCATCATTGTGTTATATTTAACAACGCCATTAATTGCACAGCTTGCTTTCATAGCACTCGAAACGCCCTGCAAAAGAATGTGATTTAGTTCAAGCGTTTTAATCAAAGCCTCATTATCCGGCTGTCCTCGCTCATTGCCGCCCATATATTCATTGACTGAAAACTTATGCTTTATATGTATAACTTCTGAATACGGCAAGGTTAATTCATAATTATTTGCAAACCGCATTTTAATGTATAAAGTGTCAGATGCGTCTTGAATGAAATCCACCTGTACAGGCTGAACAGGATAAAGAGCTTTATATATTCTTTTCTCCGTTTTAGTATTTTCGTCATACCAAACATAATAGGTCGGTACAATAAAGGAGTTATAGTTAAAAAGCAAATTCCACATTATTTTTTCTATAAACTCGCTTTTAGTCATCAGCTCGTTAGGATTTTCAAGAACAGACTGCAAGCTGCCTGTAACAGGTGTTTCGTCCATTCCGTTAGTTCTTACGTGCATTGGATTTAGTTTTTTCATCTCAGATACAATGCAATTCAAAGCCTGCTGAACAACGTCGCTTGCATATATGTTTTGCCCGAATTGCGTGAATATCGGAGTATATCCGTTGAGCATATCCGCATATCTTGTATTGCTTGGCTTTTTACCAAACAATATAGACATAGCCTCTTTAAATCTACTCATTTTTACCGCCTTTCTGTTGATTAACAATCATTTTAAATTCTGTCCTGTGCCGTCTGAACATTTCATATAATCCAATCGTTGCGACCGCACCGTCTATCTTCTTAGCATTTTCAGCTTTTACGCATAAGGCTTTTCCTAAATCGTCGACCTTCAGACAAGCATTTTTAAAGCACCACTTATCAACAGGGTTTTCATTGAAATTTATCAACTGGCTTTTTAAATCAGCCTCAACAAGCCTTAAAGCGTTATTAAGCGTCTGAGCGTTTTGCAGTATCATTTCAAGCTCCTCAGTTTCTCTCGACCAGCCAAAGTCGCCCATTCGTGAAATCCACTGCTTACTGAAACGCTGGTCGTAACCGCATTTATACAGCCTTATGTCATACTCAAGATAGAGCGTTTTATAAAACCAGTCTGCGACCTCTGCTAAGTCTACCTCGTTATCGTCGCATACTGTTATTAAGCCTTGTTCAGTCCACTCTTTGTATTTCGCTCCTGCATCGTGGTCGTCCTTGTCGACCTCCAACTTTGAGCGTGGTATGAAATACCGAGTAAATATGTATTTAGTATTATCACTTGGCTTCATCATCAGAACCTTTGCAACGCATAAGTCTGTCGTTTCAGCTAAGTCGACAAAGCCTAAACATACTGCTCCCTTAAATTCTTCTATATCGTAAACTGCCTTGTAGCTGTAATCCTCAATATTAAGCCAGCTTTCAACTGCATTTTGCTTTATATTGAAGTCTTTAGATAAAACAAATATCCTGTCAGCCTTTGACTTTTTAGCTAAATCTATCTGCTCGTCGAGATACTCCCACTTTTTTATTTGTCCAAGCGTCGGATTTGACTTATACCAGCTGTTCCGATTCAGCCAAACCTCCTGCTCACTATCTTGAGTGTAAAGCCAAGGCAAAAACCTCATAGCACTTATACTGTCGTCCTCGCCGTAAATAATAGCTTTTGCCTTTTTCAACTCATCATCTAAATAACCGTCAACTACAAATCCCTCGGTGGTTATGTTTATCATCTTAGGATTGTCCTTTAAAGATTGGCTTTGCTCGATCGATTTTGCAATTATATTGTCTTTCATTTCGTGAGTTTCATCTATTACTGCAAAATCAATATTTCTGCCTTCCTTATTTTTTGTCCTGTCAGACAGCTTGAATATCTTTGTATTGCTTACCTTGTTTAAAATACGCTGTCTGTTTCGTTCGGTATCTTCATCAAAAGGATCTATCAGCTTTCGCATTGTATCTATAGCTTCATATATAATGCTTGCCTGCGCGTCGTCATTTGAACTGCAAACTATATCCGCACCCTCGTTGCCGACAATAAACTCACTTAACGATATGGCAGAACACGTTTCAGATTTTGCGTTCTTTCTGGCAATTAAAAGCAGTGCCTTTTTGAAACGGTCAAAGCCTGTCTCGGACATCTTAAAGCTATATAAGGTTTCAATAAACGCCTTTTGCCAAAGCATTAACTTCATTGGTTTATTATAATAAGGCGATTTAGTTAGCCTTACGCAATTTTCCATAAAGTCCATTCGCAGATATGCGTCATCAGTGTTGTAGAAATACTCGTCATTGTGGAAGTCTTCGGCAAGATTTATAAGTTCCTGCTTTAGATCCTGACCGATTATATATGTTCCTAGCTCGCATTCAGCTTTATATTTAAGCAAAAAGCTGTTATCAGGTGTCCAGATAGGTTTATTCTTTATTATCACGTTTATTAAAGAACCTCCTCAACGGACTTTCGCTGTCTGATTCGTTCTGACCTGAAGCGGCAAATAGCAGCTTTATCAGGTTATTGTATTGCTGGAGCAACTCCTTATACTGCTTTTGTGCCGGAGTGGCTCTCTGTTGAGCAGAGTTTTCAGGGTTGACTTTGATAAAAGGCAGTTTCTTTAAGGCTTTTAGCTGTTTTTCAAGGAAAATAACCTCGTCAATGACATTTTCAATAAGCACCATATCCGCTCCCTCAAGAGCTTTGATTAGATTCTCTTTTCTCGCCATTTTTTAAATTCCTTTCAAAAATATTTTTTGAAATTTTGAAATTTGCCCTTGCGTGTAATTTTAGGGTCGCTTCAACAGTTCCTCTTACAGAGTAATTTTCGTTAAGCAGGGGGGATAATGAGAAAAAATTCTTCATATTGATTAGTTTTTTTAAGCTGAAAAGTTCTCCCACCAAGTATCTATATACTTTTTCCATTCGTCCGTATCTCTTATTAAATCTGATTCAAGACGTTTAATACATTCTTCTTTGCTTGTGTCAATGTATATAACTCTTGCGCCTAATTCCTTTGCCAAAGCCTCACGCTGACTTATAAGCGGATAACCTCCTACTATATATGCGTTCTGCCATTTGCCTCGTCTATACTTAACACATTCAAGCAGGTTATCTCTAACACTGAAAGCAACTGCTTTAAGCCTATTAGGTTTTATATACCTATTACAACCGCTTATGCACTGCCATATATTATCCATATCAATAACAAGATCGCCCTCTTGCTTAACGCTATCTACATAGCTTGTCTTCCCAGAGAGAGGACTTCCATATACGAGATATACTTCTCTGTTCTTATAGCCTAGCTTGTTATGTATGATATTATGGCATTTATGATGTACCAGCATTATGTTATCAGGGTTGAGCGATATATTGACATCATCTATATTCTCAGGCGTAAGAGCTATCTTATGATGACCTATAATGTCGTAGGCGCTTACTATAGGCTTGTAGCAGTATTCGCATATTGTTATACCGTCTTTTAAACGGTCGTTTATAACGCTTGCCCTGACCTTACGCCACATATCCGATCTATAAAAATCACCATTCATCTTTAAACATTCCTTTGCTTTTAGCTAATAGCTCACTGGCTTTTATTCTGTCCTTTACAACTAGTCCATCATCGTTCATAATTTCGCTCCAAAAACGCCGAATATCATCACCGTCTGAAATTCGCTTAACCTCATCATTAGCTGTTAATTTGTTGATATACTCTTTTATTTCAACATTTTCCAACTTTTTATACAGACGATGCTGTGAATACGTTAAAGAATATCCGGCTTTCAATCCTGCTTGTGTTACATTTCCGTTACATTCTCCAACATAATACTCACAAAATTTTTTCTCGCGTTCATTCATTCAATCAGCTCATTTTTTAAAACCTTATCCGCTTTAATAGCCTTATCGGTAAAGCTGTTGTTTTTCCACCAAGCGATAAGCGACGCTATAACCGTCCATATTGTTGATATAAGATTAGTTATAGTGTCATCGTCTATCGGTATTGGTGATTTTCCGAATACTGCAAGCACCTGATTAATAAGTGCAAAAACAAGTAATATTGTTCTTATAAGCGTTCCTTTTGTTATGTTAATTTTTTTCATCTCTTATTATCCTCTCTATATCTTTTATTCTATGATTGGCAACCTGTATATCCCTTTTCATTACCGGGATTTGCTCGGCAAAATTATTGTGCTTGTCTACTTTCTTTTCAAGCTGTTGTATTCGGTAAGTTGTTAGTCGAAGTCCTCCGAAACTTCCTAAAGCAGTTCCGAGCAACGATAGTATGGCAACTATTATTTCACTTGTCATTTTCCTTTCCTCCTCAACTGCTGTTTTTTAGTTCTGGTTTTTCTTATCGCCCAGTAGTAGCGGTTATCATAAAGAACCTTGACAAGCTCTCGGCCGCCTTTTTTCTCTCCGCTTTCGGCTACGACCTTTACAGTTTTTGCCTTTATGCTCTTGACCTTGTTTTTCTTTTTGATGCTGCTTGACTTGTAAAGTCCGAGATTGCCTTTCTTTGTTACGATTTCAAAGGTTATAAGCTCCTCTTTCTTTACTACAACGTGACCCTGCAAATTAGATTGTTTCATCCAATTATCAAGCGACATCTTTTTAAGTATGCCATCATCAGCTGAGATTGCATTATCAGCGTTCCCATTCGCCTCTGTGAAATAAACTGTATTACCGATTACATATTCAACATATCTAACGTGACCGTATGTACCGCCGTTAAAACAAGCTATAGAATTAGGCTTAGGATACTTCGATACCTGAAAGCCTGAGTTTTTACAGCTTTGATAAACGTCTTTAGCGTTACCTCTTGCGCCGATTTTAACGCCTTTCTTTTCATAGGCTCGTCCTTGCGTATACCAAACGCACTGACCTCTTGAGGCGGTGTTTATCGGCGGTTTGTAATACCTGCTATTAAAATTTGCTAACCGCCTTCCTAGTGATTTTTCATAGTTTATTGACATTGTAAGTCCTCCTTTTCTGTATTTTAAACGACATATTTATCTTCTGAAAAAATTATATCAACCAGCTATTTTAAAAACTAGGTGGACAATTTGACAATAATTTTTTAGGCAGTAAGATTTTTAAAATCCTACTGCCTAATTACATAATATATTTGTAACTTTATAGCCAACGAGCATTTTTATATTATCCAATTATGCATACATTGCTTATAATTAAAACTTTCACAAAAGCAATTTCTGTGTTTATCTTTAAGTTCTTTACTTTTAAATTTATGTACAGCACATTTTTCATTTACATTTACACTTTCACAAGTAATCTGCATAGCAGTTTCATTGATAAAATATGGGCAAATAATATCATTTGAGCTTTTACTTTGATTTTTTCCGCGCCAGTCTTTCTTGTACTGTTTGCGTTGTTCTTTATGATCCTGCTCCCATTTTTTATGATACTGCTTTTGCTGTTCTCTATGATCCTGCATCCACTTCTTATGATAATCACTGGAATTGCTCATTTTGTTTCTCCCTTCTCCTAATTAAATTTCCTGCTATCTAAAATTCAACTAATTTACTGACTTGATATACAAATCATAAATTGCAGTGCCACTTCGTTCCGATA
>CANQRG010000013.1 GCA_947626165.1 uncultured Clostridia bacterium | reverse complement strand
TTTTTCGAGTGCCTGATTATTATATCACGTGCCTTTTTCTTTGTCAAGCATTTTTTCAAAATTTTTTTCAAAAAATTTTTCGAGAAAATTCTGCGTTGTAATTTGCCTTTCTTCTTTGGGTGTATGTCTATTTGGGTGGTTATGCGGTCGGTGAGACCTTTCAACTAATGTTTCCCATCATTTTAACACATACATGATATTTGTTTGTATAAAATGAAATAAAAATAAGGCTAACTAACAGTAATAGAGAAAAGCCCTCAAATGAGAATTACTCAAATGAGGGCTTTTTCCTTATCTAGGAGGTTTTATGAGCCGCCGCTTACTCTTACTCCTAATAACATTTGTATAGAAATCCTATAAAGCGGCGTCGTAAGTGAGGGGGTCTGTTGTTTATATGTCAATTATACAATAAGCATAATTGATTTCTATATTTAATTTTGTTTTTCTCTTGCATTTTTTATTAGATCCAGAGGGCTTATAACACCATGTGTTAACTCGTAATCATAAACATAATTTTTAATAATATCCTCAAGTTGTTCATCAGTGGTTTTACCTTCGCCGTCGCATATGTATTTGAATTTACTTAAAAACTTGGCGTCAATAATAGCCGTTAATTGATTGCTCTCTGTTTTCTTGTCCTTCATAGTTCGCCTCTAAATGAAATTAGTCGTTATTTATTGTCGTTATTTATTCTTGATTTATTCTTGCTATTTGTTTTATCTTTTGAAGATATTTCAATAGGACCGTGTATTTCTTCAAAGGTGGTGACATATTGCCTTATAGTAAAGGACAGCTGATCGTCTAATATAGCGTCGTAATAATCGCATATGTATCTATACTTTTTCAATAAATCCGCGTCTATTTTGATAGTTAATTTATCTTTTCTAATCATTTCTTCTACTCCTTTTTGCTGATTGGCATCTTTTTGTACATTATAGCATAACTTGTCATATTATGCAGCAATTATTTTGTAGTATAAATTAAATACAAAATTGTTGTATCTTTTTGGCAAATTTTATTGCATAATAAAATTGAGGAGGGATATGGTTTATGTGGACAATCAAAAAGGGGTATAATTCTATCAGCAAATCGTTTCGTTTGCCTGAAGAACTTGTGAACAAAATAGATACTCTTGCATTTAAGAACAATCTATCTCTTAATCAGCTAGTTATACAATGTTTAGAATATGCGGTCGAGAATTTGGATAATGACGGCGAAAAAGATAAAGATGAAAAATAGCGTTGAGACAGCTAAAAAGAGCTGTCTTTTTTATTTAATTGAAAAATTAGTGTTCAATATAAAATCAGAATAGTTTACACAGCAAAAATCCCCGCATAAGCGGGGATAAGGTTAGTTGCATCCTGGACCGTTTTGTCTTTCACGGTTGTTGAAATTATTATTCTGATTTTTATTTTTGTTCTGGTTTTGATTTTTGTTCTGGTTCTGGTTTTGGTTCTGGTTCTGATTTTTGTTTTGATTTTGATTTCTTTCAGACATTTTTATCCCTCCTTTGCTGTTACTAGTTTTTGCAATAACGAAAAAAATATTCATTAATTTTAAAAATAACAAAAAGATAACAAAATCATATTGCAAAGCATAAAATAAAAGGGAAGTTAAAATCAAAAATACAAGTAAAGAAAACGGAAGGAGGATAGCTCCTAAGGGAGCGAGATATAATGGCAATAAAATACAGCAAATCTTTAGGTAAAAGGCTGGCGGATTTCGGTGCAAAATATTACAATCCGCCGCTTAACACTGCGTCGAGAGGTCAATGCGTATGGTACACACAGGGCAGGGCAAACGAAAAGAAGGGAGTATATATCGGTGCAAGAGGCAACGGTAAAGATGTATACGAGAGCTGTAAAAAAGACGGCTATCAGGTATCTAAGTATCCTAAAGCTAATTCAATTGCCTGCTACAACGGCGGAACATACGGTCATGTAAGGTATGTTGAGTATGTAATAGGCGACACGGTATATTATACAGAATCGAATGAAGATTCTGACAATGTGCTTAACGCAAGCGACGGAATACTAAAAAAGATGTCGCTTACAAGCTGGATGAACCAGCCGAATCTACAAGGTCATGTAGTAGTAAAGAGGGAGAAGCTGATAGATTTCAAGGTGACGACGCCGAACAAGAAGATAGGCTTATACAAGTCAGGAAATATGAAAAAGAGAAACAGGGTAAAAAGTGTAAAGGCAGGAACGGTAAAGGTAGTAGCAGGAAGCGGAAAGATAAAAAACGGCAGAGATATAGTAAAGGTATTATACGACAACCGCTATTACTGGGCAATAAGAAAGACAAAAGCTAAGGTAAGGCAGTTAAAAAGAGTGAAATAGTTAAAGAACCCGATAGTTTAAGCTATCGGGTTTACTTTTAAAACAAAATGAAGAACTGCGATCGTTTTCAAAAATCACTAAAACGTCTTGACATTTCAGCATAATAATTGTAAAATGAATTATTATAAATATAAAATTAGGAGATGTTATTTTGAAACGTATTAAATTTATTTTAACAGCTGTGTTTATGCTGACAATGTGTTTTAGCTTTGCCGGATGCGGTGGTAAAGAGAACAGTTCTGAATCTTCTGAAAAAGAAATGCAGACGGAAAGCTTTGTAATTGAGTTATTTCCCGAGTATGCTCCTAAGACTGTCGAGAACTTTGAAAACCTTGTTGAGTCAGGGTTCTATGACGGACTTACTTTCCACAGAGTTATCGACGGATTTATGGCTCAGGGCGGAGATCCCAACGGAGACGGCTCAGGCGGTTCTGATCAAAACATAGAGGGCGAATTTGCCGAGAACGGTTTTGAACAAAATACGCTTTCTCACACAAGGGGAGTAGTTTCAATGGCAAGGAGTACGGATTTTAATACAGCGTCGAGCCAGTTCTTTATTTGCTATGGCGACTGCACATTCCTAGACGGAAGCTATGCGGCTTTCGGAAAGGTAAAAGACGAGGATATGAAGGTTGTTGACAAATTCCTTACAGTCAAGAGAGAAGACGCAAACGGTGAGGAAAATGCAAAGCCTGTTACTCCTATCACAATCAAGTCTGCAAAAATGATAAACGAGACTTCTGACGGTCACGAGCAGATTGAAATGACTGTTGAATTTCAGCCGGAGTAGTCAGCTACTAGAAGCAAGAAAATTAGAGGCAAGAAGCAAGACCTTTGCCTCTAACTTCTAATTTCTAACCTCTTGTATCTGGGTACTAGTCTGCCATTTTGAAAGGTAAAACATAAACAAAACTTTTAATAGGCAGCAAAGCCACCGCCGGCTCGGCGGTCTTGACTCTTGTCTCTGGTCTCTTGCTTCTATTTTTCAAAGATTTTTTGAAAAATACTTGACACCCCTGTCGAAAATTGTTATAATATAATTGCTTTAACTAGGAGAATATTTGTGTATAAGGCAATATTCCAGATTTTCACACAAAATAGAACTTAAAGTCTGTTATTAATTGCCGGGTACATAATATTTCTAAGTTAGATAAATCGAATTATAGTGTCAAGACGTAGTAAGCATGGATGTATTACATCTTTTGCGTTTATGGAGGTGAGTTTTTTTATTATATCAGCAAAGAACAGCAGGCGCTTTGCTGATTAAACATCCCAAGTCTGCAAAAGGAATATTTTTGAAGAAAGGAAGGTTTCTAAAATGAAACTTAGAAAACTTTTGTCATTGCTTGCAGCTGCAGCAATGACAGTAACTGCGCTTACAGGCGCAATGAGTGTGTCAGCTGCTACAACCTCAGGTAATTGCGGCGAAGGTGTAACATGGAGCTTTGACAGTTCAACAGGTAAGCTTACAATCTCGGGTGAGGGAGCAATGGCTACTCCTGCTTATACTGAAACTAGCGAACTGGGTGATTTTCCTAACACCTACACTTACAAGGTAAATAAAGAAAATATTAGAGAAGTAGAAATTGGAGAAGGCGTGACATCAATAGGATTTTGTGCTTTCTATCAATTTCCAAATCTTGAAAAAGTAGTTTTGCCAGGATCCATAACAGATTTTGAACAGCAAACTGCATCAACAGGAACATCTTATGCATTTGCAGAATGTACAAAGCTTAAAGATCTTACTTTAAAAGAAGGTATGACAGATATAGGTTCTTATGCATTTGCAGGATGCACCTCTCTTGAAAGTGTAAGCATTCCGAAAACTATTGAGCCTGGAGATGCGGATGGTCGTGATGGTTGGGGACCTCAGGCATTTAAAGATTGTACTTCATTAAAAAATATAACCCTTCCGGAAGGATTAACTTCAATCGGAATAGAAGCGTTTGCAAATACAGCAGTTGAAAGTGTTGTAATTCCGTCATCAATAACTAGGTGGCCTTCTAAGATGGCTGTTAGTATTAGTTTAGCTCAGAATTGGGCATTTAAAGACTGTGCAAAGCTATCATCTGTAACTTTGACAGAGGGACTTACATGTATTAATAACTCACCATTTGTGGGCTGTCCATTGTTGAAAAGGCTAGTTATACCTGCTTCTGTAACTAACATGTCCTATGCTTTCACTGGTACAGATGAATATCATCCGGAATTTGAAGTAGCATTTGAAGAGGGTTCTCAGCTAACTCAAATAGGACCAAGAGCATTTTATAAAAATCATCTTAAAGCATTAGAAATTCCTGAAAGTGTTACACAAATTCAGTATGATAATAGTGGTTCAGGAACTACTATGGAAAATATATATATATATTCAAAAACATTACAGCTTTATAATTTGCCGTATCAAAACGCAGAGGTATACTGCTATATTGATTCCGTGGCAAATAAGCAGAAATTATCTAATGATATTGAAGAAGAAGTATTAAATCAATTAGATGATCTGAATAAGGCAGTTAAAGAGGCAAATAAGTATTCTGATAAAGAGGAAGAATACACAGAAGAAAGCTACGGTGCTTTAAAGGCTTTGGTTGATAAAGCTGCTACCAAGAACGAACAATCATACGTTTTAGGCATTAAGTTTTTAACAGAAGATATTTATTCAGCAATTGATGCTTTAATGTTGAAGAGTGAAGTTCCACCATCTTCTGACCCATCATCAAATCCGTCAGATCCATCAAACCCATCTGATAGTTCCAATAATCCATCAGATTCAAATAACCCATCAGGTTCTAACAATCCGTCAGGTTCTAACAACCCGTCAGTTACTACTCCTACAACAGCATCGCCAAAGACAACTGCAAACGGCAAGGCAGTACAAGCTGCAAAGGATAAGGCAAATGCTGAAAAGGTAATGAGACAGGCAAAAATCACAAAGCTTACAGCAAAGAGCAAGGCAAAGAAGAAGATAGTAGTAAGCTGGAAGAAAGTCAAGAATGCAAAAGGCTACGAGGTACAAGTATCAAAGAATAACAAGTTTAAGAAGCTGATTGCAGACAAGACGACAGCAAAGAAAAAGATAACGATCAAGAGCAACAAGCTCAAGAGTAAGAAGACATACTATGTACGAGTAAGGGCTTATGCAACTTACAAAGATGCAAACGGCAAGCCACAGAAAGTATATAGCAGTTGGATCAAAAAGACGAGGAAAGTAAAAGTCAAATAAGAATATTTGAATAGTATTATTAAAACCGCTCGGGAAGGGATGCTCGGGCGGTTTTAACTATATTAAAGGCAAGAGCAACGGTGACCGGCGAACCGGCAACGGTGACCGGCGAGCCGCCGGTGGCACTGCCGCCTTTGAGAAATTATCTATAAAACATAATTTGATAAACGGCGGGTCGTACATAGATGTAAAAAACAAGGCGTTCGGAAAGATTCCGAACGCTTTTGTCTTGCCTCTTGCTTCTGGCTTCTTGCTTCGACTTCTAAAAATTATCCATTGTCCATTATCAATTGTCAATTGATAAGCCTGCCGTTGCACTATCTTGAACATTTTTCAAATTTATAATAGGCAGCATTGCGTGCAGGGGTCACCCCTGCCGGCTCGGCGGTCAGTTCTCTTAATGTTGAAACATTATAAAAAAGGTGTTATACTATATAATATATAATGGTATAAAGGTGATAACAATGAAAGGGTTAATTAAAGTGTTTTTGTTAATAGCTATTATTATGGGAGGTTTGCTTTCAATAAAGCTTGCTGCCGAAGTTTTCGGACCGAGTTTGAAAAAGTATTATTCGGTGGACAGGTGATAGACGTATTTAGTTGATTTTGAGATTTAATAAGATTTATTTTGCAAATAAAAATCCCTCTCGGTTTTGGAGAGGGATAATTTTTAAAGATGCTATTATAAGCATTATGAGCAGAATCTGTGACTGCCGATGGTAGTTATGATAGGTCTTGAGTGCATAAATGCATTGCTTGTCTTTGCCGGGTTATAATAGTATATTGCACCGCCGGTAGGATCCCAGCCGTTCAGGCAGTCTCTGGCAGCATTATATGCGGAGTCTGAAATCGGCTCGTTGAACTGACCGTCTACAATAGCGGTGAAGGCACCGCCCTGATAGATTACTCCTGACAATGTATCAGGGAAAGACGGGTGTTTTACGCGGTTTAAAATAACGGCTCCGACTGCGACCTGACCCGTATAAGTTTCGCCTCTAGCCTCGGCGGAAATAATTCTAGCGAGAAGATAGATATTAGATTCAGTTGCCGAAGGCATAGAGCCTACCGCAAGTGCTGTAGGAACGGCTTCTTCATCAGATGATACTTGAGTTGTAACAGTTCTTGAAATCCCGAATATAATAGTTACACAAAGCGCAAGTATTGCCGCATAGGTTACAATAGCAGAAATGGTCTTTTTCATAATTGTTATATGCTCCGTAGGGAGCAATCCTCCTTTCGTGGTTTTGTTCAAGTGTGATTTGTGATGACGTATCAAGCGCAAAACCATCAATTTTAAATAGATTGAAATTTACCGCAACAATTTTGGGTAACAAATATTTACCCTCGTATTTTACCCGAACGAATGGATATTATTCAAATCATTTCAAAAAATGAGAAGCTTGCTTTTTTGTGGTATGGTATTTAGCAATTTAGCATATAATGTGACAAAAAACGTTACCAGTATTACATTTTTAGCTTTTTGCTTTCCCTATTTCCCTGTATCATGCCTTAACTCGCTTAAGTTTAGCATCACAATAGTATAACAAAAGCCCTGACCGTTGCGCATTGTTCGTAAAACAGTAATAATAAAATGAACGGCAATAGCCATACAGGATCGGTTATAATTCAAATTGTTTTACGGAGGAAACACCATGAAAGGGCTAAAATCTTGTGAATGGACAGAAACAGCCAGACGGCAGCATTAAATCTCTAACTCCAAGACAAGTCGCAGATTTACTCGGGCACTCGACTTCGCAGATAACTGAAATGTACTATGTAAAGAAGGATACGGCTAGGTTGAATGGGATTACAGATGGGTTTAAAATGTAAGAATCAGGCATCCTTTCTTTAAAAATAAAAAGGCAAAAGCCGCATATGAACATATCGTTCACATACGGCTTCTATTAATTTAGCCTATTTATTTCGCCTTTCTCCCCTTAAACTTTCCTCTCCTGAATGAGAAGTAAACAGTATTGAGCCCTAACAAGAATGTCACCAAAAATGCAATCGGCAGATTTCTATCGCTTTCACTTCCTGTGTCAGGTGTGTTTCCGTTGTTTCCACCTTTTGTATTTTTGTTGTTTTGACTCTTGCTGTATGGCGGATTGCTTGCTGTTCTCTTTGTCGTAGTTGTTTTCTTTGGCTCTGTTGGACTCGTTGGATTAGTCGTATTTGTAGGTTCTGTTGAGTTTGTCGGATTAGTTGGTTTAGTAGGAGTTGTCGGGGTTGTTGGGTCGGTTGGACTTGTCGGATTAGTCGGCTCAGTTGTTGGAATGTAGATGTTCTCAAACTCTGCCTTATCTTCGCTTGCTGTTCCGTCTGCCTTTGTGTAAGTGTGGCTTTGTACTTCCAGCTTAGATTCATTATCAACAACTACTACCGTCAGGGTCCATACGCTTTCATCGTAAGTGTAACCGGATACATTTCCCTTTTCTTCACTTATCTCGAATGTGTATGTTCCTACTTTGGTAAAGGTAATTTTGTCAAAGTTTGTGCTTCCTGCTCCCCTTACGGTCGCTGTTGTGTCTTCCGGCATCTCTACTCCATCTGGATTATCTGCGCTTGCTTTGATATTAAACGTAAAGGTTTCATCACTCGGAGTATTTCCTGTTACAGTTTTCTCTACCTGCGGTGCATATTCTGTCGGCTCTACACTGTAGGTGTTCGTAAATAATGCTCTTTCCTCGCTTGATTCTCCGCCCTCTTTTTCATATGTGCGGCTCTTTATCGTCAATGCTGAATCTACATCTTCTACTATTACCTTCAGTGTATACACACTCTCATCGTAAGTGTAGCCTGCATCATTGCCTTTAGTTTCACTTATCTTGAATATGTATGTTCCCGCTTTTGTAAATGTGATGTTTCCAAAGCTTGTAGTTCCCTCTCCTGTTACAGTCGCTGTCGTATCTTCCGGCATCTCTGCTCCGTCTGGATTATCTTCACTTGCCTCAATGTTAAAGGTAAATGTCTTATCACTTGGAGTTTTATCTCCCGTGATCTCCTTTTCCACCTGAGGTGCGTATGATACCTTTGTTGTGCTGTAGCTGTTCTCAAATGACGCTTCATCACTGCTTTGCGCTCCGATTTTCGTATATTCAGCTTTGCTTACCTTTAACTGTGAGTTTTCATCTGTTACTTCTACCGTCAGCGTCCATACGCTTCCGTCGTAGCTGTAACCAGGTTCATTTCCCTGCTCCTCTTTGATTTCAAAGTTATACGTTCCTGCCTTTGTAAACTTGATGTTATCAAAGCTTGCCGTTCCTGAACCTGTTACCGTTGCCGTTGTATTTTCAGGCAAAACTGCTCCGTTAGGATTATTCTCGCTTGCAGTAATGTTAAAGGTAAACCTCTTGTCGCTTGGCGGAGTTTGACCCGTCAGCGTTTTTGTTACTTGAGGAGTGTAGACTGTTGGTGTGACTTTGTAATTATTGATATATTCTAATCCAGTCACCTCATTTCCTACTATTACTCCGCTTTTTTCTGATTTATCAGGCGTGTATCCATCAGGAATGTCTACTTCTGAAACCGTGTATTTTGTTCCGGCAGGCAAATCATTGATAGTAATACTCTCATCGTGCTTTAATGTGATTGTACCTCCGCTCTTTATCATTCCTTCTTTTGAGCCTGTATAATTAAACTCTTGCTCAATAGGATTTCCGTTTTCATCTGTAAATGTTACTCTAAACTTAAATTCCTTTTGGTAATTTGGCACATCTCCTTTTACCGTTTTGCTTATCGTCAGACCGCCTAAAGGAGGAGAATAGGTATTTGTGACATCTATCTTTATTGTTCTAGCATCATTGTCTACTTCTGCTTGAGAATAAGACGGAATAAAGTTATCCGGCACAGGATCCTCAACAACAGCATATGAAACATTGTCTAATGAGTCAGGGGAAGGTAAATCATCAAATGTTGCTGTCCAATCATTATTGGAATTCAGCTTAACAGAATCTAATTCAGTCTCATTTATTTTAAGATAAACCGTCAACTCTTTTTTTAGACTTTCATCTGTCGTATTTTCCCATACCTTTTTTACAATTAGAGAGTAATCATTATTTTCCTCACCCATTATAAAACCGCCGTTTGTACCAATTCCACCTCCTCGAGGTGCAGAATTGCCGGTGATTAGCAGAGATGCGGTGCTCATCGCAAGCGATTTCGCATTATCACTTGCAACCGCTTTTAAAACATAAGAATCCGTGGCATTATTGATATCAGTGATCGGATTAGGATCAGTATCAGGGTATCTCTGTACTGAATCATCCGGCACACCTAACCTATTTTCACTTTCATCACCTTTTTGAGTTGTATTAAGTTTTCCATCCAGATACCAAAACACCTGACCGCCACCTAACATACGATCGCTCAGTGTCAAAACATAGTCTTCGCTATTAGTATTTTTTATAGACGCAACATCATCTCCGGCTTTCTCCGCTGTATTGTCATATACAGCAACACCGTTTGTGATAAAAACCTTTACGTCTCCTGTTGGGCAAGCCCAAACGCCGCCACCAGTTATAGAAGCTTTATTTTCTTTGATTACTGCGTTATAAACTTTTACAATATAAGGTGTACTTCCGCAATAGACGCCTCCTCCTTGCAAACCGGCTTCATTGTTCTGAATTTTTCCTCCGTTAAGAGTAACACCGCTAGTGGCGATGTAAACCCCGCCGCCGCAGCCATTTGTAGTAGATGATGCTTTATTGTTATTGATAGAGCCGCCCTCCATAGTAAATTTACCGCCGCAGCAAGCAATGCCGCCTCCCATACCGTAAGGTACGCTATTATTGGATATTTCACCGTCTTTCATTGTAAGCGAAATGTGTTCGGAAGAATATACATTTTGACTATCAGCATTGTCCCAAATCATAATACCGCCGCCAGCACCGGGATTATTATTATCATTCTTAGCGATATTATCTCTTATTGTTCCGCCGTTCATAATCATTTCAGCTTTTCCGTCATTATTATAATATCGTATACAAACTCCGCCGCCATAAAGTGCTTGACATTTCTCAATTACTCCGCCATTCATAGTAAAAACAGCACTCGAATCTTTTGATTTCCCTTCAACTAATACGCCGCCGCCATATAAATATGCGCTGCAATTGCTAATTGTGCCGCCGTTCATTATAAAAGACGCCTGATTATCGACAAAGACACCTCCGCCGTTTTTTGTATTTTTTATTGTTCCATTATTAAAAATAAATTCTGCTTCAGGTCCGGTAACATTTATAAGTGATCCTGAGCCTAAAATTCCATTCTTCATATCAATTGTGCCATTATTAAACTTAAATGAACCATTACAATATACAAAACTTTGTGCTTTTGTATTCTCATCTTTAGTAGTAAAGGTCAAATTTCCATCAATGGTCAAAGAACCATCTTTTTCAATTTTAAAAGCAGTGCTTGACGACGCTAATTCAATGGTATAATCTCCGCCCTTGATAGTAACACTCTTTCCTGCTTCAATTGTGATTTGTTTGTCCAATGATGTATTTGCTATGACCTCAACTGTGCCTTCATCTTCAATACTGTCTACCGCACTCTCAATTGACGTGTAATCTTTTCCGTTGACCTTAGCTACATAGTCTTCAGCAGATACATCTAAAAATATATTTGTACTAAAATTAGTAATAAACAAGCATATTGACA
Organism: uncultured Clostridia bacterium; assembly: GCA_947626165.1. GTDB lineage: Bacteria > Bacillota > Clostridia > Oscillospirales > Ruminococcaceae > UMGS1601. The sequence goes on along the minus strand of CANQRG010000013.1, from coordinate 35,554 downwards.
AAGCTACTAACTGTATTCCTTTGAAATAAGTTTTCATAATTATTTCCCTTCTTTTAAAATAATTTTAATCTTTTTTATAGTTTATGTTTATACCGTCAAATTGTTTTACTTATTTTTACCATTTCTGTAATTTTGGTTATTTATATTATTATTACACATAGAAAAAGCAGCATATCCAATTCAAGATACACTGCTCCATATAACTTTATGCAATAATGATAAGATATTTTGTATACAGCAAACAGAGGTTGGCTTAATGCCCCCCCCCCCCCCCCCCCCCCCCCCTGACATATACTGGGATTGAGTATGTAACACAAATCATAATATCACCATAATCGTTTAGTTATATAAATTATATCACTTTTTAAAATTTTAATCAACAAAAATATAACTAAATTTGAGTTTAAATATAAGGCTTTTTTGTTTAATTTTTATAAATGAGATGAAATGGATGTTTGTTTGATAATGTGACAGACGGAATAAAAACGGCTTAAATGCTGTGTTTAAACTGTTTAATTATATATCAGCTACTAACGCGAGATATAAAAATTCACGTTCCACGAAATGTGAAACGCGAACAGGCTCCGGCGGCTCGCGGCTGGAACGGTAGACAAAATATATTAAAAAAATGGTTTGAACAAATGCAGATTTATTTTAAATACTCAATTAAAATGTAATGAGGGGTTCATATTTCAAGTTTTCAAATGTTTTTTGCTATGCGGTTGTACTCATTTATTGCATATGTGTCGGTCATTCCTGATATAAAATCACATATATTTCTAACTAGAACCCAACGTTTTAGTTTATATTCCTCCTTGATATTAGAATTTTTAATCTTTTCTAAGTCATCTTTAGTTATCAAATCAAACTCTTTCTTAATAATTTTATGGTTACCATATTCAAAGTCAATAACATTGTTTAACCCCTTTTTTCTTATGTCTATATATATCCTACGCTGAGTTCCCTTGTGAAGCAATCTAGGATTGTTATAATAAGCCTTAAATAAACTTCTAACAATAGTTGCAGCATTACTGTCAAATAAGGAAACCTCAGAATTATTGATTACTTTATTGGCTATTATCGTTTCAAGATATTTATTTAATTGAGTTGCTTCTTCTGAAAAGTTAACTAAACACTTGGTTACAGAATATCCATCTGATTTGAATTGTTCAACATCATATTGATCCATTAAAGTTTTTGAATTATCAATAACATCATTAATGAAATAAGAAACGATTATAGATACTATCCTACTTTTTCTCAATTCATTTTCATCTATAAATCTATGATGATTTTCTATCATATCTTTAATATTTGAATTCACATCTTCAACAATATTAGTAAGTATGGTCATTTTCTTTATTCCCAAAAGTTTTTTAAATTCTTCAATTGTCATTGAGCCTGATGAAAAAGCATCATCCAAATCATGTCCTCGCTGCGCTATCTCATCAGCTATTGATACAACTTGTCCTTCTAATGTTGAACAAAAATCTTGGTCAAAATGTAGTTCATCATACGCTTTATCAGAGCATATGAATTGATCCAGCAAAAATTTGTCACGTTTTAGTTTTGTGTGTTTGAGCATACCCTCTAAAGTCTGAAAACTTAAATCCATACCGTATATTTCAGAATATTTCTCCTCAAGTGAAGTAGCAACCCTTATGGATTGGTAATTATGTTTGAATCCACCAAAACTATCCTTATATAAGTCTATATTTTCAATAATATTATATTTCCCACGTAATATTTCATCCAAGGTTCTTTCACCTTGATGACCAAACGGAGTATGACCAATATCATGTCCCAAAGCAATAGCTTCAGTCAAATGTAAATTTAAATTCAAGCCCTCAGATATTGCACATGCAATTTGTGAAACAGCTTGAGAATGTGTCATTCTTGTCCGATAGTAATCTCCTTTTGATGCACTGAATACCTGTGCTTTATCTACCATACGTCTAAATGCTTTAGAATGTATAATGCGTTCATAATCACGCTGAAATTCACCCCGAAATTCCATAGGTTCACGCAGATTAAACTGTCTGCGGCAGTATTCATTCTTTTGTGCAAGAGCATGAAGATTACTTTCCGAAGTAAATTCTTCGTAGTCTCTTTCCTTATAAGGTTCTTCTAACGGCATATTTATAATGAAATCTATTTGATTTGAAATCAATTCAGAATTTTCAATCGTAAGATACTCTTTTCTATCAAAATCTGAATCTAAATCCAACTCAGAAAGTTTACATATATTTTTAATTGCTGTGCATTGAGGAAGTTCAGTAATAATACTAAGCTTTAAACTATAGCCTTTCTCGTTATGATGAAGTATACCCGTTCCAAGATATGCATTTTTAATTTCATCACAATCATATATCAAGGCAATCAAATAACAATTTTCATCTATTTTAATATCTGAAATTATTTTACACTCATCATCTTTATTTATATTGTAGTAATATGAGACCGAATGATTTTTATTTCCACTATTTAGTAAATATGAATCTTCGAAATGCTTTATAGGTTCACACCCCTCTTTTAATTTTATATAAATTATCTTATTGTTCATATTTTTTATCCTCCTCAAGAAAATATTAAATTCTTTTTTGATAACTTCTTAGATATTTCGTTATTTGATAAGCTCAATGACCTTACCATATGAGATTAATGTATCATTATCAAGAACATGAATTGGTTCATATTCAGAGTTTATAGATATTAAAAATGTTTTGTCATGTTCATGAATCAACTTTTTGCAATAAACACTGCCATTGTAAAAAAATGCACCAATTTCACCAGATTCAATACTATCACTTCTTTTTATCAATACAATACTGCCATCCGGAATGTCAGGCTCCATACTATTACCAGATACATGCAAAGCAAAGTCACAATCATTGTTATTTGTTTTATATTCATCGAAAGGAATTTCTTCATCAAACAAATCATTTCCTACACCAACCGATAACGGAAAATCATATAATGGAACTTTTTTAAAATTCTGGATAGAATTTGAGGAAATGGTATTAATTGCAAAATAATCATTATCAAGAATAGCCTCACTCCACACTTTGACATTCTCCAAAGCATGTGGAATATCACAATGATGCAGCTAAAAGGGTTACAGAATTAAAAACAAATTTTAGTTGTACATTTTAATAACCAATCTATAACTAATAATTTAAACTTTTAATTGTTTATTAACCTTTCCCTGATAAAAGAATTTGCACTATACTGAAAATTCGAACCAAAATGTATAATAATTACGTTTTTTGGGATTTATTGTAATTATTATATCATAGTCAAGCTTTAATTTCAACATTTTCCTAGTAAATTTTGCATATTTTTCGTTAAAAATTATTATAAACTTTGTGAACTTGAAAAACTTTATGGAAAGTATAATTTTCTTTTTTGCCCAACTATTTGAAAGTACCTTCCACATATACTGTCCTGCTTCCATCATCTTTGCCTGAAACATATCGCATTTAGTTTCTAAACCGTGAAGCTTAAATTTAAAGCTTACACCGCTTGCCGAACCAAATGTATCATCTGTAAGATTATGTGTACGTGAAAAACGGTATATAGTCCTGAAGCCAGCGAATACCTCTCATTATGCTGTCTGCTCCTTTAATAGTAGGTATAGCCCTTACGTTATTATTGTTCAAAAAGTCAATGGTTTTAGGATTTGCGTCATCACAAGTAATATACTGTTGATTCCCATTTGTAAATGTTTTCACCGTAGTTAAAAGCACGCTATCTGACATATACTGCTGATATACCTCATCAAATACATAGATTTTCTTTCTATTCTTATCAAGATGTATTTTTTTAATTGCAGTAGGATTGTTCCAACAAAAATCAAGATCATTGTATATATTATCAAACTGAATATAGGTATTGCGAAATAATCTGCCCAGCGTATTAATGTCTTCGGGAATAATACCCACAAGGTCATTATTATGCTGTAGCCTATTAATACGACTAAACCTATCATCGCTATTGCTATCTTTGTTTCCATTTTATGTCCCTCCCAATATTTCTTTTTCATACCGTTCCGCAAGAAACTTAGCATAAATACTATTTGCCTCTCTTTGACCTTCTGTAAGTCCAGTTTCATCTACCTCTACTTCATCAAGAATCGGTACATTGTTTACTACCCTGCCATCAGGGGCTCTTAATGCTAATGTTCCAATTTGTTTTAATTTTTTCACAAAATCAACTCCTCTCTATAAATATAAAATTGCGGTTGGATTCTGTTACATATCAAAAGTTGTTTTCTTTCATGAATGAGTTACTTCTATAGAAACACACCTGTTGCAAATGACAGCTCATCTACTTTCAGTACTGATTTATTCAAACAGTATTTTGATAAATTTGATGATTTGTCTTATGAATTAATTTACGAATAATATCGTCTAATAAAAACGCCCCTGCTGAGCTGCCACTCAACAGGGACTAGACGTGACAAATTAACCCCCGTGAATAAAAAGGGCTAATTCTTCCCTTTTATTTTAGCATAACATTTTTTGTATGTCAAGATAGGAGGAAAAATATATGGCAACAGCTAAAAAGCTGCCGAGCGGTAATTGGAGAGTAAGGGCTTACGATAAGAAAACAGACGCATATAAATCGTTTACAGCCCCGTCAAAGAAGCAACTCAACAGAGGCAATAGATATTCTAATTAATATGAAGTTGATTTTTTAAAGCAGATTGAAGTGCTTGTGAAAAATTAACACCATTTTCAATTGCCAAATCATTGAGCCAAGATGGAATAGTAAGCGTTTTCTTAACGGACTTTTCAAAATGCTTTTTTGCATACTCGTCAACGTCAACAGTAACCATATTAACAAATGCACTTTCATATTCGTCATATTCTGCATCTACGTTGATACTTTCCATTGATGGAGCTTTAGGGACTTCTAAATTTTCAAGTTTAGCATTGTAGAGGTAGCCTGCAAGACAGTCAACAGCCATTTTCATAGCTTCATCGAGTGTGTTACCACAAGTAGCTTGATTTATAACAGGAAAAATGACTGAATAGTTGCCCTCTTTTTCTTTATAAAAGCAAGCAGGATACATTGATAACATAAAATTACTCCTTTCATATTATACAAGCAAAGGCTTATCTCAGTCCTGCTTGTTTAAGTATTGAGTTTGCCGTTCCTTTTGGAATATCGCCTTTATGGTTTGGTATTGTAACCTTACCTTTCTTTGTAGGGTGTGAGTAGTAAAAGTGAGAACCTCTAGTGTACAAATAGAACCATCCATCAGCTTTTATTAGCTTTTCCATTTCTTTGAATGTCATTCTCTCACCGCCTTACACATATATTATATGACATAATACGTATTATGTCAATACGTATTACGATTAAATTTGTAACTTATTTATGAATATAAAATGCCCCTCACAGTGCACCACCACTGTAAGGGCAAGCAAATTAATCCCAACCGCTAAAAAAGTCTAATTCTGCCCTTTTATTTTAGCATAACATTTTTTGTATGTCAAGATAGGAGAAAAAATATATGGCAACAGCTAAAAAACTGCCTAGCGGAAGTTGGCGAGTAAGAGTTTACGACAAAAAAACAAATAAATACAAATCATTCACAGCTTACAGCAAGAAGAAAGCCGAGCTTATGGGCTTAGAATACCTAAATGGATTACAGAAAATACGCAAAAATGATATTACAGTTGAACAGGCTATGCAAAATTATATAGATAGTAAAGATAAAACACTTAGCGCATCAACTATCAGAGGTTATGAAATAATAAAGCGAAATGCAATTGAAGATATAAAAGATATAAAGTTATATGACATTGACGAGATAGTTTTGCAGAAATGGGCTAATAAAAATGCTGAAAAATATTCTGCAAAAGCCATAAGAAATCAATATGGATTAATTACAGCCTCTCTCAAGCAAAACAAAATCAATCTTGAATTTGACAGTATCCTTTTAAAGCCGAAACAGAAAAAGCAAATGCTTATACCTAGTATCAATGATATGAAAAAGATTATAGAAATAACAAAAGGAACAAACATTGAAACAGCAATATTATTAGCATTACTGCTCGGACTAAGACGATCAGAAATTTGTGCTTTAAAATGGTCTGATTATGACGGAACAAAAATATGTATTCATGCTGCAATGGTTCCAGACAAAAATAACAAGACCATTATTAAAAATACAAATAAATCATACGCAGGAACACGTAATCTCATTGTTCCCGATATACTTAAAAAATCACTAGATAATCAAGAACAATCAAGTGATTTTATAGTAACTATGACGCCAAATGGAATATATGTACGTTTTCAAAGTTTATGTGAACAGAATGGCTTACCTAAATATACACTGCATTCACTAAGACACGCAAACGCAAGCCTAATGCTATTACAAGGTGTACCTGATAAATATGCAATGGAGCGTCTAGGACAAGCTACAAACAATATGTTGAAGAACGTATATCAGCACACATTTAAAGACGAACAAGCAAAGATATCTAAAAAACTTAACAAAAAATTCAATAAGATAATCAGATAATTTTTTGAGCATTTTCGTGTCATATTTCGTGTCATATTTTTAGTTATTTTTTTGATTATCGACCCATTTATGTGAAAATGTAAACAAATAAATGAATTTCAAACATAAGAAAAACCGCACTTTCACGACGAAGCCCGTAACAATGCGATTTGTTTCATGGCGGAGATGGAGGGATTCGAACCCTCGAGACGCTACAAACGTCAACACGAGTTCCAGTCGATTGAGAAATTTCACGATATTTTAATTCTATTTACTTCTATTTTATAATAATTAATCCAGTTTCATTAACATTTATATAGTTTTGTATTTTAATTGTAAATAGTTTATTTTATTTGTTTTCATTACGTCGCCTTATGTCGCCAAGATGGCAAAAATAAGCAGATTATATCTATTGCATTGTGTGATATATTATGGTATAATTATGGTACAATATATTTATGGAGATGATTTTATGCCAAGAATTATTCCGATAAAGGATTTAAAAAACACTGGTACTATTTCAGAGATGTGCCACAGTATTAACGAGCCTATATTTATTACTAAGAACGGCTATAATGATATGGTTGTAATGTCTAATCAGGCATATGACGAGCTTATGGAAAAAATCAAATTATATCAGCTTTTAGCAGAAAGTGAAAAGGATTATGAGGACGGAAATCTTGTCGACGGCGATACAGTCTTTGCTAAATTAAAGGAAAAATACAATTATGATATATAATTTGAAGTTTACTGCTCACGCTTATAGAGATATACAGAGCATTTATGAATATATATCAAAAAACCTCTATGCTCCGATGTCTGCAAATCGTATTATGAAGATGATACAAGACTCTATTGAAAACCTTAAATCTTTTCCGTATTCTGCTCCAGCTGTTAAAGATGACTTTTTATCAAGAAAAGGATTTAGAAAACTTATTACAGAAGATTATATCGTGCTTTATAAAGTTGATGAAAATAACAAATCTGTTATTATCCACCGAATTGTAAACGGAAAAACCGATTATAAAAATCTATTTCATAATTAGTTATATAAATCGCATTAATAATATACTTTCCGATTTTCCGTAGATTTAGTTATACAACATATTTTATCTAACAAAATAGTTAGGGGCAAGGAATGGATATTCCTTGCCCCTTATTTAGCTATTCAACTGGACTTTTCATTAATATTACTGAACAGACCTTTTTCAAAGGCTTCTGCACTTTGCTTTTGAACGCTCGGGTCAACATGACTATAGGTATCAAGCGTTAATTTGGTACTAGCATGTCCGCAGTTAGCGGCAACTGTTGACGCTGGTATATTAAAATAATTCAATGCCAACGAACAATATGTATGTCTCAAATCGTGTAGTCTAATCTCTCTCATACCATAATTCTTAAGAAGTTTTGGGAAAATAGATGAGAGAGTTGCAGGTTTAATATAATCTCCGTTCAATTTACAAATGACTAAATCTTTATCTTTATAACGTCCTATGCAATTCATTTTTTCCTCTAATTGACGTATTTTATGTTCTTTTAACTTGATTATTACTGTTTCAGGCACTGGTATATTTCTTATAGAAGATTTTGTTTTACATTGTCCAAAATGAACCTTTGAATCAATAACAACCAAGTTCTTATTTATAGATATCGTACTATTACTAAAATCAATGTCTTTCCAAGTAATTGCAAGTAATTCAGAACGTCGCATACCTAACATACCAAAGTAGAATACAGGCATTAATCTATCGTTATCAACGGCTTTAAGCAACGCAGTTGCTTCTTCAAGTGTATAAAAATCATTTTTAAGTTTTGTTGATTCTTTTTTTGGAATCGTCACAAAATCGCATACATTACGAGGTATAATCTGTTGATTAACAAAATGCTTTAAACAACAATGTAAATTATCTTGAATATACTTTATACTCCTTCTGGATAAGTTTTTTTCTTTATCGAGAGAGTTGTAAAAAATCTGAACATTAGTTGGAGTTAACTTTTGCAGTAGTATATTACCCAGTGCAGGACGAATATGATTTTCTATGTTGTTTGAATATGATTTTATTGTTGCTGGTGCAAGTCTTGGTTTGACCTCAGTTTCAAACCACTCATCTAATGCTTGCGATACAGTAATTTTTGATGGCTCTATATAAGTACCGTTATTAATATCGCTTTTCTTTTCATTTAAAAATGCTTCTGCTTCTCTTTTTGTCTTGAATGTTTTAGTTTCTCTTAAACGCTTTCCGTTCTCGTCCTCACCGCGTTCAACAACGGCTTGATAAGTATATTTTCCATTAGATAGTTTTCTTTTTCTAATACTCATAATTGTTGTATTCCTTTCTATAAAAGTTTATTAAAGACCATAAGATAAAAAACTAATATCTTATGGTCGAATTTTCTTATGATTTAATTACTGCTTCCCGAGATTTGTCGGATTGCAGAAATTTAATAAAATTGATTTTAGTTACACGGTATGTGTTCCCGAGTTTTAAATATGTAATATTATATTTAATTAATTTAAGTGTTGAGTTATAAGAAATTCTCAAAACCTCTGAGATGTCTTTAGCCGTAAGAATATCTGGTAAGTTATCAATATTTTTCATTTTAAATATACTCCTTTATTTGAAGTGTCATAGCTTATACCATGCAATATATTATCTACAAAATAATAATATAAATCTATAAACCGTTTTGACACTATTTTAAATATTTTTTGTTTTATATTAATTTGCCTTATGTTTTTCCAACTTTTCTTTTGTAATTGGCAAATCAGTCATCTTAAGCATAGGTATACTGATTTCGTAACATTTGGTTTTAATTCCACTTATAATTTTATACTTATAGTATTTTCCATTGTGTTTTTCAAGATAGCCTTTTTTATTTAGCCACTTTTTAACCAATGTAAAATCAGAAAACCTGTTACTGAAAACAATTTTATTGAAAACAGTATCTATAATATAAAGCTTATCGTTTTCAATTACTCCCTCGCAAGAAATATTTTCCATTGGGATCCCTTTTTTCACAGTAGGAAATTTATTTTTATTAGCGATAACATAATCAGTTAAAATATTAATAATCTCGTCAACTGAGTTGTTGTTTTCAATCAGTTGTTGATGCTGTTGAATTAGGATGTCAACAATCTTTATTGGTTCAACTGCTATACCTATTCTTCGTATATACAATGTAGTTTGTAATAAGACCGCATAGGACTTAATCAACCTGTCCGATATGTTGATTTTATTTTTAATCTTCCCATTCAAATACTTTCTGCATAAATTATAGTCATTTATTACTATTTCATGACTTTTTTATAAAGCAATTCAACAAATCTTATACCCATGACACCAAAGTTTTGAAGAATAAAGTCATTGATACTGTCAGCATGATTTGAATCTCGTGTAATATCTAAATCACAAAACTCAATGCACCGTGCTTTGATACCGCTGTTTCTCTTGGTTTTATCAAGGAGGCTTTCTTCAGCTGTTGATATAATGGTAGTGTTCCAAGTTCTCTCTTCTCTTAGAGATGAATCCTTATTGCACTTAGCTTTGTCTCTACCGTGAGATATGTTATATATCAAGGTTGAAAAATCACTATTAGTACAACTGGCTTCGTCAATCCCTAACGCTATGCCTAGGTTTCCAGACAATGTCGCATATATTGCATTGACCGTAGAATTCCATTCGCTCACCAATGGTGGTGAGTCTGGACTCCCCCACATAGACACTGCAAGCTTTAGAAAAGTGCTTTTGCCACTAGAACTATCGCCGAACAGATGGATGAAAATATTTTCAATTTTTATAAAATGTTTCAACAAACTTACCAATGCAGACGATAAGCCAACCACAACGGCAAACATTGTGCCACCAGTTGTAAGTAGACGATTTAAATCTTTTAAATACAATTCAAAATTATCATCATAGATTTTTCCTTGTAGTTGGAAATTACCTCTGTATTGATACAAATTGAAAATCTTTTTATCATCTGTAATTATTCGATTAGTTCTGAACAATAACTCGTTATTGTATTCAAACCAGCCAACGGTTTTATATAGAATATGTGTTGTAATATGTTGGCATTTAATTAAGATATATTCAATTATTAAATCAATATGCTTTTCATTAAATGTCCACTTCTGCTGAAGAGTTGGAAACTCTTTTTTGTTAAGCTTAGACATAGATATAATAAATACTTCTTCGCCAAAATTAGTAAAGGCTTTAAGTTCAATATATTTATCGTTACTATCTTCATCTTTTAGAATTTTTAGTATCTCTATCTTATGGGAAAGCCAAATCTTATGAAAATGCTTATTATAATATTCTATTATTGAGAGTGAATTATCTTCTAAAATGTAGGGATAATCTTTTTCTCTTTTTGATAATTGTTTTTGCTCATTATCAGTTATTATTTTAGTTTCGTACACATTCATTTTTCTACCTCCTTTTTATGAGCATATATATATTTTAATAGCCTTTTTATTTAAGTCAATACCTTTTTACGAATTCTGTATGACTGCACAAAACGGCTAGTTTCGGGCTTTTTATTAAAATTTAATTTTCAACGGATGTTTTGGTATCTAGAACGTACCGAAAAACCAAAAAACTTAAACATTTGAACAAAAATCATAAGTAGCAAAATGCACAAAAAATTTTGTCTGTTTCGAACAAATACAGTTCGCCGTTGTTGCCTTGCCTTGAGAAATTCTTTCGAAAATGCAAAAAAAATTGTCTGCTGAGTTAGGGCAAGGCATACAAGCCTCACCCTTTGCTCTCAACAGACGATTTGAAAAACTTATTGCATTTTCTACTTGATATATTCTGTCAGCATAAAACCTTGTCTGACTGACGGTGTTAATGGATGGACATTCATATGTCCTGCATTATCACATACTGTCAGCAACTTTTTACTGTTCTTTATTAATATATCTAGCACATCACTTTCTCGCTTTTGCAATGACTTTGTTGTTAGAGTACCCCAAGCTATTATTACATCATTAGCTAACTTAGAGTATTTTTTTATTATATCATCAGTAGTTTTATCAAACATTTTATCCCTTTGATTTATAGCAGAATAAAGATTAACCGCATAATAACCACCATAACCTAGCTTATACAAGTTATTTGTTATAATGTTATTGGTAAGCTCAATATATATTCCATTTGCCATGCCAGCATTTTTAGTTATAAAAAGAGCTATTGGCTTATCTTTATTCCATATCCTTGATAATAAATATCTATGGTTTTTATCATCACTATAAATACATTCGTTTTGAATGCTATTCTTTTCATTAATCAAATTTATTCCCTCCTAAAATTAAAAAGGACTTACAAATTGCAAGTCCAAATATAATATATTTACTTTCCTTTTGTCGCTGATTTTTTAGTGGATTTTGCAGTATAGAATGTAGTAATAGCTAAAGCAGAGCCTTCTATAAGCAAAGAAATCTCTTCTGATAATGCTAATCCGCTTATTAAACTTAAAATCATTATTTTGTCACTCCCTAATTAATTACTCTATCTAAAGCTACAAGAATCGCAATTGTACAAAAGAAACCAATTACAAAGTATTGCATAATTATCACCTGCCTTTATAAATAAAAAACTCCTATTGCACTTAATTGTACAATAGGAGTGATATTATTAATTATTTAACCTTTTTCTTAACAACCTTGCTCCATTTACCGTAACTTGTATTGCCGTTTACAGTCTTATATGCTCTGACCTTGATAAAATACTTTTTCTTTGATTTCAACTTTTTAAGTATTACCTTGTTTTTCTTGACATTAACTGTCTTTTTATTTTTAGTGAATTTCTGGTTGGTTGCCAATTTAACTTGATATCCTGTTGCTTTTTTAATCTTTTTCCAGGAAACAGTTATCTTTTTGCCTTTTGCTTTGGCGGTGAGTTTTGTTATCTTGGCTTGTTTCATTGCTTTTTTGGCTTTCTTTTTATCTTTATTTACTGATGTTACGCTACGGGTTTTTAGTTTTGTCTTTTGTGTTATTTTAGTCCACGAAAATTTTTTTGTATTATTATACAATTTATTTGAAACTGTAGTATATTTTTGATTTGTTATTGATTTTTTAATCCATTTGTTACTAATATGATAACAACTTCCTTGATCCATTCCATATTCTTCAATAAAAACAGGTATGTATGAATTTTGTAACAAATGATAATAACTAATGCTGCTCGTATTATAACCACTACTTCCACTTACGGCAAAGGTATTATCTTTATATACTATAAGATTCGTTCGATATCCAAATGTTAAATCAAAAAGATGAGTGGGTGAATATCCATTATAATAAAACACATCATACAAACGCACAGAATTTTTATTTTTTCCAGCTCCAATAAATAATTCTTTAGTACCGTCATTATTTAAATCAGATAAAGTGTAGTAAATATAAAAATTTTCATCTGAATATTGGTTTCCATAATTTTTATAAGTTCTAGATGCAGAAATCAACTCGGAGTTGATATATTTTCCAACAGAGCTTACCCAATTAATAGTGTCAGTATAAAGGTTATTTTTTAACGCCTTTTTATATTGCTCTATTACAGATGAATAATAACTATTATCACTAGCAAAGCTTGTAATAGTTTCAGACATAATCCCAAGCAATCCAACGACCATAACAAGCGTTATCATTAAACTTAAAAATCTTTTTGTCATATTAATTCTCCTATTCATTAATAATAATTTATTTGTATAATCAAGCACAAATACTATTGAACACTCTCAATATAATACCCCAAATCACTTGGCGGATTGATATCACTTAAATCTACAGGTTCGCCTAACTCAGGATAACCTAGTCTGGCTTTGTCATCTGTATTTAATTTAAATTCAATCCCCCACTTAACGCCATTAACTTTAATCCACGCTGTATACCCAAAAGTACCTCCATCTAGTGATGCACCTTCAAAATCGTAGATCTCTTTAAGCTCATTATAGGTCATACCAATAGTGATTTTATCGTTTATTTTTCCACCTGGTAAAACGTGAATACCACAGGTTACTTCATTATCTGGTATTTCATCTGCTTCCATATACATAAAAGCAACCTTATAATAAGGAAAATTCGATGTGTTTTCTAATGATACTACATTTTGTTGTCCTAAAGATATATAATCAGTGTCATATATATTGTTAAAATATTTCTTAAGCAGTTTACCTTTTGTAATCTTGACTAAATCATTAGCGTATACTTCTTTCTTTGCTGTGGTAGTTGTAGTCGTAGTAGTTGTTGTTGTGGTGGTAGTAGTTGTTGTCGTTAAAGATGTTGTAGTTGTTGTTGGTTCAGTAGTAGTCTTAGTTTGAATACTGGTATTCGTTGATTCCGTTGATAACGGAATATTATTATTTTCGTTTTTCATAAAATAATATCCATATACACCCATACCAGCTAATAAAAGTATAACTATTACAATTACGATTATTATAGGCAGCTTAGATTTTTTCGGACTAGATTTGTTATTATCTTTGTTTACAACATTGCTTGCATTTTCTTCTAAAACTGGTGACTCATTCTCCTGTGCGTTATCTGAAAATTTATATCCGCATAAGAAACATTCACTTGCATTATTTTCAAGCTCTGCCCCGCATATTGGACAAATCATAAAAGTTTCCTCCCAACTTTATTTTTTATTTTTAATAGAATTCAGACCGTAATATGTTATAAATCCAATAATTGCAGTTAAAATATACGAAAGAAGAATAAACCAGAAGCCTATCAATAATGAAGTATCATAATCAATTGAACCTCCAAATGTTTCAGCTGCAGAATCTGCTATTCCCATAGTATTCATAACGACCGAACGCAAAGCTACGGCAGTAAATATTTCAAAAATTATACACAGCAGAGGTACTAGCAAAGCTATAATTCTTCTATATGGCTTAAGTGCATTAATATAATTCATAATAATAATTAAAATCGGTCCAATGAAAAGTGTTAGCGATATAATTGCTCTATTCTCTCCAAACAATGCGGTAATACCAGTTACAGTAACTTTTTCTTCATAACCTTCTGCTCCAGCAGAAAAACCAAAGAACGGTAAAAAGGTTAAAACAAGAGATATCAATGCACATATCGCCATTGCGTTCTTTCTGATAAACTCATTTTTTATTGGTATACTCTGAAGATTATTATTTATTTCTTCATCAGATACCTGTTGTTTGAATTTGTCTAACACTTGACCTGATGAAGGTATATTCTGAACATTCACTTTTGAAGCAATATCAGACATCAAATTTACAGCATTATTATTATTTTTCATTGGATTAGTAATCTTAGGACTATTATTTTTACTAGCCAAGTTTGGACTGCGGAAGGTTATATCAACATTTTTAGGACACTCATTAATAAGCGGAGTCATTAACTCTTGCTTTCCAACAAATTGAATGCTATATACATCAATACCTATAAAATCTTCGAGTTCTTTAAAAATACCCTTCCAACTTAAATCTCTGATTTGAATTGGTTTTATCCACTCATCTATAGAACGGTTTTGTATACGAGTAGTATCCATGACCTTTCCGTTAACAGTAATTTTAGTAGTAAAAGGATTCTCGCTATACAGAATAACTACATTGTTATTTGTACTTATCAACTTAACAGGAACATCTTCTAAAGAGTATTTTATTATTTCAAACGCATCATCTTGTCCGTCAAAATAAATAACGAAATCACTTTTTCCTGTAAATTGTTTAAGTTCTTCATACAAGCCTTTCCATTTTACACCCTTTATACAAAAAGGGAATGCCCATTCCTGAACCTGCATATTTTTAATACGAGATGTATCAAAAACCTTGTCTTCACTTGTGATTTTCAAGCTATTGGATTCATTCCTGTAAGCAATTTTTACAATAGTTTGCATACCTATTTCTCCTTTGTTATAATTTTTGAATTTTTTCTCTAACCTTACCGCTAACCCATCTTTCTGTATAGGAATACTTCTTAGCTAATTGCTTAATATTTGTTCCGTCATATTCCTCAATTACCTTACGTTCGACATAAACCCTTGAATACAGACGTTTGGGAAACGATAGCTGTTGACCGTTATAATGGCTGTAAACCTTTAATGTGTTTTCAAGACCGATAAGTTCCATTAAATCTCTGTATACGTCATTATACATATCTATATCGGCACACATCTCACAGTTACACTCCATTTCCTTAAAATTCAACATTTTCATTATATTTTAGCTAATTTGAAAATACAAATGAAAAATTCCTTGTAAATTTCCAAATAGAGCCAAACCTCCTTTTTTACTTAATTTTCAAGTAAATACTTGTCAACATCTAAATATTTTTCAAACAGATGTTCCTTTCCAATTATAACAACCCCATATCCGTCAGAAAAAATAAAACAGCTTTCAAGATAACTTATATCCTGAAAGCCGTCATTGATGTGTATTCTTTTTATATATTCTGGTATGTAATGTGAAATCGGTTCATTAAAACCCATAGCATTAAAATTCTCGATATCTTTGTAATTTTCAATTAAGTATATCGCACCGAAATCTGAAATGCTCTCTACTGAATATTCTTCATTCATTTGTTTGAGCTTCATTTTGATATATCCACAGATAGGACTGCTAATTTTATCACATTCTTTTAATTTGGTTATCTTTATCATTAATATTCTCCTTTCCGATTTTCCGTTTTTCCGTTAAAATTATATATACTATATAAAATAAATACTAATAATCTGCAAGTCCTTTTAGGACGAGCAGTATGTATGTAAAATATGAGGCTGATTTGTCAAAATCAGCCTCATTATTATCTATGTAACTCGTGTTATTTTATGCTTAAAAAGATACGAAAAACAATTTAGCTTTACTGTTTATTTTATCCTATTGATTATTATTTAAAATATATCACTTCTATTACGTCGCCTTTTCGTCGCCTTTTTAGTATTTATGTCATATTTTATTTGAGGTTTTATGACACAGAAAAAACCTCGCAAACGCTTTGTTTACGAGGTTTCATGGCGGAGATGGAGGGATTCGAACCCTCGAGACGCTACAAACGTCAACACGAGTTCCAGTCGTGCGCCATAAGCCGGACTAGGCGACATCTCCGTATAACAGACAGCTCAATGCGTTGAGCCGTCTGTGTTTTTTAATATATAATTCTCTTAATTGCCGAAATCGGATTGTACTTTGAGAACGAAGACACATAGGAAATTACAATACCTGTGCTCGAATTCTCAGCATGTACCATCTTTCCGTCACCAATGTACATGGCAACATGATATATGCTGGAACCAAAGAAAATCAAATCACCCGGCTGCATACTGTCATAGCTGACCGACTTGCCATATCCTGCCTGAGCAGCAGCATTGTGAGGAAGCGAAATTCCCACTTGCGCATAGGAAAGCATAACCAAACCTGAACAGTCTGTCGCCCTGTAGCTTGAGCCTCCCCAAACGTATGAGCCGCCAACCATGCTCTTGGCATATGAAACCACAGTGCCAATGTCTCCAGAGTATCCGCTGCCGGAATTGCCAGAGTTTCCGCTATTTCCCGAATAACCGTTGTTACCGGTATTATTACTTCCTGAATTGCCGGACGAACTGTTGTTTGTATTATTATTATTATTCGGTCTCGGTCTGTATGCTGTAGTAGCCTGAGTTGTTGTAGTAGTGGTCGTAGTTGCATTGTATTCAGCCTGAACCTTCTGGCTCGATACCTGACCTTTCTTATTATTAAGCTCTGCATTTTGACTTTGAATACTTGCCGCATTAGCCTCGCTTTCAGCCTTTAATGTTTCAAGGTTAGACTGCTCCTTTGATAAATTGGATAGCTGTTTTGCGTACTTTTGAGCAGTTTTCTCCATATTTGTTTTTTGCTCCTGATATTTCTTTTCAGCGTCTTCATATTGCTTTTTAAGCTCAAGAAGCTTGTCTATAGTGTCGTTGTCATGCTTGGCTATTCTTTTGACAAGCTCGACCCTCATCAGTACATCGTAAAAATCTTCTGACTCAAGCAGAACCTGAGTGTAAGATTCAGAACCGGATACATACATCGCCCTAAGTCTTGACTTGAAATCTGCAATACCATCCTTGATTTCTTTCTCTTTTTGCTCCATATTTGCCTGAGTTTCTCTGATTTTTGCGTCTGTTTGCGCTAAATCATCCTCAAGCTCTTTACTGTATTTTTCAAATGTGAAAATCTTATTCTCAATTGTTGAAATCTTTGCATTTAAAGCTTCCTGCTTTGCCTGTTCGTCTGCAAGACTTTCTGCGTTTTTTGCTATCTGTTCGTCAAGCTCTCTTTCCTGACTCTCTAAATCTGCTATTTGTCTTTGATAATCCTCATATGTAGGCGCTGCTGACGTCTGTATTTTACTATCATAATTGCTTATTGAAAACACAGAAACTACTGCCAAAAACGAAAGAATTAAAGCAGTCAGCTTCTTAATTCCTCTGTTTTTCATATCAATAATCTCTTTTCCCTTTCCTTTGACTTCATTGCTTATTACTTAAGCTCATATATTATCTATCTCTGTCTGTATGTTTTTATAACGTCTGTAAATCGGTGTAACCGATTTGTAACTATTGTATACCCTTTTTAGATAATTGTCAATAGCAATATTACTTTTTTATTGATTTTTAATATTTCTTTTTGTCAATGTATATGTTATAATAACCTCGAAGCAATAAACTAGTTGCAAGAAGCATAAATTAATTTATAATTTTTCTTAATTTTCATAATTCATAATTATTGTTTAATACTTACACATAATATTTTGAAAGGAAAATACATATGAAAAAATATATTTTAGCCCTTGATCAAGGAACTACCTCCTCCCGTGCTATTCTGTTCAACAAATCCGGCGAAATAATTGCTCAAAAGCAAAAAGAATTTCCGCAGATCTTTAAACAAAACGGATATGTGGAACATAATCCAAATGATATATGGTCCTCCCTGCTGACCGTTGCCAGAGAGGTTCTTTTATGCAAAGGTCTTGATGCAGGAGATATTTCATCAATAGGCATAACCAACCAGCGTGAAACTACAATCATATGGGATAAAGAAACTGGCGAGCCTGTGTATAATGCTATCGTATGGCAGTGCAGAAGAACTTCAGACTACTGCAAAGAGCTTGTAAAAAACGGATACTCAGATATGATAAAGGAAAAAACAGGTCTTATAATCGACCCTTATTTTTCCGCTACAAAGATAAAGTGGATTCTTGATAATGTTCAGGGTGCCAGAGAGAAAGCTAAAACCGGCAGGCTGCTGTTCGGAACGGTAGACAGCTATATTATATGGAAACTCACTAACGGTCGGGTTCACGCCACTGATTATTCAAACGCATCAAGAACTATGCTGTTTAACATAAACACCCTTGAATGGGACGACGATATTTTAAAGCTTTTGTGCATTCCGAAAAATATGCTGCCAAGAGTTTTGGAGTCAAGTGATGACTACGGCTATACAACATTGATCGGAAAAGGCAAGATTAAAATCTGCGGTGTGGCAGGCGACCAGCAGGCATCTCTTTTCGGTCAGGCGTGTTTTAATGAAGGCGACTTCAAATGTACCTACGGCACAGGAGCTTTTCTGCTTATGAATACAGGTGAAAAGCCGATACCCTCTCAAAACGGACTTCTTACAACTATTGCTTGGAGTGTTGACGGAAAAGTAACATATGCCCTTGAGGGTTCTGTTTTTGTGGCAGGAGCAGCCATTCAATGGCTTCGCGACGGACTGGGAATCATTGACTCTGCGGCGCAAAGCGAGCCTTTAGCGCTTTCTGTTTCTAACACAAACGGGGTTTATTTTGTACCTGCCTTTGTGGGACTGGGCGCTCCATACTGGAACGCCGACGCAAGAGGCGTCCTTTGCGGGCTTTCCAGAGGTACGACAGTAGAGCATATAGTTCGCTCGGCTCTTGAAGCGATCGCCTATCAGGTAAACGCAGTAATTAAGGTTATGGAAGCCGACGCAGAAATGAAAATAAAAACTCTTAAAGTAGACGGCGGAGCAAGTGAAAACAACTTTTTAATGCAGTTCCAAAGCGATATAACTAACTGTAATGTACTGCGACCTATGTGTATAGAAACCACAGCGCTTGGCTGTGCATATCTTGCAGGGCTGAAATCGGGTTACTGGAAAAATATGAACGATATTAAGGATAATCAAAAAATTGACTATGAATTTATCCCTGATATTTCTGAAAGCAAAAGAGAAATACTTTTAACAAACTGGAAAAAGGCTGTTGAGCGTACTACACTTTAAAAATATTGGCATAAAATTGATGCGAAGAGAATATTCTCTTCGCATTTTAAAATCCGTAAATATTTCTCAAAACGGCAAATATCAAAAACAGAACTATAAGTACAATTGCTGTGATCTCTATCCATTTATCTGTTTTGTGCTCATTATACTTAATATAGCAATAGACCTCACGGGCAACCATTGCAATAATAATCGGCGATGTTAAAAACAATAGCTGATTTGACTTATACGCCGCTTTAAAATTCATATGAAAAATATTGATGATCATATGTGAAATTCCACACCCGGGACATCTAAACCCTGTAATCAATCTGATATAGCAAGGTAAGTAAAACCCGGTCAAATATGTAATAAAATAATAGGCAATTCCTAAAAGTATAAGTACAGATAAAAATATGCTTACCGTTATTGCACGATTTTTCATAATCTTATAATTAGTTTACTGCAAACTTATTGATCTCGTTTTGAATAAGCGCATATGATATAATTGAAAATCCAAAAATACCTAGCACCAAGTATAAAATTCCTAAGCTCGAATCAGCAGGAACTCCTCTTTGCATTTTACCCTGATTGATCTTATCCCCTGCCTGATACAGCCAGAACCACCCATAAATACCACATGTAATAATACTCAGCAATACTACCAATCCGCCAGACGTATCATTCTTTCCTGAAATACGGTTTAGATCCTCAGCCATACAATAAAGCCAGTAAAGTCCGTATATTCCGCATGTGATTATCGACAGAATTATGCAAACTCCTATGCTCTTTGACATAACAAGTGAACCGCCTGTGTAATTTTGTGCGTTCTGATAATCCCTAGACGGCTGTGCCTGATACACATTTTCCTCCTGCTTTGTTCCGCAATTATTGCAGAACACATCTTCGTCATTTAACTGAGCGCCGCATTTGTAACAAAACTTTGACATACCTATCATTCTCCTATTAATTTTTATCAGCATACTAAACACAGAATACATAATAATTCATATACTGACATAAATATTATATCATCTATGAAATATGTTGTCAATTTATAAAAAAGGTGCGGATAATCCGCACCTTTCATTAATTTACCCCATTGTAACTACAATGTCGTTTTGCTCTTTCAGCTTATCTGCCGGAATCAGCTTGCCGTCAAGTGTTTCACCGTTCAATGTTACAGACTTAACTCCGCTTTCAACATGAGCGTCGTTATTCACCTTTATTGAAAGGTGCGAGCCTCTGAAGTTCTTTTCAATTTCAAAGCCGTCCCACTCTGACGGGATTGACGGGTCAATTACAAGTCCGTCGAAGTTAGGTCTCATACCGCATATACCTTCAACGCAGCCTACCATAACGGTAGAACCCGTACCTGTCAGCCAGTGAACGTGAGAACGTCCCTCAAAAGGCGAGCGTGTCGACTCGGTAAACTGTCCGTGAACATAAGGCTCTAACACTCTGATTTCCGCCTTGTCGTTCATAGCGGCAGGAGAGCTTTCCATAAAATATTCAAACGCTCTGTTTCCGTGTCCGAGCAGAGACTCCGCTAAAATTGCCCAGCCCTGAGACTGCGAGAAGATTCCGCCGTTCTCCTTAGTGTCAGGATTGAATATGTGCATTATAGCGCCGTCGAAATAGTCGTCCTTGTAAGGCGGCTCAAGCAGCTTAACGCCGTATGGCGTGTTGAGAATTTCGTGTACGCTTTCCATAGCCTTTTCAGCCTGCTCTTTTGAAGCAAAGCCCGAAATAACCGACCAACTCTGAGGATTGAGCCACATATTAGCTTCCTTATCCTTCTTAGCGCCGACAACAACTCCGTTATCACGAATTCCTCTGATAAATCTGTCCTCGTCCCAGCACTTGTTAAGCTCCTCGCCAAGCTTAGTCTGTACCTTGTTTATATACTCAACATACTCTGTGTCGTTCTTTTCCTCTGCCATATCTTTGATTACGCTCATTGCATAATAAAGCTGGAATGCCACAAAGGTTGATTCACCCTTCTTACCCATTCTAAGACAGTCGTTCCAGTCTGCGTGAAGACCTGCCGGCATATTGTGCGCGCCAAGACGCTCCATAGAAAATCTTATTGCGTTCTTGAGGTGGTCGTATACAGTATCCTCGCCGCCGTTTGCGTAAACGATAACTTCGTCTAAGAAGTCCTTGTTTCCACTCTCTCCAATGTACTTTAGTATCGTCGGGAACAGCCACAAAGCGTCGTCCGCTCTGTATGACGGGTGACCTGTTTCCTTAGCATAAGCCGAGTTTTCGTTGTTCTCATCAGGGCAGTTTTCATGCCCTGCATTGTGGTCAAACTTAACAAGAGGAAGTCCTCCGCCGTTATTGACCTGCGCAGAAAGCATAAACTTTATCTTATCAAGAGCAACCTCAGGCGCTAAGTGGATTATTCCCTGAATATCTTGAACCGTATCTCTGTAGCCGTAGCCGTTTCTCAGTCCGCAGTAGATAAACGACGCCGCTCTCGACCAGATAAACGTGATAAAGCACTGGTATGCGTTCCACACGTTGATCATATTGTTAAACTCGTCGCTAGGAGTTTTTATCTGGAAGTTGTTTAAAATTCCGTGCCAGTATGTAATAAGCTCATTGACCTCAGCGTCGACCTTGCCCGGCTCCTCATAGCTTTTAAGAATCTTATCAGCCTCAATGTTATCTCTTTGACCTAACACATAAATAAGCTCTTTTGTTTCGCCTGGAGCAAGAGTAAACTCAGACTGCAAAGCGCCGCACGAATTTGTATTGAAGTTCATCTTGCCGTCGCACTTTCCGTTTTCAACAGCTATTGGATTTGAGTATGTCCTGTAAGGTCCTATAAAGCTATCTAAATCTCCGTTGTATGAAACAACAGGCGCGCCTACTAAGCCGAAAAATCTCTCCCTATGATTTGAGCCTGTCTCGTCTTTGCCGCTGTTTTCATTGATATGCTGGAGAATTTTATTCCCCTCAAAGCTTGTTCTTGTTATAAATAGTGTGTACTGTAAATTTACCTGATCCTGCTCGTAGTTGTTGTCGTTCGTAAACTCGATAAATCCGAATGTTGACAGCTTTCTCTCTTTAGTATCGTTGTTTGTGATCTTGCATCTCCAGACCTCGTATGTCTTTCCGTTCGGTACATAGTATGTAGTCTCTGATGCGATATTTGCGTATTCGCTCTTAATAGTAGTATAAGCCGTTCCGTGATGACATTCGCTCTTATACTTATCTAAAGGCTTTCCTACAGGCTGCCACGATGCCGACCAATAATCACTTGATTCGTTATCTCTTATGTAGATATATCTTCCCGGAAGTGCCATATTTGAGTTAAATCTAAATCTCGCAATTCTTCCGTTTGCGCCGCTTTTTACAAAGCTGTAACCTGCCGCATTATTTGATATAATTGCTCCATACTCAGGCGAACCTAAGTAATTTACCCACGGAGCCGGAGTGTCGGGTCTTGTGATAACATATTCCTTGTTTTCAAGGTCAAAGTAACCGTACTTCATATTACCTCTCCTTATATATTAATAGAATTATTTTCCGTCTGCAAGTTTACATTTTTCCTCACATAAACAGTACCTCTATATTATCACATTAAATTTTAATTTACAAGGGGGTGAGCATTATTTTTCTATATTTTTTGAAAGGCTTTATCCAGTACCAAAATTAATAGACAAAAAATAACGCCCGACAGCTTTTTAACTACCGAGCAATTTTTTTAATCTTAAAATTATATTTTGTTTTACTTTCAATAACTTTTTAGTCAAAAAAAGATGCAATTAGTACCGCTACTATCCCTATAATCGACATAGATAATCCTATAATCCCTAGCTTATCTAAACCATCCTTTTTTACTCTTGTTAATTGCTCAAATAAAATACAAATAAAAACTATAATAATTGCAATTAGTAAAATAACATTCTTCATTGCTACTTATATACTACCGTTACAGCGATATCTTTATTCCGCTGTAGTAATGCTTTAAAATCTGGTCGAACTTATATCCGCCCTTGCTTGCATAAAGCTGAGCGCCCCACTGACTCATACCAACGCCGTGACCGTAGCCGTATGTAGTAAATGTGAAAGAATTATTGCTGTAGCTTACGGTAAACGCAGCGGATTTAAGACCCATAAGCGAGCGAATCTTATCGCCTGTGAGCGTTAGCTTGCCGTCAATTGAAACACTTCCAACATATTTACCGTTATAGTGAGAAGTCGCCTTTATCCATTTTTTCTTCTTAGTTGAAAGGGCAACTCCCTGCTTTTGAAGTATTTTCTTTACATCTTTCTTTGACATAGTTTTGGTTAGACCGTAATTAGGGTCATAAACTTCGTCATACTTACTGTCAACAGATTTGAGATAAGGTATATTCCCTCCCCAAACATTTGATACATCCGCCGTACAGCCTGCTGATGATGCACAGAACACAGCATTTATAGCCTCATCGTTATATGTGCAAATAAGTCCTTCAACAGATTTAACTATACTTTCAATCCGTGAATCATAACCAGGTTTTACTCCCAATTCAGGAGTAATTGAATTAGCTTTGCAATACCTTAAATGAGAGTAAGCGGCAACCGCCTGAGCCTTTATTGCCTCTGCATTCCATGAAGAACTTACCTCTCCGTTTACTATCTGACACAGCAGATCAAATCCGTCAGACTTGACTTTTTTGCCTGTTGAAACGTTCTTTATTGTATATTTTTCCTGTGAGATATCTCTTGTGTCATATGTATTTGCTTTTGCTTTTGAAGGCGTATAAGCCTTAGTTGCTGTTGTAGTAGTTACAACTGTAGTAGTCTTTTTCTTCTTTTTTTTCTTTACTTTTTTAACCGTCGTTGTAGTAACTTTCTTTTTAACAGGTTTTTTTGACTTATGTATGGTTGTTGTTCTGACAGTTAATTTTACCGTTGTTGTTTTCGCCACTTTTGTTTTATTAGAAGTTTTTTTTGACGCTGCGGCTGATGTCGTTTTCTTCTTAGCCTTTGAAACCGATTTTTTTGATGTATTTACCGCAGATTTTTTAGCAGTAACACTTGATGTTAATTTAGTTGTTTTATATGTGCTAATGGCTGAACTAAGCTCATACTGTTCAGAGCTTGTATTATGAGATGAAATAGCAGAAGAAAAAGCGCTTTCTGTTTTTTCAACCTCGCTTGTTTTTATTTCTTCTACACTGATCTCATTTGCAGAAAAAGCAACCAAAGAAATCACGCCGACACATAAAATAAGGCTAAAAACAAATATGATATTTCTGCTTTTTAATTTTCCAAAAACAGATTTTATTATTCTCATACTTATTCACCTCTCTTGTATATTTGTTTTATAACAAATAACACTAAAAATTTTTACACATCATTATGATAATACAAAAAAACAAGAAAGTCAAGAATACTCCTGACTTTCTCATCCTTTACTAAAGTTCACCGTATGGCTTAATTATTTACCTTATAGACCTCTAAATATCTTACTCCCCACTGAACTGCTTCGCTCTCGGTATCAACGTATAAATCAAGAACATTATTGACTATGGCACTGCCTCTGTCCTCTACTGTATATACGTTTCCGTTAAACATAAGCTTTGTTCCGAAATCAAATCTGCTGGGCGCGGCAATAGTTCTGCCGGCTTCACAAGTTGTTCCGCTTGCAGTTCTTGCAGAAGAACTTGCTGAATAAGCTGTTATCTTAAAGGTACCTATATACTCTTTAGATACGTTTTCTTTTGTTGTGGTGACCTTTTTTGTGGTAACCTTAGAAGGCTTTGAGCCAAGATACGACGCCATAATGTACCCCGACTTGTTTTTAACCTTTACAGGATAAAATCCGTTCTTTTCTTCGCCGGTGACATCTACTCTCTCGCCTTTCTTGACAATTTTGATTACGTCAGCAGATGTGCTGGGCTTCTTTCTGAACTTTACATCCTCCTGAACGTACATAACGTCAATTACCATTGTTGTTGTCGTCTTTTTATCAGCACTTTTGATCTTTGTCTTTTTGTTGTCTGTCTTTGCGGCCTTTTTCTCTGTCTTTGGCGCGCTGACTTTTGTCTTTGCTGCAACAGTAACAGTTTCCTTAACAGTAGTTCTCTCTTTTTTTACTGTAGTAGTTTTTACTGAAGTTTTTTCTGTAACAGTAGTAACCGGCTCTGTTACATCCTCAGTCTGAGTTAAATCATACTCAGTAACTCCTGCTTTGCACCAGCTAATTGCAGCTGATGCATCTGTTGCTTCTGTTTTTGGGTTGCTCTGAGTCGTGGTTGTTGATGCTTCAGCGTTTACATCGCTTGGCGTTATTACCTCGAAATCAGCGATCGCTGTTATTGAAACAGCTCCCACAGCTAATACTCCGGCAATAACGATACTCAGCTTAGCGCCCAGTCCCTTGAAGAAAGTTTTTCCGTTAAGCTCAAATACATCAAGCTTGCGGGAGACCCCTTCCACAGTGTCCTTCCGCTTCATTTCAATCACTTTGCCTTTCCGGCAGCTTAAAAAGTCAACTGCCTAAATTTCAAAATGTTCCTCTCCAAAGAATGTTTTGAAATTATAAAAAATTTATTTTACTGTGAAACACAGTAATTAACCAAATATTGTGTGCCGTTCGTTTTAGTAGTCCCAGCCCTTATACATTGTGACCTGACCCCAAACATCTCTCCAGCACTTCGGAAGATAAATGTCTTTATCTTCCTTCTTTTGATACGAGTTAACCATTTGCTCAATATCTTTTTCAGTTTCATTCTTGCGAATCTTTCTTGCTGTAATTACCCATCTAAGGTCGTCGACCTCATTTGAACAGGTGGACAAGGTTAAATACTCGTCATTTTCATTACAGTCGATGCTGTTGGAATACCAAGTTCTTGCATCAATTCCCTCTTTAAACTTTTTAAATGTATACTTGTCATTGTCAAAATCGGTAAATCTCCAATAGTAGAAAACCTTACCGTTATCCTGACTTTCCTTATAGTTCGCTATATAAGCGCCTATGATTATATACCTGTCGCCGTTTGTATAAAGAGTATCAAAATCAATTATAGGGTTATTCTTTAAAAACTTTACTCCGCGCTTATACTCACCCAAATGAGTGAACATTGTTCCTACGCTTCTCATATTGTGACCGTAGACCGTTATGATGTCAGGTCTGTGAAACGGCGTTATCGGAACAAAATAATCAGCAAAAAGCGTTCCCGATTCCAATGTGTTTCCGTAAATATCCTTGTGAAGATATTCCTTGTTGTCGTCTACCTGCACAACAGGATAGTTTATAAAACAAGTCTTGGGATCCTTTTTATCTGCTCTGAAAGTATCTATCTTTACCCAGCCTATAATGTCCTGATTAAGCGAGTAAAGCTCATACCACCTTGGAAGCATCTTTTCCGGAGTTATTATGTTTTCAGGCGGAAGCTCTACCGCATTTTTGTCTTGATTTGCGCCGGGCTCAAACTCCTGAATTTTAGCAAGCGTCTGACGCTCCTCGTCGCTGCCGTTGTAAAAATCAATAAGCTCGCCCAATGATATGCAAAAAATAACTATAGACGCTATAAAGATAATTTTTCTGACTATATCAGAAAATGTATCGCCTTTCCACGGACAAAAATACTTTAACACTCTTAGAAAGAAATTACTGTCGTCCCTTTTTTCAAGACTAGATAGCTCGTTTTCTATTGACATTTAAACTACCTCAGCTTTCTTTATAAGCTCAAGAATCATTTCAAAAGCTTCTTTTGTTGTTAATAATCTTATGTCCTCTCTGCAAAGATTTTCATACCTTTTATAAAGAGCCAGATTTTTTGTTATACACTCGTCCTTAAATCTAACCGAGACATAAACAGTTCCCACCGGATTCTCATCAGTTCCTCCGTCGGGACCCGCAATCCCTGTTACAGCAACGGCAATATCGCTTCCCGACAGCTTTTGAATGCCTTGCGACATTTCCTCCGCTGTCCGTCTGCTTACGGCAGTATACCTTGATAGGGTTTCATTTTTTACCCCGAGTACCTTATTCTTTATCCTGTTTGAATAAGAACACACGCCCAGTTCAAAAATTTTCGATGCACCCGGAACAGATGTGATAAACTTACTTATCATTCCGCCCGTTAAGCTTTCAGCCGTACTTATGGAATAATCTTTACCACAACAATATTTTACTACATTTCCAGCAAGTATGTCAACACTTTCTGTTACCGATTTGTCACTTTTGTTATATTGCACCTTTTTCGACCCTCTTTTTTATATAAATCTAACAGTATTTTTCTGATTTTATTGAATTTACTGCAAATTAGTTAAGTAATAATAACCAATACAGATATCAGCTTTGTAACTTTTTTGTAACCAAATTCAGACATCAACCGCAATATATAGTGGTTTATGTGTTAAAATCGACATTATTTAGATTTCCAAATTCTGCTCTGTAATCATTTAGAAACCATTTTTATTAATAAGTGCATTGTTCAGATAAACCACTATAAAGAAACATCATCTTTTAGCTTCAATAAACTCACAGGTAGTATTTTCTATGGCTTGGTCAACCAGCGGTTTAAAATCAAACATCGCCTGACCTGCTTCAACGGCTTTTATATCGGGCTTTGTTTTGGGGTGTTTGGGCGTAAACACCGTACAGCAATCCTCATAAGGCTCTATAGAAATATCAAAAGTATCTATTTTTCGTGAAACAGCTATTATCTCCGATTTATCCATTCCTATAAGCGGTCTGAAAACAGGACGGTTTGCAACAATATCCGTACAAACCATTGCTGACATAGTCTGGCTTGCGACCTGACCTATGCTCTCCCCTGTAACAAGACACTGTATTCTCTCTCTTTCGCATATTTTGTCTGAAATCTCCATCATAAGCCGTCTCATTATAATAGTAAACAGCTCCTCAGGGCAGTTGTTTTTTATCTCCTCCTGAATTTTTGTAAAAGGTACGCATCTGAATTTTATTCTGCCAGTATACTCAGCCATACGCTCTGCCAGCTTTATAACCTTCAGCTTTGCGCGTTCAGAGGTATAAGGCGGCGATTCAAAATGTATACAGTCGAGAACTACTCCTCGCTTTGCAATCATATACCCTGCGACAGGTGAATCAATACCGCCCGACAAAAGCAGCATTGCCCTGCCAGAAGTACCTACAGGTATTCCGCCTGCGCCGTCAGCCTTTCCCGCGCTGACGTATGCGTTCTGCTCTCTTATCTCAACTAACACAACTACATCAGGATCATGTACGTTGACCTCAAGATGAGGATAAGCGTCTAAAATCATTCCGCCGACCTCGTTAGAAATTTCAGGAGATTTTAGATAAAATGTCTTGTCTGCTCTTTTGGTCTCGACCTTAAATGTCTTTGCTCCCAACAAAGCGTCCTCAAGTGCAGGAACAGCAGTACATTTAATCCCATCAAGGCTTTTCTCGCACTCTATGCTTCGGCTGATTTTAGCTATACCAAAAACCTTTTTCAGCTTATCTACAGCCTTGTCAATGTCTGCGTTATCGTCTAATGGCTCTATATAAATAGTCGACTGCGACCTTGTATAGTGGAATTTACCTAATTGATTTAATCTTCTTTTTATATTTTTTATCAAAACGTCCTCAAATGTTCTCTTATTCAAACCTTTAAGAGCGATCTCACCGTATTTGCATAAAATAATCTCTTTCATATTGTTTGTCCTCTCAATAATACACAATGATAGATTCCTTTTTCATAAAAATCCGCCCCGCCGTTTTACAAATAATAAATCATATTTTCCAAAGGCGGCTCACCTAATTTTTATTAACTCTGCTTGTGCATTTTTTATTTGCTTCATAAATTCGTCAATCTCAGACTTCTCATTCTCATACGAAAAGCTAAGCCTAATCGTTGAATCAAGAGCCTTATCGTCATAGCCGAACGCCTTAAGCACGTCGCTCTTTTTACCCTTAGAACAAGCCGAACCGCTTGAAACGTAAATTCCCTTTTGCTCAAGATAATGAAGCAAGGTTTCGGACTTTATTTTGTCGACCGTAACACTCACAATATACGGAGAGCTTTCGCTGAATTTATTGACTGTTACGCCCTCGACCGTTTCAGCCTGCTGACAAAGATAACTTGATATCTCACTCATCTTTTCATATCGCTCGTCAATATTCTTTGAAAACACCTCAACTGCCGCACCGAAGCCTGCTATATTAGGCACAGCCTCCGTTCCTGAGCGTACTCCCTTTTCCTGTCCGCCGCCGAAGTTCACAGGAAGTACCCTCACGCCTTTTTTCACATACAACGCGCCCACTCCTTTGGGACCGTAAATTTTATGTCCGCTTAGGCTGATCAAATCAGCGTTAAGACTGCTTGCCGAAATATTCAGCTTCATAAAGCCCTGAACGCAGTCGCAGTGAGTTATGACCTTTGGGTAAAGTCTTTTTATCGCCTTAAAAGCTTTTGCAACAGGAAGTATACACCCTGTTTCGTTGTTTACAAGCTGACAGGTCACAAGGCAGGTATTATCATCAACCGACGAAATAACATCGGCAGGATTTATTTCACTTGATTTGTTCGGCGTTACATAAACCGCCTCAAAACCTTTCTCCTCAAGGTACTTTACCGGCTGTGAAACAGACGGATGCTCTATCGCTGTGGTAACTATTTTCTTTTTATGTCTACCCAGCGTCTTAGCCGTACTGAATATAGCAAGATTATTGCTCTCTGTCGCCCCAGACGTAAAATAGATATATTCGCTGTCAGTATCGAGAGCCTTTGCTATTATCTCCCGTGATGAATTTACAGCTTGCTCAGCTTTTAGTCCAAGACCGTGAAGGCTTGACGGATTAGACCAGTTTGCTTTTAAATTCTCACATACGGCTTTTACAGCCTCATCACACGGCTTTGTTGTAGCGGCATTGTCAAAGTATATCATTATTTAAAACCTCTGAATAGAACTAAAATCATTTGTAGATTATTGTATCATATTCCGCTAAGTTTTTCAAGGAATGCGCATTGCACTATAGAAAGTTCAGAATTATCTTTATTCTTATATGAATCAAAACTGCACGCTGTAAAACAAGCTAATGCAAATACAGCAGCAGTAATCATTCATTACCCCTACTACCAAATATGTTTTATTATATCATGCACATCAAATTGTATGAATGATTTATATCATTAATATACACTTTTGATTTCTTTGTATAATGAAAAAGACACATAGATTTTTACTTCTATGTGCCTTATTTTTTCAAATATTTGGTTGGGGATAGTTTGAGTCCATACAGTTTTGTAAATTTCTCCAAAACAATCGATGAAACTACCTTTTAAAATTTTATGCAAAATGCAAAAAAGCCCCGAAAAATCGGACTTTCTTGCTAAAAATCTTTTTTACTAACTTAAATGGGCTAACAAAAAAGTTCAACTACTAACGCGAGATATAAACAAAAAAATCCACGCACTTACGAATGCGCGGATCGGATACAACGTCACCGTTGCTGGAAAAAGGTAGCAAAAAAGATTTTTTCGATATGGACTTGAACTAGCACCAATAAGTTACTATCTATTTAAATAGCATTAGGTTTATTAACTACAGACATTACAAATTTTCTCGCATCATCAAGTTTTTGCTCAGTCGCTAAATTATAATGTTCTAGCACATAGTAAACCCAATCTTTCTTCTCCTTATTGATGGTCTTAACAAAGCATTCCATTTCGCCAACTGGAACAACAAACAATCCCGCAGATTTACAAACTGCTTCTACTCTTTCATATGCTGCAGGTTCACTGTCTGTAAAACCAGCTTTCCCTGTTTTCTTTATTTGATTCCATGCATCAACTTCAGAACTACTTTTTGCGTTCATGCTATCATAGATGATTTTCATATTCTCAGATAATGTGGTGTCTCAATTCAGACCAAATGATGAGACAATTGCCTTGAAAATTTGACTCGAATTGATTAAGTCAAAATCACAAATTGCAACTACTGGAACATTAACCGCTTTTAAAACACTTACAACATCCTTAATCCGTGTCTTCCCTCCGCAGTGCGTAAATAATATATCAGGAGCAATTTCTCTTTTATATTCATATACTGCATCCATTATTGCATGATAAAATAAACAGTCATAATCACTTTCACAAACGACAACTTTTTCATGAAATAGTCCACTCAAAATATTTGAATAACGTAAGAGCGGATTGCCCCATAATTTTTTGATTTGATCGTTTTGAAGGACGCTCATTTTATTAATGTTGTCTACACGATTAATTCTTATAACTGTAACGTTTTCGTTATCTGCATCAAGCAAACCTTGCAAAAAATCCTCACTATGAGTGGATATAAGCAATTGTCTATTTAGATTATTTTTTGCAAGCATTTTCCCTAATATTCTTGCTTGTGGTGGATGCAAAAAAGCTTCTGGTTCGTCAATTAGCGTTATAGAATATTCAGATGTGAATGTATCAAGTAGAATGCTCGCAAAACTACGCATACCATCACCCTGCTCTTGGAGCTTTGGAAGTGCGGCAACTTGATTATAGTAATCATCTTGACTACTAATTGTAAAAGCATTCTTATCTGGAGCCTGTCCAGTATGTAATGGAATAGTCCGCGTCCCATTTCGATTTACTATCAAATCCACACCAAAGGCTTGGTGAAAATAGTCTGACAACTTCTGCGCAAGTGACTCACTCTTGTTTAATTTATAGATAGGGTGTTTTTCGGGTTGATTACTTCTATCTAATGCATTTGATGAAGATAAGCGGATTTCTGTGCTGAGTCGCTTAATAAACAACTTATGCAGACCATTGTGTAATGAATGATCTTCCCAGCACTGCTGTAATGAGTTCTTTTCAAAACCGTATCCTAACTCATATGGTTGATACGTTCCATACTTATTTGTATAAAAACGCTCCTCAAGAAAAGTTTCATTAAATGTACCACAAAAATCCAACTCGGCTTTTTTTATAACAATGGAAGAAATATGATTAGATTCATCTAAGTTATATTCTACATCTTTAAGTACTTGGCTCTTGCCACTGTTATTAGCACCCGTGAATACAATGATGCTATTGTGTTTAATCGACAACTTAGTATCATCATTAAATGTAATGCTTTTTAGAAAGACCTGTGGTTTTTCAGTGAAAGTTTCTTCGATATCTTTAATATCTGTACTCATATATCCTCCTTATTTTAAACTTATGGTTGTAGCTATAATTAATCATTATTTTTTCATAGAGAAAACAAATTATATAATCTGCAAATTGTATAATATTTTTACCAAATCCATCCATAACTTCTTTTGCTTTTTAATGTGTCCGGATCTTTTTCTTCTTTAGATTTTGAATGTTCCCTCTTTCCCAAATATTCATCTGAAAATGCAATGATTGGATCATACCAATCTGCTTTCTTTTTTGCCCATTCAATCCATTCAGCTTTTTTAGGATCAATATTTCCTTCTTGTACAATTGCAGAAATATATTGTCTAATTTGACAAGCAATGTTGTAATCTTCTGCTTCATTAATTAATTCTTTTGTTCTTTTTATTTCATTTTCTTTTTTCTCCTGCAGTTCCTTCTTGCGTCTGGCCTCTTCCTCTAGTCTCCTCTGTTCTTCTTCTCGTTTTTCCCTATCTATTCGCAATTCTTCAGCTTTTTCATATAAATTTATTAATATGTCTCCTAATCTATCCTCTAATTTTTCAGATTTGCTGTCACGAATATAATTCCTTTCCCCAAATACAATGCGTAACTTTCCATTATAAATATAATCATATTTTTTAATTTGCGGTTTAGTAGCCCATTTGTTATTTTTTACCTTATCATTATATTCTACTAACTCTCGAGCCTCTTGTCTTGTAAGCTCATGTTTTACTTTATTTTGACCTTCTAATATACGAAACACCACTGTGTCATCTTTAATTTTAATAGACAGATCTGTATTTATTTTTCCGCCTAGTTCCTCGACAGCAGAAAAAATAGCGTCTAATATCTTCATTGCACGAGGTCTTGTATCATTCGACATTTCATTAAAAAATGTTGGTTCATTATCTGGTTTATCGTATCTTGGATTATAATATAGCTTACTTTGTGCTTCTCTTTCTTTGTGTTTCCACTCAATTATAGCATTTTTATATTTTATTAATTGCTCATGTAACTTTTTCTTATTTCGAATTGTTAAACTGTTTGCAACATCTAATACTTGAAGTCTTTCATCCTCAATTAAAAACGATAAAACACTATTATCATAGCTTTTGTACTTTGATAACTGATTTATATCATCAAAAGTTTTATCTGCAATATCTTTAGATACTGATTTTTCTTTCATTACCGATTTATCTGAATCTAATTTCTTTTCCTTTTTTAATTTTACTCCAGCAAGTAATAATTCTACAGTTTCAATATCCGATGGTGGTAACTCAATAAACTCACTTGAAACATCCTTTCCCATATATCGCCTAGTCCAATATCCAGGAGGCGGAAATGGTATATTAGATTCTTTACATTTTGCAATCAATTTTAAATAATTCAAATTATATTTTCTTGCTACTCCAGCAGCAGATACTTGCCAAATCTCATCATACAATTGTTGACGAGATATTTTTATCGTTTTATTCAACATTACAGTAATTCCCCTTACCTTCGTACTTTTTCTCTCTTTCTGTATATTTTCCTAGCGAAAACGCATACTCAAACAATTCGAGTTCCTCTACTCCTCGTTTTCGCTTAATATAAAAAGCAAATCTTTTTTCATTGATTCAAATTGTTCAATTATCGTATTAAGATTTTTTTCTATATTCTGAACATGTATTTCTGATATACGTCCATATTTATATGCAATCATTCTTTCCGGCACAATTTGATACGACCAGCTTTCACTCCACCCACGATCACGTTCCTCATTATGCACTGCAAAACCAATTGGTAACAAATTATTTCTCATTCCTATTCCTACAGCCATTGGAGAAATTCCAAGGTACTCACCTGCTATTTTTAAAGTGATTTTCGGCATGTTTCTAATTTCATCATCTGTATATTTTGACATCCTTAAAACCTCCTCAAAATTATATTCAAAACATCTGCATCATTTAAGTTTCTGAACTTCATTTACCATAACAATTTATAATTATTTTACCACATTATTCCTAAGTTTTCAACATCAAACAAAAATAATACTCTTTTTAATCCTTATTTATAGATATAAATAAGTACTTTGAAAACACAGATGTTTCCACTATTATGTTATAATAACTCTACTAAATTTAAAGGAGTTATTTATTATGACGAGAAAATTTACACTAGAAGAAAAACACAAATTAGTAACTAAGTACTTTTCAGGAGAATCAGTTAGGTCTATTACGAAAATTTCAGGTGTTCCATCCAGTACCTTATATAGTTGGATTAAATTGTAGCAATCACATCAAAAAACTTTAAACAAACAGTAGATAAATATATATCATTTTACAATGATGAAAGACTACACTACATATTAAAATATAAAACACCATATTAAGTAAAACAAATTTCTAAATCAAAAAACAATCATTTCTATAATTTTACATATTAAGTATTATACATCAAATCATAATTAAATGCAATATATTTTTAATATTAAAGATATAAATAATAATTTATTTGTCTAATATTGTATAATCATAACCAAACCCTTTGTACATTTTCACTAATACTTTAATAAAAATTTTTCTACTAATTATTAAGTTTCATTTATTGTAGAGAAATTTTTAATTGATACTACTTACCTACTTTAAACATTAAATCATTTATGCTACACTATAATCTCAAATTTTATAGGAGGTGTTATTTCATGAGAAGAAATTACACAAGTAAAGAAAAAGAAATGGTA
>CANQRG010000012.1 GCA_947626165.1 uncultured Clostridia bacterium | reverse complement strand
GGGAACAATAATACGTCTCTTATTGAACCCGAATCGGTAAGCAGCATAACAAGTCTGTCAAGACCAAATCCAAGTCCGCCTGTAGGCGGCATACCGTATTCAAGCGCTGTTATGAAGTCCTCGTCTACTTCGGCATTTGCGCCCTGAGCGCGCTTTGCCTCAACCTGACGGACAAATCTCTCCTTTTGGTCGATAGGGTCGTTAAGCTCTGAGAACGCATTACCCATTTCTCTGCAATAAATGAAATATTCAAATCTCTCTGTGAAAGCAGGGTCTGTAGGCTTTCTCTTAGCAAGAGGTGAGTTTTCAACAGGATAGTCGTAAATGATCGTCGGCTGTATCAGCTTGTCCTCAACAAAAGCGTCAAAGAATGCAATAAGAACGTGACCTTTCGTAGCTTTGTCGCCCTCGTCGACTTCTACGCCCTTTTCTTTAGCGCAAGCCCTTGCGTCCTCGTCGGTCGCCCAGTCGTTGTAATCAACACCTGCGTATTTCTTAACAGCCTCGACCATAGTTAGGCGCTCCCACGGAATAGCCATGTTGATTTCCGTTCCCTGATAGGTTATAACGTCGCTTCCGCAGACTTTCTTTGTGATGGTGACGTACATATCCTCTATCAAGTCCATCATACCGTGATAGTCTGTGTAAGCCTGATACATCTCTATTGTCGTGAATTCGGGGTTGTGAGATGTGTCCATACCCTCGTTTCTGAATATTCTTCCGACCTCGTATACCTTGTCAAACCCGCCGACAATAAGCCTTTTTAGATAAAGCTCAGTCTCGATACGAAGGTACATATCTAGGTTGAGAGCGTTGTGGTGAGTGACAAACGGACGTGCCGCCGCACCTATTTCAAGAGTGTGGAGAACAGGCGTGTCGACCTCAAGATAACCGCGCTCGTCAAGATAGTTTCTTATTTCCTTTAGAATCAGACTTCTCTTTATAAAGGTGTCCTTAACGTCAGGGTTGCAGATAAGGTCAACGTATCTCTGACGGTATCTCTGGTCCCTGTCTTTAAGACCGTGCCATTTTTCAGGCAGAGGGAGCAGAGATTTTGACAAGAGTTTGATTTCTTTGGCGTGGATCGAAACTTCTCCTCGCCTTGTTCTGAAAACAAAGCCTTCAATTCCGACAATGTCTCCTATATCCCATTTCTTGAACTCAGCAAAGGTGGCCT
Source organism: uncultured Clostridia bacterium (assembly GCA_947626165.1). Taxonomy (GTDB): domain Bacteria; phylum Bacillota; class Clostridia; order Oscillospirales; family Ruminococcaceae; genus UMGS1601. The sequence goes on along the minus strand of CANQRG010000012.1, from coordinate 71,962 downwards.
CCCCGATGTCGTTCATTCTTATATAAACCTGGATTCTGTCGCTACCGTCACGAACGTCGATGAAGTTAGCCTTGCCCATATCACGCCAGCTTACTATTCTTCCTGCTATGCGTACGGTCTTTTCTTTGAGCTTTTCAAGTGCGGCGTTTTTTGCATCTTCATCGTCGCCTGATTCTGCTATGATTTTTGCTTCTGTCTTTTCGTATTCAGCTTTAGCGTCGGCATTTTTTATGGTTACGTCATAGCTTGTTATTTCATAAGGGTTTTCGCCTCTTGACTTTAATTCGTTCAGCTTGTCTATTCTGATTTGCTTTAGTCCGTTTATTTCCTCCTGAGAAATTTCTTCTTCAAGAGCAGCTTCAGTCTTAATTTCGTCACTCATTTGTATTTATGCTCCTTTTTGATTGTTGTCTGCTAATGATTATTTGCTTATCTCTATGATCCTGAATTTCAGAAGTCCTACAGGAGCTTCTACATCAAAGGTTTCGCCGACCTTTTTATTGAGAGCGGCTTTGCCTATAGGGGAATCATCAGAAATTTTTCCGTTGTCAGGGTCGGATTCTGTTGAGCCTACAATTTGCAGAGTTTCCGTAGTGCCAAGCTCTAGATCCTCAATTTTGATTTTAGAGCCAATGGATACTTCTTCTAACGATATATTGTCATCATCAACGATAACTGCATTGGCGATCATTTGTTCAAGCTCTGTGATTCTGGCTTCTAAGATACCCTGTTCGTTTTTTGCCTCGTCATACTCAGCGTTTTCCGATAGGTCACCGAATGAACGAGCCTCTTTTAATTTTGCGGCTACCTCGCTTCTTCTTACTGTTACAAGGTATTCCAAATCCTCCTCCAGCTTTTTATATCCTTCTTTTGATACAGATAAATTTTTAACTGCCATAGTTAGATCTCCTCACGTTTAAAATACAAGTAATAAATTAAGCTTTTTATACAGCTTTTCAAATTATTATATAGTATATAACCTCAAAAGTCAAGAACTGCCTTCTATAACAGTTTGTCGAATTGTGTCGAAAAGTTTTTAATTAATTTGTCGATTTATGATGTATAATTAAGAAAAGAAGTTAGATATTGTATTTTAACGGTTTTAATTGTTCTATTTATAATGCAAAAAATTTAGAAGGAGCGTTTATAAATGGAAAAGGTATTAAAAACACAAAATTCAAAGGATAACTCTATCCGGTACAGTTTTATTCAAAGCGAGGTTCAGTTTGACAGCGAAAAAGCGCTGACCTACGGTATCAGAATTGAAGGCTTGATATCGGGAAAGGAAGAAAAATCAGAAATTTTAGACATCACAACCAGTTGTGAAAAAGCTGAAATTTTGTTCAGACTTATTGTCCATGCGGAAATTTCTCCTGTGACATTAAAAGATGTTGCTGAGGACTTTATTAATTCTTAAGCTGCAGTGCTACAGAACATATGGGAAGCATTATAAAGCAGGACGCTAGTTTATTTAAAACCGTTGAAGTTACAAGTTCTTCTTAATATAATATATTAAACAAGACACAAATTAAACAACTACATTTTGATATATTTGGTATTAATGCTTGCAATGAAACACAATATATGATATAATAATTGCAAAATGATGATAAGGAGAGCTAATTATGAGATGTCCGTTTTGCAATTATGAGGACACAAAGGTGATCGACTCACGTCCCAGCGATGAAAAAAAGAGACGCCGCCGTGAATGTACAAATTGCGGCAAGAGATTCACCACTTATGAGGTTGTTGAAAAACCTACTCTTATGGTTTATAAAAAAGACGGAAGCTTTGAGCCATTCGAGAGGGAGAAGATCATTAAGGCTATCGGTAACGCAATAAAGAAGCGGCCGGTAAGCGTTGAAGATGTAAATTCTTTGGTTGAGGAAATAGAAAACGCTTACGCAAACGCAATGCAGACAGAAACGACAACAAGCGAGATAGGGGATAAGGTTTTAGCAGGTCTTAAAAAGCTTGACCACGTTGCGTACGTTAGATTTGCGTCTGTTTACAAAGACTTTAATGATTTGGACAGCTTTATTAAGATAATTGCTGAGATAAGTTAGCTTGAATTATTTAAACGTCAGAAAATACTGTGAAGATATGGGAACTCATTGTTATAGATGAGGGTAATTCCGTATTTAATGGTTTCACATTCAGAATACAGCTCTTCACTGTCTTTCAACAAAAGCGCTTTAAGCTTTGCGCAGGAGGCTGAAACATCCTCCAAGCAAGAGCTTTCCACAAGAAACGAAACACAAATATAATATTTTTTCCATAACCGGCTGAACTCTTCGATTTTTTCGAGAGCTTGGTCGGTTTTTTTGTCTTCCGCATACTCTGTTACATAGTCGAGAGTTTTGATAAGCTGTTGATTTTTGTCTTTTATCAAAAACAGAGACAAGGTCGAGCCTATTACTATTACAACAAGTATAGCTGCGCAAAGGATAATTCTTTTCAATTTGAGTCCTCCTTTTTAATGAGCTTATAGTTTTTATCTTCATCGCACGACATAAGGAACACGTCGGAAACATCTACCTTGTTTTTCTTTAATATCTCGTTTAGAAATTTCATATCCAGACCTAAAAACTTAATAGCGCCGTGCATAACAACTCCGTCGTCTATCAAAATCTGCGGCGGATTTTTTGATTCGCCGTAAAGCTCTATATCCGACGGCGTCAGCGAACGGTAGTCGTTTTTCTGCATAACGCTGATTTTTCCGGTCGTTTCAACAATGGCATACTGAACCTCGCTTATGTCGAAAATGTTATAGTCGTGAAGGCTTTCCATAAGGTCGTCGACTGAAAATCTTAGTTTTTTCATCTGAGCCTGGTCTATTTCTCCGTTTGAGATTATGACCTTTGGGCTTCCCGATACTATCTGTCTCAGCTTTCTTGAACGCAGAGTTAAAGCGGACATAATAACGTCCAGGCTTACAAGCGTGAGTATAGGTATGATCCCTGTAGTCATAGGGATGGTAGTGTCCTCAATAGGAAGCGTGGCGATGTTTGATACAAGGATAGTTATTACAAGCTCTGATGGCTGAAGCTCTCCTATCTGACGTTTTCCCATAAGGCGGATAGAAAATATAACAAGCGCATAAAGAATTATGGCTCTGAAAAAAACTATAAGCAAATTAAAGCACGTCCTTTTTAAAAATATAATACATACAAATAACTTTTCCAAAACTGCAAAGTAATAAACATAAGTTTTTATATTTATCAAAAACAAAAGTGCGTATAAATTTTGAAAATTCACTAATATTAACTAATGAATATCAAAAATAGCAAAATAAAGTTTGAAGGAGGAAAGTTTGTGGAAAAGAAAACAGTTGTTAAGGTAAATGAAAACAATTATGAAACGGCTTTGATTTCAAAAAGCTTAAAGCAGGCTGTTTTGGATTTGAAAATAATATCAGGCAAGACAATGGACTTGAACATTATGGAGGTTGAGATCTCCGAACATAAATGCGCGGTTGTCTCTATAGAGGGTATGGCGTCTACTTCTTCAATGGCGGAGCTTGTTTTCAGACCTCTTATGGAGTTTGACGTTGAAGGCTATGCAACAGAAGACGATGTGTTTAATTTCTTGACTAAGCAAAGTCTGCTGTCGGCTGAGAGAAAGATCCTTACAACTTACGGGGAGGTTTTTCTCACACTTTTTTCGGGCTTTGCGGTCGTATTTATAGACGGCTGCGACAAATGCGTTGCATTCGGCATACAGGGCTTTGATAAGCGTTCGATAGAGGAGCCTACAAGCGACGGAAATTTAAACGGCTCCCACGAAGGTTTCATTGAAACAATAAGAACAAACATATCGCTTATCAGAAGAAGGCTTAAAACTCCAAAGCTGAGATTTGATATGCAGCAGATAGGAAGCGACAGCAAAACGGACGTATGCGTTGCGTATATTACTGACAAAGCACCTCAGGGCGTTATAGATAAGGTCAAGGAAAACCTGAACAAAATAGACCTTGACACTATAATAACGACAGGATATGTAGAGCCGTTTTTGCAGGGAAAGCACAAGAGCTTGTTTTCCAATGTTCTTTCGACCGACAGACCCGACGCATTCTGCGCCAAGCTAAACGAGGGCAGAGTGGGTGTTCTGGTAGACGGAGTACCGCTTGCGCTTATATGTCCCTCGCTGTTTATTGAAAACTTCCAGACTATCGACGATTATGTAAACAAGCCTTTTTATACGACCTATATCAGATGGATAAAGTATCTGGCATTTTTTCTGGCTATTGCGCTTCCCGGAATATGCGTTGCGATAGCAACCAACCACCCTGAGATCTTAACTCACAAATTTTTGATAAACCTTTCGGCAAGCGAGGAGGTAACACCCTACTCATTTTTCTTTGAAGCCTTTATTATAACCATAATGTACGAGCTTATGAGAGAAGCCGGTATCAGACTGCCAAAAGCCATCGGAGGAGCTGTTTCGATAGTGGGCGCTCTGATTATCGGAGACGCGGCTGTCTCCAGCAGTTTGGTATCCGCACCTCTTCTCATTATAATAGGACTCACTGCAACTGCATCTTTTGTTATTCCGAACCTCAATCCCCAGACGTCAGTTTTCAGAATGCTTTTTATCATAGCAGGCGGATTTGGAGGGCTTTTCGGAGTAACTCTATGCTTTGCGTTTATGCTTATCAACATTTCGGCGCTTGAAAACTATGGAGTACCTTATAACGCTCCGCTGTCGCCGTTTACGTTTAAGGCTATGCGTGACGTTGTTACAAGACCAAGCTTTTTAAAGCTGGGCAGAACGAAAACTATAGTTGAAAATTTAAACGGCGCTAAAAAAATTTAAGCGGCGTCGTTAAAACTTTTCAAATTTAAAGGAGCATATTAATAAATGAGAAAAATATCTTTCGGACAAATGACGGTAATTCTTTTTATATCGAGAATTTTTTACAGTCTTACTTTTGTGCCGTTTATGTATAGCGATGTAACCTGTCAGGTGATAGGCTTTGCCGTAAGCACTGCGATCGAGTGTCTGGCGGTTATACCGGTAATTATATTGTATAAAAAGCATCCGGACAAAAATCTGTGTCAGATAGCATATGAAAAATCAAAGCTTTGCGGAATACTGATCTCCGTTGCATTTGCGTTTGCCGCTGTTTTGATCATCAACCGCCTGCTTAGGTTTTTCGGGTATTTTATGTACGTCACCTTCCCTGATTTTCTGCCGTCGTGGGTTGTGATAAGCGCAATAGCTGTAATATCCTTTTACGCAGCGTTTCAGGGAATTGAGGCTATATCAAGAAGCGCAGGTCTGACGTTTGCTTTCTTTATAGTTTCGTTTGTTATAGTTATAGCGGCTCTTTCAACTAAAATGTCTTACAGCAATGTGATGTTTGATTATCCGCAAATATCCGATATATCTCACGAAGTTTTTAATGAGCTTTCTAAATTCAGCGAGCTTTTGCTGTTCCCGATTTTATATCCTTACGTCAAAGAAAAGGCAGGTAAAAGTATCTACGGCGCGATAGCGCTGAAACTTATCTTCGTTTATATAATAACTACTGTGTGCGTGCTGACGCTGGGAAGCTATTTGAATATAAGCAAGTTTCCGTTCTTTGATTTGGGAACCTATGCCGAAACCTTTATTATAGAAAGATTAGACGCATTTTTGCTTCCCGCGTGGATATTGGTAGCTTTTATAAAGGCGGCTCTGTTTATGTTCATAGGAAAAATTGCGCTCTCTACAGGTTTTAAAAGAACAAAGAAAAATGTCTATTTGCTCATACTGTCAGTAGCCGCTATTGCCGCTTCGCTTGCTGCGGTTTTGCAGGAAAAGTGGAATTTCCCCGTGTGGGACAAGGTAGTCGTTACAATATTGATACTCGTTTTAGGAGTGCTGCTGCCTCTTGTTTACTGCTTTGGAAAGGGTGATGAAAGTGAAACGGAATAGGATAGGTTTAAAAAAATTTTTTGTAATCGCTGTTTGCATATCTTTCATTTTCAGTCTCTGTTCCTGCAATTCAACGGGAAGGTATGCAAAAAGAGACATTGATGAAAAAATTATAGTTCACGCATTGGGAATTGACATTACAAAAGACGGAAAATTCGAAGTCACATTGCAGATGCTTTCACAGCAGGGCGCAGGCTCAAATACGCCTATAGACCCCTCAAAGCCGAACAGTGCGGCAGTATCTCAGGTTGCAGATACTATTCCTGCCGCTATCGAGAGATGTGAGACTGACTTGGGTAAAAAGGCGTTCTTAGGGCATTCGGAGCTTATTTTGTTAGGCAAAAGCGTGGTGGACTTAGAGCCTATTTTGGACTATGTTACTAACGCTCAGGGTATTTCTTTGGGAACTTTTATGGCATATACGGATATAACGGCTAAGGAAATACTAAATATAAAAATAACAAGCGGAGCATATTCGGCAGAGGTGCTGAAAGAAATTTTTGAAGAGTCGCAGAAAAACGGAACAAGCACCGAGTGCGAGCTTATAAGGCATATAGATAATCTAGAAAATACAAACGGTACTACCATAATGCCCATAATAAAGAAGATCAAGGACGATAAGAAGTCTTCGGAAGAAAAGGAAAACTCAAGCTCAGAAGTAAACTTTGGGCAGAGCAAGAGCGACAGCAGCGGCACTGAGGCGGAAAATGAAAAGGTGAAAAGCGAAAGCGGTGAGGAGTCGAGCTCGGATAGCAGTTCTAAGTCGGATAGCAGTTCTAAAGAAGACAGCAGCTCGAAATCAGAAAGCAGTTCAAAGGAGGAAAGCAGCTCTAAATCACAAGGCGAATCGGGAGGCGGAGAAGAATCGGGTTCAGGCGGCGGAGAATCGGGCGGAGGAAGCTCAGAGGAAGCCGAAGCTACCGCATTTTATATCGACGGAGCGGTAATAGTTAAGAACAAAAAGCCTTACAGCGTTATGACCAGAGACGAGATCATAGGGTTATCATTTTTAAACGACGGCGTTGCCGAGCAGGTAATCGACGTTAAGCTAAGAGATATTCTTACAGGTGTTACGGCAGGAAGCGTTGATAAAAACACCAAAGTAAGCGTAAAAAACAACAGAATTGTTGTAGATATAAGGCTTGTAATTTCCTACGAATTTTATAAAAGCTATTCAAAAAAAGAACAAAAGACTGCTGGAGAAGAAGCTGACAAACGTATTTACAATTTTTGCGATAAGGCAATTAAAAAGGCGTTAAAGGAGGATAATGCAGATCTATTTGAAATTCATTCGCTGTTGAACCACAATGATTATAAGTTGTATAAGGCGTATAAGGAAAACCCAGAGGAAATATTGAAAAAGATTGATATAAATGTTAGCATAGATTCTCAAATTTAGTTTGCAATTTAAAGCGGAATATGGTATACTTTTTTTATCTGTAATGGTAAAGGGAGCTGTGCTGAGTGATAAAGTTTGAAAATCATATAGGCGAGATTAAAATTTCAAATAAATATTTGATTTCTCTAATCGGTAATACTGCGACAAATTGCTTTGGCGTTGTGGGAATGAACACATTCGGACCGAGACAGCGGATAGGCTCTCTTTTGAAAAAAGGAGAATCCCTGGAAAACGGCGTTATTATTCACCAAACTAAGGATAACGAACTGATCATTGATTTGCACATAACTGTTTCTTACGGGGTAAATGTTTCGACAGTTGTAGAAAGCATTATGGAAAAGGTGCAGTATACCGTAGAAACCGAAGCTGCGGTCAAGGTTGCTAAGATTAATGTTTTTGTCGATGAGATGCAGTCTTAGCTTAGGGGGGACAGTTTAGTGATTAACGGTAAAACACTTCGGGACGCTTTTATCAGCGGCGCTAACAGTATCGCAAATCAAAAAACGGCGGTTGACGAGCTCAATGTATTCCCTGTTCCGGACGGAGATACGGGAACGAATATGTCTATGACAATGGGCAACGCCCTTATTGCTCTTGAGAGAATGCACGACGACGTTACAGTAAGCGAGGTCGCAGAGCAGACAGCTTCCGCTTTGTTAAGGGGCGCAAGGGGAAATTCAGGAGTAATTCTTTCTTTGATTTTCAGAGGCCTTTCAAAGGGCTTCAGCGGCAAAAAGGAAGCATCGGTAAGCGATTTTGTATCTGCCCTTGAACAAGGCGTTTCGGGCGCTTATAAATCAATAATGAAGCCTACTGAGGGTACGATTTTAACAGTCGTAAGACTTGCAAGCGAAAGAGCCGCCGCTGTTTCTGTTTCTGTAAATGACGAGGTCTCCCTCTGGGAGGAGGTATGCGGCTCGGCGAGAAAGGCGTTAGAGGACACGCCAAATTTACTTCCTGCGCTGAAAAAAGCAGGAGTTGTCGACGCAGGCGGTAAAGGTCTTTTGATAATCTTTGAGGCTATGCTGAATGTATTTAAGGGCGGCGATGCCGTCAAGCCTGATGTCCCTGATGAAAAGAAGGCTGTTACGATAGATACGTTTTCCTCAACGGTCGGAGATTATGACGAGGTAATTAATTTTACCTATTGTACTGAAATGCTTATTACAAAGTCGAGCGGCTGTGCGGACAGCTCAAAGCTCAGAGCGTATCTTGAAACTATAGGAGACTGCGTTGTTGTGGTCGACGATGACGATATTATAAAGGTACACGTTCACACCAATAATCCGGGAAAGGCTATTGAAAGGGCTCTTAAATTCGGAACTATAAATCTGCCGAAGATTGAGAATATGAAAATGCAGCACGAACAGCGTATTATTGACGCGAAAGCTCCCGATATCAAGCCTGTCAAGCCGGAAAAGGAGTTCGGGTTTGTGGCTGTTGCCGCAGGTCACGGCGTTGAGGCTCTTTTCGAGGACGTAGGCGTTGACTGTATTGTAAGAGGCGGACAGACTATGAACCCGTCGACGGAGGATATTTTAGCGGCTATAAACAAATGTCCGGCAGAGACAGTTTTTGTGCTTCCCAACAACAAGAACATAATTATGTCGGCTGAACAGGCAGGCAAACTTGCAGACAGAAAGGTATGTGTTCTTCAGACGAGGACCATTCCTCAGGGTATGAGTGCAATGCTTGCGTTTGACGACGTGGCTGACTTTGAAACGAACAGACTGGAAATGACCCACGCTCTTGAGAGGGTATCGACCGGTCAGATAACATTTGCCGCCCGTGACAGCGACTATGAGGGACATAAGATAAAGAAAAACGAGATACTGGCTTTGGAAAACGGAAAGCTCTCTTTTGTTGACAAGGATGTTTCAAAAGCGGCGTTTAAGCTAATGAAAAAGCTTGTCAAGGGCGACACCTCATACATCACTATCATTCAGGGCAGCGACGTTTCAGACGAGGACGCAGAGGCGCTGAGAGAGCAGGTTCAGAGCAAATATCAAAACGCAGAGGTTTTATTGATAAACGGCGGACAGCCTGTTTATTATTACATTTTATCTGCGGAGTGAGAAACTTATAAAAAACAGAGAGGTTAAAATAAAATGACAAACAGCTATGAAAGTCCTTTTTGCACAAGGTATGCAAGCAAGGAAATGCAGTATATTTTTTCTGCTGATAAGAAGTTTACGACATGGAGAAAGCTATGGGTAGCTCTTGCAAGAGCGGAAATGAAGCTGGGACTGCCTGTAACTCAGGAGCAGGTTGACGAGCTTGAAGCTAATATAGACAATATAGATTATGAGTGTGCGGCAGAGCGTGAGAAACTGGTTCGCCACGACGTTATGGCTCACGTTTATACATACGGACAGGCTTGTCCGAACGCAAAGGGAATAATCCATCTGGGCGCGACCTCCTGCTATGTCGGAGATAACACAGATATAATCGTTATGCGTGACGCTCTTAATGTTGTTAAGAGAAAGCTTGTAGGAGTTATAGGTCAGCTTTCTGAATTTGCTGAAAAGTATAAAGGTCTGCCTTGTTTGGCTTACACTCATCTTCAGCCTGCACAGCTTACAACGGTGGGCAAAAGGGCGACTCTTTGGTGCAACGAGCTTTTGATGGACCTTCAGGAAATTGATTTTAGACTGTCAAATTTAAAGCTGTTAGGCTCAAAGGGAACGACAGGTACGCAGGCTTCGTTTATGGAGCTTTTTGAGGGCGACACCGAAAAGGTTAAGAAGCTGGAGGATATGATAGCGGAGGAAATGGGATTTGACGGCGTTGTTCCCGTATCGGGGCAGACGTATTCGAGAAAGGTCGATTCTGCTATTGTTTCAACTCTTTCGGGAATTGCCCAAAGCTGTATGAAGTTTTCAAATGACATACGTATTTTACAGAGCTTTAAAGAGATAGAGGAGCCGTTTGAAAAGAACCAGATAGGCTCGTCGGCGATGGCTTATAAGAGAAACCCAATGAGGTGCGAGAGAATAACGTCACTTTCGAGATATATAATTTCAGATATGCTCAACCCTGCGTTTACAGCAGGTACACAGTGGTTTGAAAGAACGCTTGACGATTCGGCTAACAAGAGAATATCAGTCGCAGAGGCTTTCTTAGGCGTTGACGCTGTGCTTAACATTATGCTCAATGTGACCGACGGGCTTGTAGTACACGAGAAAATTATTGAAAAGCGTGTTATGGCGGAGCTTCCGTTTATGGCGACTGAAAACATTATGATGGACGCCGTTAAAAAAGGCGGTGACCGTCAGGAGCTTCACGAGAGGATACGTGAATACTCAATGAAGGCTGGATCGAGGGTCAAAGACGAGGGATTAGACAACGATCTGTGCGAGCTTATATTAAACGACCCTATGTTTATGATTTCCAAAGAGGAAATGGACAGTATTATGAAGCCTGAAAACTTTATCGGAAGAAGCGTTTCGCAGGTCGAGGAGTTTATTGAAAACTGCGTTAAGCCTGTTTTGCAGGAAAACAACTTCAAGCGTGAAAGCGTGGAGATAAACGTATAGTTACTAGAAGCTAGAGGCAAGAAGCAAGAGGCAAGACCGGCGAGCCACCGGAGGCACTCTGCCTTTGGGGAGTTAGTACAATGTGATAATTTGTGCAACGGCAGGCTGGTACCTAGAGGCAAGACCGGCGAGCCGCCGTAGGCACTCTGCCTTTGGGGAATTAGCACAATGTGATAATTTGTGCAACGGCAGGCTAGTACCTAGAGGCAAGACCGGCGAGCCACCGGAGGCACTCTGCCTTTGGGGAGTTAGCACAATGTGATAGTTTGTGCAACGGCAGACTAGTACCTAGAGGCAAGACCGGCGAGCCGCCGTAGGCACTCTGCCTTTGGGGAGTTAGTACAATGCGATAATTTGTGCAACGGCAGGCTAGTACTTAGAGGCAAGAATTTTAGAAGCAAGAGACTAGAACCAAGAGAAAAGAAAAAACCATAAGTCAGAGGCAAGAAAGATACAAGAAGAAAGAAGCTGAAATAATATGCCAAAGCAAAAGATAATATATATAATTGCCGGGGCAGTCTGCTCTGCGCTGACTATACTTATGATAATTTTGGTAGCGACAGGCTGGGGAAGCGTTGCGCTTGTTATCGGACCGTTTGCATTTGCGGTAGCATTTATAGCGAGTGCGGTATCTATAAAAACGCCGGAACAGAAACGAAAAATTGAGGAGAAGAACAAAGAAAAGAAAAGGCTGGCAAAGAAAAAGCAGGCTGAAGAAGAATATGTTTCTCCATTTTTCAGAGATTAAGTTAATAAGCAGAAAGGAAATGATACAGTATGAAAATTGAATCACAATGCTTACACGAGGGGTATGCTCCTAAAAACGGCGAACCGAGAGTTATGCCTATTTATCAAAGCACTACATATGTATACGATTCAACAAAGGAAGTGGGAGACGTTTTTGACGACCCGACGCTGAGTATGATATATTCGAGGTTTGAAAACCCTACTACAGATGCGGTTGAAAAGAAGATAGCCGCACTTGAGGGCGGCGTTGCCGCTATGTGTACGTCCAGCGGACAGGCGGCTTCATTGATTTCGATTTTGAACCTATGCTCAGCAGGAGACAGCTTTATTGCGGCGTCAACAATTTACGGAGGAACAATAAACCTCTTTGCCGTTACCCTTAAAAGACTGGGGATAGAGTGCATTTTTGTAAGTCCCGATGCGTCTGATGACGAACTTCGCAAAGCGTTTAAGCCGAATACCAAATGCGTTTTCGGAGAAACTATCGCAAATCCTGCGCTTACTGTTCTTGACATTGAAAGATTTGCAAGGATCGCTCACGAAAAGGGCGTTCCGCTGATTATAGATAACACCTTTGCAACACCGATATTGTGCCGTCCTTTTGAGTGGGGAGCAGACATTATTATACATTCAACGAGCAAATATATGGACGGTCACGCAGTACAGGTAGGCGGAGTTATTGTTGACAGCGGAAAGTTCGACTTCACAAACGGAAACTTCCCTGATTTTACCGAGCCTGACGAGAGCTATCACGGAGTTGTTTATACAAGGGATTACGCTTTTGCGCCGTTTATTGTAAAGGCGAGAATGCAGCTTATGAGAGACTTTGGCTGTTACCCTGCTGCTAATTCATCTTTCCTTTTAAATCTCGGTCTTGAAACGCTTGCGTTAAGAATGAAACAGTATTGTGAAAATGCTTTAAAGGTTGCCAAGTTCTTTAAAGAACAGGATAAGATCGAGGAGGTAATCTATCCGGGACTTGAGGGAGATAAGTATTATGAGCTTGCTAAAAAGTATGTTCCTATGGGTGCGAGCGGAGTTATTTCTATCGTTGTAAAGGGCGGAAGAGATAACGCTGTCAAGTTTATGGACGCTCTTGAACTTGCATCTAATGAGGTTCACGTTGCGGATATAAGAACCTGCGTTTTGCATCCTGCGTCGGCTACTCACAGACAGCTTACTGATGAACAGCTTACTGCAGCCGGAATAAACGGCGGAATGATAAGATTTTCCTGCGGTCTTGAGAATGTTGACGATATTATCGAGGACATTAAAAAGGGACTTGTAGCAATAGATTGATTTATAAAATAAAGGGCTCAGGTTTTCCTGAGCCCTTTATTTTATAAGATGCCGCATTTTCAAATCATTTTTTCTCGCATAGATAAGAGAAGTTTTTTTTCTCTTCTTGAAACCTGCACCTGTGTCATATCAAGCAGCTTAGCTGTTTCGGTCTGGGTTTTATTTTTAAAATATCTGAGATAAAGAAGTTTAGCGTCCTTTTTGTCAAGAGAGGATAAGATTTGTTTAAGCGTCAAACTGTTTGTTATTTCCTCGTCAGGTGAGGATATAGGAATATCTATCTCAACAGACGAATCGTCATCATACCCTCCGGAGGCAAGACTTAGCGGGGGGAGGGAAACATTGAGAGCCTCAACAACGTCCTCCTCCGGGATATCGGCAAGTTTAGCAAGCTCTTCAATAGTAGGCTCTCTGCCCTTTGTGCGTATAAAGCGTTCTCTTATCTGGGTGATTTTTAGCGATAATTCTTTCAGGCTTCTTGAAACCTTTATTGTTCCGCCGTCTCTGAAAAGCCTTTTTATCTCGCCCAAAATAACAGGAACTGCGTAGGTAGAAAATTTTACACCTCTTGTGTCGTCAAAGCCTTTGGCAGCCTTTAACAGTCCTATACAGCCTGCGCCGTAAAGGTCGTCGTAGTCTATACCTTTTGAACGAAATTTGTTCGCACACAGATGAACAAGTCCCAAGTTGTCCTCTATGAATTTTTTATTGCTCTCAAGTCCAATCATATTTTTACCATTCCTGAGTAGATTTTACTTATCCGTATGTATGCGATAAAGCGGTTATTGCTCCAGCTTAGTCTTGAGCTTTTTGGTCAGGATAACAGAAGTTCCCTTTCCCTCCTTGCTGAGAACCTTCAGCTTGTCCATAAAGCTTTCCATAACTGCAAATCCAAGACCGGCGCGTTCCTCCTCGGGAGAGGTTGTAAAGAGGGGTTCCATTGCCTTTTTTATATCGGGGATTCCGCAGCCGCGATCCTTTATTTTTATGTAAATCACGTTGTCCTCGTAAATTCTGGCGACAAGCTCTATTTTTCCTATTTCGTTTTTGTAGGCGTGAACTATTGAGTTTGTAACCGCCTCGGAGACTGCGGTTTTAATGTCTGAAATCTCATCGACCTGCGGATCGAGCTGCGATGCAAAGCCCGATACCACAAGCCGTGAAAACCTTTCGTTTTCCGAAAGGCTGGGGAAGCTCAGCTTTATTTCGTTAAGAATTTTTTTCTTCGGCATTTCCGTCAACCTCCTCTGATGTCTTTTTATTATTTTTATCATTGTCGTTTTTGTGAATATCAATATCTGTCTGTGTCTGAATTGCCATCTTATCAGAACTTTCAGCAGACTCTTTCGCCTTTTGCATTTCAGAAAGCGGAACGTCAATACTAACTATTTTGGCAAGCTTGTTTATACCTGCAACAAGCATAACTTTTTTTATCAGCGGAGGAGGGTTCTGAATAAATACCTTTCCGCCCCTTTCACTTTGCAGTTTGTATCTTCCCATAACAAGACCTATCCCCGAGCTGTCCATAAAGTCTACCTTTGAAAAGTCGAGGTACAGATCGGTCGGGTTGAGCTTTTGAACATTTATGTCGATTTCCTTTCTTATCTCTTTTGCACTGTGATGGTCTATCTCTCCGCTTATATACGCAGTTAGCTTAGATTTCTCTTCCACCTCGTCGTATATTTTAAGTCCCAAGGTTTTTCATCTTCCTTTCTAATTACTAAAGGCAGTAATGCCTGTCCGAGTTTATGTTCTGATAAAATAATAACAGCCCCTGACTAAAAAATATGTCAAAAGCTGTTTTTATAAATATTATATTTTATCTACATCAACAAACAAAAAATCCCCAGAAAACTGGGGATTTATTTTAATGCTTAACGGTTTTAGCAGCTGAGTAAAATCCGTAGTATTTTACGCCTCTAATATATTTATATGCGCGTACCTTTAACTTAGCCGAATTGTTCTTAGCAAGATTGAATTTGTACTTTATGCTGTTCTGACCTTTTTTCTTTTTAACGGTAGTCCAGCTTTTGGCTGCCTTGTTGTACTTCTGAACCTCATAACCTCCGGCTCCGTTGCAGGCTTTCCATTTTAGCGTACATTTGTTGCCGCTGAAGGAGTATTTGAGAGAAGTTACCTTAGCTGGAACTGTTTGAACAGTGTATGCCGCGCTTCTTTTTCCTGGCCATATAACTTCTCCTGCCAGCTTATATGCCTGTACTTTAAACTTGTATTTAGTACCCTGTTTAAGACCGTTTACAGTTGCGCTGTTGTGTTTTTTACCCGAAACAGTTTTGCAGACTTCATATTTCTGTTGGCTTGTGTTATAACGAAGTATCTGATATCCCGATACTCTGTCTACAACTTTCCAAGTAAGAGTTATAGTTTTAGGGGTCGCTTTTGTATATTTAAGTCCGCCTGCTTTTTTAGGAGAGGTAGCGGCTTTCAGGGTCGATGATTTTACAAGAGGTACAACGACTCCGTTCTCTAATGAATAGCCCTGAACCTTGAATTTGTATACTGTAGAATAGTCAAGACCTGTTATCTTCGTACTTACGCTGCCTATTCCTGACAGCACTTTGACCTGTGCCCACTCCTGCTTGTTTTCGTTGAACATATATATGTAATAACCTGCGGCGGTAGAAAGCTGATTCCACTTTATTGTAACGGACTTGGTGCTTGCCGCAGTCTGGGTGAGTCCGCTTACTTTTGTAAGACTGACGCCAAAGGTAACGATTGAAGAATAAGCGCCGTATATTTTTTCAGTACCTATCAACTTGAATGCTCTTACCTTATATTGACGTTCTTCGGTTGAATATGGCTCAGTGACAGTAAATTTGTTAGACTTGGTCGTTCCCAGTGAGATCCATTTATTTGTGCTTTCGTCATATGTTTTTACCTGATATTTATAAGCTCCTGCCGCGCGTGTCCAGGAAAGAATGAACTCAGAAAGAACTGTTGTACTTTCAGTGGCTGTAAGGTTTGTAACCTGATGAGGCTTGGTAAGGTAATTTTTATTTACGTCAACGCTTCCCTTAATACCGTTTATCGTTGCTCTTGAAGAATACTGCCACATACTGAACTCACCTGTGTAATCGGTGTTGGTAGTATAGTGAGCAAGCCATATTGCGTATTTTTTTGCAAGCGCCGCGCCGTCAATATAGTTCAAAAGCCAAGTTTTATTTGCATAAACGCCGCCTGTGTAATTTGCGCTTTGAACTCTATTTGCAAACGCCTTGCATATATTTGTTTTCTCAGCCTTTGAAAGACCGCTTGAATCAAGTCTGCCTTTTGGATCGGCATTTTCAATGTCTATGTAAATAGGAAGTGTAATATCATAACCCTTTACTGCATTTTTACAGAAGTCTGCTTCTTCCTTGGCTTCGGTTGTTGTAATAGCCTGTGTATAGAAGTAAACTCCTACCTGCAGACCTGCCGCTAAGGCGCCCTCGATATTTTGCTTAAAGTATGAGTCGGCAACGATTTCTCCCGTTCCCCAGCCTCGATAGCCGCACCTTATGATTGCATAGGATATTCCTGCCGCTTTTACCTTGTTCCAGTCGATAGGCGTGGAATACGCCTGATACATTGAAACGTCAATGCCGTCTAAGGAATTAACGCCGACTAAAGCAGGTGGAGTTGTCGGTTGGGTAACTCCGAACTTCTTAGCTCTTGTATTCGCAACTGTTGACGCACCCATATACTTTTTATATAACGGGTCGTATTCTTTTGCGTATTCCTCAGAGACTTCATCACTTTGTAAAATTTTCAGTCCGTCAGTGTAGTCTTTGTTATCGTCGTTTATGTCGTCTTGGGTAATTTCATCTGAAAAAGCAGCGCCGTTATCCGAGTTATATGATGCGATCGTGTCGTCGGAAGTATTTGAGATTTCTTTTATATCAAGCGAACAGCCTAAAACAGCCGACTGCAATAAAATACTGCACGCTAAAAAACTCAAAAATCCGGTTTTGAATAATTTGCTCATTTTATTATCCTCCAATTTTTATTTTATTTAACCATAACATAAACTATTGCTTTTTGTCAAATGAGAATAAAGCATATTAATTTACATTTAATAACTAATTTCACTAGGAAATAATTTATTTTATATCCACTAAATTTTACATTTTTGCGTTGGCAAGCATAAGCTTTATCCTGTTTTCCTGATTTACCTTTGTTGCACCCGGATCGTAGTCTATAGCGACAATATTAGCGTCGGGGTAAGCGTTTTTTATAACTCTTGACATTCCCTTTGCAACAATGTGATTAGGCAGACAGCCAAACGGCTGAGTGCAGATTATATTTTTTGTTTCCGACTCTGCTAAAGCCGCCATTTCAGCGGTTATAAGCCAGCCTTCTCCCATTTTAACGCCCTGATTTATGTATTTGTCCGCGTAGTGTCTAAGGTGTTCAAAATCGTGAGGAGGCTCAAACTCGCCGTGTTCTTTCATCACCTTTATTTGCTGTTTCTGGAACTTATATAAAACGTCGTATCCTATTTTGAAAAGTGCTGTGGTTTTTGTCTTGACGTCATACAGCTTTTCGTCGTTGAGGGTGTTTGCCGCACAGTAAAGCACAAAGTCAAGAAGTCCAGGCACGTTTGGTTCGCAGCCCTCCTGAATCAAGAAGTCGCAGAGGTGATTGTTTGCCAGCGGCGAATATTTCACATAGATTTCACCGACAATGCCTACTTTTGTCTTTTTCTTCTTTGTTCTCTTTACATCTGAAAAATCATCTAATATATTTTTGTAAATCTTCTTTGTGTTGAAAAATCTGTTTTTGCGAAGAAGCATAGACAGCTTTCTCTGCCAGTTACTCAAAACCCTGTCGGTGCTTCCCTTGTGAATTTCATAAGGCTTGCACTGATAATACAGTGACATAAGCATATCGCCGTACATAACCGCATAGACAAGCTTTAAAGCAATAACGGGCGTGATTTTAAACGCAGGATTTTTTTCAAGTCCTGAGAAATTAAGAGATATGACCGGTACCTGCGGAAACTCCGCTGAAAGCGATTTGCGGAGCAGGTGGAGATAGTTAGACGCTCTGCATCCTCCGCCTGTCTGCGAGATCAAAAGGGCAGTTTTATTGACATCATACTTACCGCTTTTTAAAGCGTCCATAAACTGACCGATAACCAGAAGCGCCGGATAGCAGGTATCGTTGTGAACGTTTTTAAGTCCTTCGTCGATGACAGATCTTGTCGAAGTCTCCAAAAGCTCCATATTATATCCGTACTCGCGGAAGATCTCAATTATAAGCTTAAAGTGGATAGGAAGCATATCGGGCACTAAAATAGTATAGTCCTTCTTCATATCCTCTGTGAAAACAGTCTGTTCAACTCTGTTTGAAGCCATTTTCATCACCGCTCTTTATAGAGCTTTCCTCCTTTTTATTTAATAGAGTTAGTTTCCTTTTCCTCAAGAGAAGCCACAAGACTTCTTAGTCTTATCTTAGCTGCTCCGAGGTTGTTTATTTCATCAATTTTAAGCTGAGTGTAAAGCTTGCCGTTTTCTTCAAGTATCGCCCTTACCTCGTCGGTCGTAATAGCGTCAATACCGCAGCCGAAAGATACAAGCTGTACAAGCTGCATATCAGGCTGTGTTGTAACATACTCAGCCGCACGGTAAAGCCTTGAGTGGTAAGTCCACTGGTTTAAAACATCAAGAGGCGGAACGTCGATCAGATTTGAAACGCTGTCCTCCGTTAAAACGGCAAGACCTAATGACGTTATCAGCTTGTGTATTCCGTGATTTATCTCGGGGTCTAAGTGATAAGGACGTCCTGCAAGAACTATTATCTTTTGACCCTTAGAGCGCGCGTTTGCGATTATCTCTCTAGCCTTTGTTTCTATATGCCGTCTAAAGCGGACTTCTTTTGTATATGCTTTGTCGAGAACGTCGCAAACCATAGACTTAGTTACGGAATACTTTTTAAGAGCTTTTGAAATAGCCTTTGCAGTGTGGTTTTTCTTGTTTATGTCAATATACGGCGATATGAAGTTATCGTCATTGAGAACAGGCATATTTGCCTTTAAAAGCTCGGGATAATAAGCCACAACCGGACAGTTGTAATGGTTATCGCTTCCGCCCTCGTCGATATTGTAGCTCATACATGGGTAGAAAATAAAGTCAACGCCCTTTTCAAGAAGGCTCTCAATATGCCCGTGAGCAAGTTTTGCAGGGTAGCAAACGGTGTCTGACGGTATAGTCTGCTGACCTTTGTAGTATGTATCTCTTGTGGATTCTTCGGACAATACTACTTCAAACCCGAGAGAAGTAAACAAAGTATGGAAAAAAGGTATCATATCATAAAAGCTGAGCGTCATAGGTATACCTACCTTAGCTATCGGCTTTTCGGGCTTTATGTCGCCATACGACCTTACCATATTGTACTTGTATTCAAACATATTCTCAGGCAGGTTTTCGATCTTTATACCTGCGCCCTTTTCGCATCTGTTGCCCGAAATAAATTTGTGTCCGTCGTTGAATCTTATTATAGTCAGATTGCAGTTTGCGCCGCAGCCTCCGCAATGAGCAGAGGTCGATTTGTACGAGAAATTCTCTAACTCACTGTTTGAGATAAGTCCTGATTTTTCTAACTTTTCTGACTCGGCTTTCTCTTTTGCGTATAAAGCGCAGCCGAACGCACCCATCAATCCGGCGATAGCAGGACGGGTCACGTTTCTGCCCATTTCCATTTCAAACGAGCGCAAAACAGCGTCGTTTAAGAATGTTCCGCCCTGAACGACAATGTTTTTGCCCAGTTCCTCCGGTGATTTAGCTCGGATAACCTTATATATTGCATTTTTTATAATTGAGGAGGAAAGTCCTGCCGAGATATCCTCAACGCTTGCGCCGTCTTTCTGAGCCTGCTTTACCGAGCTGTTCATAAACACAGTACATCTTGAGCCAAGCTCAACAGGCGCTTTGGCAAAAAGACCTAAGTTTGCGAAGTCTGCTATCTCATAGCCCATTGCCTGAGCAAAGGTTTGAATAAACGAGCCGCAGCCTGAGGAGCATGCCTCGTTAAGCATAATGCTGTCGATAGCGTTGTTTTTTATCTTGAAGCATTTGATGTCCTGACCGCCTATATCTATTATAAAATCAACGTCGGGACAAAAATGCGCCGCAGCTTTGAAATGTGCAACAGTTTCTACAATGCCGTAATCAATACCGATACTTGCCTTAATAAGGTCCTCGCCGTAGCCTGTTACAGCAGAGGCTTTTATGTTTATCCTTCCGCCTGAAAGTCTGTAAATCTCTTTTATTTTGTCAGTAATTATATCAAGAGGCTGACCTTTGTTAGAGCAGTAGTGATTGTAAAGCAGTCTTCCTTCGGGAGTTATTAGCACAAGCTTTGTGGTAGTAGAACCTGCGTCAACGCCCAGATAAGCGTCGCCCTGATATGTATTTATATCCTCGTATTTAAGGTCTGACTTTTTGTGCCTTTCAACAAACTCGTGATATTCTTCCTTTGATTTGAATAACGGTTCTCCGACAACGATGTTATCTGTAGCTTTTGCATTTAGTATTTTCTCAAGAGCCTCGTCTATCGTCATAGGTTCAGCTATCTGCTCAGCCTGAAGCGCGCTTCCGTAAGCCATAAAGCAAGGTGCAAGCTCAGGGAAAACAGCGTGTTCGTCGTCCAGTTTGAGGGTAGTGACAAAAGCCTTTCTAAGACCGCTTAGGAATGAAAGAGGTCCGCCCAAGAATAAGACTTTGCCTGCTATCTTTCTGCCCTGAGCAAGTCCCGAAACGGTCTGGTCGACAACTGCCTGATAGATCGACGCTGCAATGTCCTCTTTTTTTGCTCCCTGATTTAAAAGCGGCTGAATATCCGATTTAGCAAAAACTCCGCACCGTGAGGCGATAGGGTAGATTTTCTGCGCCTTTAACGAAAGCTCGTTAAGCTCGTCCGGAGTAACGCCTAGCAGCGTTGCCATTTGGTCGATAAAAGCGCCAGTTCCGCCTGCGCACGAGCCGTTCATTCGCTGTTCAACCCCGCCTGTGAGGAAAATGATTTTAGCGTCCTCTCCGCCGAGCTCAACAACAACGTCCGCATCGGGATAGCTTTTGTTTACAGCAACAAATGCCGAGTAAACCTCCTGAACAAAGTCAATTCCGCTGGAGTTTGCTATCCCTAAACCTGCCGAACCCGTTATTGCGATTTTAAATCTTTCGCCCTTGTATTTATCTCTTATTATCTTTAACTGTTCTGCAACAGTTTCCTTGACCTTAGAATAGTGTCTCTCATATTTATTGTATACTATTTCTTCACCGTCTAAAATAACGGTTTTAACTGTCGTCGATCCGACGTCAATACCAAGATTATAAATTTTACTCATAAAACTCTCCGTTCTTTATATGTATTCATCTCATCTTAGTATAAGTTAAAGTTTATTTTCGCATTTAATTAGCATTTATAATTGCCAGTGTTATTTTTCGTACCTTTAGATTATACAATAAATTTTCAAAAAAATAAAGGCTTTAGACAAAAGATTTATTGGCAATCAGGCATATTGTATGCCAAAAGTTCAAGTGAATGTTAAAAAACAAGGTAATGTTTTTCGGCTGTGATAAATTAATAATAAACAGTAAGGAAATGCCACATTTTATGAAATTATAAAAAATCAATAAAATTATTGACTTTGAACAGAAAGTTATTGTATAATAATTATAAGCAAATATTGTATGCTTAAAATTAGAAATATATTAAGAAAGGAAATTGTTATGAAACTAAAAAGAGTAATAGCAGAAATTTCAGCAGTTGTAATGGCAATAAGCGCAATGTCGTTTTCAACGTTTTCAACTAATGCAGAAGAACCCAACGATGTATTTGATGATCTGAATCAAAAGCAGATAACAGAGGCAATGGAGCCTGGCTGGAACTTAGGAAATCAACTTGAAGCTTCTAAGAACGGAGTACCCAGCGAAACCGCATGGAGCAACCCTGTAATCACTCCGGAAATATTTAAAATGGTTAAAAATGCAGGATTTAAAAGTGTAAGAATTCCTGTATCCTATTTATCAAAGATAGGACCCGCACCCGATTATACTATTGAAACTGCATGGCTTGACAGAATTCAAGAGGTTGTGGATATGGCGCTTGCAGAGGGACTTTACACAATAATCAATATGCACGGAGATGGATACAATACTGTAGATGGCGGATGGCTGTTGTGCAACGCTCCAGATAGTGAGCAGCCTGCAATCAAGGCTAAGTATGAGGCTTGCTGGAGACAGATAGCAGAAAAATTCAAAACATATGATGAGCACCTTATCTTTGAATCAATGAATGAGGAGTTTGACGGTGAATATTCTTACAATAATGGTGAAGAATATCCAAACAGAGCATATTATGCAAACATAAACGCTTATAATCAGATATTTGTTGATACAGTTCGTAAAACGGGAGTCGAAGAGGGCAACAATGCCAAGAGATGGCTTTTGATCCCGGGCTGGAACACAGATATAAGCTATACAACAGGAGATTATGGATTTGAGCTTCCTACAGATACAAACAGAGACGCATCAATTCCTGCTGAGGAGCAGCGAATAATGATATCGGTACACTATTATAATCCATATGGTTTTGCAGGAGAAGGGAACCCTGCAAAGCCAGGTTATACTAATGTATGGGGAACCGACGCTGAGATACAATCAATGCATGATTTATTAACAAGGTGTTATGCGTCGTTTGTAGTTAAGGGATACCCTGTAGTTATCGGTGAGTGCGGCGCTATTAACAAGAGTAACGAAAGCTACAGAGTAAAATTCATGAGCGAGTTATGCAAAGCCGCAAGAAGCAGAGGAATGATACCTGTAGTATGGGATAATAACGGACACGGTGTAGGTGCTGACAAATTCGGTTTGTTTAAAAGAGAAACTTTTGAAGTTGCACAGCCGAATATTATCGCCGCAATTATGGATGCATACAAGGGTGAGGCTGAGCCTGCACCTGAGATAATTCCTCCAATAACAAAAGATGAAGCTCTTGCAGAGATCAAGTACAATAAAAAAGCACTGGTCGTTTCGGGATATGCTGATGAAGAATTAAATGACGCTATACAGGTGAGATATGTATTTGACAGCGCTTCAAAAGTTGCTTTCAACGTATATACAAAAATACAGCTTTCTGCAACGGTTGCAGAAACGAATTCATCAAACACTGTCGAAGGTCAAAGTGACTTGACCGGTGTAACTGAATGTGAAGCGGTATTGAATCTGAAAAATCCAATAAAAACAGGAGACGTTTACTATATTTATATGTTTACGGCATCATGGTCAGAGGCTGTTGACTATGTATTCTTGGTAAGACGTGTTGAATTTCTTGACGCAAACGGAAATATTATCAAGACCATAGACAAGTCTAATAAGCCTACGCCTGCGCCTGCTCCTACAGAGCCGACACAGGCAAAACCGACAACAGCTTCTCCTACACAACCAACATCAAGACAAAAACCAATTACTAATGTGAAAAAGGCAACAATTAAAAAACTGAATGTTAATAGTAAGAAGAAAAAGATTACTGTTACTTGGAAGAAGTTAAAGGGTGCCAAGGGCTATCAAGTACAGGTGTGTGCAAATAAGAAATTTAAAAAGCTGATTGTAAATAAGAAGTCAATTAAGAAAAATAAGATAACAATCAAACATAAGAAAATCAAAAAAGGAAAAACTTACTATGTTAGAGTAAGAGCATTTACTACATACAAGAACGCTAAGGGCGTAACTAAGAAATTATACAGTGATTGGAAGAATTCTTCGAAAGTTAAAGTTAAATAATAAGCAACGGTGACATTGCATATGATCCACCTCCGTCAGGTTTGATAGGGGTGGATTTTTTGTTATAAAAAAGATGCCAATATAAATTGACATCTTAAAAAATATATTTATTTTTTCAACAGAATAACAGAGGATATAGCCTCAAGCTCAATTTCACCGGATATGCTGTTTTCAGTTTCAGTTTTGCCGTTTGAATCTAATATCACGTTAAATTTTCCGTCTGGCAGTCTTGCAGACCTTGTATCTGTATAGGGATTTAACAATACCGTAATGACAGATTTATTTTCAGCTTCTGGACTTGTAAGAGAAAAGCCTATGATGTTACCGTCTCCCGTGTCGAAGAATCTCATATGTGCTTCAACATCTTCTCTTTTGGTGAGCCTTAACTGAGGATATTTTTTTCTAATCGCAATAAGTTTTTTGTAATATTCAAAAACGCTTATGTTTTCGTGTTTTTGATTCCACTTTATCGAATTTGTCTCATCTGGAGCATTGTAGCTGTTTCCGCTGTAAGGAACGTATTTGCTGCCGAGAGTTTCATTCTCGTTTAAAACTGTTGGCTTTGAACGCAGAAAATCCTGTCCAAGCTCTAAAAACGGAACTCCTTGCGACAGAATAACAATAGCCGCCGCAAGCTTGTCCATCTTAACACGCTCTTCATAGGTAAAATGCTCTGCGCTGACTGTCAGCTTGTCCCAAAGAGTGTGGTTATCGTGAGCCTCACAGTAGTTAATCGTCTGAGTGGGATTGTAAGCAAAGCAGGCTTCATCATTTCCGTTAAGCTGACTGTGCGGAATACTTCCTGCAAGACCTCTTTTAATTACATTTGCAGTGAGAAGATCACCGCTTACATAACCCTTATCATAAATGTTGAAAACCGCCCCTTTTACGGCGTCTCTTATATTGTCGTTAAACAGACCTACCCTTGCAAACTGATAAGAGTTCCATTTATAAGCGAGCTTTGCCGACGGCAAAGGAGATTCTCCGCCTGTCCAACCCTCGCCGTACATTAATATCTGAGGGTCTATCTCATTCAGTTTATCCCTTATCAGGTTGACGGTTTCGATATCAATAAGCCCCATAAGGTCAAACCTAAAGCCGTCTATTTTATACTCCCTTGCCCAGAATTCAACAGAATCCAATATATACTTTCTTACCATAGCGCGCTCGGTAGCTAACTCGTTACCGCAGCCTGAACCGTTTGAAAACCAGTTGTGGACCGTTCTGTGGTAATAAAACGGAAAGGTTCTGTGAAAGGACGATTTCTCGCTCTCGTAAGTATGGTTGTAAACCACGTCCATAATTACGCCGATATTGTTCTCGTGGAGCGACTTGACCATTTCCTTAAACTCCCTTATCCGAACCTTCGGGTCATACGGATCTGTTGAATATGAGCCTTCTAAGCAGTTGTAGTTTTTCGGGTCGTAGCCCCAGTTGTAGTTTTTGTTTTCAGTTATAGGAATTTTCTCATCGATAGTTGCAAAGTCAAATACAGGGAGAAGATGAATATGCGTAATGCCCAAAGACTTTAAATGCGCAAGGCAGGTTTTTGTACCTTTATAAGAAGTTCCGCTTTCGGTGAACGCCAAAAATCTGCCCCTGTGTTTCTCGCTAACTCCGCTTGATTTATCAATAGAAAAATCCCTTACGTTCGTTTCATAAATAACAGCGTCGCAAGGGCTTTTGCATTTGGGCTTTTTTACCTTATCCCAGCCTTTAGGGTCGGTCGTCTTGAAATCAACAACAGCTCCTCTGTCTCCGTTTACCCCGCACGCCTTTGCGTAAATGTCTATGGTTTCCGTTCGGTGACCTCCGTATTCAAAAGTGTAGGTGTAAAAAACACCGTCTAGGTTTTTTGAAATAGTTCCCGTCCAGACGCCTTTTTCCTGTTTTTGCATAGTTGCGATCTCATAAGGACTTCCGCCTTCGCCGTCGCTGTATAAATTCAAAAAAACGGCAGTTGAATTTGGAGCCCAAACCTTGAACTGAGTTTTATCATCAATGATCAAAGCGCCTAAATCATTGCCGAAATAAGCGTTTTCTCTATCAAATTTTTCATAATCCTGAAGGTTCATTAATTTATCTATCCTTAAAATTTCTTATTAAATAATCTAAGCGGTTTGCAGTTAAATATACTTTTCGGTAAAACAATTTATGTTTTATAAAAGCATTTTGATAGAAACTAAATTTTAATTGAAAACGCAATAACAACTAGTGAAATGATTACCTGCAAAATGCTGAATCTGAATACGACCTGTGTATCGCTCCAGTCTTTTACCTTTCTCATATGGTCGTGAATAGGAGTTCTGATATCTCTCATAAAATTTTTGAGCTTTAAATACCTGATTGCGCTTACCTTTATCAAGCCTAGTCCGCCGTCGAGTATAAGCATAAACGCCACGAAAATGAAAGTAACGGGCGAGCCTGTCTGCAAAAGCGAAATTGCCAGAATAACTCCCAGCGCTCTGGAGCCGGCGTCGCCCATAAGAAGCTTGCTCGGAGACGCGTTGAACCACAGGTATGTCAAAACGCAGACTATCATAATAAGCAGCATAGAACGATAGCTTTGTCCTTTTCCCAAGAAGAAAAGCATAATATATGCCGTTATTAGAGAAATAGATGTTAGACTTCCGCAAAGCCCGTCAACTCCGTCCGAGCAGTTTGTTACGTTTATAGCCGCCCAGACCAGTATCACACCGAGTATTATAAACAATACAGCAGGGATTTTCACTCCCCTTATACCAAGCATAGCGAAGTTTATCACACTGCCGTTGAATGTGTAGTATGTAACAGAAACTCCGACTGCTACAACAAGGTCGATAAAGCCTTTTTTGTACTCTCCCCAAGGCACCTTTGCAGCGTCGTCTAAATATCCGCTCATCATTTCAATAAAAATCAAAGCGAGGTAAATAATAAGCTCCAAATCAAGCGGAACAAATAAAACGGATGACAGTATAAATGTTATTATAAGTATAATACCCGCCCCTCGAGGCTTTCCTTCCGAGAGCTTGCCGTTTAAGGCATATTCTCTTCCCTTGTCTTTTGGAAGAGAACCTCTGAAAAGCTTTATACCTCCGAAGGTTATAAAAAAACTTGCAAAAACCAAAATTCCATAGTAAATATTTGAAAATTGCTCAGGTATCAGATTACGAAGCACCAAACATCATCCTTTTAAACATATTTCAATTTATTATACTACCTTTGGCATAAAAAAGCAAGAACAAATACTGCCTTGCAGATACGCTTTATGACGGCGTTTTTATGTCATAAAAAAGATTGAAATGTCAAAAGAAATATGATATACTACATTATATTTAAAAATATTTTGATCTAATTTTGAATATTTGAAAAGGAGAGGAAAATGGATAAGAAAAAAGGTTTTATTGCCGAATTTAAGCAGTTTATTTCAAGAGGTAACGTTCTCGACCTGGCAGTAGGATTGATCATAGGTTCTGCATTTACTGCGATAGTAACTTCTTTGGTTGAGGACCTTTTAACTCCGATCATAGGAATAATATTAAAGAAAGCCGGTATTGAAAAGTTTGCAGACTGGGCTCCCGGCGGATTTGGTATAGGCAGTTTTATAAATGCGATAGTAAGCTTTTTGCTTATTTCGTTTACGGTGTTCTTGCTTGTCAAAGCGGTAAACAAGGCTCAGGAGCTGGGCAGAAAGAAAACTGATGAGCCTGAGGAGGAGAAGGCACCTCCTGTTACTGATATAACTCTATTGACCGAAATACGGGATTTGCTTCTAGAGGCAAGAGACCAGAAGCAAGAGGCAAGAAGCCAGAAGTCAGAGGCAAGAGAAGAGATGCAAGAGGCAGGAGAACAGAAAGCAGAAGTAAAAATTTAAAAATACATAAAATTTGGCTCGGGCAAAAAAGCTCGGGCTTTTTATTTATAAAGTTAAAAAAAGAAATTTATTTTGATAAAAAATGACAATATATTTGATATTAAAAATTATCGTATAAAATTTAGTTTTGTGTAAACAATATTACTGCATTGCTTAAAAAATAATTTGGAGGGAATAAAAATGAAAGCTACCGGAATAGTAAGAAGAATTGATGATCTCGGAAGAGTTGTGATCCCAAAGGAAATAAGAAGAACATTGAGAATAAGGGAAGGAAGTCCGCTTGAAATTTACACAGATAACGACGGGAATGTAATATTCAGAAAATATTCTCCCGTTCACGAGCTGAGCGAAACAGCAACTCAGGCTGCCGACGTTATTCACAAACTCGACGGTGGAACTGTAGTTGTATTCGACCGCGACCATGTAGTTGCTGTGTCGGGACAGGGAAAGAAGGAGTATTCTGAACGTAGAGTTTCTCAGGCTCTTGAGGACTTCTTCCAAAGCGGAAAGTCGTTCACCTACGAGGAAGGCGAGAGTCCGGTTATGCCAATTGAGGGAGTATCGAAAAAGGCTCTTGCAATATCGCCCATCATTTCAGAGGGAACTGTTACAGGCGCAGTGGCTCTGCTTGCAGGGGACGATAACGCAAAGGGAGATCAGAACAAGCTGATTTTAACAAAAGCGGCGGCAATGTTTTTGGGAAAACAGATGGAAGAGTAACATAAATGTCAATATATTGTTAATCAATTCTTTACGTATTCAAAATAATTTTATAAAGAAAATTATCCATCAAGGTCCTATGCCAAATATTGGGATAGGACTTTTTTGGAAAAAATAATAATATTATTTGTTTCCACCACTTGACAAGCCGATATTAATTGGTTATAATTACTTAGTGAATATTTTTGCGATTTCGACCGCAGTTTTACAATTTTAACATATTAGGAGGACAAACAGTGCGAAAAGTAAAGAAGCCCGTGTTCTTTATCGTAGTGGCGGTAATTGTTTTGATCGGATACCTTACATTTTTCGGTATTCACTCACAATACGGCGATACAAGGAACTCATACATCAAGGGCGTAGATGAGATCAGATGGGGAATTGATATTCGGGGCGGAGTTAACGCCACATTTGAACCTGCCGACGGATACAATGCAACCGAAACAAACATGGACGCAGCAAAATCGGTAATAGAGCAAAGACTTGTAAGTCTGAACATTACTGACAGTGAGGTTTACGTTGATTATAACAATTCAAGAGTTGTAGTCAGCTTTCCATGGCAGGCAGGAGACACAAGCTTTGACCCTGAAGCCGCTGTAAAAGAATTAGGCGAGACGGCTATCCTCAGCTTTAAGAAAGGTCAGGAGGACATAAACGGCGAAACGATCCTTACAGGCGACCAGGTTACAAAGGCAGAGGCAACCATTCAGCAGACTGAAAACAACACAACAGAAAATGTTGTAAGTCTTGAGTTTGATAACGCAGGTAAGGAAGCGTTTGCACAGGCTACGACTGAGCTTGCAGGAAGCGGATACATTTCCATTTATATGGACGAGGATTGTATATCTGCTCCATCGGTTAACGCTGCAATAACAGACGGAAAGTGCATTATCGAGGGTGACTTTACATACGACAGCGCAAAAGCGCTTGCGGACAAAATCAATGCAGGATCACTTCCGTTTAAATTAGAGGCAACGAGTACGGACATTATTTCTCCGACACTCGGAACAGGAGCATTGAACGCTATGCTCATTGCAGGAGTAATTGCATTCGTGCTTATCTGTCTGTATATGATCTTCGTTTACAGACTGGCAGGCGCAGTTGCATCAATAGCTCTTATAGGACAAGTTGTATGCACAATAGCTGCTATATCCGGCTTTTTGCCGAGCATAGAAAGCTTCACGCTTACAATTCCGGGTATTGCGGGTATTATCCTTGCTGTCGGAATGGGCGTTGACGCTAACGTAGTTTCTTTTGAAAGAATCAAGGAAGAGCTGAATAACGGAAAGACGCTCAACGGCGCTATTGAAGTAGGATATAAGAGAGCGTGGTCAGCCGTATTCGACAGTAACATCACGGTAGTATTTGTTGCGGTTATATTAATGGGAGCTTTCGGACCTACCGACAGCTTATTCGCAAAGATGCTGAACTTTATCTTCTTTGCATTCGGAGCTTCGACAGCCGGAACGATTTATTCACTTGGTTACACGCTGCTTGTCGGAATTATTCTGAACTTTGTATTCGGAATATTTGCTTCAAGATTAATGCTTTCGTCACTTTCAAAGTTCAAGTGCTTCAAAAATCCAAGACTTTACGGAGGTGCTAAGCATGAGTAAGAAAACTAAAAACACTGCGGCAGAAGCTGCAATCAACGAAAACGTACAGGAAACAAAGGTAAGAAAGCCTCTTAATGTTTGCGGACACAGAAAGATATTCTACATTGTATCAGCGGCGCTTATAGTTATTTCGATAGTAGTTGCGCTATGCGGCAGACTTAATTTGGCTATTCAGTTCAGGGGCGGAACGGAAATCACCTATTCTTATGAAGGCGAAATAGACACGTCTAAGGTTGAAAAAGTAGTAAGCGACTCTATAGGAGAAAAGGCAACAGTAACAACAGGAGAGAGCATGGCTGACTCTTCAAAAACGGTTACGCTTTCGTTCGCATCTGAAAAGGGACTTACAAACTCTATACAAACAAAGCTTACCGACGCGCTTCAGAGCGAGTTAAAGGACAACAAACTTGAGGTATACGGTTCTAACGATGTTTCGCCGTCAAACGGTAAAGAGTTCTTTATCAAGTGTTTAGTTGCTGTAATATTCTCTGTAATCGTAATGATAATCTATATAGGATTCAGATTCAGAAAGATCGGCGGTATTTCAGCCGGCTGTATGGCTGTTGTAGCGCTTGTGCACGATATGTTAATGGTATTCGGATGCTTTGTTATCTGCGGTTTTGACATTGACGCTAACTTTATGGCGGTTTTACTTACAATTCTGGGATACTCGATCAACGCTACCATCATCATATACGACCGTATTCGTGAAAACAAGAGGATCTACGGCAGAAAAGCCGATGTTGACGAGCTTGTAAATATGTCTGTTACTCAGACTATCGGACGTTCTATCCATACAAACGTAACGACCATTATGGCAATGGCTGTTGTATGTATAGTATGCGTTGTAGCCGGAGTTTCATCAATTATGAGCTTTGCGTTCCCGCTTATTATCGGAATGCTCGCCGGAGTATATTCTTCAAACTGCATTGCGCCTACACTTTGGGTGTGCTGGCAGGAACACAGAGCGAAGAAGCTTATGGCTCAGGCAGCGGCTTCTAAAAAGAAAAAGTAATTTTAATTTAACCTCTCTTAGTTTTAAGGGAGGTTGATTTTTTGCACAATAAATCCGGCAGTCTTGGTTTTAAAGCCTGCCGGAATTTAGTTTAAAATAGCTTTGTGCAAATATAATATATCAATCCGTATACCATTGAAGCTAATGTTCCGTAAAGAATAACCGGACCTGAAATTATAAATATCTTTGCCCCCAGACCTAAAATCATTCCCTCGGTTTTGAACTCGATAGCAGGAGCTACAACAGAGTTTGCAAAGCCTGTAATCGGTACGAGTGTTCCTGCGCCGCCGTGTTTAGCAAGCTTTTGGTAAAGACCCAATCCTGTGAACAACGCAGATAAAAAGATAAGAGTTATTGAAGTCAGCATTGCCGTGTTATCTTTGCTAAGACCGAAATATTCATAGAGATTGAGCAAAGCCTCGCCCAATGTGCAGATAAGACCGCCTATTACAAAGGCCTTTGGAATTGTTATCCATGACTTTGTTCCCATTGACGCTTCTTTATATAACTCGCCATACTGTGATTGACTCATTTTCATAGTTTATTTCTCCTCCTCATTTTGCTTTAATTACATATATTTTATCCATAAAAGTTTGATGTATTCAGAATATTTGACTTATTGCACAAAGTTTTTTGCATAAAATTGTATAAAAAAATCAGTGAAAAAAATAATAAAGTATGTTATACTAATGTTACAAAATAAAACAGTAAAAAAGCTGAAAGGAGACTTTTGTTGTGAAATCAATTATTACAATCAGCAGAGAGTTTGGAAGCGGCGGACGTGAAATCGGTGAAAAGCTGGCAAAAAGGCTTGATATTCCGTTTTATGATAAAGAGCTGCTTGAAATGGCGTCTAAGGAAAGCGGAATATGTGAGGAGCTTTTCTACAGGAATGATGAGTCACATTCAAACAGTCTTCTTTATTCGCTGGTTATGGGAACATATCCTCTCAGCGCAGACGGTAAGATACACCCTGATATGCCTCTTAATCACAAGCTGTTTTTGGCGCAGTTCGATACCATAAAGAAAATAGCTGAGCAGGGTCCGTGTGTAATTGTTGGAAGATGTGCGGACTATGTTTTAAAAGATCACAAAAATGTTATAAACTTCTTCATTAACGCGGATATCAATCATAAGAAAAAGAGAATCTTGGAGCGTTATGACATTGAAAAGGATAAGGTTCGTGACTTTATAAAAAAGACGGATAAAAACAGGTCGAATTACTACAACTACTATTCTGATATGAAGTGGGGAGAGGCAAAAAATTATGACCTTTGTATAAACTCCTCGCAGATCGGGATAGACGGAGCAGTAGACCTTATGGTAACTTATATTAACGTAAGAGAAAAGTATCTTGATGAACAGTCATAAAAATAAAGGGCTGACGATAATTTCGTCAGCCCGCTTTTGTATATATTTATAAATTTTTAATATAGGAAACTAAGTAAAGTGTTCCGCAGATAACGGTGTTTTTATATTCACCATTCATTGCCTTTTGGTATTCTGACTTTGTATCCTCTCCGCAGCAGGCAATTATTTTTTTGCCTTTATCAACATTGCTTTTTGCGTACTCCTCGTTTAAAATACCGCAAAGCTCCCTCTTCGGCATTGTGTCTGATGTGAAGTCGTCAACACAGATGATTTTATCTACACTGTCAAACAGCTTAGGAAGAGAGTCTCTGACGTTCTTGCGATTAAGCGAGCCGACAATAGCTGTGACAGGCTTTGGGATTTCTCTTAAAACTTCCGCAAGGGCTTCGATACCGCCGTCGTTATGACTGCCATCTAAAATAACATAGTGGCTGTCACCATTTAATGGCGAAGCCAAAATCTCGGTCCTGCCTATAACGAACGCCTTTTTCAGCCCCGTTTGAATGTTCTGCTCTGTTATTTTAAATCGCTTTTTGAGCAGGCAAGCCGCTTCGATAGCAGAAAGAGCATTGGTAATCTGGTGTTTACCGCTCATTGAAAGAGAATATGGAGTACCTTTGTATATAAAGGCTGTATCGCCAAGACGAACGCTTTTGATGTTCAGATTTGATTTGTCCGGTATAATAAGATCTGAACCTTTTTCCTTTGCGGTTTTTGAAACTACATCTACGGCTTCATCGGGATTGTTAATTGACAAAACCACAGGGCAGCCGTCTTTTATTATGCCTGCCTTTTGCTCTGTGATTTCACGAATGGTCTTGCCGAGAATTGCAGTGTGGTCGTGAGAGATAGAAGTTATAACAGATACAAGCGGTCTTTGTATAATATTTGTGCAGTCTAAAAGACCTCCCAATCCCGTTTCAAAGACAACAGCCTCACAGCCTGCTTTTTTGAAATACAACAGAGCGATAGCCATAGTTATCTCAAAGCCGGAGAAGTCCTTTGCGTCATCTAATTTGTCAAGCCGTGATTTAATGTAAAAGCATATGTCAGTAAGTTCTTTTTTGGGAATAACTTTTCCCATAAGACGTATTCTGTCACGGAACTCTAAGATATAAGGCGATGTGAAAGTGCCTGTTTTTACTCCGGCATCATATAGAATTTCGCTAAGCATTTCAGCTACTGAACCTTTGCCGTTTGTGCCGGCTATGTGTATAAACTCAAGGTCGTTCTGCGGATCATCAATCAAATCAAGAAGCCTTTTTACTCTTGAGAGGTCGGTTACCTTTTTCCCGAGACGTGAAAAGCTCATTATAAAATCCATAGCCTTGTCATAATTAAAGTCATTATTTTTAAACATTGCATTTCTCCAAAGTAAAGTATTCTAATATTATATCACGACTTATGGCTTTTTGCACCTTAAATTAAAAATACTCAGGCAATAAGCTCAAAATTAATCACCAGTTCATAATTAGGCGGTATACTACTTTTAATGTTTATTAGATTTACTTTGGAAGGAAGTGAAAAGGGTGGATAAAGGCTTAGAAGATAAAAACCGAGAAAAAGCAGAAAAGATAGACACTATCAAAGAAAAAAACCTTATTCCTGATGACGATTTCGATTATGAGCGAAAGCGTTTCGAGGACGAGGAAAAGGCTTATGAGCGATATCAGAAAGAGCTTGAGGAGTATAACGAGCGTAAGGAGCAGGAGCGAAAAGACTATGAAAAACAGCTTGACAACGAAAAAATCGAGCTGGTCAAGCTAAAAAGCGGAGTGATCGACGAGAGCGATATTATCAAAGAAGAGGCGCCTGAGGTAATTAAGCTAAGCAAGAAAGAGTGGATAAAAAACTTTTGGTGGCACAATAACATCATTATAATCTTAGTTGTTTTTGCTATTGCCGTTGTATCTTATATAACCTACGACAGCCTTTCAAGAGTAAAGCCTGACATCAAAGTTATGATGACGGTAAACAACGGTCTTGTAAACCGAACGGAAGAGGTTGCGGATTATTTTGAGAGGTTCTGCCCTGACATAAACGGCGACGGCGAGGTCAATGTTCAGATACTTTCAGCACCGCTTACAGAGGACACTGATGATTATGTTCAGATACAGAAGTATCAGGAGGTTTATCTGGCGAATATGCAGACGGGTGAGATAATTTTCATTCTTACCGACGATAAAACCGACGCTGATATTTACAGCGACAACGAAAGCGACAATCTGCTGTCAGATGTGTCAGCTGACTTTGCGGACAACGAGTTTGTAACAAACAAAGGGCTTTCTCTAAAGGGCGATTACATCGAGGACGTTTTTAAGTATCACACGAACTATCCGCAGGATATTTATCTTGGAATGAGAGTGCCTATCAAAACTCTTAAAGACAGCAAGGACGATATGAAGAAGAATTATAATAAAGCATACGAGATATTCAAGTCTATGGCTGAGGATATAAAGAAAAATACAAAGCAAGCTGACAAGCCTGCCGAACAATAAATAGTTTAATTACAAATACGGAGGGAACTCATGAAAAACAACGAAAAGAAAAGCCTAATTATGCGAATCATAGTGCTTGCGGTGGTGGCTGTTATGGTTATTGGAATAGTTGCCGCAGCGGTCTATGAGGGTGCAGTAGGAACAATGTAACGGAGGATAAATATGGTCAATATAGGAAACGAGTGGGATGAAATTCTCAAGGACGAATTTAAAAAGGAATACTATCTAAAGCTCAGGGAGTTTTTAAAGCGTGAGTATGCGACACGAACCATCTATCCTGATATGTACGATATTTTCAACGCGCTTAAATACACATCATACAGCGATGTCAAGGCGGTTATCTTAGGTCAGGACCCTTATCACGGTGCAGGACAGGCTCACGGGTTATGTTTCTCGGTCAAGGAGGGAGTACCTTTTCCGCCGTCGCTTAAAAACATATTTAAAGAGCTCAATGCCGATTTGGGGTGTACTCTGCCTAAAAACGGAACGCTTACCTCTTGGGCAAAGCAGGGGGTATTGCTTATGAACACGGTGCTTACTGTTCGGGAAGGTCAAGCAAACAGCCACAAGGGTATGGGTTGGGAAATCCTAACCGATGAGGTTGTAAGAAAGCTGAATCAGCGAAACAAGCCTATTGCGTTTATTCTCTGGGGCGGAAACGCCCGTGCAAAGAAAGCTCTTATCACTAACCCTGCACATAGAATTTTTGAAGCTGCACACCCGAGTCCGCTTTCTGCGTTTAACGGCTTTTTCGGGTGCAGGCATTTCTCGAAGGTCAATCAGTTTTTAATTTCAACAGGTCAAGAGCCTATTAACTGGCAGCTGTGACCCCTGCACGTATTGCCGTCTTTGGGCGACTAGAAGCAAGAAAATTAGAGGAAAGAAGCAAGAGGCAAGAGGCAAGAGGCAAGAAGCAAGAGGCAAACTTTTTCCTATGTTAGAGTGCACAAAAAAAGAAGTGTCATTTTGTCTAGTTCTACAAAATTGATTGATATGTATTAAATGTACTTTACATACTATACTATTTATGTTATGATTCATTTATATAAGGGGGTAGCTTTATGAAAAAACTAAACAGATTATTAGGCTTATTAATGTCGTTGATATTGTTAGTAACTTTTTTCACACCAAACGTTATATCTGCTGTATATCTTCCTTATTATGAAGATCTTGATGTGCAATATATAAGCGAAGATGATTTCCAATACTATATATACAGTGAAATATCTGCAGCTGTAATAGTTGATATTAAAGCAGGAACAAAAGTATTTAATATTCCGGAAACAGTTACTAATAACGGAAAAACATATCCTATAAAGCATTTGAAAATTTGTTCCGATTTTGGATATTCTAATTTTAACCAGACATTAGAAACGATAAATGTAAGTAAAAATATTGAAACAATCAGTCTTGATATTGGAGAGTATGATGATAGTATTGGATATTATAAGTATGCTCTCCCTGCACTAAAAACTATAAATGTTCCTGTTGGATCACAGCTAAAAGAATTATTTTTAGCTCCTTGCCCGAAGTTGGAAAACATAAACTTTTCTAAAGATTCTAAACTTGAAAGCATATATATTTCAGGCTGTCCTATATTGAAAAAACTATCACTTCCTAAAACACTCAAAACTTGTGTTATTGGTAGTTGTCCTAAATTGAAAAAGTTATCACTACCTAAAAATCTTAAAACTTGTAATATTAGTTATGACGCACCTAAGCTGAAAGTTAAAATAGCAAAGGGTAATAAGTATCTAAAGGTAAAGGGTGATCAGATACTCTCAAAAGACGGAAAAAAGTTGATTGGAATAGTTGGCAATAAGAGCAACGTAACAGCTTATAAAACGGTAAAAGTAATAGGTGATGATGCTTTAGATAATAAATATCTGAAACAAATAACTTTAGGTCAAAATGTTAATAAATTTACACGGAATTCATTATATATGACTAAAAAAATTAAGGTAGTATTAAAGCATAAAAATAAAGCGCCTAAAATAAAGAAGTATTCACTAGTTGGGACATACGATACAAAAGTCATTAGCT
The DNA here is from genome assembly GCA_947626165.1 of uncultured Clostridia bacterium. GTDB lineage: Bacteria > Bacillota > Clostridia > Oscillospirales > Ruminococcaceae > UMGS1601. The sequence goes on along the minus strand of CANQRG010000012.1, from coordinate 35,162 downwards.
TTTATGTAGAAAATAAAAAAGTGGCTAAGGACCTAAAAAAGAAGTTGAAGGTTAGCGGAATTGAAAAGGCAAAAATCCTGATAGGCAAAAAGGTAGTTTGTAGGATTTTTAACTATTAGCAAAATGGGCACATAAATGTAAATAGACAGCGAAGCGTTCGGAATTTTTCCGAACGCTTTTGTCTTGTGTCAGATTTGACAAAAAACACACATGGTGTTATAATTTTCGTAAATGTGGTAATAGGTAATTTAACGGAGGCACAAAATGAGATATAGAGTTTTTAGTTTGCTGACAGCTATCGCTTTGGCTGTGGGTTTAGTTGGAATACTGCCGGCAGTGTCGGCATCTGCTGATAGCTACAGCGATTTTGAATATCAGATATCAGACGTCGGAACAGTTGAGATAACCGCTTATAACGGCAGTGCGTCAGAGCTTGAGATTCCTGAGAAAATTGACGAAAAGGCTGTCACAGGAATTTTAGACGGAGCGTTTAAGGACTGTGTAAACTTAACAAGTATTAAAATACCGAACAGCGTTGTGAAAATAGGTGACGAGGCGTTCGTAGGTATTGAGCAATCGTTGACTATAAAGTGTTATAAGGGCAGTTATGCCGAGCAATATGCGGCAGAGCATAGTATAAAGTGTGAAATTTTAGAAGAGCCTACAAACCCTTCGCAGCCGACTGATCCGACGCAAAAAACTGAACCGCCGACAAATGCAGTAAAACCTGATGTTAAACTTGCAAAACCGGTTAAATTAAAGTTAATAGCAAAGAAAAAGAAGCTGAATGTAACCTGGAAAAAGGTAAAGCAGTCGACGGGTTATCAGGTCATGGCGGCAACTAATAAGAAGTTTACTAAAAATAAAAAGACGGTCAATGTAAAGAAAAACAATGCAAACTTAAAGGGTCTGAAACCGAATAAGAAGTATTACATAAAAGTTAGAGCATATAAAACAATAGACGGTGAAAAGTATTACGGCAGTTGGAGCAAGCGCAAAAGTGTTCTTACCTATTATAAGGTATCTGCAAAGCCTACATCTGCTGAGAAAAAGGGAATCAAACTTCTTGATAAAATCGGCAGAGATTTACATACAGCTTTTAAGTACAGCAAAATGACTTGGGTCAAAACTACTACAAATTCAAGTCTGGGAACAGAGTATTTTGCCAATTACGGCTTTACCCACACAGCGGGAAACTGTTATGTTATGGCAGGTAAATTCACAGTGCTTGCTAAGCTTCTGGGTTATGACGCTAAACAAGCGTCGGGGTCGGTAGTAAGCAATTCGGGAAATTGGATACCGCACTCTTGGGTCTTGATTAAAATAGACGGCGAGACTTATGTGTTCGACCCTGATTTTGAATACGAAACCGGAAGAAGCGGATATAAATTCCAGTATCATTGGCAGGATAACGGCTATATCGTAGGCGACGGAAGGCATTGGAAATATAAATTAAATAAGATAATGAGGTAATGCATATGTTTAAAGGTAAATTGGCTTTAGTTTCCGCACTTGTTTTAATGTCTTGTATGGTTTTTGCAGGGTGCGGTGAAAATAATTCAGCTTCTGATGCAAAAACAGACAGCAGTACAACTGCTTCTACAACTACTACAACGACTACGACTACGACTACAACCACAACGACGACCTCTTCGTCAGCAAAGCAAGATAAGACAAAAAGCAAGACCAAGCAGACGAAGAAGAAAACAAGCAGTAAAGCAGCAACTACTACAACTGAAGTATATACAACAGAATACAAAGCCGTACAAACAACAGAAAATCAAACTCCGGCAGAGGTCAGAGTTCAGGATCAAAACGGCGGCTGCGTCGGCAACGATGCGGCATTATATTAATGCATACATATGAGTGAAAACAGTAAACAAATAGGTTATCTGAGCGTATTAAGAGTATTGGCGTGCTTGTGCATAGTTGTACTTCATTGCTTTAAATACTCCTGCTCGCTTGCCTCTGACGGTATTTTTGTAATAAACGATAGTCAAATGAATATTTCTTTGATTATCCAGTATGTTATGAATTGGGCAGTTCCCTGTTTTGTTATGATTACAGGAGCACTTCTTCTCGACCCTGCAAGAAATATTACTTACAAAAAGATTTTTGGCAAGTACATTCTGAGAATGGTTATTGCCATTGTGGTTTTCTCGGTATTGTTTGAGTTTATAGACGCTTTGCTGTCGGGTGAAAGCATAACGCTTTACACTTTGGCTAACGGACTTAAAAATGCGGCGTTAAATAAATCGTGGGTACATATGTGGTATTTGTATATGGTTATAGCAATATACCTTATGCTTCCCATTTTCAGAAAAATCACAGCGAACGCTAACAAAAGAGATATTTTCTACCTTATTGCACTTTTAGGTGTTTTTCTGATAGCTTTTGATATAACATTCAACGGTATAATTAAGTCTCTTTCAATTTTAAATCAAAGCGGAAGCCTGAGCTCGGATTTCCAGGATATAAGCAATCCTGCGTTTTATATTTTCATTCAAAAGGTTTGGCCGCTATATCTGTTTTTAGGTTACGCAGTTCATAAGGAATTTGTAAAGATAAAACCTGTTATCAGCGTCGTTTTAATACTGGGCGGAATTGTTTTTATTTCTTTTTTCGTTTTGCTTGAGAAAACAGTTTATAACGAGGCTGTTAAATCAATTTGCTATGTGCTTTACAGCTTTAACAGCTCGCCCGGATTTTTGCTGATAGCCTTAGGTGTGTTTTCACTTTTCTATTCGTTTCGCAATGCAAAAAGCGGTGTTCTGTTTAAAATCATAAGACAGGTTGATATCTGCTCGTTCGGCATTTATCTTGTGCATATTATACCTATTAAGGTTTTTATGGTGAAGCTGGGGCTTGACCCTTATAAGTACGGCGGCGTTTTCGGAGTTCTATGGTTTTCGCTTGCTGTTCTGGTAATTTCTTTTGCGGCAGTATGGCTGTTCAAAAGAATACTTCTTTTGTATAATATAAAAATAAATAGCAGAAATACATAAAAGGACCTCCGCTGTTTGGGCGGAGGTCCTTATTTTGCATTCGCTTTAGTCGATATCAATAATTTCATTTTTTAACTCGGCTTCTCTTATAAAATTGATTTTCTTCTGAACGTAAAGATAGTTCCAAACGCTTGTTATTCCGTACCAGATAAATGAGATGCCCAAACAAATAATTATAGCGGTCTGCGCCGAAAGGGGATTGATAAGTACAAAGATACCCAGCGCAAGCGTCAGAATAGATTCGATCATGCTTATGTGCCAGAAATATACGTTGTTGTTTTTCAGAAAAACCGACTTCTGAATTGAGGTAATGCCGTCTATGATAAGGAGTATTCCCAAGACGATAGGGATAAACGTCGATAGGTAAGACGGTCTGATGAATATTATTATGCCTATTACCGACGCGACTACGCCTCTTAACAGAGTCAGGCTGAAATTCCCCTCATAAGACTTTGAGGTGAAATAGCTTATTATATCTATAACTCCGTAAAGGAGAATAGCTCCTGCTATAACGTAGCAGATAACGCTCATTGTTTTCTGCGGAAAAATAACCATTATAACTCCGAGTATAAGACTTATCACCGCCATAAGAAGCTCCATACGTCTGATTTTTTCTAAAAGTTTCATTATAATGTCCTCGTTTCGTTTAAGAATTTATTTCTTTTATGAGTATAACACAAAAGCCGTCTGCTTGCAATTAAATAACATTTACGATATCAATGTTTTTACGGCTGACTTCTATCTCCAATTCGGGAAACCTGCCCAGCAGAAATGCTTTAAGTTTGTCGTAAAATATATTTTCTGTGTAAAAATGCCCGGCGTCTATCAATGAGATACCTGCGTTGTGAGCGTCAATAAAATCGTGATGCTTTATGTCTCCGGTAATCAGAAGCTGACAGCCTTTTTCAAGTGCGTCAGCGAAGTATTCAGCCCCTGAGCCAGAGCATATGCCCACTTTTGAAACTTCCCTGCCTGCGTCATTATATCTCACTATCCGGCAGCCGAGAGCGTCTTTGACCCATTTTGCAACGGTAGGAACATCAGCCGGCTTTGAAAGGCAGCATATCCTGCCTATATTATCATTTTCATTCAGAATCTCTCCCTCGTTCGGAGAAAGACCTAGCTTTTCGCATAGAATATCATTCATACCGCCGTTTGCTATATCGAAATTTGTGTGCATACAAATTGTGGTTATGTTGTGCTTTGATAAAACCACAGCCGGGTTGTTTTCATCAAGGCGCTTTAGAGGCGAGAATATAACAGGGTGGTGCGAAATAACGAGGTCGGCGCCGATTTTGTAAGCCTCAACAGCCGTTTCGTATGTAATGTCTAAAGTTAGAATTATTTTTTTAACTTTGCTTGATAAGCTGCCTACCAAAACTCCGCTGTTGTCCCAAGCTGTTTGAGACGAAAACGGAGCAAGCTCATCAAGAGCCTTGTAAATGTCAATTACCTGTGACACAAACTCAGTCCTTTCTTACTTCTTTTAGCCTGTTTAAAATGATGTTTCCAAGCCGTATTTTTTCTTTGCCGTTTGAAATCGTATTTTCGCTTTTGTTTGCGGATTTTAACATACCCTTACCTGCAATTATAAGCCTGTTCGCCTGAATATTCAAATATTCTCTGTCGAGCTTGCTGTTAAAATCAAGACCGCCTGTATAAATTTCATAGTCCTCGTAAGTTACAGATGCTTCGGAGTATTGGGCATTTATAACAGAATATATAAACGGCTCGCTTTTTACGGCTTTTTCCCGTTTAATTTTAAAGCCGTTTTCAAAAAGAAATTTTCTAAGGTCGCTTGCTTTTGTCATAGGCTGAAGAATAAGGTTTACTTTGTTTTTCTTTACCCACTCTGCCCTTGAGATTATTCTAGCTATAAGCTCTCCGCCCATACCTGCGATTATAATGTCGCTTATGCCGTCGGGAGAGATATTGTCTAAACCGTCGGAAAGAACAGTTTGAATTGTACCATCTAAGCCTTCGTTATGGATATGCTCTTTTGCAATTTGCAAAGGTCCTTCTCTTAGATCGCAGGCGATGACCTTTTTGCAAATACCGCTTGTAATTAAGTGAACCGCAAGATATGCGTGGTCCGTACCCACGTCTGCGGCACAGCCTTTCCCCGATACAAATTCGGCACACTGTTTTAATCTGTTATCTAAGTTTATCATAGCTTGTTTCCTATAAAAATTAAGGGCGGCAAAACTGCCGCCCTATATGGTTTTAGTTTCCGAAATGTGCGTTCAGCTTTTCAACAAGCTCGTCTGCGTCAACGCCGTGAACAGCACAAGCCTGTTCGATAGTTTCTCCCCTTGATGACGGGCAGCCGAGACAGTGCATACCCATTTCTAAAAAGAAAGGCGCGGTATCTTTGTCGGCGTCAAGAACATCGCCGATAATAGTATCTCTTTTAACTTCAAAAGCCATAATTTATACATCCTTTCGTATTTATATTATCATTATAATTATATTATAACCAAATAACAAATAAAATGCAAGTATCAGACTTTAAGTATGTCTTGTGGCTATCTTTATTTTTCTTTGCAGCTCGTGAAGACCTCTGTATATTTTTTCAAAGAAATTCACAAGTTTCTTCTTGAATGGAGAAAACGTATAATAAAACTCTCCGGCATAGGTAACCACCTCGCCGTTAAAGCCCTTTTTGAATTTGTATACGCCGTAGTTGGGGTGAGTTTCATCGGTATAAAAAGGTATGCCCTGAAAATCGTATATGAAATTGTTATTTTCCAAAGCCCACTGTATCATAGTCCACTGCATAAGATGGTTAGGCATAACGTTTCTGTGCTTATTTGAAGAAGCCCCGTAAACATAGCAGGTCTTTCCCGCATACTGTGTTGTTATTGCTCCCGAAACAGGAGTTTCGGTTCCGTCCTCGTTTTGCAGATAACACATATACAGTCTGCAATGCTCTTTGCCAAGTGCGGTAAGCATTTTAACAAAATACTCTTTAGGTCTTATTGCAAAGCCGTCACGGGTACCCGTTTCAGCCATCATTGGATAGAAATCATCTATAGCCTCAGGTCCGCACGCTCTGCACACAACACCCTTACGGGAAGCTAGGCGTATATTATATCTCCACTTTGAATGAAAGCTTGCCATAACCTCGTCGGGAGTTTTGCCCTCGATATTTAACAGCATATAGTTATTTCTAGCCTGAATGGTAGAAAGCTCAGGTGCATTTTCAATATGAGAAAATCCCATTTCTTTAAGAATGTTCTTTGCCTTTTCATCTTTTTCAGAAAAGCAGGGATCCCACATAAACTCATAGCAATTATACTTTTTGGCAAGCACCTTTATACCCTCGAACAAATCCTCAATAACTTCTTTGTTGTGGTAATCGCATACAGGACCGTGAGAAGCGTAGAGAAATGAACAGCCAAATATAGGTATTTTCTTTATAAGCACAAGACAAGTTCCCTGTATTTTGCCGTTTGAATCTCTTGAAATTACAGCCTCCCAGCCCCAGTTGTCTTTAACCTTAGTCCAGTCAAGAGACTGCAAAAAAACTCCGTTTTTATCTGTACTTGCAAATGCTTCGTATTCACTGCACTGCTCTTCATTATTTTTATCAAGAATCTCCAAGTTTTAAATTCCCACCTTTTTACTCTTTACTTTTAACTTTACCATATTATACACTATTAAAAGAAAAAAAGCAACTAGAGGCAAGAAGCAAGAGGCAAGATGCAAGAACTAATTTTTTTACAAAGTTCTCCAGTAATATCTTGCTTCTTGCCTCTAAATTTCTTGCTTCTTGTTAATTTTTATATGCTGAGTCTACGCCCAGATACTCCTCAAGGCACAAGCCTTGCTTTTTCATTTCCTTTGCTGTTTTCCTGCCGACATATCTGATATGCCACGGTTCGTAGCTGTATCCTGTAATGCTTTCCTTCCCCTTAGGAAAACGAATTATAAAGCCGTATTCGGAACAGTGCTTTTCAAGCCACTTCATATCCTTTTGTCCGACCATACTAAAATCTGCGCCGTTTACGTCTATTGCCATACCCGACTGGTGCTCCGAATATCCCGCTCTGGCTGAGTATGTATCTGCTTCTTTCTGACCGTTTTCGGCTGAATATTCTTTATACAGCGTCTCCTGTTCCTCATAGCTTCTGAAGCCTGACGCTATCTCTAATGAGATGTTATCTTTAGCCGCCGCATTTCTCATTTTATTGAATGCTTTTAGCGTTTCGTCAGTTAAACCGTAGTTATAACTTTTGGGCAAAGAATAGGTTTTGTTCACTATCAAAATTCCGTCAATGTAAGTTACTCCGTCAACGACCTCGGTTGAATGTGCTTTTGCCATAGCCTTAACAGCAGGCTGTTCAACTGATGACGATGATACGTCAGATGACGCAGACGGCTTTTTATCACTGCCTTTATCGCAGCCGGAGATCAAGAGCAGTAAGGAGACTGCCAGAAAAATCATTATTGTTCTTTTCATTTTAAATATTCCTTTTTTGTAGTTTGAACTATATTATATCACAAATTTATGGTTAAGTCCATAACTAATTTTGGATAATATATTGATTTAAGTTTCGCAGTATGATACAATAATACTAAAATTTAAGCTGTAGTTCAAAATATTTATCACAAAGGAACGGTGAATATGGGAAAGTATACTATAGGCATAGATTTTGGTTCGCTGTCAGGCAGAGCTTTGCTTCTTGATATATCAACCGGTGAGGAAATGGCTTCGTCTGTATATGAATACCCTCACGGAGTTATGGATAAAGAATTGCCAAGCGGTGAAAAGCTGGAGAGCGATTATGCGCTTCAGCACCCTATGGATTATCTGGAGGTTTTGTATCACACAATACCGCAGGTGATAAAATCAAGCGGTGTCAACCCAAAGGATATTGTCGCAATAGGTACAGATTTTACGGCTTGTACTATGATTCCCTGCAAAGCGGACGGAACGCCACTTTGCTTTTTAGACGAGTATAAACATAATCCTCATTCGTGGGTAAAGCTGTGGAAGCACCACGCCGCACAGTATGAGGCTAACCGACTGAATGAGATTGCCGAACAAAGAGGAGAAGAGTGGCTTAAAAACTACGGCGGAAAGATTTCGAGCGAGTGGGCAATACCAAAGCTTATGCAGATATGCGACGAAGCGCCTGAGATCTACAGTGCGATGGACAGGTGGATAGAAGCCGCCGACTGGATAGTCTGGATGATGACGGGAAATGAAACGAGAAATTCCTGCACGGCGGGCTATAAGGCTATTTGGAATAAGCGTAAGGGCTATCCGTCAAGAGAGTTTTTCAAAGCGCTAAACCCAATGCTTGAAAACTGCGTTGAGGAAAAGCTGGGAAAGGTGATAACTCCGCTTGGAGAAAGGGCTGGAACTATCACTCCTGAATTTGCAGATAAAACTGGTCTTTCAGAGGGTACTATAGTTAGTATAGGAAATGTTGACGCCCATGTCTGCGTTCCGTCTGTTTCGATAGACGGACCTAAGAAAATGCTAGCTATTATCGGAACTTCTACCTGCCACATTCTTATGGGCGAGGAGGAAAAACAGGTTCCGGGAATGTGCGGAGTCGTCGAGGACGGCGTTATGCCGGGACTTTTCGGTTACGAGGCAGGTCAGTCCTGCGTGGGCGACCACTTTGCGTGGCTGGTTGACAACTGCGTTCCTGAAAGCTATCATAAAGAGGCAAAAGCAAACGGTATGGACATTCATCAGTATCTGACTTCTTTGGCTGAGAAGCAAAAAGCAGGCGAAAGCGGTCTGCTGGCTCTCGACTGGTGGAACGGAAATCGTTCGGTTCTTGTCGACGCAGATTTGACAGGCTGTATGCTGGGTATGACGCTTTCAACTAAGCCGGAGGAGATATACCGCGCGCTGATTGAAGCTACAGCATACGGTACTCGAATGATAGTTGAGAACTTTCGGGATAACGGAATTGAGGTTGAGGAGTTTTACGCTAGCGGAGGCATAGCAGTTAAAAACGAAATGGCTATGCAGATCTACAGCGACGTTTTGAATATGCCTGTTAAGATCGCAGGCTCGTCTCAGGGTCCTGCGCTGGGAAGCGCAATTTTTGCAAGCGTTGCGGCAGGGAAAGAAAACGGCGGTTACGACAGCGTTTTTGAAGCCGCACGAAGGCTTGGCAAGGTAAAAGACAAATACTATTCTCCGATTAAAGAAAACGCAGAGGTTTATGACAGACTTTATGCCGAGTATAAAAAACTGCACGACTACTTCGGCAGAGGGGAAAACAACGTTATGAAAACGCTCAAGAAAATAAAATCCGAAAGGAACAAGTGATATGCTGGAAGAATTAAAAGAAAGAGTTTACCGTGCGAATATGATGCTGCCAGAGAACAAGCTTGTTATTTCGACTTGGGGCAACGTATCAGAAATCGACCGTGAGAAGGGTCTGTTTGCGATAAAGCCCAGCGGAGTTGCTTATAAAGATCTTTCGCCTGATAAAATGGTCGTATGCGATCTAAAGGGGAATATAGTTGAAGGCACTTTAAAGCCCAGTTCTGATATGCCTACTCATCTTGAGATTTATAAGAATTTCTCTAATGCAAACGCCGTTGTCCACACTCACTCCAGATGGGCGACAATATGGGCGCAGGCAGGAAAGAGCATAAGCGCATACGGTACAACTCACGCAGATTATTTCTACGGAGCGATTCCTGTAACAAGAAAAATGACCGACGAGGAGATAGCTTCTGAATATGAAAGAAACACAGGACGTGTTATTGTAGAGACTTTTGTTTCCCACAGGACAAGCCCTTCCAGAATGAACGCTTGCCTTGTGTACTCTCACGGACCGTTTCTCTGGGGCGACGATGCGATATCGGCTGTTGAAAAGGCGGTAATTCTCGAAGAGATCGCCTTTATGGCATGGCATACTGAGATGCTTGCTTATAAAAAGGAGACAACGACGCTTAAAATGCAGCAGCGGCTTTTGGATAAGCATTTTTTTAGAAAGCACGGGGATAACGCATACTATGGGCAGCAGGGCTAGCCCTGCACGCAGTGCTGCTAGAGGCAAGAAGCAAGAAGCAAGAGGCAAGACCGGCGAGCCGCCGGAGGCTCTGCCGCCTATTAAAAGTTTTATTTAATGTTTCACGTTTCAAAACGGCGGGTTTATTAATTGATAATTGATAGTGGAAAATGGATAATTAAATCATTCTTCCGCTTCTTGCATAAGTTTATAACAATGTTCGCTTAATTTTGCGGCTTCGTCTGCCAAACATTCAAGCGCTCCTCTTAAAATGTCATCACCATATATGTGTATAAAGTACATTACACATACTTCAGACAGCCCTTCTAGCTTTTCAGCCTCTTTCATTATTACTTCAAAATCCACTAAATGGATTGCTTCGATTTTTTCTTTCATTGATGTCACTTCCTTTAATTGTGGGTCTTAGAATTATTATGCATACCTATGTTATTATACAATGCTCTGCATTCGTCACGAAGTTTGAATACTTCATCTGAAAGGCATTCAAGCGTCCTTTTGAAAATATCATTTTCAAAGTAATTGGTGAAGAATATAACACAGAAATCTGAAAGTCCTGCTATCATTTCAGTTTTTCTATGTATTTCTTCAATGTCCTGTATGCTTATGTTTCTGTTTACATTATCCATTGATGTCACTTCCTTTTTTGGTATGTTATTATTATACAATGGTACCCTTGTAAACTCAATAGACATAACTCACAAATATTTACTGTCTAATGTTGTTTAAATTGGTTATATTATATAATTTTTAAAAATTAAAAATATTATATAGGTAAGGTGGTAAAAATTATGCCAGCTAGTAAAGCTAAAATAAAAGCAAATAATAAATATGATAAAAACCACTATGATGGTATTCATATGCGAGTTCCAAAGGGCAAAAGGGAAATAATCTCTGAACACGCAAAGGAATATGACGGTTCTTTAAACAAGTTTCTTAATCGTGCGGTTGATGAAGCTATGGAGAGAGATAAAAGTAATGGATAATTGACAATGGAATTAATTAAGATATTTAGAATAAAAAGGTCTTAAAATTCTTTATTATTTGACAAATAATTTATTTTAATTTATAATGTTCATAAGAGAGTGCTGTACATAAAAAGGCAGGCGGTTTCTCCCGTTAGATGGGAGGTGATGACCATGATAAGTTATTCCGAATTATTTTTATTTGCGAATTTCGTTATTAGTGTTGTCACACTTTGTTTCAACATTTTTTATCATAAAAAGTAAAATACTTTTTTACTTAAAAACAAGAAACACCGCCTACTCTCTCAAAGTAACGGTGTTTCTTAAATACCTATACTGGGAGAGGCCGCCTAGGCATTAATTTGCCATGTGCAGCACTCTCTTTTATGTTTATATTATAACACACATATTTCAAATGTCAAGCATTTAGAGACAAGAATTTTAGAAGCAGGGGTAAACCCCTGCACGCAGTGCTACCTTTGGGAAATTTGTAAAATGTTACAGTTTGAGAAACGGCAGACTTGTACTTTGTGGGAAAGATTAGTTCTAGCTTCTTGCTTCTAACTTCTATTTTCTAAACGGTGCCCCTGCCGGCAGTGTTTTTCAACAATTTTAGTTGCCTTTTGCTAACTTGTTTTTGTGAAATGCTACAAATTTAAAAAAATGCATTGACAAATGTTGAGCGAAGTGGTATTCTTATCTTAGTTAGTTTTTGCTAACTTTTTTTGATGAACCGAGTTAGCTAAACCTAACTATCATTTATGCTAAACAAAGAAAGAGATGGAGTATGATACCTTTAACCTTTGCAAATGTAGGCGAAAAAGTTTGTATAAAAAAGATAAAAGGAAAAGACGAGACAAGACGTTTTTTGGGTAATCTCGGCTTTGTCGAGGACGGAGAGATAATAATTGTCTCGGATAACGGCGGAAATTTGATAGTAAACGTCAAGAACACACGGGTGGCGATAAGCCGTGAAATGGCTAATAAAATTATAGTCGCTTAAATTTTTACATATAATTAATTAAATAATGTTAAAGGAGAGATTTTAATGCAAACACTAAAGGACGCCGTAATAGGTCAGACTGTCAAAGTGAAACGGCTACACGGCGAGGGCGCGGTAAAGCGCAGAATTATGGATATGGGCATCACCAAAGGCGTGGAAGTTCACATAAGAAAGGTAGCTCCTCTAGGAGACCCGGTAGAGGTAACAGTAAGAGGCTACGAGCTTTCTCTTAGAAAAGCTGACGCGGAAATGATAGAAATTGAATAAGCTCGTTTCTTTTTGCATATAAGTTAGCTATACCTAACACAACGTATATTAAAGAACTTAACGTGAAAAGACTAATTCACGTTAGAACGGAGGAAAAATATGAGTATAAAAATAGCGCTTGCGGGAAATCCAAACAGCGGTAAAACGACCCTGTTCAACGCTTTGACGGGATCAAATCAATTTGTCGGCAACTGGCCGGGCGTAACAGTAGAGAAAAAGGAAGGAAAGATCAAGGGCTACAGTGCAAAGAACGACGAGGTAATTCTTGTAGACCTGCCGGGAATATATTCGCTGTCGCCTTATACGCTTGAGGAGGTAGTTTCGAGAAACTTTCTTTTAGATGAAAAGCCGAACGCTATCATAAACATCATAGACGGCTCTAACCTCGAGAGGAACCTGTATCTTACAACTCAGCTTGTAGAGCTTGGAATACCTGTTATCGCAGCGGTAAATATGATGGACGTTATAAAGAAAAACGGTGATAAGCTAAACACAGAGAGGCTTTCAAAGGAGCTTGGCTGTGAGGTAGTTGAGATATCTGCTCTTAGAGGCGAGGGTATTGACGCTCTTGCAGAAAAGGCGGTCAGGATTGCAAAAAGCGGAAAGAAAATGGTCGCACAGCACAGCTTTGACGGCAGCGTTGAGCACGCTCTCGCGCACATTGAAGAAGCGGTTTTGCACGATATGCCTGACGACGAGCAGAGATTTCTTGCAATTAAGCTGTTCGAGCGAGACGACAAGGTAATAGAAAGGCTTAATTTAGACAGCAAAATCGTTTCGCACATCGAAACAGACATCAAAAACTGCGAGGACGAGCTGGACGATGATTCAGAGAGCATTATAACAAGCGAAAGATACGCATACATAGCTTCGATCATCGGAAGTTGTTACACAAAGAAAAACAGAGGAAAGCTTACCGTTACCGATAAAATAGACAAGGTAGTAACAAACCGCTGGCTAGCACTTCCTATCTTTGCTATTGTAATGGTCATCGTTTACTATGTTTCTGTAACAACTGTAGGAACTTGGGCAACCGACTGGGCTAACGACGGCGTATTTGGCGACGGCTGGCACTTGTTCGGCATAGGCTCAAGTCAATACGAAGACGCTGCAAACGAGTATGCCGAGAAGGAAATTTTCCTGCCTGATATCAAAACGGCTCTTGAAGGTGCAAACGAAGCAGGCATCACCGGTGCAGACGAGCTTTTAACAGCCGTTGAGGAAAAGGACTTCGGCGCTTTTGAAGAGGCTTACGGCTCATACGGCGAGGAGCTTGCAGTCAAGGAGAACGGAAAGTTTGACATAACGCCTATGCTGCCTTTAGACGAAGACGGAGAGTTTGCAGACACTCCCGACCCTGCTGAATACGGCGTATGGGTTCCGGGAATACCTGTTTTAGTAGAAAGCGGACTTAACGCTGTCAACTGTGCAGACTGGCTTCAGGGGTTGATTTTAGACGGTGTTGTAGCCGGCGTCGGAGCGGTACTCGGCTTTGTACCTCAGATGTTGGTACTGTTTATCTTCCTTGCGTTCTTGGAGTCATGCGGATATATGGCGAGAATAGCATTCATTATGGACAGGATATTCCGCAAGTTCGGCTTATCGGGAAAGTCATTTATTCCGATGCTTATAGGCTCCGGCTGCGGAGTTCCGGGAATTATGGCGTCTAGAACGATTGAAAACGAGCGCGACCGCCGTATGACGATTATGACAACGACATTTATCCCCTGCGGAGCTAAGCTGCCAATAATCGCACTTATCTCAGCCGCTTTGTTCGGAGGAACATGGTGGGTCGCACCGAGCGCCTACTTCTTAGGCATTGCGGCAATAATCGTCTCGGGAATTATGCTCAAGAAAACAAAGATGTTCTCAGGCGACCCTGCGCCGTTCGTAATGGAGCTTCCAGCATACCACTTACCTACAATAGGCAACATTCTGCGTTCAATGTGGGAGCGTGCTTCGTCGTTTATCAAAAAGGCAGGAACTATCATACTTCTTTCTTCAATTATCATCTGGGCAGGCTCGTGCTTCGGCTTTGTTGACGGAAGCTTTGCTTTCAGCGCAGATATGGAGCTTGAAGACAGTATACTCGGAATAGTGGGCAACGCAATTTGCTGGATTTTCTCACCGCTTGGCTTTGGCAACATCAAGGCTGCTATTGCTACTATTATGGGTCTTGTCGCTAAAGAGGAAGTCGTTGGAGTATTCGGAGTTCTTGACTTTGAGGGTATGACACGTCTTGCAGGATATGCTTTCTTGGCGTTCAATCTTCTCTGCGCGCCCTGCTTCGCGGCAATAGGAGCTATCAGGCGGGAAATGAACAGTCCTAAGTGGACGGCGTTCGCTATAACCTACCAATGCGTATTTGCTTATGCTGTTTCTCTTATGATTTACCAAATCGGTATTGCAATAACGGGCAGTCCGAACATTATAGGACTTATTGCGGCAATTCTTGTTGCGGTATTCCTGATTTATATGCTTGCAAAACCATACAAGTCAGCCGACAAGCTGACTATAAAAGCAAAAATAAAAGCATAAACGGTGATTAACATGATTGATTTTATAAAAGCCAATATATCGACAATAATAATCAGTCTGATAATGCTTTGCATAGTGACATTCATAATTTACAGAATGATAAAAAGCAAAAAGGCAGGGAAGTCCTGCTCATGCGGATGCGGCTGTTCAGGCTGTCCGCAGGCAGGCTCCTGCCATAAAGAAAGTTAGTGACAAAACTTCTCAATATTAATGGGAATAATAAAACAATATATATAAAATGCTTCCAAATGCTTGACATTTGAAAAATATATGTTATAATATAAATATAAAAGAGAGTGCTGCACATGGGCAATTAAATTGCCTTGGCGGTTTACTCCCATGAATAGTGTTTAGAAACACCGCAACATTGGAAGCGTGGCGGTGTTTCTTTTTTATTATAAAATAAAAAAGCTTCTAATTTTTCTTATTAAATATAAGAAAAGCTAGAGTGATAATTTCGGTTATCATGCTAATGAATGAAAATAATTCATAATATGATACCATATTACCACCCCCTTTCGGGGAGAAACCGCCTACCGTTCATGTACAGCACTCTCTTATATACATTATAAAATAAAATAAATAATTTGTCAAATAATAAAGAATTTTAAGTCTTATTGCTTCTAATATCTTGCATTATCCATTATCCATTGTCAATTATCAATTAATAATCCTGCCGTTTTGAAACGTAAAACATTAAATAAAACTTTTAATAGGCAGACTGCGTGCAGGGATTACTCCTGTTCTTGTCTCTTAAAGTAAAGCCCGCCGTTGTGCAAACTATAACATTTATCAAACTTATACAAAGGCGGCACCGGATGCAACGTCACGTTGCCTTTGCTCTTTTTTTAGCCCTTAAACTGTTGTTAAGGGTTCTTTTTCTTATTCTAAGACTCTCAGGCGTTACCTCTAAAAGCTCGTCGTCAGCTAAAAATTCAAGACAGTCCTCAAGAGAAAGTATTCTCGGAGGAATAAGCCTGAGCGCGTCGTCGCTGCCGCTAGCACGAGTGTTTGTTAAGTGCTTTTTCTTGCAGACGTTTACTACCAAATCGTCAGACTTAGGCGACGCTCCTACAACCATACCCTCGTAGACCTCTGTTCCCGGAGTTATAAACAGCTCTCCTCTTTCCTGAGCGTTGAAAAGACCGTAGCCTACCGCAGTACCTGCCTCAAAAGCAACAAGCGAGCCTGTGTTTCGCCTTGAAATATCACCCTTGTACGGCTGATACTCTGCAAAAACTGAGCTCATTATGCCCTCGCCCTTTGTGTCGGTCAGAAACTCGCTCTTGTAGCCGAATAACCCCCTAGCAGGAATCAAAAACTCCAGCTTCATTCTGCTGCCTACAGGGGTCATCTCCTGAAGCTCGCCCTTTCTTGCGCCCAGCTTTTCCATAACAGCTCCCACGTTATCGGCAGGAACGTCAACAACAAGACGCTCAATAGGCTCGTTTAACTTTCCGCCTATCTCTTTAAACAGAACTCTCGGCGTTGAAACTGAAAGCTCATACCCCTCTCTGCGCATATTCTCTATCAAAATCGAAAGGTGCATCTCACCCCGTCCGGCGACCCTGAAGCTGTCGGTAGTTTCGCCGTCAGATACTCTCAGAGAAACGTCTTTCAAAAGCTCCTTAAAGAGCCTGTCTCTAAGCTGTCGGGAGGTTACATACTTGCCCTCTCTGCCTGCAAACGGGCTGTTGTTTACCGAGAAGGTCATCTCGACGGTAGGCTCTGAGATCTTTACAAAAGGTATAGGCTCAAAGCTGCCGAACTCACAGATGGTATCGCCTATATAGATGTTCTCGATACCGCTTATGCAGACGATGTCGCCTGCCTTTGCGCTTTCGCAGGCAACACGGTTAAGACCCTCTATCTGGTACAGAGAAACTATCTTTCCTCTGTATTCTTTTTTTGTCTCGTGATAGTCTCCTACAGAAACGTCCTGATTGACCCTTATCTCGCCACGTTCAATACGTCCGATAGCGATCCTGCCCACATAGTCGTTGTAGTCGATTGAAGATACTAGCATTTGAAGACTTCCGTTCTCGTCGCCTTCCGGAGCAGGAATGTAGTTTAAAATAGTGTCAAAGAGCGGTATTAAATCGGTTCCGACCTTATCCGCTGTGTACGAAGCCGTACCGTCTCTGCCTGAGCAGTATAAAAACGGGCTGTCCAGCTGTTCGTCGGTAGCGTCAAGGTCCATAAGCAGTTCTAAAACCTCGTCTTCCACCTCGCCCAAACGTGAATCGGGTCTGTCTATCTTGTTGACAACTACAATTACCTTGTGTCCCAGCTCGAGTGACTTCTGCAAAACAAATCTGGTCTGAGGCATTGTACCCTCTGCCGCGTCGACGAGAAGAATAACGCCGTCTACCATTTTAAGAACACGCTCAACTTCTCCTCCGAAATCTGCGTGACCGGGTGTGTCGATAATGTTTATCTTAACATCTTTATAAACAACCGACGTGTTCTTTGCAAGTATTGTAATTCCGCGCTCACGCTCTATATCGTTGTTGTCCATAACTCTCTCGTTTACTACCTGATTTTCTCTGAAAGTACCGCTTTGCTTGAGCATCTCGTCTACAAGAGTAGTTTTACCGTGGTCAACGTGAGCGATAATTGCGATATTTCTTAGATCCTCTCTTAACATTCCTTGTCCCTCCGAATTTATTATATATCTGATAATTTTTACAATTATACAATCTTTAATCTGTTATTGCATAACTTTTTAATTATATCAGAATTTTTTTAATAATGCAAATATCAGATTAAGGAATGTCCGCAATGTGGGCTCATATATAGTTACCGTACTTCTTCTCGCTTTGTATCTTCGGAACGCAGTTAAGAGTATAATCATTAAACTCGTCTAAGTCGTAAGAGTGTTCGGGCTGTTTGCTTTTATCTTCAGCGAGCCACTTTCTTATTGTCAGGTCATAGTCGTTATAGTGTTTTCCGTTTTGCTGACAGTATTCATCGACCTTTTTGATATACTCATCAGTCTTATTCTTACCGAAGTCTTTAACAAGGCTTGAATATTGGCTTTCGGTCAACTGAACATTTTTATACTTACCGTATTTCTTAAAGGAATTAATATCAGAGCTTTTTGATTTTTTAGGGTGTGAGGGAGCGGAGGAATCTTTCTCTAACTCTGAACTAACCTTACCTAAACTATCCTCTCCTAACCTGTGGCAACCATCTGTCAACCGTTGGCTGTCACTTGTTATACCAATGGTATACCGTCCGTCTTTTTGCAGAGTAATCTGTTCCATTTCCTCTTGATTTTTCGTTGGAGAATATCTGTCTTTTCTTATGTAATTATGAATCTTCCAATGCGTTATCACAACTATTCCGCTTTCAAAAGCAATTATATATTTTTTTGCTATCAGCATTTTTAGATCATCATCTTTACAACACACATTTCTCATTATGGATTTTGGATTATTAACAAAACCGTCGTCATCTGCCCTCATAGCAAGATGAAAATATAAAGCCTGCGCAGTCAGAGGCATATCTAGAAAGCAATCGCTGTCTATGACCGTTTTTGAAAACATTCTCCTTTCTGCCATTATCATTCCTCTTTTCTATATTAGCTTTTCACTAATACTTATAAAAAGCAAAAAAGTTGCACGTTTTAGTGCAACACAACGGTGACGTTGTATCCTCTGCCGCCTTTGGGAGGCTTGTAAAATGTGACGGTTAGCACAACGGCAGGCTTATACTTTGTTTAATTGGAGGGTAAGCAACGTTGACTGCCGAGCCGGCAGAGGCTTTGCTATTAGAGGCTAGAGGCAAGAGGCAAGAAGCAAGACCGGCGTGACGCCGGTAGCTTTGCCGCCTTTGTATAGTTCTATTTTTCATTATTGTTAGTATCATCTAAATTATTTATTGCATAATTTAAACATTGTATAACTAATTGGTTGATAGATAAATTATTTTTAAGTGCAAGATTATCAATTTTATTCGCTAGTTCTTCGGGCAAACGAAAAGATTTGCTTACCGAATCGTAACCTTTTTTTATTTTCCACATAAGATTTTAACACTCCCCTAATTTGAATATTTGATAATATTATAATACAAATTTGTATTATAGTCAACAGTAAAAATATTTTTATGATATAATTTTTACGAAAATATAAAAAGAGAGTGATTATAATAAAATTATATAAAAGATTAAAAGATTTAAGAGTAGATAATGATTTACATCAGAAAGATATAGCTGAAATCTTAGGGACTACTCAATATCAATATTCCAGATGGGAAAGAGGAGAACAAGAACTTCCTATGCATCATTTTAAAACATTAGCGAAATTTTATAATGTGTCATTAGATTATATTTCAGGATTGACAAATAAGAAACATGGTTACAAAGAATAGGAACAAAATAAAAATGCCTCTAAATGGATAATTGAAAAAGGCAAGAAAAGAGAAGCAATAAGTCTTAAAATTCTTTATTATTTGACAAATTATTTATTTTATTTTATAATGTGAATAAGAGAGTGCTGTACATGAAAAGGCAGGCGGTTTCTCCCCGAAAGGGGGTGGTAATATGGTATCATATTATGAATTATTTTCATTCATTAGCATGATAACCGAAATTATCACTCTAGCTTTTCTTATATTTAATAAGAAAAATTAGAAGATTTTTTATTTAAAATAAAAAAGAACAACCGCCACTCTCCAAAGGTCGGTTGTTCTTATAACAATACTTTGGAAGAGACCGCCAAGGCAATTTAATTGCCCATGTGCAGCACTCTCTTTTTATATTTATATTATAACATATAATTTTCTTTTGTCAAGCATTTATAGGCAAGAACTTATTTTATCAACAAACTTCTCGTAAAAACATCTTCCCACTATTCGGTTTTATCCAAAACCGCAACTGATTGCTGATAAACCCTTTTGCTGAAAACAATACAAAGCAGCAGCGAAACTGTTTCGGCAATCGGGAAAGCTGTCCAGACAGCACTGAGACCAAACAGCTTCGACGTTATTACCGCTACAGGAATAAGAACTCCCAACTGACGCGCTATCGAAATTATTAGACTGTATACGCCGTGTCCGAGAGCCTGAAATGCACTGATTATAATTATGCAGAATCCCGCAGGAATAAAGCTGAGTGATATTATTCTTAACGCCGGTATTCCTATTCTCAGCATCTCTTCAGAAGCACTGAAAAAACTAAACAGCAGCTGAGGCGCCGTCTGGAAAATTACTACCCCCAACACCATATATGATACGGAAATTATTATCGCAAGCTTTAAAACTGATATTATTCTGCTTTTGTGCCTTGCACCGTAATTGTATGCTACAATAGGCACAAGTCCGTTGGTAAGTCCGAATATAGGCATATAGATAAAGCTCTGCAGCTTGAAGTAAATTCCGACTACCGATACGGCTGTAGGGGTAAAGCTGATGCAGATTTTGTTAAGCAGATATGTCATAACAGAGGTTATAGACTGCATAATAATTGACGGAAAACCTACTGCGTAAATCTTCTTAATAATGCGAAGTGACGGCTTAAAGCCTATAAGATTTACGTTTATTTCCTTGTTCTTTAATGTGTTTAATACTATCCCTAAGGTCATAGCTACTATCTGACCGATAACCGTTGCAGTCGCAGCTCCTGCCACTCCCATTTTCGGAAAACTAAATAATCCGAAAATCAAAATAGGGTCGAGTATTATGTTTATTATAGCTCCTGTGCCCTGCATAAACATACTGTATATCGTCTTGCCGGTAGACTGCAAAAGTCTCTCAAAGGTTATTTGCATAAATACTCCAAGCGAGACTACTGTTACTATTCTAAGATAGCTTACTCCGTAGGCTATTATTTCTTTGTCGTCGGTCATCGCTTTGAAAAAAAGACCGGAAAAGAAAAATCCTAAAATTGCAAATACTACCCATGTGCAAAATGCAAGAAATATTCCGTTTTTTGCCGAATCGCTTGCTTGCTTAAACTTCTTTTCGCCCAGAGATTTTGATAAAAATGAGTTTATTCCTACTCCTGTTCCCGCTCCAAAGGCTATCATCAGACTTTGTATCGGAAACGCCATCGATACCGCTGTCAGTGCGTTTTCCGATATCTTAGCTACAAATATACTGTCTACTATATTATATAATGCCTGAACAAGCATTGAAATTACCATCGGTAGTGACATCGTTATCAGAAGCTTGTTTGTAGGCATTGTTCCCATCTTGTTTTCCTCTGCGGGAATATCGTCTGTTTGTAATACCGCGTCCTTTTCAGACATTTATATTTTCATTCCTTTCAAAATTTACATTGACTTTTCCGCTTTTCGCGCACATTTAATTATTATATCATCTTGTGTTGCTTTTTGCAATATCATATATCTAAAATACTTGCAAACATTGTATCTTAAAAAATTGTGCAATTTTCATAATAAATCCTATTACACTTATATGAATAATATGCTTTTTCACAAAGTTTTTGAAAATGGAAAAAAATCGTTGACAAAATCATCTTAAAGTGGTATTGTATATATAAATTCATACTAACCATATATGAATTATATAATATTAAATTCAGTTAAAAAAACAAGAAATGAGGTAATCTAAAATGGCACAAAAAATAAACTCTAAACTCAGAGAAAGAGAGCTTCGCTTTGAGACAAAGCAGCTTCATATCGGTCAGGAGGAGGCTGACCCTGCAACAGGTGCGAGGGCAGTTCCCATCTATCAGACGACATCATATGTATTTGACAACAGCGACCATGCTCAGGCAAGGTTCGGGCTTTCCGATGCCGGCAATATTTACGGACGTCTTACAAATCCGACTCAGGAGGTTTTGGAAAAAAGACTGGCGGCTCTTGAGGGAGGCTCGGCAGGACTGGCGGTAGCTTCGGGAGCTGCGGCGATAACTTATGCAATTCAGAATATTGCAGGCGCAGGCGATCATATCGTTGCCGCAAAGACATTATACGGCGGTACATACAACCTGCTTGCTCATACATTAAAAGAGTTCGGCGTTGAAACTACATTTGTTGACCCTGATGAAGAGGACGGTGTTTCCGTTTTCCAAAATGCCGTAAAGGAAAACACAAAGGCTATCTTTATAGAAACGCTGGGAAATCCGAACTCAAATATTATCGACATTGACGCTGTGGCTGAGGTTGCACACAAAAACGGAATTATTCTGATAGTGGATAACACTTTCGGAACGCCTTATCTTATAAGACCAATAGAACACGGCGCAGACATAGTTGTGCATTCTGCTACGAAGTTTATAGGCGGACACGGAACATCACTCGGCGGAATCATAGTTGAAAGCGGAAAAACCGACTGGAAAGCAAGCGGAAAGTATCCAAGTCTTTCAGAGCCATGTGACAGCTATCACGGCGTAGTGTTTGCAGACGCTGCCCCAGACGCGGCGTTTGTAACAAGAATAAGGGCGGTTCTTTTGCGTGATACTGGAGCCGCAATTTCACCGTTCAATGCATTTTTGCTTCTTCAGGGATTGGAAACACTTTCGCTTCGTGTTGAGAGACACGTTGAGAACACACTTGCAGTTTTGGAATATTTAAAGTCGCAGCCGCTTGTTGAGAAAATCAACCATCCGTCTGTTGAGGAAAACGGATACAAAGAGCTTTATGATAAGTATTTCCCTAACGGCGGAGGCTCTATATTTACAATAGAAATAAAAGGCGGAACAAATGAAGCCAAAAAATTCATCGACAACCTCGCTGTATTTTCACTGCTTGCGAATGTCGCGGACGTTAAATCACTTGCTATCCACCCTGCTACTACCACGCACTCACAGCTTAGCGAAAGCGAGCTTTTAGAGCAGGGTATCAAACCTAATACCATTCGCTTTTCAATAGGTACTGAAAACATAGACGATATTATTTACGACCTCGACGAGGCTTTTCAAGCAATCGCAGAATAATTAAAACACAACCTCCATAACAAAGCACTGTTTGAAGAAGTAAGACCGGCGAGCCGCCGGTGGCATTCTGCCTTTGGGCTGCTAGATGCAAGAAATTTAGAAGCCAGAAGCAAGATACTACTATTAGAACTTAGTGGAAAAGATAAGTTCTTGCATCTTGTTTCTAGCTTCTTTTTTCTTGCCTCTTGCCTCTGGCATCTTTTCGCCTAAATCTTGAATTTAAACGCAGTCACTGAATGTGCAGGCAGAGTAACTCTTAGATTTTTTCCCTGAAACTCAAAGCCGTTATAATCATTAATGGTTACGGGAGCATTGTTGTCAAAGCCGTTATATGCGTGAATTTCAGCGTTTACTATCTGGGCTGTTACGTTATTTATTTCGCCCTGCTCGGGGTCAATAAGCATTGTGCAGTCCTCGTCAAGAGAGCAGTTAGAAACGGTCAGGAAAAACTCTCCGTTTTTCTTGGAAAGCGAATATGTAACCATAGGGATAGTCTTATCTGCTTTTTCTAAGTCTGGTGCGGCAAGACTGGTCTTTACTAACTCAGCGTCGTGGTGAGGAAGATACATCTTAAATATCTGCCAAGTAGGAGTCTTTACAAGGCGCTCGCCGTCGCTGAGAAGAACAGACTGCAACACGTTCATAACCTGTGCGAGATTTGCCATCATGACCTTGTCTGAATGATTGTTGAATATATTAAGATTAATTGCTGCGACAATAGCGTCACGCATAGTGTTCTGCTGATAGAGAAAGCCCGGATTTGTACCTTCCTCAACGTCATACCAACAGCCCCACTCGTCTACAATGAGCTTTATCTTACCCTCCGGGTCGTATTTGCTCATTATTTCATAGTGCTTTGTGATTATCTCGTCCATATACATTGTCGCGTAAATCGTTTTATAATACTCTTCGTCGTCAAAAGTCAGCGCGGAACCCTTTTTAGACCAGTCGCCTGTAGGCAGGGTGTAGTAGTGAAGTGATATAGCACCTGTGTGCCACGGCTTTAGGTTCTGCATAATGGTTTCCGTCCAGTTGTAGTCGTCGGCGTTAGGACCGCAGGCTATTTTTATCATATCAGGTGTGCTGTAGTTTTTCGCAAATGTCTCATATCTGCGGTACTCGTCTGCATAAGCCTCAGGACGCATATTACCGCCGCCGCCCCAGTTTTCGTTGCCTATGCCGAGATATTTTAGCTTCCACGGTCTTTCTCTTCCGTTTGCCTTTCTCTCAAGCGCATAAGGGGAGTTCCCCTCATAAGTTATATACTCAAGCCAGCTTGCAAGCTCAGAAACTGTACCGCTGCCCAGATTGCCTGCCAGATAAGGCTCGCAGCCTAGCACTTCGCAGAGATCGAAAAACTCGTTTGTGCCGAAGCTGTTGTCTTCAACTACTCCGCCCCAGTTCGTATTAAGAATAGGTCTGCGGTTTTTGCCGATA
Organism: uncultured Clostridia bacterium; assembly: GCA_947626165.1. Lineage (GTDB taxonomy): Bacteria > Bacillota > Clostridia > Oscillospirales > Ruminococcaceae > UMGS1601. Next base: position 11,043 of record CANQRG010000012.1, on the reverse strand, counting down.
CCGTCATGCCAGTGGTATTCGTCGGCAAAGCAGCCGCCCGGCCAGCGAAGTACGGGTACCTCGATCTCTTTTAGTGCGTCTATTACATCGTTTCTAACTCCATCAGTGTTAGGAATAGGCGAATCCTTGCCTACAAATATGCCGTTGTAAATGCACCTTCCCAGATGCTCTGAGAAGTGACCGTAAATCTCCTTGTTTATGTGACTGACGGTCTTTTCTCCGTTAAATTTAAGATAAGCAGTTTTCAAATCATCAGATCCTTTCTTTTAATTTATTATTCAAGCGGTAAGGCTTTAAATTTTCTTTACTGATCATTTTAAATATGGCGAAATTGCAATATGCAGTATCGGTCTTAACACATATGAGGAGTAGGAAGCGCCATAATACTTCTTATAGTTTTTTGCCTCCGAGAACAACGGATCATACGCTTTGCCGTTTACCTCCGCCCAGCAATGTCCGTAACCCTTGCTGTCGTTGCAGACATAAACCTTTTTATAACCTATAGCTCTAGCAAAATACGCAAATGCCGCGCCGTCCGCATGGCAGTCTCCTCCGCCTCTCTTGAAATGGTCGTTTGCATAAACAGCAGGCCAATCGGAGGTGTTTTTGAACTTTCTGCGCGTTACATAAGGCTTCTTTATCACCCAGTCGAAACACACCTTGAGCTTCTGTTTTTTGCTCATTTTAACGGAGGTTATCTTCGACAGGATTTTTCTCGCCGTAAGCAGAGCCTTATAATCTTCGCTCTTAGCTTTGCTCATTTTCTTTCCGTCGGCAAGATAATACTGTGATTTCTTCTTTGAAGCCTCCAGAACGCCTTTGTCGTCAAGATAGTATGTAACCATTCCGTCTTTGACGATACCTGTCTTCATAACGCCCTTTTCATTAAAATAATATCTCTTTGACCCGATTTTTTGAACTCCGACCATTCGTATACCCTTTTTATCAAGGTAATACTTCTTCTTTTTTACAGTGAGCCACTGGTTTTTAAGAATTACTCCATTTTTGTTCGCCCGATAGAAATCTCCGCCGTTTTGACACCATTTGTTTACGCACAAATACCCAGCCTTGTCAAAAAAATATGTCTGAGAGCCGATTTTCTTTAATCCGACTGCACAGCTTCCATTAATATAATACTGCTTTTTCCCGTTTACTGCTGTTTTCCACCCGTCGGGAACTGAAGCCGGCGGCTTTGAGACTGCGTTTGCATCAGATACCGCCGTCTGCGCTGAAGGCTCTGTTACCTCTGTATCGCTTGCATTTGCACCTAAAACCGCAGAGGTCAGCATTGTTAAGCTAACCGCAAAAGCCACCGCCCCTGCCAATATTTTTGTCGCTTTCATCTATGTATTGTCCTCCTGATGTCTTATTTATTTAATCTATTTGCCGGAATTTTATTTATCAGTATTCAACTCCTGCTTGCTTTAGGCAAGTCTCCATAATTTTCATTATATCAAGCGTGTCAGAATGAGTGACAATGTCGCTTTCCAGCCTGCCCTCTCTTACGCACTTGTTGACCTCCTCTATTTCATACTCATAGCCGTTAAACTTAAAAGGCAGAACTTGTCTTTCAAGAACATTTCCCATATCGTCAAACAGAGTTGTTTCCGCAGTGCAGTGGAACCAGTTTCCCATAACTATCCTGCCCTTGTCGCCTACGATTATCGCCTTATTTTCGTCTTCAAAATCAAACCCGCAGAAGGTTATGCCGTAAGCGTCCTTGTATTTCAAAATTATGCTGTTGTCATAATCTACGTCTGTGCGTCCTATGTGGGAATATGTATGGATTTCCTCAGGGTGAGTGCCTAAAAATGCACTTACAAAGGTAATGGGGTAAACGCCCAGATCGAGGATAGCTCCGCCGCCTAAGTCTTTTATGAAAAGTCTGTCGTTTTTGTCAAACGGAACCGCGTTTGAAAAATCAGCTTTTATCATTTTTATGTTCCCGACTTTTCCGCTTTCTGCCCACTCTTTTGCCTTTCTGAAAGCAGGCTGACATTTAGTCCACATAGCCTCCATAAGGAACAATTCCTTTTCCTTTGACAAAGCCGTAAGCTCTTTAAATTCGTCTGCGTTAAGGGTTACCGACTTTTCACAGAGAACGTGCTTTCCTGCATTAAGACACAGCTTTGTGTTCTCAAAATGACAGCTCATAGGTGTTGCAATATAAACAACGTCTATGTCAGGGTCTGATACCAAATCCTCATAACTGCCGTATGCTCTCTTTATTCCGTGACGTTTTGCAAAGTCCTCAGCTTTGTCCGCCGAGCGTGAGGCAACAGCCAGCAATTCCATATTATTCTCTTTGATGTTTTCCATAAACTTCATTGATTTAGCTACAGTTTCGGCAATTTTTCCTGTGGCAAGAATACCCCAATTCAGTTTTTTCATAAACGTCTCCTTTTGATTATTTAATTTATTATTGGCAATATATACTTAAAAGTATAACTTAATTACGAACAAGTGTCAACGCTAAATATTCCCGTCACGGAATAATAAATATCAAATAACCAAATAACCAATATATTTCGCTGTTTCATTTTTCATTATTTGTGATATACTATAGTATAACAACAATAAAAGCAATATGGTGATGGTAATGATAAAGCTGCTGGCTAGAAAGTTTATCAAAGACTATAAAAACATAAACGACAAAAAGGTCAGAGAAGCCTACACTGTTCTCTGCGGAACGGCAGGCATTTTTTGCAATATCATTTTATTTTTGCTAAAGCTGTTTATCGGCATAGCTATGAACAGCATAGCAATTATGGGCGACGCCTTTAACAACCTTTCCGACACAGGCTCAAGTCTAGTTACAATTATCGGGGCTAAGCTGTCAAACAAAAAGCCCGACGCCGAACACCCTTTCGGTCACGGACGTGTTGAATACATATCGTCTCTGATTATTTCGTTTTTGATTTTGCTGGTAGGCTTAAAGCTCTTTCAGTCGTCTATCGAAAAAATCAGATTTCCCGAGACTGTGAATTTTAATATCGCTCTTATTATTTTACTTGTCATTTCTGTTTTGATAAAGCTGTGGATGTATTTCAGCTTCAAATACGCAGGCAGGCAAATCAACTCAGGCATACTTATTGCAAACTCAAAAGACAGCTTAAACGACGTTTTTTCGACTTCCGCAGTTATTATCGCAACAGTCATAGGCTCCTTCTTTACAAGACTTCCATTCGACGGCATTATCGGCATAATCGTATCAGTTATTATAGTATTCAACGGCTTAAAAATCGCAAAGGAAACGATAGGGCATCTTCTCGGCTCTGCGCCTGACAGGCAAACGATAAGAAGCATATACAGTATTCTGACTGACTCGAAGGATATAATTGGGATTCACGATCTTATAGTTCACGACTACGGACCGAACAGGGTATTTGCCTCTGTTCACGCAGAAATACCCGACAACGACGACATAGTTGCAATTCACGAAACAATAGACTCGCTTGAAAAGAAGGTAAAAAGCGAGCTTGGCATAGACCTTGTTATTCATATGGACCCTGTTTCGGTCAGCAACGAGAAGGCTCTGCGTCTTAAAGAAGCGGTGAAGTCGATAGTTAGGGAGGAAAACTCCGGCTTTTCGATACACGATTTCAGGATCGCCGACGGTGATGAAGAAACAAAGGTCATATTTGATTTAGTTATTGACCTTGAGACTTCGCCTGAGCAGGAGAAGAAAATCATTTCTAACATAAAAAGGAAAATAAAAGAATACGACAGCCGTTGTTTTGCAATAATCAATTTAGACAACAGTTATGTTGAACAGCAGATAAGCAGTATAATTGAAGAGACAGAGGATTAATTAGGATAAAAAATAAGCCTCCGTTTATGGAGGCTTTCATTTGGGAAAATAAAAATATAATAGCTAGAAATGTTATCCTATGATTTTGTTCTTATAAGATTAGGTTTTTTAAAATCGAAGAAAATAGAAAGTGCGACCACTCCGACAACAGTTATAATACCTTCAAACAGCATATAAAAGCCGTTATAACCGAAGCTATAAGCCCAAACAGACTTCCAGCCGTCTGCGTATTCGCCCCAAATGGTAACACCTGAAATAAAGTGGCACGCAAAACGCAGCAATGAAGCCAAAGCAGCGCCTATTCCGATAGCAACAGCCTGTTGTTTGATTACTTTTCTGAAAATTGCGCCGCCGATACCTAAAACGGCGAATGCAATTAAATAGTCCATAAATATCAGGATCAAATATGAGCCGATACCTTTAACGTATGCGAAATTACCAAGTCCCTGAAGCAGCATTTGCAGCAAGCCGTGCACAACTCCGGTAAAAGCTCCCCACTTAAAGCCATAGCGGTAACCGATAATCACGATCGGAACCTGACTGAATGCTGTTATTGAACCGCCCATCGGCGCTTGAAAGATCGATATGTAAGACAGTACCGTCGCAAGGGCAATCATTATCGCACATTCAACAATCTTTCTAATATTTGTGTTTGACATATAAACACGCTCCTTATAAAATATTTTAAATCAATATTTGAAGCTAACCGCTTTGTAATTTCAAAACCAAATACAAAAATAAAAGGCATACCCAAAACGGCACACCTCTGCTTTAAAAACTTTCCTACGTTGGCATTATCCAAATCAGGTTAAACGGGTCAAAGTTAGATCACTTTATCTCAGCCTGCCAAACAAGCCCCCCGGTCCAAATATTTAATTTACCTGTTTATTATATCACCAAACATTTTGCCTGTCAATATTTATGAAAAATTTTTTGTAAAACGCTTGACAACTAAAATAACGTATGCTATAATATGCCTTGCATTCGTATCTAAAGACAGCAGGTGGCGTAATGCCGTAAGTCCTGCCGAGGAAAGAATAGCAAAGTTTTTAAAGTTTTTATAGTATAACTGATAACTTTGTTCCTCTTTGTCTTTTGACGAAAGAGGATTTTTTATTTGCTTTTTTTGATACGGAAATTTATTAAAAGAGGTGAAAACATTATGCCAAGCGAAAAGGTACTGCTTCAAAAGCAGGAAAAGGTAAACGCTTTGACTGAGCTTCTTAAAAACGCAGTTTCAGGTGTGCTTGTTGATTACAAGGGCATCACGGTTGATGAAGATACTCAGCTTAGAAAAGAGCTTAGAGAAGAAGGCGTTACCTATTCGGTAGAAAAGAACACTATGCTTCGTTTTGCTATGAAAAACTGCGGAATGGACGAGCTTACAGGCGTTCTTGAAGGCACGACCGCCATTGCCGTTTCAAGTGATGACCAAACGGCTCCGGCGAGAGTTTTAGGTAAGTTCGCAAGCGAACACGACGACAAGTTCACGCTTAAAGCAGGATTTATCGGCGAGGATATTTACGACGAAGCAGGAGTTATGGCTCTGTCGAAAATTCCGCCGAAGGACGTATTGCTTGCACAGCTTGTTGGTTCTCTGCAAGGACCTATTCAAGGACTTGCTGCAATTCTCAAGGCTGTTGTTGACAGCAAAAACGAAGACGGCGCAGCTTAGACTGTCTTGCTAAAAGATAAGAGAAGTTAAAATTCAAAAGTAAGAGGTTTAAACCTCAAGACAAAAATTATTATTAAAGGAGAAAATTATCATGGCTTCAGAGAAGATTTTAAAATTTGTAGAAGATATTAAAGAGCTTTCAGTTCTAGAGCTTTCAGAGCTTGTAGACGCAATTCAGGAGGAATTTGGCGTAACTGCAGCTGTTGCAGCTGCTGCACCTGCTGCCGGCGCAGCCGCAGCCGAAGAGGAAAAGACTGAATTTGATGTTGTTTTGGCATCATTCGGCGACGCTAAGATGGCTGTTATCAAGGCTGTTAAGGAGATTACAGGTCTTGGACTTAAAGAGTCAAAAGAACTTGTTGAATCTGCTCCAAAGGCTATTAAGGAAGGCGCTTCTAAGGCAGACGCTGAGGAGATCAAGACTAAGCTTGAGGAAGCAGGAGCTACTGTTGAGCTTAAGTAATTACTCCTTAAGCTTTAAAAATTTGATTTACAAATTAAAAGTACCGAGCAGACAGACTGTTCGGTACTTTTTATATTATATACAAAACCCCTCGAGAAGTAAACAACAGAAGGATTTTGATAGCAATTTATTCTATTTAAAAATTGTGTGGTATATCTTAGCGGCAATTTTCCTGACTAACGGTCGGCTTTGGTATTCTATTTCTCTTTTCATACCTTCAAGCTCAGTTTTCATACTCCCTAGCTTGTTTTTCATTTCCTCATGCTGAAGCTCCAACATTCTGCCGCATATTAAAATCATCTCTTCCGGTAAATAATTTCCCGCAATGCCGTAGCTTTTGCGAATCTCATTTCTAAAGAGAACTCCGTCTCTGCGATTCATAAACTCTTTTGCAACGGCTGTATTGCCCTCTCTGTACTTTTCCAAAAAGTCCATACGTTTCTCATATGTAAAAAACTTTGATGATGAAACGCCGTTAGATTTTTCATCTTCCTCCTGAGCTATCTTCAAATACCTTACGGCGAAATTATTTCTCGTTTTAAAGCAATCAAATTCGTTTAAGATGCGCTTTACCTCTAAAAACTTTCCGTGAAGGCTGGTGTTTACAACTATATCAGGCGACTCGTACCTTTCGTCCAATTCAAGACCCAGCGTTTTCAGAAAATCAGAAATCAAAGTATTTCCGTTTCCCTCATACTGTTTCTTTTCATAAACACGCACTATAACATTATCTTTCCCTATAACCTGTGAAATCTCTTTAAGCTGAGAGTAATAATCAAGCTTAAAGTAATCAATATCCTCAGAATCCAAATAGTCCTGAAAGCTCATCTGTATTTTAACCTTGACCCTCTGAGCGTAATAAGACTCAACGACCATATCCTGTCTTCTTAAATACACAATTACCTTTAGATCCAATCCTCTCTCAGCAAGAGCGTCCTTTAATATCCGCCAGAAATTTTCTCTGTTTATATAACCGTTCCATATATTTTCATCTGACAATATTACATTCGGATATATATTAGACAGTTCCTTTATCCTATCCAGTCCCTCGAAAAAGCGCTCGTCCTCAGACTTTCTAATTTCCTTTTCGCTTTCTAAAGAACAGCTTTGCCTATGCACTAAAAAGTGTGCGTTTCGGTATTTGTTCACTCCGTTATACCGATAACCGAAATCAGGGTAGCAAAAGCCCTGTTTCTTTAGCAGTTCCCCATTTAAAGGTAAAAAATTTTGAATTGCGGTAGTACCTGTTTTGGGAGTTCCTATATGCAGATACAAAGTCGCCATATTCTTTCTCCTTTGTGTTTATTCTAACGTGTATTAATTATACATTGAATTAACACAAGCTCTGTGAGGAGAAAGTGAAAAACTAGAAGCAAGAAGCCAGAGGCAAGAAGCAAGAAGACAGAGGCAAGAAGCAAGAAGACAGAGGCAAGATTTATCTAAATAAAAAGAACAACCGTCTCTCTTCCTAAAGTTCGGTTGTTCTATAAAACCAACTAGGGAGTTAACCGCTAAGGCAATTTAATTGCCCATGTACAGTACTCTCTTTTATATTTATATTATAACACTTATTTTTTAAATGTCAAGCATTTAAAAGCAAAAGCCTGTATTTTTGCAGAATTCTTTCTTTATAGAAACATCTTGCCTAATTGGGAAATGCCAAGATGCAACATCACAGTTGCATTGCCGGTCTTATTTAAGTTCAACCGCAGCTCTTATAAACTCCCTGAACAAAGGGTGCGCCTTGTTAGGTCTTGACTTAAACTCAGGGTGGAACTGTACGCCCACAAACCAAGGGTGAACGTCCTTCGGCAGCTCGACGATTTCAATGAGCTTGTTGTTTGGAGAACTGCCTGCCAGAATCAATCCCTTATCCTCGAACATCTCTCTGTAGCTGTTATTGAACTCCCAGCGGTGACGGTGTCTTTCATCAATTCTATCAGTTTTGTAAGCTAAACTGCTTTGTGTGCCTTCCTTTAATACGCAAGGGTAAAGCCCAAGTCTCATTGTTCCGCCCTTGTCGGTAATATCCTTCTGCTCGTCCATAATGTCAATAACAGGATCGGGCGTTTTGCAAAACTCTGTTGAATTAGCGTCTTTCAGTCCGGCAACATTTCTCGCAAACTCGATAACAGACATCTGCATACCCAGACAAATTCCAAACATAGGAATTTTGTTTTCTCTTGCATAGCGAATAGCCTCGACCATACCTTCTATTCCTCTGTCGCCGAAACCGCCCGGAACTATGATTCCATCGCAGCCCTTTAGCTTATCAGCGACATTTGAACTGTCAATATCCTCCGACTGTATCCAGTTTATCTTTACCTTCGCGCCGTTTTCAAATCCCGCGTGACGAAGTGCCTCCGCAACAGAAAGATATGCGTCCTCAAGCTCAACATACTTTCCTACCAAGCCTATAGTTATGTCTTTCTTAGCCGCTTTCTGAACATCGACCATATGCTCCCACTCGGCTAGATCAGGCTTTCTGTTTTCTATTCCTAAGTGATAGCAAACTGCGTCTGCCAAGCCCTCGTTCTCAAGCCATAATGGTACTTCATAAAGCGAGGGCGCTGTGAGATTCTGTATAACGTCCTCCGGTCTTACATTGCAAAAGAGCGAGATTTTCTTTTTCATTTCATCAGGTATCTCAAACTCGCTTCTCAAAACCAGAACAGATGGCTGTATTCCAAGCGACAAAAGCTCCTTTACAGAGTGCTGAGTAGGCTTGCTCTTGAGCTCCTTAGAACCCGATATGTAAGGCACCAGAGTAACGTGCAAAAACAGCGAATTTCCTCTGCCAAGTTCAATGCTTGCCTGCCTGAGCGCCTCTAAAAACGGAGTTGATTCAATGTCTCCGACCGTTCCGCCTATCTCGGTTATAACAATGTCGGGGTTGGAATCCTTTCCCGCGCTGTAGAGCCGTTCTTTTATCTCGTTGGTTATGTGAGGAATAACCTGAACAGTTCTGCCGAGATAATCACCTCTGCGCTCTTTATTTAAAACATTCCAGTAGACCTTACCTGTGGTAACATTCGAGTTCACAGACAAATTCTCATCAATAAATCTCTCATAGTGACCTAGATCCAAATCAGTTTCCGTACCGTCGTCGGTAACAAAAACCTCGCCGTGCTGATAAGGCGACATTGTACCCGGATCGACATTTATATAAGGGTCAAACTTCTGGATAGTTACCTTATATCCTCTGTTTTTAAGAAGTCTACCAAGCGATGCGGCAGTAATGCCCTTTCCCAATCCGGAAACTACTCCGCCTGTTACAAACACATACTTTGTCGGCATAATTACATCCATGCTCTCTAAGGAGCATTTTTCCTCCTTCTGTTATTTTTTCAAAACTCCCAATTTAAAAGGCTCTTCTAAAAAAGCATAGTAATATTGTTCAGATAATTTTTCAAAAGCCTAACTTAAAAAACAAGTCTTAATCACCAATTACTATTTTAACAAATTTCGAGTTAAATTTCAATAGTGAAATACTACAGATTTTAACTTATTTTATTAACATTTATAACAAGTTCACGACAGTTATATAACATAAGCCCTGCGTATTTGCTGATGTGCGATAAAGAAGTAATAGAAGTGTAAAAAATTTTGCCGTTCCTATCCGGCACTTGGCCATTGTGTCGGATAGGTCGGGCGTTAGGCTTCGGGCAAGTCAATCTTGCCGACAAAGCTGTAATAAATCTCAATGTCCTGCCTGCGGGTGCCGTTCTCGTCATAGCTGCACTCATGCACGACGATTTTCTCAATCATTTCCCGCAAGAGGGTGGGGGTCAATTCCTCAAAGGCAAGGTGCTTTCGGACGATACCCATAAACTTTTCCGCGTTGACGGTGGCGGCCTGCGACTTGTCCAGTTCGGCCTGCAAAGCGGCGGTGCGGTCTTTCAGTTCCCGCTGCTCCTGCTCATAGTCTGCCGACAGTTCCATGAAACGCTCGTCGCTGATTTTGCCGTTCACATTGTCCTCATACAGCCGCTTGATAATGCGGCTCACTTCGGCAATCCGCTCCTGCGCCTGTTCAAGCTGCTTGGTGGCTGCGGCGGTCTTTCTCTTGCCGCCGATTTCGTTCTGCTGGATCAGCAGCTTTACAAAACGGCTCTCGTGCCTGGCAGCATACTCCGTCACTTGCCGGAGATTGGAGAGGACACCGGCGGTCAGCAGGTCGGTGCGGATAAAGTGCGCCGTACAGTCGCGGGTGCGCTTCTTGTAGCTGCCGCAGATGTAACAGTCCTGCTTGCGGTTCTTGTTCTGATACCGCTGCTGGTACATCACATGGCCGCAGTCGGCGCAGAACAGCATACCGGAGAACAGCCCCACTTCATCATAGCGGTTCGGGCGTTTGCGCTGCTTGCGTAACTCCTGCACGCGCTCCCATGTTTCCCGGTCTATGATAGGCTCATGGTGGTTCTCAAAAATGGCCTGCTTCTCAACGGGGTTCTCTACACTGTGCTTGACCTTGTAAGAGGGCTTCTCCGTCTTGAAGTTTACCAGACAGCCGGTGTACTCCCGGTTTTCGAGGATATGAACGACGGTGTTCGTCGCCCATTTACACTCATAGCCGGGGTGGTAGCGGCGTGTGCTGCCTGTCCTGCGGTATTCCAGCGTCCCCGGCGTGGGGATTTGCTGTTCCGTCAGCATACGGGCAATCTTGGTCGGGCCGTTCCCCGCAAGGCAAAGCTGGTAAATCTGCTGGACAACCGGCGCGGTTTCCTCGTCAACGATATAGTTCTCGTCCTCGTCCATGAGGTAGCCATACACCGGCTTGCTGGTAACGGGCTTGCCGCTCATGCCTTTTGCTCTTTTAACTGCCTTGATTTTCTTGCTCGTATCTCTCACCAGCCATTCGTTGAACAGATTTCGCAGAGGGGTAAAATCGTTGTCCATGCCGCCGTTTGCGCTGTCCACATTGTCGTTGACAGCGATAAAACGCACGCCCTTTTGAGGGAACAGCATTTCCGTGTAAAACCCTACCTGCAAGTAGTTTCGCCCTAACCGGCTCATGTCCTTGACAATGACCGTACCAACTTTCCCGGCTTCAATGTCCGCAAGCATGGCTTGAAATCCGGGCCGCTGGAAGTT
>CANQRG010000011.1 GCA_947626165.1 uncultured Clostridia bacterium | reverse complement strand
GGAAATCTTAATACCGTTAGTCTACATTATAACCCTGTGAACTATGGCTATGATAAAATGGGAAATATAACTAGTGCATCACAGAGTGTTTCAAACTTGAGCAACGGAACATCTATTACAAATTCTTATGCTTATGACAGTGGTGACAGATTAAGCAGAATTACTCATAACGGATTTAATTATTACTTTGGTTACACCGAATTTGGTTTGCTTAAATCAATTAAGGCAGGTAGCAAAAGTTTAATTAATTACGGTTACGACAACGAGGGTATTTTAACTTCTGCAAGCTATGGCAACGGTCAGACCGTAGATTTTGAGTACAATGATGACGGTAACAGTACTGAAATTACTCAGGACGGCAAAACTCTTTATGGCTATAATTATGACGATGATGGCGTGCTTACTTCTGTTAATGATAATGTGTCTGGTAGAGTCACTAATTATTTGACAAACTCTGATGGTCAGGATATAATTGAAGAAACAGGAAGCGGAGAATATCATAAATACTACGAAACAGAAAATACTTATTATGAAACAATAGGTGATAAAACAAATTCAACATATACAGATGCAAATGATAATTCAACAGTAATAACATTTAATACGAGTTATACAGGTGGAACGACACACGAGAAGTACACAGATAAGTTTGGCAGGACTACTAATGAAAAAGTAGTAATACATGGTAAAGCGGGAGCTAGTTCTAATGTGTATAACAAAGAATATAGCTACATGACTATATACAATGGGAATACGACTGATAAGGTTTCAAAAATAACATACACAGGCGCATATAATAAAACATTGAGATATGGATACGACGGATGCGGATACATATCAGAAATAAATGATATGTGGTATCTATATGATGAAGCTGGACAGCTGACAACAGAAGTAAATATTAATACAAATACTGGCAAGGATTATGTTTATGACAAGGGCGGAAACATAACTGAGGTAAGACATTTTGAAAACGGCGAGTATGGGGCAACTGATACTTACACTTATGGAAATTCCAACTGGAAAGATTTATTAACGGAATACAATGGTCGTGAAATCACATATGATGAAATCGGTAATCCAATAAAATATTATAACGGATTAGTGTTTAGCTGGACAATGGGAAGAAGGCTTGAAACAGCAAGGAACGGCGGCGGCAATATGAGGTATACTTATAATGCTGACGGACTGCGAACAAGCAAGGCAGTAAACAGAGTAAAGTATAATTATTATTGGAACGGAGACAAGCTGACAGGACAGACATGGGATGGAAACACACTGTATTTTTATTATGATAAAGACGGCAATCCGATTGGCTTTGATTTCAACGATAATCACTATTACTATGTAACCAACTTACAGGGAGATATAATAGCAATACTTAGTACCGATGGCGAATTGGTAGGAGAGTATGAATATGACGCATGGGGAAACTGCACAACAAAAATTGATAAAGATGGAATTGCATATATAAATCCGCTTAGATATAGGGGTTACTATTACGATGTAGAAACTAATTTGTATTATCTGCAATCGAGATATTATGATGCTAATATTGGTAGGTTTATTAATGCGGATGATGCAGAATTACTCGGAATGAGCGGTAGAGTAGTTTTCAATAATCTGTTTGCTTATTGTAACAATAATCCGGTTATTTTTAAGGATAAATCGGGAAGATATGCTCAAACTGTTATTCCGTACTCTGCATATATATTAGGTGCTTTTTTATACATTGGATTTAGATTTGTTTCTAATCTTAAACTGAGTTTTTTTATGTATGGATTAGCTGCATCAGTTGCAAAAACAACACAATATGTTTTTTATCTTAATAAAATATCTCCAGCAATTGTTAGTGTGATGACTGATAGATTTAAAAATTCCAAGAAAGTAGCAAATAGAATAAAAAATTATGCAAAAAAAGCGAAAAAAGGAACATATACAAAAAAACAATATATAGATTTTTACGATCCAACTTGTGCTGCAGATAGGGATTTACTATATTCAATAGGTGCTGTTAGTTCTTTTGTTTTGCAGGTGAAGTACAAGTCAGAAAACAAGAAAGTCAAAAATTATGAAGTAAGTATTGCTGTAATTGATAAATATGATTTTAAGAAATTTAAAAAAGGAGAAAAAGCCACTATAACAAGATTAGTTAACAATTATGGCGGATATTATCCAATGAAAATTGGAGCTATTAGTATGTATTACTGGTCAGCTTATTGTAAATTTAGTTATTCTATAAAAAAATAGATAAATTAGGAGTAAGATTATGAAATCATTAAATAAATATTTATTAGCATTTGTAATGTTTTCAACTATTTTGATTTTAGTTTTTTCCATTTTTGTAATAATCTTATTTGAGAAAAGTATTGAAAATAACAAATCGCAAAATTATCTGGAAGAAAAGAATAATACCGTTATTGCTTCGGGAATGGACGGATATGTATTTAAAATAAATGATAATGTTTTATTTCATACGCTTGATGAAAATGTTGAAATTATGAAAACTGATTTAGCTTTTAATAAAGATTATTCTGATTTAATAGCAAATTCAAAAACTATCTTTTCTTTTAAGAATCCCGAAGAATCATATTATTTAATTAAAGATAAAAAATTTTATATAAAAAATAAAAGTATAAATAAATACATAGATCTAGAAACACTTGAAGTACAAGATTTTACAGATTCAGTAAAAGGTAACTGGGTTGTTTTTCAAGAAACATAAAATAATATAGCAAACACAAATCCTTTGAGGTATAGGGGTTATTATTACGATACTGGTACTAATTTGTATTATCTGCAATCGAGATATTATGATGCTAATATTGGTAGGTTTATTAATGCGGATGATAGTAATTTGTTATTAAATAATGTATATAATTTATATGCATACTGTGAAAATAATCCGGTTAATCATTTGGATCCAAATGGAAAATCTTTAGAAGCAATAGGATTCGCAATAGGTGCTTTTGCAGTTTATATGGTTGTTATTTGTTATTCATCAATTGTTAGCTCGTCATCTTGGAGCAGTTTCTGCACATCTGTAGGAAATGGAATGAGTTCTGCTTGGGGTACGTTAAAAGGTGGAGTAAGTAGACTTAAGAAATGGAGTGTAAAAAAGCTAAAAGCGTTGCTTGCTGCATTGAATGCTTATTTAACTGTAGTACGAGCTGAGTCTAAAATTAGAAATAATGTAAAACGAAATTCTAGAACGAGGTACTGGAGTGCAACATTAGGTAAAAATTGTGTTGATCTAGGAAGAAAACTGTCTTACTCACAAGCTGTTGCGGAAGTTAAAAAGAATAAATCTGTATTTACAGTTACTAAGGCTGAAGCATACGCAGTAGCAAAGGCCGCAGGAGGTGGTAAAACTCCTATGTATAATAATAAACATAAAAACTCAATTGGATATTATAACCATTATCATGTGTACAATCATTCCAATGGTGCACATGTGTGGTTTCTATTTTAATGAGGTGAGTTATGATTCAAATTATCAATGATGATTTAACAGGAAAATTGTATATTACATTGTTGAATTTATTATATGAATATTGCGATGCAGTTACTTTTAATGTTCAAAATGTTTTTCAAGAACACATAACTGATGAAAATTTAAAATATTTTGATGAGTTTGAATTAAAAGAAATAGGTTACACTCCTAACAATTATGTTAATCCATATGATTGTAAAGAGTATATGGAGTACAAAAAATCTTTAGAGCCTTTTTTATCTCAATTCAATAATTTTGTAATAAGAAAATATGAAGATGTTGAATATTGTGGATATATGTATCGTAATAAAATGGATATTTTTGTGATAGAGTTGAACGATAATGTAGTTAAGTTATTGAAAAAAAGTACTGGACTATATAAATGGTGTTATCCAGACAGACCGAATGATTTATGTTTTTATAAAGATAATAAATGCTTTTTAAGAAGTGTTGCTCACGAAGGTTTATGCTTTATTTATTCTAATGATAGAAGGTTAAAAAAGAAACTAGTTAATTTAGGATTTAATATTATTAGAGTATCTAATGAACCAATACCAATTTTACAATATTAATAATATTAAACTGGTTTCAAGTTAGATAATTCGTTTCGACTACAATGGAGAACAGTATTATATAACCAACTTGCAGGGAGACATAATAGCCATAGTTAGCGGAAACAAGCTAGTAGCGGAATATGAATACGACGCATGGGGAAACTTCACGATATTAAGAAATACAAATAATATAGCAAACACAAATCCTTTGAGATATAGGGGTTACTATTACGATACTGGTACTAATTTGTATTATCTGCAATCGAGATATTATGATGCTAATATTAGTAGGTTTATTAATGCGGATGATGTTGCAATGTTAGCAAAGGACACATCTACGGCTAATTTATATGCTTATACTAATAACAATTCAGTTAATGCTATTGATCCAAATGGTCATTGGGTTGTCAGTATAGGAGTTGAAGCTACTGCTGCTTGTGTATTTGGTGTTTGTGCTGCATATAGTGTTAGCATAGATGGAAAAGGTAATTTTGCAGTTATGGCAACTGTTGGTGCAACAATAATGTTTAATATTGGTGCAAGTATAGGAATATATGCATCATTTTATCCTGCATATAATAGTATAAATAATATAAAGGGGTGGGGTTTTTCAACTGGTGTTTCATGGATGGCAGGTTTGTATTTAGGAGGAAATGGAAGCTTTGACATTTCAAAAGGTAAATTTACAAATTCAGTAGGTGTTTCTTTTGGTGCAGGAGTATCAGTTGCACCAATTCCAACTTTATATGTTAAGGCAACATATTCAAAAGTGATTTGGAAATTTAATATTTTAAATTTTATTAATAGTAAAAAAACTAAAACGAAATCAATTCTAGGTGTTAAATTTACATTAAAACCATTTAAAAAGTGTGCAAGATTAACATGCAACAAGAATAATACTAAGCTTTATATACATACCACTAAAAAGTTAGAGATTAGGAGGTAGTAAGAATTGAAAATTAGAAATGTGTTATCTTGCATTAATTTAAGCATTGGATTTATTTTATTTTGTTTATCAATGTTTAATTGCGTAAAAACATTTGATGTTTATACTAGGAACGAAAAAGTTAAAATGGGTAGTGACATTGTTTTTGCTAAGATGAATGACTCTTTTTTAGCTGTTTCAATTAGCAGTGGTAAAATATCATCGTATGATTTAAATGGAGATTTTTTGTATTCTTCAGAGGTGCCTGTTGGTTTAAAAAATGATCTTTCTGTATATTCAAACTCTGAGAAAGTTCTTATTACCTATTTAGAATCAAATCAAAAAGCTTTTACATTTGACAAAAGCGGATATATTGGAAAGACAAATGATAACATTCAACACTTTGAAAATGCTTGTTCTAATCAAACTATTTCAATTAATGATGTTACATTTTATACAAAATCATTCGGAAGAATCTTTATGAAAAATGGAAATAATGAAAAGCAACTTTCAGATTTATCTCTATGGAATTGTTTTATATACAATCCATTTTTAGTTTTTGTTATACCGCTAATAGGAATAATTTTGTTATTACCATCAATGGTTAATTGGTTGATGAAATTACCGCATAATAAAATGTATATGAAGTATTAAGTTATTAAAAAATGAAATAAGACCTTGATTATACATTTATAAAAATATACTTCAAATAAACGGTTAATGCAGAGGTTTCAGAACTATAGGCACATAGATATAAAAAATCTATGTGTCTTTTTTTATACATAAAAAGATTAAAGTCAAAAAATGTAGAAAAAATAAGTATAAAAATTTTCAAATACTATTGACACTGTGTCAGAATGGTGCTATACTATGTATTGACACGATGTCAGAATAAATAAAGAAGGTAACGATACTATGAAGAAAAACATTGGTTCTAAGCTGGCACTTTATCCTATGCCTATTACTGTAGTCGGTGCAATGAACGGTGATAAGCCCACATGGACTTTGGTAGGTCATTTAGGAATTATCGGTCATGACCGAGTGTTAGTAAGCCTTGCTGCGCCACATTTTATTAACAGCAAAATCAAAGAAACAAGAAAGTTATCTATCAATATTGTTGACGAGAAAATTTTGCCCCAGGCTGATTACGTAGGCTCTGTAAGCAGCAATAAGATAGATAAGTCGAATGTGTTCTCTTACGAAACAGGTGATGCAGGAGCGCCGATCATTAGCGATGCACCTTTGACATTAGAGTGCAAGGTTGAGGATATATACAAAACTCAGAACTTTGAGAGCTTTATATGTTCTATCGAAAACACCTACGTTGATGAGGAACATCTGGACGCTGATGGAAAAATCAACTACAACACATTAAAGCCGATACTGTTCGAGTTTCCCACCTATCACTACTTGAAAACAGGAGATGTGATAGGTAAATGTCTTTCTTTTAAGAATATGAAAGGTGAAGAATAAACTATGCCAAAAGGATCACCGGAACTGACAAATGCCCGAAAAGAAGAAATTATAAATGCTTGCGAGAAGCTGTATAAGTCAAAGAGTTTTAAGGAAATCTCCCTAAAAGATATTGGCAACGCAACCAGTTTTACCCGTACCTCAATCTACAACTATTTTCAGACAAAAGAAGAAATCTTCCTTGCACTTTTGCAGCGGGAATATGAGTTGTGGATCGTTGATTTGAACAAAATCATTGAGGAAAATGCTAAGCTCTCAAAAGACGAATTTGCCAAGAAGCTGGCGAAATCATTGGAAAAGCGAGAACAGCTTTTGAAAATTATGTCTATGAACCACTATGATATGGAGAGCAGCAGCCGACCTGAGCAGTTGGCTGAATTCAAAGTAGCTTATGGAGAATCGCTGCATACGGTTATGAGATGTTTAGAAAAGTATTTCCCCTATATGTCGGTTTCTGAAAAACAGGACTTTATATATTCATTTTTTCCGTTTATGTTTGGAATTTACCCATATACTGTCGTAAATGATAAGCAGAGGTCAGCTATGGAAAAAGCAGGAGTGAATTATGTGTTTATGACGATTTACGAAATTACTTATAATTGTGCGAAACGCTTATTAAAAGACTGACAGGAGGATTAATATGAAGTACACATTTTTAGGAAAATCTGATTTGAATGTATCCCGTATTTGTATGGGTTGCATGGGATTTGGGAATGCCGCCACAGGGCAGCATAGCTGGACGATCGGTGAATCGGAAACACGGGAAATCATCAAGCATGGTCTTGATCTGGGGATAAATTTCTATGATACTGCTATTGTCTACCAAAACGGCACCAGTGAGCAATTTGTAGGCAAGGCACTTAGGGACTTTGCAAAGCGTGATGATTATGTTATTGCCACAAAGTTTACGCCTAGGACGCAGGACGAAATTGACAACGGAGTCACAGGACAACAACATATTGAGAACTATCTGAACAAAAGCCTGCAAAATCTCGGTTTGGATTACATTGACCTTTATATCTATCATATGTGGGACTATCACACCCCTATGGAGGAAATTATGGATGGTCTTCACAGTGCTGTGAAATCCGGTAAAGTACGGTATATCGGCATTTCAAACTGCTTTGCATGGCAGCTTGCGAAAGCAAACTATTATGCAAGAGACAATGGACTGACTGAGTTTATCTCAATTCAAGGATATTACAACCTGATTGCCCGTGAAGAAGAACGTGAGATGGCACCGTTCTGTGCATCTGAGGGGATAGCAATGACGCCGTATAGTGCTTTGGCAAGCGGAAGATTATCCAGACATCCGGGAGAGACATCTAAACGGTTTCAAGAGGATTCATATGCCCGATTTAAGTATGATGCTACTGCAGAAGCAGACGGCAAGATCATTCGCCGTGTTGAGGAGTTGGCAGAAAAACGCGGTGTATCTATGACAGAGATTTCTCTTGCATGTCTGCTTACAAAAGTAACTTCACCTGTCGTTGGAGCTACAAAGCTTTCCCATGTTGACGGTGCAGTAAAGGCTGTAAATTTGGAATTAACTCCTGATGAAATAAATTACTTAGAGGAATTATATGTACCTCATGCACTGGCAGGAGTTATGGCACAAAACGGCAAGCAGAAAGCCGGAAATGTAATATAAATTATGGAGAAAACAGAAAGGACTAGTGATTGATATGAGTAAAATTTTAGTTGCATATTTTTCTGCGAGCGGAAAAACCGCAAAAGCTGCCGAGAATCTTGCAAAAGTAATCGGCGCAGACCTATACGAGATAAAGCCTGCTGTACCATACACACAGGCGGATTTGAACTGGCTGGATAAAAAATCACGCAGCTCCGTTGAGATGAGCGACAAAACAAGCCGTCCTGTTCTTGTGGACACTAAAGCTGATATTTCAGGACATGATACGATACTGCTTGGTTTTCCGATATGGTGGTATGTTGCCCCGACTATCATCAATAGTTTTCTTGAAAGCTATGATTTTTCGGGGAAGAAGATCGTTCTGTTTGCGACTTCGGGCGGAAGCGGATTTGGAAAAACTGTTGCAGGATTAAAGAGTTCTGTTTCGGCAGATACAGTAATCACAGAGGGTAGGCTACTAAACGGTTCGCCCTCTGAGGACGAACTGAAAAAGTGGGTGGAAAAGCTTTAAAATAATTCGCTTGCTTTCATTAGCTTTACAGTGTATAATAAAATGAAATATAGAAAATTAATTTAAGGAGGATTTAAAATGGGAAAAATCGTACAAACCGCAGGAAGAGACTCACTTGGAGAATTTGCTCCCGACTTTGCACATTATAACGATGATGTACTTTTCGGTGAGAACTGGAATAATGAGGATATTGATTTAAAAACTCGTTGTATAATCACGGTAGTTGCATTGATGTCATCAGGAATAACCGATTCTTCATTAAAATATCATCTGGAAAATGCAAAAAATGCAGGCGTGACGAGAAAGGAAATCGCTGCTATTATTACTCATGTGGCATTTTATGCTGGATGGCCTAAGGGTTGGGCTGTATTTAATATGGCAAAAGAAGTCTGGGCAGAATAATCACCAACAGATATTTGGGAAATTAGGCACATAGAAGTAAAAAATCTATCTAATTAAGCATACGGAATTGTTAAAGTAAATAAGGAGTACAGATATGCAGAGTCAACAAATCTAATTTTTTTCCCTTGCCTCTACTAATTGTCCATTACCAGAAACATACCGCAGGTTGCTTTACTTTATTTAGTGTGTTATAATATTAATTATAAATTTGTTAGCTGCGGAGTGACTTTATGATAATTTTTAATGCAAAAATATATACTATGAATGACAATGATGAAATAATAGAGAACGGTTATGTTCAATGTGAAAACGGAAATATAATTGGTGTTGGGGAGGGCTTTCCCGATAACGATGACGAAAGGTTAATTGATGCAAACGGCTGTTCTCTGTATCCCGGATTTATTGATGCACACACTCATCTTGGGCTTTTCACAAGCGGTGTTGGAATTGAGGGTGAAGATTTCAACGAGGATTCTGACCCTATTACGCCTCAGCTTAGCGCGATAGACGGAATTAATCCAATGGATTCAGCGTTTGAAGATGCGAGAAAAGCTGGTATAACGACCGTTGCTGTTTCCCCGGGAAGTTCTAATGCGATCTGTGGGAGTATTGCAGCAGTAAAAACCAAAGGTAAGCGTATTGATAAAATGTTGCTCGGTAATGTTGGAATGAAAATAAGTCTTGGCGAAAACCCTAAAATGACGTATCTTGATAAGGATTCTTCACCTGTTACAAGAATGGCAATAGCTGCTCTTATACGTGAGGCTTTAAGTAAGGCTCAAAGGTATATGGTAGAAAAGGAGTCAGGAGATGAAACTCCTGAATATGACGCAAAATGCGAGGCACTTATTCCGCTTCTCAAAGGGGAAGTAAAGGCGCATTTTCACTGTCACAGAGCAGATGATATATTCACCGCGATAAGAATCGCCAAAGAGTTTGGTTTGGAATATGTACTGATACATTGTACAGAGGGGCATCTTATTGCAGACGAGCTGAAAGGGGAAAATGCAGAAGTTGTGATTGGACCAATCATATGTGATAAATCAAAGCCCGAGCTTGCAAATCTTACTCCTTCGAACGCGTGTATACTTAACACGGCAGGCGTTGATATTTCTATTTGTACGGATCACAGCGAAGTACCAATTCAGTATTTGCCGATATCGGCAGGCATTGCTATAAAAAACGGTCTTGATTTCTATGAGGCATTAAAAGCAGTTACTAAAAACCCTGCAAAGCAGTTGAGTTTGTTTGATAAAATCGGTTCAATAGAGGTTGGCAAGGACGCTGATTTAGTGATGTTTAAAGATGATCCTTTTGAGGTTATGAGCAGTCCTGTAATGGTGGTAATAAACGGAGATGAAATATAGATGAGAGAAATAAGCGTAAAGGTAATCGAGAAAAAGGTTGCAGAACTTTGCATAAAGGCAAACCTGAACCTTCCAAAAGAATTAGAGGATTGTATAAAGTGCAGAGCAAAAGAGGAGAAGTCAGATGTTGGCAGAAATGTATTTTCTGACATAATTGACAATATAAATGTGGCACGAGAAGAAACTATCCCGATTTGTCAGGACACAGGTATGGCGGTTATTTTTCTGGAAATAGGTCAGGACGTACATTTTATTGACGGCTCATTATATGAGGCGATAAACAGGGGAGTAGCAAAGGGATACACAGACGGTTACTTGAGAAAGTCGATAGTATCTGACCCTTTGGAAAGGGTCAACACAAATGATAACACTCCTGCAGTTATACATACAAAGATAGTTGACGGAGACAAGGTTAAAATAATGGTTGCTCCAAAGGGTTTTGGCAGCGAAAATATGTCGGCGCTTAAAATGATGACGCCGTCTGCAACATACGATGAGATAATAGATTTTGTAGTAGAAACTGTCGCAGGAGCCGGTTCTAATCCATGTCCGCCGATAGTAATTGGAGTGGGCATTGGCGGAGATTTTGAGAGCTGTGCATATAACGCAAAAAAAGCCCTGTGCAGACCTGTGTCTTTAAGAAATCCCAAATCGCTTTATGCAGATTTAGAGAACAAAATGCTTGAAAAAATAAACAAGCTTGGGATAGGTCCTCAAGGTTTTGGGGGAACGGTGACGGCATTGGCGGTAAATATTGAGCAGTCTCCGACTCATATAGCGGGGCTCCCAGTGTCAGTAAATATTGGCTGTCATGTTACAAGGCACTCAGAAGCTGTGATTTAAATTGTAATTATAATCATATCTTTTGAGCGTTTCTAGTCGAATTTTTTAAACATAACTGTTGACAAAACGCTGCCGATGTGATAAAATGCTTAATAGTGTTTTGCCGGTGTGATGGAATTGGCAGACGTGCTGGACTCAAAATCCAGTGGTGGAGACACCGTACCGGTTCGACCCCGGTCACCGGCACCATCGGCGAGCCGCTGGAGTCTGTTCGCGTTTCACATTTTGTGGAACGTGAATTTTTTATATCTGCGTTAGTAGTTACATATTTTTATTCTACCTTTTCAGTATAACATTGAAATGAATAATTTACTTTATATGCATTTTACTGAATTTACGAAGGTGTATGGACTCATACTATCTCTAACCAAAAGTTAAAAAATAAGGCACATAGAAATAAAACCTATGTGCCTTATTTATATTTAATTTGAAAGCAAAGCTTTATCGTTTGCAAACTCAGAACCGCTTACTTCTTCAAATTTGTGAAGCAGAGTTTCAACAGTCAACTGCTTTTTTTCTTCTCCAGAAATGTCTAAGATTATTCTGCCTTCGTTCATCATTATAAGTCGATTTCCATAGGTGATAGCATCGTTCATATTGTGAGTGACCATCATAGCTGTCAGGTTTTCGTTTTTGATAATTCTGTCGCTGATTTCTAAAACCTTTGCTGAGGTTTTAGGGTCAAGTGCAGCGGTGTGTTCGTCTAAAAGTAACAGCTTTGGATTTTGAAGTGTTGCCATTAAAAGTGTAACAGCTTGTCTCTGTCCGCCTGAAAGTAATCCGACCTTTGATGTCAGGCGATCCTCTAATCCTAAATCCAGAACCTTAAGCATTTCTTTATATTTTTCCTTTTCCTTGCTTGTTACACCGAATTTTAAAGTCCTTCTCTTTCCGCGGCGTGCCGCTAATGCTAGATTTTCTACAATTTCCATAGTAGCAGCAGTACCTGTCATAGGATCCTGAAATACACGTCCAAAATATTTGGCACGCTTATGCTCAGGCATATTTGTAATATTTATGCCGTCAATAATTATTGAACCGCTGTCAACCGAGTAAGCGCCGGTAATCATATTCAACAGTGTTGATTTGCCTGCGCCGTTCCCTCCGATAACTGTAACAAAATCTCCGTCAGCTAAGGTGAGGTTTACTCCGTTAAGGGCTCTTTTTTCATTTATAGTACCTGGGTTGAAGGTTTTATAAATGTCAATGATTTCAAGCATTAGGCACACCTCCATTGCTTTTTGCGGTTTTCTTGAATTTTCCTGCGTACTTGTTTTTCCAATAAGGTAAGCCGAGGAATATAGCAACAACTGCCGCTGAGAACATTTTCAGATTGTTTGCGTTTAGACCTAGCTTTAGAACTATAGCGATAACAATATAATAAATTACACCGCCGACTACACAAGCAAGCAGTTTAAGTGCGAAGTTCTTAAATATTTTGCTTAATAAAACTTCGCCGATGATAACAGCAGCCAATCCGATAACGATAGCGCCTCTGCCCATATTGATATCTGCATTTCCGCTGAACTGTGCTAATAAGCCGCCCGACATTGCAACGATGCCGTTTGAAATAATCAAGCCGAGTATTTTACGTGAGTCTGTGTTGATTCCGTTAGCGCGGGCCATAGCTAGATTTGCACCAGTAGCACGAATAGAATGTCCCAGTTCAGTACCAAAGAAATAGTATAGCAGAGCAATAACAATAACAATAATAATTGCGATTACAATTATAGTTTTTGTAATTGTATTGATGTTAGAGGAAACGATTAAATTATATTTTCTGCCGCTGATAGGCGTATTGGCTCTACCGTCCATAATTAAAAGATTGACGGAATACAAAGCAAGCTGAGTTAAAATACCGGCTAAAATTGCAGGTATACCGAACTTTGTATGTAATATACCGGTTATAAGTCCTGCAACACAACCGGCAATAAAAGCCGCTAGCATTGCTATGTATATGTTGATTCCGTTTACTGTCAAAACAACAAGAACTGCACCGCCTGTAGCTAAAGAGCCGTCAACCGTAAGATCAGCAACATCCAAAACCCTGTAAGTGATATATACTCCGATAGCCATAATGCCCCAAATCATTCCTTGTGCAATGGGGGAGGGCAAGGACTGTAAAAATTCTATAAACATCTGTAACAAAACTCCTTGAATATGAAATAAGATATAATAAAGCGATAAGAAACCTTACCGCTTTATTTATTATTTACTAATTTTATATGGTTATTACTCCATAACGATTTGCTCGTAATCATCAGGTATTGTTAGTTTCAGAGCTTCCGCACGTTTTGCAACATACTTTTTAGTTAGGTCAGTAGAGTATTCTATTGGCATTTCTTCTGGTTTTTCACCGTTTTCAAGAATTTTATATGCCATTTCACCTGCGCGGTAACCTATATCATAATAGCTGATTGAAAGTGTTGCAACACCGCATCCTTTGCATATTCCTTCTTCTGCTGCGATTACAGGGATTTTAGCGGGTTCAGTAATATTGTTGATAGCCTCAGTGTTAGAAGCGGCAGTATTATCAGTAGGAATATAAAGAATATCAGAAGCGTCTACAGCTGCCTGGGTTATTGATGTAACATCATTTGTATCAACAAATGTAAATGTCTTACAAGCGTAGCCGAGATTCTCTAACTCAGATTTCATAATATCAGCCTGATATTTCGAGTTCGGTTCATTAGAGCAGTATAGGATACCAACATTTTTCTTGTCAGGACAAAGCTCTTTTACCATTGCAGCCTGTTCTTTTAGAGGAGCAAGGTCAGCGGTACCGGTTGCATTAATTCCAGTAGTGCCTGTCCAATTATCAATATCAAGCGCAGTTGCATAATCGGTGATTGAAGTTCCGACTATTGGAATATCTTCAGTTGCAGATACGGCAGCTATAAGAGAGTCTGTAGCATTTGCCATAATCAAATCTACATTAGAAGAAACAAACTGTGAAATAATAGTAGTACAGTTTGTTTTTTCGCCTGATGCGTTTTGTTCATCAAACTTTACCTTGTCTCCCAGCTTTTCAGTTAAAGCGTCTTTGAAACCCTTTGTAGCAGCATCAAGAGCTTCGTGCTGAACTAACTGACAAATACCGATTGTGTATGTGTCGGCAGATTTTTTACCGCTGCATGATGTCATTGAGCCTACCATAGTTATAGCCATAACAACAGCAGCTATTTTCTTAAACGTCTTCATAAATAACCTCCATAATATTTACGACACAAGGTCGTTAATTTCTAACAAAGATAATAATATCTTTATCATTATTTATATTATATTACCAAATTTAGGCCTTGTCAATTGACATATTTAACGAAATTTATACAAAAAGTACAGCATTAACCCACAATCACAAACACAATATTTTACAATTAAAGGCACACAGAAACAGTCTATGCGTACTTTTAAAATTATCTTTGTAAAATGTTTATCGTTTTATCTCCAAAACAAAGCTTCGAATTAATTATATAATTGTAAAACAATACTTAATTACACTATTATTCAAATAATATTATAAAATTACCATATGTTCAATAATAAATACAGAAAAAATAAAAATTTAACATTTTATACAAAGTTAATTAAGTCGAATAGTCCAAACTCTGCAAATAATATCATTTATTATAGGGGGTGGCTTATATGGCTGAACAGAACGAAAATCCGCTTACTGTAGTCTATCACTATCCTGACGGTACTGTATCTGATACACTTGATCCTATGTTCGGGAAGAAGCTGGCAAAAAAAGTAGGAGAGGCAGCATCTAGGTTATTGAGTGATGAAAGTTATATGCGGCTTGTTAAATCCATAGAGGCTGATGAAGCAGAGAACGATAATGTCGTATGAAAATTCAGGACGTTTAAAAACAAGGAAAAAATGGTTTTTATGGACAAGCATTATGTAAAAGCAAAAAGCTATTTCAGAATATTAATTTCAGGTCAAAGATTATAAATTATACTAATAATTACAAATGAAGTTGCGACCGCCGAACTGCGTTATTATAACCTTTGCCAAAGCGGGATTAGGATTTTTTATGTTTACCGGATATTCAAGATTCTTTTTATATTGCCACATTAATTCTCACTCCTTTCCCATGGCCACGGTTTTGTTGCCCATGTCCACTCGTCGGTGCTGTCTACTCCGCCTACTGTTATAGGAGCATACTTTTCTTCGTATTTAGCAACTGCTTCTTCATATTCTTTTTGGTGCTTTCTAAAGTATTCAAGAGCCTCTTTACAGGTCGGGTGGCTGTCAAGGTATAACTGCGCTTCAACAACCGCAAAACCGTGCATTCTTACCGATTTTAATAGCTTACTTCTTTCTGCATCCATTAGAAACAGCCTCCTCTCCTATAAACGGTTTATCAAGCGATGGGAATATCGTACCCCGACACAGGGCAATGTTGACATCGTATGTTTTCTCCCATTTTTGATACGGAACATATGCCATTGCTATAGGCGTGCTCTCGGGAAACTTTCCCTCAGGCTGAGGACAGCCTTCGCAGAAGCCTTCTGCACATATGTCAGACGGTTTAGTTGTACAAATCTCCATATGAAATTCTCCTTAATATTATTTGTGTTTATATGCCCGATGTTTTGGTATACTTGTATATGCTTTCAGGCATAAGCTATGTAATAACTCGTTTGAGTTGTTACATCAATTTATTATATGCCAATGCGAATATTTTGTTATTATAAGAAAATTTGCCGAATAATTTTAATCGCAAAGTAAAGCCTCAGAAATAATTATGTCTGAGGCTTTTTATGGGCTTGTAATCAGTGCTGTATTATAAAATAATATTTACTTGAAAAATATCACATATTAGTATATAATTAACGTAGTTTTTCACGATCGTGTTAGTCTGAAAAGGAGAACACCTATGAGAAGATTTAGTACGTTTTGCAATTATGATACTGAAAAGGCAGGCGGAATCGCTTTGGTATCATTTGTTATAAGTCTGATTTTCAAAGGCAGAAAAAAAGACGGAAAGCATAAAAATATATTTATTAGGTTCGTTAGAAATTTTACCAGAGTTTCAACGGCGGTAGGTATTGCTTCAGTTCTTGGAGCTAAAAATGCAGTTAAGAACAAAGATGACGGCATTAGCTTTGAGCAGGCCGCTGAGATGTATAACAAATCAGTCGGCGAGACGGTTATAGATATTGAATATGATGAAAACGGAAAAGTTAAGGGCACAGGCAAAATCACTAAAACTTATTCTGACATAGATGAAATGACTTCACAGCTGTGATTTACCGTTTGTTTGAGAAAGGTTATGAAATTCAATGAAAATAGATAAGAAATTTATTGTTTCTTTGGGAATATGTACAGCAGGAGCGGTAGCGCTGAACAAAAAGAAAGCGGACGCTTGGTTTTCAGATACTCATACGTCTATATTTGAATCTGCCCTTGAGATTTTGAAAAATGACGGTAAAACAGATGCTTATAAGTTTTTTGATAAGCATAAGGACCGTATATCATACGGCGTTATAGTTCCTGATTTCAAGGGCGACAGAAATAAAGGCAGCGGAATGCACTACTATTCATCGTGCGATAAGAACGGAAGTGCTGTTCAGCCGACCTATACCGGCTTTTTTGCAAACAGATTAGGCAAGTTTGCTCCTTCGGCAAGAACAATGCTGGAGGAAAATTATACAATGAGTCTTATCCAGTTTGCTAATGATATGACCGATATGGCTCTTGATTCATTGGGAAGATGTATTCATTTTATTTCTGATATCGGCTGTACTGTTCATACGACTAATCTTATATCTTTGCCGTTTAAAAATAATCCTCATCATTGTTATGAGAAATATGCTTTGGCAAATATGGATAGATTTCATATATCAAAAGGTAACACGAGCTTGTATGATGCTTATTTATACAAAAGTATTGGCGAAATGCTCAATATTCTGTCTTTAGAATCCGCAAAATACTATGCGGACGTAAAGGCGGTACAAGATACAACATTTGAAAATGCACTTAGGAATATGTTACCCTTGACCGAACAGCACGTTGCTGCATTTATGAATGCGTATTATGTAAGACTTTCGGAAAAGACAGAAAAAGCGCTGAAAGTTAAAAAGAATATAAAGATAAAATCAGCTTGCGACGGCTCTTATCTGACAATATATGAAAACGGCAGGGTAGGGCTTTCAAAGCTGAATAGTAATCTAAATCAGACCTTTAATATAAGACTTAATCTTGACGGGAGCGTAAGAATAGTCAATAAAGAGGGCAATCTTCTCTGCGACGGTATGTTTGGGTTTAAGTGCGGTAAGGCGATAAAGAACAACGGCTTCAGGCTGACCGAAACAGGCGGTTTTTATAAAATTTCAACCGAGTATTCTCGCTTTTCAAAGCTGCTTACTAATTCAAAAAGACTTATAAAATACAGAGTTTTTCAAAAGGATTTCAATCCGCTTGACGACAGTCAGCTTTGGCTGATAGAAGAAACTTAAACCTAAAAGAATTTTTGATCATATACTGAAATTTAAGCTATTTAAAATACTTTGTATTATAATCATTTACTGAAAGGAATGTATATAAATGAAAACACTTGTACTTTTATGCGATGGAATGGCAGACTATCCTGTAAAGGAGCTAGGGGATAAAACTCCAATGGGCGCGTCGTTTACACCTAATATGGATAAGCTGGCTAAGAAAAGCTATATGGGTCTTGTGAAAACAGTTGCGGATAATATGAAGCCTGGAAGCGATGTTGCAAACCTCGCAGTTTTAGGTTACGACCCTCAAATCTATTATTCAGGACGTTCTCCGCTTGAGGCAGGCTCAATAGGTATTGATATGAAACCTACTGACGTTTCTTTCAGATGCAATCTGGTAACTTTGTCTGATGAGGCTGATTATGCCGACAAAACTATTCTCGATTACTGTGCTGATGATATTTCAACTGCTGAGGCAAGAGAAATAGTTAAAACCTTGTCTGAACATTTTAATAATGATGAGTTTCAGCTTTATTCAGGAGTTTCTTACCGTCACTGCTTGATATGGAACAATGGTACAACCGATGTAGGAACGCTTACTCCGCCGCACGATATAACAGGAAAACCGATAAAGGATTACATACCGTCGCATCCAAACGCTAAAAAGCTTTACGATATGATGGTTGAAAGCTATGATGTTCTAAAAGACCACCCTGTAAACAAAGCAAGAGAGGCAAGAGGCTTAAGACCTGCAAATTCTATGTGGTTATGGGGTGAGGGAACAAGAAAGGCTCTTATGCCGTTTGAGGAGAAATACGGACTTAAAGGCTCGATAATTTCTGCTGTTGACCTTTTAAAGGGAATAGGAAAGTTCAGCGGTATGAATGTTGTAAATGTTGAGGGCGCAACAGGATATATCGACACCAACTTTGAGGGAAAAGCCAGCGCTGCTATTCGGGAATTTAAAAACGGTCAGGACTTTGTGTATATTCACGTTGAAGCACCTGACGAGTGCGGTCACAGGCATGAGATAGAGAACAAGAAAAGGTCACTTGAACTGATCGATGAAAAGATTCTCGGACCTGTTTTGAAAGCTCTCGAGGAATATGACGACTACAAGGTACTTATTATGCCCGACCACGCAACTCCGCTTGAACTTAGAACCCACACAAACGACCCTATTCCATTTCTGATGTATCACAAAAAAGGCGAGATTGAGGGAAAAGATGAGTTTACAGAGCAGACCTGTAAAGAAACAAGCGTTTATATAGAGGACGGTCATAATATACTGAGTATTTTCTTGGCGAGATAAAGTGTTCGCAGTACAAATACAGTTGTATTTCAACAAAAAACTATGAAATGTTATAAATTATTTGTATTAAATGTCAGTTGACGTATTTTTATAATACTAATATAATAGTAACTATGCAGTATTGAGAGGAGGACGCCTTTAGAGGCGTAGATAAACAATGATAAAGGTTGTAAAGTTCGGCGGAAGCTCTCTTGCGGACGCCAAACAGTTCAAGAAAGTCGCCGACATTATAAAAAGCGACAGTTCAAGAAAATATGTTATTCCGTCAGCGCCTGGAAAAAGGTATGACGGTGATACGAAAATCACAGATATGCTTTATTCCTGCTATGCAAAAGCGGCAAGAGGTCAGGATTTTGAAAAAGAGTTTGAGGATATAAAGTCAAGATATAACGGAATAATCGAGGAACTGTCTCTTGACATTTCTTTAGATGAAGAATTCAATACTATAAAGGCTTGCTTTACGCAAAAGGCTGGAAGGGATTATGCCGCATCAAGAGGAGAGTATTTAAACGGAATACTGCTTGCAAAGTATCTCGGCTTTGAATTTATCGACGCTGCCGATGTTGTTTTCTTCGACGATAAGGGGACTTACGACAGCAACAAAACGGCATTTGTTATGAGAGAGCGTCTTGAAGGCGTGGAGTACGCTGTTATTCCGGGATTTTACGGCTCTATGCCTAACGATACAATAAAGACTTTTTCAAGAGGCGGTTCGGATATAACGGGTTCTATAGTGGCTTCTGTTGCGACCGCTGATGTTTACGAAAACTGGACTGACGTTTCGGGATTTTTGATTGCAGACCCTAGAATTATTGACGATCCTATGCCTATTACTACAATTACATATAAGGAACTTCGTGAGCTTTCGTATATGGGTGCGACTGTTCTGCACGATGAAGCGATTTTCCCTGTAAGAAAAGCAGGCATTCCAATCAATATTAAGAACACGAATAAACCCGACGACACAGGTACGATGATTGTTGAGTCTACCTCTCAAAAGCCGGAATACACAATTACCGGCGTTGCGGGAAAGAAAGGCTTTGCTGTTGTTAATATCGAAAAGGATATGATGAATTCCGAGCTTGGTTTCGGACGGCGTGTTTTGGAGGTCTTTGAAAAGAACGGAATTTCCTTTGAGCATATGCCATCAGGCATTGACACTATGAGCGTTATTGTTCATCTTGACGAGTTTGCAGAAAAGGAGCAGGAGATATTAGCAGGGCTTCACAGAAATGTTCAGCCTGATTCTATTGAAATTGAAACCGACCTTGCTCTTGTTGCGGTTGTCGGGAGGGGAATGAAATCAAACAGAGGAACTGCCGGAAGGATATTTGCGTCTTTAGCACACAGCAATGTAAACGTAAAAATGATAGATCAAGGCTCAAGCGAGCTTAATATAATCATTGGAGTAGAAGAAGCGGATTTCAAAACGGCTATTAATGCTATTTATGATATTTTTGTGATGCAGAAATTATAATTTACAGGCTGTCTTGTATATATTTACAGGACAGCTTTTTGTTTACTATGCTTGACATAGGTGGTATAATATTATTATTGAATAAGACATTAAGGCTTATTTTTCGCTGATATGTAATATTTTCCGCGAAGAATATAGTAAATATGTTTACATAATTAACGGTGGGTAAAATGGCGGATTTCAATAAAATTATAAAAGAAAGTGCATCTCTTGCAGTTTTCAGAAATGTTGTAAAACATAAAACGGTAGAAAAGCTTTTAAAGCTTCTAAGCGATATAAGCGATAAAACAGCCGATATGAAATGTTTAATTAATGAGTATTCTGAATTTGCAAGCGAGCTTTATAATTACAGCGATAACCTTACAAGATTTATCTTGGATATCGTTTTGGAAGATGAAAACATCTATATGCTTAAAAAGGGTGTAGGAGAGGAGATAAGTCCTCTTTTAGAGGAGCGTCTGGCAAGTGAGCTTATTATACTTGAAAATCTTGCAAAGATAAGCTGCGGTGATGTGGAGAGAGCAATAGGTTACAGCGGTCTTGCTAAATGGAGAATCGAGGATATAGATTTTTCAAAGGTATATGCAAAAAGAGTTAGCGAGATAAATAAATTCGGCTACGGAATCTATGCAAAAAATCACATTTTTGTTATCAAGAACGGGAAAATCCAACCTGTTAGCTTTCCTGATAATACTAGGCTGTCGCAGTTTTCGGGTTATGAGGCGCAAAGGCAGACGGTCATTGACAACACTATTGCTCTTCTTAACGGTAAGCCGGCTAATAATGTTCTTTTGTACGGCGACTGCGGTACAGGAAAATCTTCGACTGTTAAAGCTATTGCAAACGAATTTAAGGACAGAGGCTTGAGACTTATTGAACTGAAAAAGAAACAGCTTCACGAGATCCCGCTTATCGTTGAAACCGTCAGCAGGAATCCGCTGAAATTTATTCTTTTCATAGACGATTTATCCTTTACCGAGAACGACGATGATTTTGCAGCTCTGAAAGCTATTTTGGAGGGAAGTGTTTCGTCTGCTGCGGATAACTTAGTAATTTATGCTACCTCGAACCGCCGTCATCTTATTAAGGAATCTTTCTCGACTCGTGAGGGAGACGACATTCATTTTAACGACACTATGCAGGAGCTTTTGTCCTTGTCAGACAGGTTTGGAATCAGGGTTGTATTTGAAAAGCCTGATAAAAATTTGTATCTCAATGTTGTTGAAGATTTGGCAAGGCAATACAAACTTGATATGCCTGCTGAGAATTTAAAGAAAAGAGCTGAGGTCTTTGCTCTTGAGCGTGGAGGACGCTCTCCGAGAATAGCAAGGCAGTTTATTGAAATGTTGAAAGGGATTGAGGAATAATGGAACTTAGAAAGGTTAGAACTAAAAAGCAAATTGAAGAAACAGCCAGGCTTGCAAGTGAAATTTGGAACGAGCATTACATCAGCATTATCTCAGAGGAACAAATAGAATATATGGTGCAGAAGTTTCAGTCTGCTGAGGTTATTGCAGAGCAAATTAAAAAACAGAACTATGAGTATTACAACTTTGTCGAGAACGGTAAAAGCGTAGGGTATTTCGGTTTTGTTGAACAAGAAGACGGGGTTATGTTTCTTTCAAAAATCTATTTGCTTAAATCTGAAAGAGGCAAGGGCTTTTCAAGACAGGCTTTCGAGTTCTTGAAAGAAGAAGCAAAAAAACGTGGACTTTCAAAAATCTGGCTTACAGTAAATAGAGGAAACAAGCACTCGATAGAGATTTACAAGAAGTTCGGAATGTACATAGAACGTACACAGATAGCTGATATCGGCGAAGACTTTGTTATGGACGATTTTGTCTTTGTCTATGATGTTTAAGCGGCGAGGGGTGACTGCCGCCTTTGGGCGACTAGAAGCAAGAACAACGAGGCAACAGTAATGTTGCCTCGTTGTTCGTCATAATTTGACAAATTATTTATTTTATTTTATAATGTGAAGTAAGAGAGTGCTGTACATGAACGGTAGGCGGTTTTCTCCCTGGAAAAAGGGAGGTGATAACCATGGTAGATTATTCGTTATTAATTACTTATACGAATATGCTTATCAGCGTTATCGCTCTATGTTATCTTATATTTCATAAGTAATATTAGAAGTTTTTTATTTATACATAAAATAAGAAACACCGCCTTACTTTCCACGGTAACGGTGTTTCTACACTAAACCAGGGAGAGACCGCCAAGGCAATTTAATTGCCCATGTGCAGCACTCTCTTTTTATATTTATATTATAACACATATTTTTTATTTGTCAAGTGCTTTGGAAAAACTCCGAACACTACTTATTATCTTAATATATCAGGAATTAATAGAATTACTAAACTTCAATTTTTCCGTGTTTTTCTTCGTATAATTTAATGCAGTCTCTTATCAGAATTAGAATCTGACTGTTTGCACTTCTGCCCTCATAATCAGCTACGACATGAATCTTATTCAGCATTTTTTCATCAATTCTTATTGATAGACTCTTAATTGCCATAAAAATTCCTCCTAGAAATATATTATGTATTTATTTTATATCTAAAATGTGTTGTTATGTGCTTATAAAACATATAATATGTTTAAAATATATTTAAAATGTGTTCACAAAAAATAAAAAAAGAAATATTACAATATAAGTAAATTATAAAAATTATAGGATATTTTGTTGATATATATTTATTACTTACGGCAAGACTATTGTTTTAAATAGATGTAAAGTGAATGTTGGATAAAAGCGAGGATATTATGGAATGAAATTTCATGTTTTAATTTTACTCTTTAGCAATTGGGATACTTTTTAAATAGGATAATTAAATTTTCAATGTTTTTGGAGCTTTAGAATTTATTTTAATAATGGTCTTGCGCCATTTATTATTTTGAAAGCGTGAGTTTATCTTTTTCATATATAAACCTCCTTATGAATAGAAAAAGCTATTCACAAATCAATTTCCAAAGAAGCCCTTATGAAAGCGGGCTTCTTTTTATATTTAGATTTGTATTTGGCATAAATTCACTTTCTATCTTTCACACAATTATCATATAAATGATTTATACTTTTAGCGTTTCAGTCGACGTCTAAATATGTCGTAAATTTGTATCTTTTTAACAGTTTAACTAAATTTAAGTAAAATACTTGATAAATGTATGTATATGTGGTAGAATAATTGAAGTACATATAGCAATAGCATAGTACAGTGATGATAAAAAGAGCAGATAGTAACGACTGAAATCTAAAGTATATTTAGAATAAGGAGGTACATATGCCTGAGAACAAGAAAGCAGACGATTTTTCTGTTGATGATATTATAAAGGATGTTATGCGAAAAAAGAGAAGAATCGAGTCGGAAAATGTTTCTTCTAATAGTGATAAATCATATGGGAATGTAAACATTAAAAAATCGAATATCAAAACAGAAGATGTTAATGATTCAAAGGATTATTTTAAATCGTTTTACAATGACGGCAAAACGGACAACAGCGCTAATAAAAAAACAAATATGAAGAATAAAAAGACAAAGAGTGATATTGATGCGCTGAAAGCACAAGAAAATTATATGAAAAAGAATCTGAATAAGACATCAGACGATTCAGATATCAGTAATAATATGGCTGAGTTATTTGCAAATGCTGTTAAGAAAAGCGGTAAGAAGCTATCTCCCGCACAGCAGGCGGCTATAAAAGAAGCCAGAAACACAAATACAAAATCCGAAAATACTTCAAGCAATTTGTCAAAGCTGAAAAAAAATGAGCATCAGACGCCTGCAAAGCCGGAAGAGTGGAGAACTGATGGAATACCGCTTTCTGATTTAGTTGCAGGAGCAATGCAGGCTAGAAAAAGCTCTAAAACAACTATAAGCGATGTAACTGAGCCTGTAAGCAATGCACAGGTATATAATGCTGAGCCTGAAGCAAGAATAAAACCGAAACGCAGAAAATGGTCGCTTAAGAAAAAGGCATCAGTTATTTTATGCTATGTTTTCGGAGTTGTTTTTCTTCTTTGCGGCGCAGGTATTTCAGTATTTGCAACCTTTACGGGAATGCTTGACCGAAACGATAATATTATCAGTATTATTGATCCAGGTCAGAGCGAAATAGGTTCAAATGATACTGTTGACGCTGTTGACTATGAGCAGATGCTTAAAGATAAGCTTGCAAAATCGGCGGCAAATGTCGTTTCCGACAGTGATGTAACAAATATTTTGCTTGTCGGAGAGGATTTGCGAGATACAGTGGAAAATACCGCTCAAACAAACGGTAATACCGACGTTATTATTATGGTTTCTATAAATACCAAAAAGGGAACTGTTACTACTACCTCGTTTATGAGGGATATTTATTTGCAGATACCGGGCTTTTATGCGGACAGAATTAATTCTGCATATTCAAAGGGAGGTATACCGCTTTTAGAAAAAACCATACAGGATAATTTCAGCATCAAGATAGACAGATACTTAAAGGTCAATTTCTATTCTTTTATTGACATAGTTGATACTATGGGCGGACTTGATATAAAAATCTCTGATGAAGAGGCAAAAGGTATGAGAGATCCGCTGGGAGAGCAGAACAAATATCTTAATAAGAAATATGGATCAGACTACATAAAAAAAGGCGGAAAAATTCATATGAACGGCAATCAGGCGCTGGCATATGCAAGGCTTCGTATGGTTGGAAGGTCAGACTGGGAGAGAACTCAGAGACAGAGAACTGTAATTGATCTTATTGCAAATATGACAAAGGAACTGTCACTGACCGAGCTCAACTCGCTGCTCAATAAGGTATTGAATAAGATATCAACTGATTTGACAGACGCTGAGATCGCATATTATCTTCTGCACGCTTCAACGTATTTAAACTACGAACGTAATCAGATACAGATTCCTGCTGAAGGAACATGGACTCGCCAAATAATCAGAGGCAACGATGTTTTATGTCCTGACTTTACGTCGAACATAAGAACTTTACAACAAAAAATATACGGATATTCAAAAATAAAAGATGATGAAACCGATTATACAAACGGTTCTGCATACAGTACAGAAGGTTATTCGGATAGTACGGAGACATATAACAGCTATGATTCGGGATATTCTGGTGTAAACACTTTTTCTTAATATTTACTCCATATTTAATAGTTCAATAATTAAAAACCGCTCGGCAGTTGAAAAACTGTTGGGCGGTTTTATCTTGCCTATTGTCTCTAAATTCTAACATCTAATCGTTAACTTCTAGTAGCTATGCCTGAAAAGTTTGCAAAACCACTGTCACTTATCACAATAGCTCGCCTTACACAAGTGTAACCGTATTTATCTCTCAAGCGGTCAATAGTTTTGTTGAGATTTTCATGTTTTTTATTTTCGTTTGAATTTTCAAATATAGAAGTCTGATAATCGGAATAAATATCGTTAAGCTCGGAAACACAAATTGAGATAGCACGGATGGGGTTTCCTGCTGCCCAGTTGTAGGATTCTTTGTAAAGAGAAAGTGCGATATTTGCTATCTCATAAGCGTCATCTATGGGAATGTGCAGCTGCTTTTGCCTTGAATAAGTATACATCTTATTATTTTTTACCGAAATGGAAACCGCTTTGCATTTAGAGTGAATAGCACGAAGCCTTGAGGCAATACTTTCTGCCAGAGCAAATGTGATTATTTTTACATCGTTATCGTTTTCGAGGTCACGGTATGATGTTGTTCCGTTGCTGACCGATTTAACTAATGGCTTATTGCCGTCAGTTTCAACAGGAGATATGTCAAGACCGTTTGCATATACCCAAAGGTATTGCCCCCATTTTCCCAGCCAGCTTTGAAGCTTTGATATGGGAGTTTGCGCAAGTTCTCCAATAGTGAAGATCCCCCTTTGATTGAGTTTTTTCTTTGTTGCTTTTCCCACATACAAAAGCTCTCCAACGTCAAGAGGGAAAACCTTATCTTTAAAACAATCCTTGCCTTGCGATGCTATGACTGTGGTTGCGTCCGGCTTTTTAATATCAGAGCCAAGTTTTGCAAATATTTTGTTATAGCTTACGCCTATAGATACTGTTATCCCAAGCTCTGATTTGACCCTTTCTCTTATCTCATCGGCTATAACCTTACCGTCCGCCTGCTTACCGTTTCGCCAATAACCTGTTATGTCGATCCAGCATTCGTCTATTCCAAAAGGCTCGATCTTGTCTGTGTAGTCGGAGTATATTTTCCTTGCCGCCTTTGAGTGTTTAAGGTATTCCTCGTAGTGAGGAGGAACTGTAATAAGCTCAGGACACTTCTTCTTTGCTTGCCATATAGGTTCTCCTGTTTTAACGCCATAGCTTTTGGCAAGCTCGTTTTTGGCAAGTATTATCCCGTGACGTTCCTCCTGATTTCCTGCAACAGCTACGCATTTTCCGTTTAATTCCGGGTTGAGCTTACATTCAATAGATGCGTAGCAATTGTTCATATCAATGTGAAGTATTACTCTTTCCTTTTTAGTTTCCATAGCAATTCATTCCTTTACTAATTTATATTTTTGACAAGTGCTTCATCTTAAACTATAAAGAACATAAGTTCTTTATCATCATTATAGAACATTTGTTTGCGAATGTCAAGAACAAATGTTTAATTTTTAAAATTTTATAAGTCAGAGTAATATTCTAATATGATTTCATATTTCAAATAAATTTAAGCGCAAAAAAAAGCAGAAGCTTTTAAAAGCCTCTGCTTAAATGAACTATTTAATTTTAAGTCAAATCACCGTACTGAAAGTTTTTATAGACATCGGTTTGCTCGACCTTAATATTTTCATATACCTTATATAAAACTTTATTAACGGCATTGTCATTATAGGTCTGAGCAAAGTATTCAATATTTTTATTGATATATTCTTTGTTCAACGGAACACGCATAATGATATGGTATCCGGAGCTTGATTCTATGACTTCGCTCATCTCGTTTTCTTTTAATTTCAATGCTGCCTTAAGATAAGCCTCATCGTATTCATAGTCCTTGCCGACTAATACGCCTTTTGGGTAGCTTTCATACAAAGAATCGTAAGTGTTATTCTTCATAAGGGTATCGAAATCTGCACCAGATTTAAGCTTTTGATAAATGTTTTCGGCAACCTTTTTGGAAGCCTTTTTTGCCTGATTTTTCTTACTGTCGCTCAAAGCGTCATAATTAGAAAAAATCGCCTCTGCCTTTTTCGGATTTGAAAGTTTGTCATAATCCTTAATGCTGTTTGAAGATAAAACCTCATCTGATATTTTTTCTTCAGAACCAAAAGGTATAAATATTTGCTTTACCTGATAAAGCTCTTTTTGGGCGGTTTTGTAAAAGTCCTTCTGGGGAATAGACAGTGTTTTCTCAACCTTATCGGCGAGAACATTGTTTTTCATAGCTGTGTTAAGATAAGTTTCTGTCATATAATTTTCTTTAAGAAACGATTTATAATTTTTGCCTTGCTCGTCTTTAATTGATTGAATTCTTTCCTTTACAGCCTTTTCATCATCTT
Source organism: uncultured Clostridia bacterium (assembly GCA_947626165.1). Classification (GTDB taxonomy): domain Bacteria; phylum Bacillota; class Clostridia; order Oscillospirales; family Ruminococcaceae; genus UMGS1601. The sequence goes on along the minus strand of CANQRG010000011.1, from coordinate 59,687 downwards.
TATCGAAGGTTATTCCGTGTTTTTTTGCATAGCTTGCGTGAACATAACCACCTTTTATATACTCGGCAAGACTATCCTTGAATGAATTGAACATATTTTTTAGATCATCGCCGCTTGCACTTTTGAAGGTATCCTCAGATATGCCGTAATATTGACCGTAGCCGTATAAAAATTGATAATAGCAGTTTCTAAGCTCATCAAATCCAATTTCATTTCCGTCGATTTTCAAAAAAACTAAATCATCGGTGTCAACTTTTTTGCCGTCGATTTTAAAGGACGGTTCGGGAACTTCAGCAGAAGAGCTTGCCAAAGCAGAGTTTGAATTGCTGTTCGAAGTTGTATTTGCATTTGTCTTGTTAAGTTGAAGAATGACCAGCGCAACTATCACCGCCGCAAGAACAACAATTACTGGAATCAAAATCTTTGTAGTCCAATCTGATTTCTTTGTACTTGAATCACTTTCGGTTAAATAATCAGTTTCAGCGTCCTCACCTAAGATAGGAGTATATGTGTTATCTGTTTCAGATTCATATTCTGAAAATTCACTATCAGTATCTAACTCATCATTATTAACAACAGTATCATCAGAAATAATTTCATCAGATTGAACATCATCAACTGGGTTTTCGTCAGATTGAAACTCATCACTTAAAATTTCTTCTTGATTTTTATTTTCGTCCATAATGTTTCTCCATTCATTTTAAGTTTTATCACTTGACCTCAAAACAGGTTTTACTTATGGATAGTATTACATATTAATGTGACAATAATGTGATAAAAAACTACGGCAGCAATCTGTTTAAATCCCTAGGGAACATTGATGTTTCACGAATATTTGAGTAGTTTAATAGCTTCATCAAAAGACGCTCCAGACCTATTCCCAATCCGCCGTGCGGTGGAAGACCGTACTTATGCGATTCCAGATAGTTTTCAAAGTCGGCAGGGTCTAAGCCCTGACGTTTCATTTTAGCTACCTGCTCGTCATAATCGTGGATTCTTTGACCGCCGGAGGTTATCTCCAAACCTCTGAATATCAAGTCAAATTTATATGCCGCCTTAGGATCATCTTTGTCGTCCATAGCATAAAACGGAGGCTTAGAGCTGGGGAAGTGGGTTATGAATATAAACTCGCTGTCATACTTTTCTTTTGCATACTTGCAAAGATTTACCTCGTCCTCTGGGTCTAAGTCAAACTTCGTTGAAACATTTTTGCCTCGTAAAAGCTCAATGGCGTCAGAAAATCTAATTGACGGTATATCAGTAATATGCGGAACATCAGCGTTGAGCAGTTTTATTTCCTTAGGGTAGTTTTTCTCAATGTATGCAAAAATATGTTTGAGCATTGCTGTTTCCATATTCATAACGTCATACATACTGTCGATATATCCCATTTCAAAGTCAAGACCGATATATTCATTAATATGACGTGATGTTGCGTGCTTTTCTGCTCTGTAAACAGGAGCTATTTCATAAACTCTGTCATAGAAGGCGATAGCCGCCTGCTTATAAAACTGAGGAGACTGGTTCAAAAACGCAGGGTGACCGAAATAATCTATCTTGAATATATTTGCTCCGCCCTCTGCGCCCTGAGCAACGATTTTCGGAGTGTGGATTTCAGTGAAGTTGTTCATTCTCATAAACTCGTGCATTCCCTGAACAAGACCTTCCTGAAGCTTGAAGATTGCACGCTGATAAGGGTTTCTCAAGGAAACGCTTCTGTTGTCGAGATTCACATCAAGCGTGCATTTAAGCTCACCCTGAGAAATCTTGAGAGGGTATTCTTCTTTAGGTCTTGAGATCAGCTTTATCTCACTAAGAATAACCTCAATGCCGTTCTGGTCACGCTTGTTTTCGTTGACAGTGCCTTTAATATGAACAAAGTAACCCTCGTGCAGACCGTCTATACTGTCTTTGCAGTTATCCTTATTATATACGGTTTGAATAACGTCTCTCGCTGTTCGTATAACAACAAACGAGATGCTTCCCATTGATTTGACCTTATGAACACAGCCGGAGAACTCGACCTCCGAGCCGATATTGTTCTGAGCAGTTTCAACGTCAAATTCCTGCATTACGTTTTTACCGCTTATGACTAAAAGCTTGTCGTTATCTGCTTCTGTTTTTGGTGTGAATTTATCAGGATTTTCATATTTAGTGAGCTTTGATGTGTCAGGCTTTGAGTTGCTTTCAGACTTTGCACTTTCTTCCGATGTCTGTGTTTGCTGTTGTGTTTCACCGGATTTCAGTTTGCTCTCCAGAATTTCTTTTATAACCTTTGGCGTGCCGACGCCTTTGAGCGCCTTTGTGCATTTTCCCATAAAGAAGCCGAATACCTTTGTTTCGCCGTTTCTGTACTGTTCAACCTGTTCCGGGTTAGCCGCTAAAATCTCGTCGATTCCTGCTTCTACCTTTGAGTTGTCAAGCTCTATCAAGTATCCGTTTGCCTTTATAATTTCACTGCAGGGCTTTCCTGTTTCGACCATCTCCCTGAATGTCTTGTTTGCGTCGTTTAAAGATACCTTTTCCTCGTCTGAAAGTTTAACCAGTTCTGCAACATCTTCGGCTGTGAAATTGAGATTATCCAAATCAATTTCGCCCAGATTGAGCCTTCTCATAAATTCACGCAGAATAAATGAGGCTATGCTCTTTGGGTTGTTATATGCTTTTACAGCGTCGTCAAAGAAATCAGAAACGACCTTAGACTGAATCAAGATTTTAGCGTCTGTCTCGCTCAGACCGAATTTTTCAACATATCTCTTGATTCTTTTATCAGGCATTTCAGGCAGTTTTGCTTTGATATCGTCGAGCATTTCATCAGTGAAGTTTACCTGCAAAATATCCGGCTCTGGGAAGTATCTGTAATCGTGAGCGTTTTCTTTGTTTCTCATTGAAGTGGTGACGTCACGGTTTTCGTTGTATCTTCTTGTTTCTTGGATAACACGCTTTCCTGCGTCAAGCAAGAGAGCCTGACGTCTTTCCTCGTATTTTATTGCTCTGCCGATAGCCTTTATTGAGTTTAGGTTCTTGATTTCCGCACGGGTTCCGAACTCTTTATCGTCAGGCTTCATAAGAGAAATATTTACGTCGCATCTCAATGAACCCTGTTCCATTTTACAGTCGCTGACACCTGCGTATTTTAGCAAAAGCGCAATCTGCGACACAAAAGCCTGAGCCTCCTCAGCAGACGAAATGTCAGGCTCGGTAACTATCTCGATAAGAGGTATTCCGCATCTGTTATAGTCGGCAAGCGAAACACCGTTAAAATCGTCGTGTATCAGCTTTCCTGCGTCCTCCTCAAGATGTATACGGTTTATTCTGATATTCTTCTTTTTGCCGTCGACCTCAATAGGAACAAGACCGTCTAAGCAGAGGGGTCTTTGAAGCTGTGAGATCTGATATGCCTTTGGCAGGTCGGGGTAGAAGTAGTTTTTTCTGTCGAACACAGAAAACTTGCTGATGTTACAGCCCAGCGCAAAGCCTGCTTTTACTGCGTATTCAACGGCAGTTTGATTGATAACGGGAAGTGTTCCCGGCATACCTGTGCATACAGGACAGCACCTTGTATTTTGGTCGCCTCCGAACTCAGCGTTGCAGGTGCAGAAAACCTTTGATTTAGTAAGCAGCTCGGAGTGAATTTCAAGACCGATGACTGTTATATATTTATTCTCCATTTGTCTGTTCCTCCGTTATTAATCTATGTTTGGTAAAACTCTTGTAAAGTTCTTTTCATAGGCGTCCGCTGTCTGAATTACCGTCTGCTCGTCAAAAGGCTTTCCGATAATCGACATTCCGATAGGAAGTCCCTTACCGTCATATCCGCACGGGGTCGAGATTGCAGGAAGTCCTGCAATATTTACAGTAACTGTGCAAATATCAGCCTGATACATCTTTACAGGGTCGGATATATTTTCATCACAGCGATATGCAGTTGTTGGCGTTGTAGGTGTTAAAATAACATCACACTTTTCAAAAATATCGTTGTATTCTTTTCTAATAAGCTGTCTTAAAGCCATTGCCTTTCCGTAATAAGCGTCGTAGTAACCGCTGGAAAGAGCATAGTTGCCGAGCAGTATTCTTCTTTTAACCTCGTCGCCGAAGCCCTCACGTCTTGACGCTTTGATAAGCTCATCATATGACTCGCACTTCTTATCAGTTCTGTGACCGTATTTTATACCGTCGTATCTTGAAAGGTTTGAAGCTGCCTCAGCAGACGCAATAAGATAGTATGCCGGAATTGCATATTTAAGCGACGGCATAGAACATTCTACAAGCTCTGCACCCATAGCTTTGTATTCGTCAGCGGCTTTTAAAACCGCAGTTTTTATACCAACGTCTATTCCCTCAGCAAAAAACTCTTTAGGCAGGGCGATTTTCAATCCCTTTATATCCTTGCCGATTTTTGCGTTAAAGTCGGGAACGTCTACTTTAGCTGATGTTCCGTCGTGAATATCAAAGCCGCAAATAGCATTTAGTATGGTCCCGCAGTCCTGAGCGTTTTTAGCGACAGGTCCTATCTGGTCGAGAGATGATGCGAACGCAACCAAACCGTACCTTGAAACACGGCTGTAGGTCGGCTTCATACCTGTTACTCCGCAGAAAGATGAAGGCTGACGTATCGAGCCGCCTGTATCTGAGCCGAGAGCCGCTGTGCAGAGGTCTGCTGAAACTGCACTTGCCGAGCCTCCCGATGAACCGCCCGGTACTCTGTCAGTATCATACGGGTTCTTGGTTTTCTTGAATGCCGCAGTTTGTGTAGAACCGCCCATTGCAAACTCGTCCATAGAAACCTTTCCGAGCATTACTATACCCTCGTTCTCCAGCTTATCCATAACCGTTGCGTTGTAAGGCGGAATAAAGTTTTCAAGCATTCTTGACGCACAGGTGGTTTTAACACCCTCTGTGCAGATGTTGTCCTTAATCGCCATTGGTATTCCCGTCAGCGGTGAAGCTTCGCCCTTATTGATTTTTTTCTGTGCTTTATCGCAAGCCTTATAAGCCTGTTCTTTTGAAAGGGTTATAAAGCAGTCAAGCTTTTTATCTGCCGATTCAATACGGCTGTAATATTCGTCGGTAAGCTCTTTAACGGAAATTTTCTTTCCGTCCAGAGCTTTTCTTATATCATTAATACTGCTGTTTTTCAGTTCCATTGATTATTCTCCTTATTAATACGGAATTTATTAATGTGCGTTTTGTTATTCCACTACCTTTGGAACAACAAAGCAGTTATCTCTGTTTTTAGCATTGGCAATTACCTTTTCGGTAGGCATTGAGGGTTCATTGAAATCCTCTCTTAAGTCGTTTAAATATATATTCTTATTATCGGCAAGAGCGTCATAGGTGACATCAATTTCCTTTACCTTGTCCATAAGCTCAATAATGCTTGTCATATCGCTTGACGCCTTTTTAAGCTCATCGTCGGTAAAATCAAGTTTACCAAGCTCTGCTAAGTATTTTACCATTTCTAAATCCATAACGATTTGTCCTTTCTGAAATATTAGCTATAATTACTTTTCCTTATTTTGGACATAATAATCCAATACTTAGATTTTATTATACACTATTTTGTAAGTAAACGCAAGGGTTTTAAGAGTAAATGACTGAAGATAAATATTAACTTAAAACTTTTGAAAATAAAATTCTGCATCACTATAACCAATAAATTTTTTATCACATTTTAAAGAACAATGTCATATAATAAACTATCACACCTTTTGCTCCCCGTTTTTAATATAAAGGTGTTTAAAACTTATTTGTGCGGTCAACACTAATATCAAATGAAAATGGGAGTGTTATATGTGTCGGGTTATTATGACAACGGAATTCACAGGGGAGAAATATATTACGCAGACTTAAGCCCGGTAGTCGGCTCGGAGCAAGGGGGAATGAGACCTGTGCTTATTGTCCAGAACGACGTCGGGAACAAGCACAGCCCTACCGTTATAGCGGCGGCGATAACAAGCAAAATGGATAAGGCAAAGCTGCCTACACATATTGCAGTAAACGCTTCAAGCTGCGGTCTTGCGAAAAATTCGGTAGTTTTGTTAGAGCAGATAAGAACTATAGATAAAACACGTCTAAAAGAGAGAATGGGAGAGCTTGATACAAGCTCAATGTCCGCTGTGAACAGTGCGTTGTCGATTTCCTTTGGTTTAGGCGGCAGAACTTAAATAAAATATATCATATCGCAAATAATTTTTACTTATTAAAATTTTATAGATTTATATGTTAAATATATCGGCATCGCTTAACTCGGTGCCGATTTTTGCATCACTACGAAATATTTGGTAAAATCATAATTCATACATAAAATATTGTAAATTTGTTAAAATTATATTGATAGAATCAAAGTAACTTATAATAACGGAGGTCAGAACAATGAAAACGAAAATTCTAATTATGGCTTTTTTAATGTCAATAACGGCAATTATGGCAGGGTGCGGCGAAAAAAATAAAACTTCATCTGATTTATCAAGTGATACAACTCAGTTGTCGGAGAGTCTTGCTGATACCAGTGTTACAGAGCAATCTGAAAGCACGACAATTTCGCAGAGTACAAATGCTGCAAATACTTCAATTTCAGAAGATGACGCAAAAAATATTGCGTTAAAAGACGCAAATGTTTCGGAGTCTGAAGTTAACGGCATTAGGATAAATCAGAAAATTGATGACGGAATATCTTTATACGAGGTTGATTTCTATGTGGGCAATAAAGAATATGAGTATGAGATTTCTGCTCAGGACGGAAGCATTCGCAGTAAGGATACAGATATAGATAACGACTTCGGCTCAACGGCGCAAAATAATGCAGATGTGTCATTAGATAAAGCAAAGAAAACTGCGCTTAGCAAGGTAAAAGGAGCTACCGAAAAAGATATTCGTATTCATTCAGAATATGACGACGGCAGACAGATCTATGAAGGCTCTATAGTTTACAAAAATATGGAGTATGATTTTGAAATAGACAGCGAAACGGGAAATATAATTTCTTGGGAAACAGAATCTGTTTTTGATGATTAAAGTTAAATAGAGTAAATGATAAAACACCTATCCAAATTCGGGTAGGTGTTTTAAATTCAACAAACTTATAATCTTAAATTCTTATTTATTTTTCTTGGAGTTAACATCTTGCTTCTGACAATTGTCAATTATCAATTAATAAGCCTGCCGCTGCACTAATTTGATGATTTTTCAAATTTATAATATGCAGCGTGCAGGGTTCACCCTGCCGGCTATTGGCGGAGGTAAACACCGTTTTCTTCAATGTAATCCTCCATATCGTCCTTGTAGTGAAGCGCAAGCGGATCGCTGTCAAGCGCAGCTAGGGCACGTTTTCCAATATCACTTCTGATATGAGCATTTTCCCACTTGATTTTTGATACGGCGGAATATGACTTGTCAAGCGCTCCTTGAAGCGTAAGAGCATTGCAAGTAACGCCGAGAACTCTGCCTCCGTTTGTTTTGAAAACACCATTTTCAAACTTTGTTCCTGCGTGGTAAACAAAAGCGTTTTCAACCTGCCCGTTGTCGTCAAGACCATAAATCTCAATGCCCTTTGGGTAGGATTTTGGATATCCACCGCTTGCCATTACAACGCAGGTACAAAAGCCCTGTTTCCAGTCAATTGAAACCTTGTCAAGCTCGTGATTGTATACAGCTTCGAAAATTTCACATAAATCGCCCTCTAGCATGGGAAGTACGACCTGAGTTTCAGGGTCCCCGAAACGGCAGTTGTATTCTATAACCTTAGGACCGTTCTTTGTCAGCATAAGTCCGAAATATAAACAGCCTTCAAAGGTTCTGCCTTCGGCGTTCATAGCTTTTATGGTGGGCAGAAAGATTTTCTCCATACATTCCTTAGCAACGTCCTCAGTGTAGTAAGGGTTAGGAGCGACAGTGCCCATACCGCCGGTGTTCAGACCTTTATCGCCGTCCAATGCACGTTTATGATCCATAGACGATATCATAGGAACAATAGTTTTTCCGTCGGTGAACGACAGAACAGATACCTCTGGACCTGTAAGAAATTCCTCAACGACAAGCTTAGAGCCGCTTTCGCCGAAAATTTTATCGTTCATAATTGAGTTCACGGCGTCAATAGCCTGAGCCTCATTTTCAGCAATTATAACACCTTTACCCAAAGCAAGACCGTCTGCCTTGACAACGGCAGGGTAGGTGTTTTTTTCTTTAATATAGTCAATGGCTTTCTGACTGTCGGTAAACACCTCGTATTCAGCAGTCGGTATGTTGTACTTTTTCATAAGCTCTTTTGAAAATACCTTAGAACCCTCGATAATAGCGGCGTTTTTCTTAGGTCCGAAAGTCATAAATCCCTCTGCCTGAAGCGCATCGACCATACCGAGGACAAGCGGATCGTCGGGCGCTACTACCACCATATCAACGGCAAGTTTTTTTGCAAGAGCCACAACACCTTCAATGTCACACGCTCCGATGTTAAAGCACTCAGCGTATTTTGATATACCGCCGTTTCCGGGCGTGCAATACAGCTTTTCAACTCTCGGCGATTCGGAAAGCTTCATAATTATAGCGTGTTCACGGCCGCCGCCGCCGACTACTAAAATTTTCATTGTATTTTCTCCTTTTAGGTTAATTGTCTTTTGATAGGTTACGATTCTAAAACTTGCTGATTAGCGAAATTTAAAAGTGTCTATAATTTTCTCACCTTCGGATTTCATTTTCTTGTATTCTTCGGCAGATGTCAGGAATGAGCAAACGTAAATGTCTTTATCTGCTATGATATAGCACTGAATTAGCTTCATTTTTGTGTCGCCGGAATTCATATTAATATAGACCTTAAATGCTTTTTTACCGTCTATCTCAACGTCTTTAGTTTTGGTTACCTTGTAATCTTTTAGCGAATTGAATTGATTGGCTGTAGTTTCTTTGTATTGCTCGACGTCTATTTCATTTGCTTTATCATGGCACTCACGACGTACATTAATGTTGCTGAATGAATTGCTGCCGTGGCTGAACATAGCAATATCCGAATCAGTTGTGTCTTTGGCTTGCTCCCAGCCTGAGCCTAACTCTATGGAATATTCGTCATTTGTATAAACGCCGTCTTTAAAGGTACCTTTAGAATTGCTAGAATGATTATGAGAATATGGGTCTGCTGACTTCTCACTGCTTGATTCATCTACCGACTGACAGCTGACCAAGCTCAAAGCCATCAAAATACTAACAGCTAATGCCGCTAATTTCTTTAAATATTTCATAAATATCTCCTTTAATGCTTTGAAATTGAACAGATTTAATTCAAATGAGATTGCAGTTATCTCATAAATATTTTATCAGTGGTGGAACAATCTTATTCCCGTAAAGCTCATAGCAATGTTATATTTATTGCAGGTTTCGATAACATTGTCGTCGCGGATAGAACCGCCCGGCTCGGCAATATAAGCTACTCCGCTCTTTCTTGCACGTTCTATGTTGTCGCCAAACGGGAAGAAAGCGTCAGAACCCAGACATACATCTGTGTTTTTAGCTATCCAAGCCTTTTTTTCCTCATTTGTAAATATCGGAGGCTTTGTCTTGAAGGTGTTTTGCCAAACTCCCTCAGCTAAAACGTCCTCATACTCGTCAGAAATATAAACGTCAATTGCGTTGTCTCTGTCCGCACGTTTTATGTCGTCTTTGAAGTCAAGGTTAAGTACCTGCGGCGCCTGACGAAGCCACCAGACGTCAGCCTTGTTTCCCGCGAGCCTTGTGCAGTGTATCCTCGACTGCTGACCTGCGCCGATTCCTATCGCCTGACCGTCTTTCACATAACAAACGCTGTTTGATTGAGTGTATTTAAGAGTGATAAGAGAAATAAGCAGGTCAATTTTTTTATCTTCAGGAATGTTTTTGTTGTTTGTCGGAATATTCTTTTCAAGGAGAGCTGTGTTTATATCAAGCTCGTTTCTGCCTTGTTCAAATGTAACTCCGTAAACCTGCTTTGTTTCAATAGGGTCGGGAGTGTAATTTTCATCTATCTGAATGATGTTATAAGTACCTTTTCTCTTGCTCTTTAAAATTTCCAAAGCCTCGTCTGTGTATGACGGAGCAATGATTCCGTCTGATACCTCTCTTTGAATCATCTTTGCAGTGCATACGTCACATTCATCGGAAAGTGCGATAAAATCCCCGTATGAGGACATTCTATCAGCGCCTCTTGCTCTTGCGTAAGCGCATGCCATTGGTGAAAGCTCGCCTAAATCGTCAACCCAGTAGATTTTTTTTAGCGTGTCTGAAAGGGGCTTTCCCACAGCCGCTCCGGCAGGGGAGACGTGCTTGAAAGACGTTGCCGCACACATACCTGTTGCCTTTTTCAGCTCCTTAACAAGCTGCCAGCCGTTGAAGGCGTCAAGCAGATTGATATACCCGGGCTTTCCGTTCAGTACAGTTATCGGAAGCTCACTTCCGTTTTCCATAAAAACTCTTGACGGTTTTTGATTAGGATTACACCCGTATTTTAGCTGCATCTCAACACTCATCTCTTATTTATGCTCCGATAATGCGGAGCATTTCCTCCTCTCGATTTTATGTATTGATATTACTTATTTTTATTTATAATAACAGTTTCATACTTTTTGGTTTTGAGGTCGATAAACCTGACAAAAAGAGAAACCTTGTTATCTTCATTCAAACTTTCCCAAAGTGAATCTGAAAACTCCTTAATATCATTAGGTATAGAAATTTTCTTAGGTTCACCCTCAAAGCTTGGAAGCGGATCACCGTCACCCATATAGGTGTGAATAAATCTGCCTTCGCCGTTAAGCGGATTTGTGTACGAATAAGTAAATCTCTCGCAAGATTTAGGATTTCCGTCTGCTGATTTTAAAATAGACATTGCATAATTATAGGTATCGTCCTCAATATGCATAATTCCCGAAATACGAGGGGTATAATTTGGTGCGTCGTCCTCAAACTCACGAGTGCGCAGAGCCTGCTCAAATGTTTGCTGCTTATCCATAAGCTCATAAATCGTGTCCGTCTGGTCGCCGTTTGTGACAATAGTTTTGTTTCCTAAAACCCTCACAGGGGAATATATTATAAGATGAGGGTCTGTCAAAAGCGACGGATCGAAAGCCTCTGTTTTAATTCCGTCAGCAGTTTCGGTGAAAACTCTGTTTCGCGAGTTAACGCTTCGCCCCATAATGAAATAAGCGGTAACTGCGTTTTTTCCGTCGGCTGATTTGCCGATAATGATTCCTCTTCCCGGATATGGATTGCTTTTAAGCTCTTCGTAAATGTCTGTTGCTTTCATATTATCCTCCTTGATAGTTGTTTCGGAATTAGTCGGTTATGTAAGCCTTGTTTCCTATGATCAATATTTTATCATCGCAAAACAGTGACACAACCTTTGGAAGTATGATCCATTCAGCTTCCTCCAAAACTCTTTTCTGAAGAATTTCTGGAGTGTCGTCATCCTTAACCTCAACAGCTTTTTGCATAATTATAGGACCTTCGTCACATTTCTCAGTTACAAAGTGAACAGTAGCGCCTGTCAGCTTGACGCCCTTTTTTAAAACTTCCTCATGAACGTGCAGTCCGTAATATCCTTTTCCGCAGAATGAGGGTATAAGCGACGGGTGAACATTGATCATTTTATTTGGGAAAGCTTTAACTATCTGATCGTCTAAGATAGTCATAAATCCCGCGTAAACAACGAGATCTATATTTTCCTCAATTAATTCATTTGTTACAACTGAGGTGTATAGACTTAAAGAGTCATATTCTGCTCTTGGTATTACTTTAGAAGGTATTCTGTTTATTCTAGCGCGTTCAAGAGCATAAGCGTCATTGTTTGAACTAATAACACAGGTTATTTTTCCGTTTTTGATAAGTCCGCTTTTCTGCGCGTCAATAAGCGCCTGTAGATTTGTTCCGCCTCCGGAAACCAATACTGCAATTCTTTTCATTAATATCACCAATCCTTTACTAATAATAGAAAATAGAAATCAGAGATTAGTAAAGCTAAAGTACAATTTCAATAATTTGTGTTTAACTTATAATATCTTATTTCTTATTACTTACTAAATAATTATAACTCCTTCGTCGCTTTTTACTAATTCACCAAGAATGTATGCTTCTTCACCTGCTGTACTAATAGCAGAAATAGCCTTGTCAGCGTCGTTTTTGTCAACAACGACTGTCATACCAACACCCATATTGAAGGTATTGAACATATCTCGCTCTGGGATCTTTCCTGTGCCTTTGATCACCTCAAAAATAGGGAGGATCTGAACTGCTGACTTTTCTATCTTTGCGGAGATACCAGAAGGGAGCGAGCGAGGTATATTCTCATAAAATCCGCCGCCTGTAATATGAGAAATTGATTTTATTGTGCAAACATTAAGAGCATTCATAATAGCTTTGACATATATTTTCGTAGGTGTTAAAAGAGTATCACCGAGCGTTGCGCCAAGCTCGCTTATGTGTCTTGCAAGGTTTGATTCGCTGACTGAGAAAACCTTTCTAACAAGCGAAAAGCCGTTTGAGTGAACTCCGCTTGACTTGATACCTATTATTATGTCGCCTTCTTTTTGAGTATCGGGCTTTATGATCTTATCCTTGTCAACAACTCCAACCGAAAATCCTGCAAGGTCGTATTCGTCCTCGGGGTAAAAGCCGGGCATCTCGGCGGTCTCTCCGCCTATTAACGCACAGCCTGCCTGCACACAACCCTCTGCAACTCCTGAAACTATGTCGGCAACCTTTTCAGGAATGTTCTTACCCACTGCGATATAATCTAAAAAGAACTGGGGCTTAGCTCCGCAGCAGATTATATCGTTTACGCACATAGCCACGCAGTCTATGCCGACTGTGTTATGTTTGTCCATCAAAAAGGCGATTTTCAGCTTTGTGCCGACGCCGTCCGTTCCCGAAACCAAAACGGGTTTTTTTATGCCAGTTAGGTCAAGCTCATAAAGACCTCCGAAGCCGCCCAGCCCTGAAAGCACGTTAGAAGTCATAGTCTTTGCAACGTGCTGTTTCATAAGCTCAACAGCTTTGTATCCGGCAGTGACGTCAACTCCTGCCTCTTTATAGCTGTTTGAAAAACTCTCCATATTTTAAATACTCCTCATTAGTTTTATTCAATATTCAGCGTAAGCTGATTGTTATTTATCTTTGATTCAAACTTATCCTTAGGCATCTCCTTCGGAACCTCTATAGGATACTGCTCGTTAAAGCAGCCAACGCAGAAATCACAGTGAGAAATCCCTGCAAGCTTTTTAACATTCTCAACACTGAGATAGCCCAGACTGTCTGCGCCAATGCTTTCGCATATTTCGTCAATAGATTTTTTCTGACAGGCGATAAGATTTTCCTTGCTGTCTATATCCGTTCCGAAATAGCATGGCGCGATAAACGGCGGACAGGAAACTCTTACATGAACCTCTTTTGCACCAGCGTCTCTGAGAAGGTTTACTATTCTTCTCATAGTAGTGCCTCTTACAATGCTGTCATCGATCATAACAACACGCTTGTCTTTTACGGTGTTTGATATTACGTTCAGCTTTATCTTAACAGAGTTTGTTCTCTCAAGCTGAGTAGGCTGAATAAAGGTTCTGCCTATATATCTGTTTTTGATAAATCCCACGCCGTAGGGAATACCGCTTGCATTTGCAAAGCCGAGAGCTGCGTCTATTCCCGAATCGGGAACTCCTATAACAACATCGGCGTCGCAGGGATGCTCCTGCCAGAGGAATTTTCCGGCACGAAGTCTTGCCTTGTGAACGCTTGAACCTTCTATTACCGAGTCAGGTCTTGCAAAGTAAACGTATTCAAATACACAGATAGTACCCTTGTTTCCGCAGTGTGTCTCAATGCTTCTCATACCATTTTTGTCAATGACAACTATCTCACCCGGTTTTATGTCACGAATAAACTTAGCGCCCATACTTTCAAAAGCGCAGGATTCAGATGAAACTACATAGCCGTTTGAGGTTTTGCCTAAACACAGAGGTCGAAAGCCGTTCGGGTCACGAGCCGCAATCAGCTTGGTAGGGGACATAACTAAAATTGAGTATGCGCCTTTGATTTTATACATAGCCTTTTCAACTGATTCCTCAATAGAACCGCAGACAAGTCGCTGTTCGGTAATTGCATAAGATATTACTTCGGTGTCGTTTGTGTTGTGAAATATTGCGCCTTTCAGTTCATATTCCTGTCTTAGCTTAGAAGCGTTTACCAGGTTTCCGTTATGAGCTATAGACATAGGACCTTTAATATGCCGAACTACCAACGGCTGTGCGTTTGAACGGTTTGAGTTTCCGGTAGTTGAATATCTAACGTGTCCAATAGCAATTTGACCGTTTCCCAGTTTAGAGAGAGTTTCCTTATTGAAAACCTCGTTAACAAGACCTAAATCCCTGTGATAGTGAAAAAGTCCGTCGTCGTTTACGACAATGCCGCAGCTTTCCTGTCCTCGGTGCTGAAGAGCATAAAGCCCCACAAACACAGACGACGCTACGTCAGTTGTTTCGTTCGAATATATGCCGAACACACCGCACTCCTCGTGCAAGCCTTTTTTCAAGTATTATCATTCCTTCCCCCAGTTAGATGAAAGATGCAAGAAGCAAGATGCAAGATGCAAGACCATAGACATTGCTGTTAATATATATGGTTTCTAACCTCTAGCCTCTAGTCGTCTCATAATTTCCTGATAAGCGTCCTCTACGCCGCCCATATCCCTGCGGAAGCGGTCTTTATCCAGCTTTTCGTGGGTTTTAGAATCCCAGAAACGGCAGGTGTCAGGCGAAATCTCATCAGCGAGAATAATATCATTGTGAAATCTTCCGAATTCAATCTTGAAGTCAATCAAATCAATGTTAAGCTCTTTGAAAAACTTAAGCATAAAATCGTTTACCTTAAATGCATACTTTGTGATTGTTTCAATTTCCTCCTCGGTTGCCAGGTCAAGACCGAGAGCGTAGTATTTATTTATAAAAGGGTCTCCCAGATCGTCGTTTTTATAGCTGAACTCCAATGTAGGTGTTTTAAGAGGAGTACCCTCTGCAATGCCCAGTTTCTTTGAAAAGCTGCCTGCCGCAACATTTCTTACAATAACCTCAAGCGGCACTATTTCAACCTTCTTGACGATAGTTTCACGGTCGTTTATCTCTTCAACTAAGTGAGTAGGAATACCTTCCTTTTTTAACAGCTTGAACATAAAGTTTGTCATTCTATTATTAATAGAACCCTTACCTGCGATAGTGCCTTTCTTTTCGCCGTTGAACGCGGTAGCGTCGTCCTTGTAATCAACGATAACCAGGTCAGGATCGTTTGTGGCATAGACCTTCTTTGCCTTTCCTTCATAAAGCTGTTCGCCTTTAATAATGTTTTCCATATTATCTTCCTCCAATATATTGATTTTGTCTTTTAATTAAATTACAGCTTTTCAATTTCCTCATGCAATGCTTCGTCCTTAGCTTTAACGCCTTCTGCCATTTCAGCCTTTGCTTTTTCCAGCTTGTCCGAAAGGCTGTCGTCTGAAAGAGAGAGCATCTGAATTGCTAAAAGTGCTGCATTTTTAGCTCCGTTTACCGCAACGGTAGCAACGGGTATTCCGCTTGGCATCTGAACGGTTGCCAGTAGTGAGTCTAAGCCGCCTAATGTAGATTTGATAGGTATTCCGATTACGGGCAGGGTAGTGTTTCCTGCTAAAACGCCTGCCAAATGAGCCGCCATACCTGCCGCTGCAATAATAACTCCAAAGCCGTTTTTCTTTGCGTTTTTAGCAAAAGATGCGGCAAGCTCGGGTGTTCTGTGAGCAGACATAATGTGCGCTTCATATGGAACTCCGTAATTATCAAGCTCTTTAATTGCCTTTGATACGATAGGGAAGTCGCTGTCGCTTCCCATAATAACTGCTACTTTTTTCATATAATACCTCCGTAAAATGACAGTAAAAAACTGCAACATCTCTGTTGCAGTTATAATTATACTATTATATTGTTATTTGAGTGCAACGAAGAAAGGCAACATCCTGAGAAGCAAGCACAAGAACGGTTACCTGAAAAGCCGTATGAAGCGTTGTAATGACTGTTTGCAATTAATGTCATTCGCTTAACCTCAATTCAACCAAATTTACTACAATTCATATTGTACTCTAATTTCAGAAGAATTGCAACTCTTTTTGCTACAAATTTTAAATAATATTTTTAATATATTGTTAAATCTGTTTACACAGACCTTATATTCAAATTAATGTCGGCAGTAATATCAGTTAAATCTATTGTTCATAAATCCCGTTTTTGATGACGAATTGTTTTTGGCAAAGTTACCTGCAAATGCCTGCATCTCGCTTTTTGAGTGAATTTTATGGCTTTGTTCAATAATGCGCTGTTTTTGTTCTTCTGAAAGCGATACGAAATATTTCAGTGCATCAGGATTTTCTGCAAGCGCAAATGTTAGTCCTATTGGAATATCCTGCATATACATAATTTTTCTCCTTTCGTTCAAATTATATTATGCTTACACTATTAGTATTTGAAAATGTTCTTCTATTATGCTATAATGTTTTTTGAAAAATTTATGATTAATATTTGCATTTATAATATTGTATAGGAGGAATTCTCCATAGCGGAGTATTAAATAAAGCAGTGGAAAAATTAACGGACATTGGCGTAATAAAAGCATTGATGAAAAAGCACGGCTTTGAGTTTTTAAAAGGTCTGGGACAAAACTTTCTGATAAACCCGAGCGTCTGCCCGAAAATTGCAGAGCAGGGAAACGCAAAGAAAGGCTTTGGAATTATTGAAATCGGAACGGGTATAGGAGTTTTGACAGCCGAGCTTGCCAAGCGTGCGGATAAGGTCGTAGCTATTGAGATAGACGATAGACTTGTTCCAATACTCGAGGATACGCTTTCGGAATTTGAGAATGTAAAAATCATAAACGAAGACGTATTAAAAACAGACTTATCAAAAATCATTGATGAAAATTTTAAAGGTCTTGACGTTGCTGTGTGTGCAAATTTACCTTATTATATAACATCGCCTGTAATAATGAAGCTGTTAGAGTCAAGACTGCGGATAAAGTCGGTTACGGTTATGGTTCAGAAAGAGGCTGGAAAACGTCTTTGCGCCGATATGGGAACAAGGGATATGGGTGCGGTGACGGTTGCTGTAAACTATTTTTCCAAGCCTAAAATTTTATTCGACGTTTCAAGGGGAAACTTTATACCGTCTCCGAATGTTGACAGCTGTGTAGTGAGGTTTGATATAAAAGAAGAAACTCCAAAGGGCGTTGAGGACGAGAAATTCTTTTTTAAGGTTGCAAGAGGGGCGTTCTCACAGAGAAGAAAAACCCTTGCAAACTCGGTTTCTTCGGCTTTGGCAATTGAAAAAAGTATCGTTTTGCGATCATTAGAGCAGTCAGGCTTGGCTGTTAATGTAAGACCGGAACAGCTTTCAATGGAGGAGATTATAAACTTTTCCAATGTATTAAAAAACCTCCGTGATTTGTAAAAAGTATACTAATAAACATTATTATTTGTTAAGAAATATAGTAAAAAAGCAGATTCGCTTTAATACAACTTGACAAAGCAAATTTTTGTTATAAAATAAACACCATAGTAATTACTATTAATTCAATAGGAATTGAGGGATTAATAAATGATTATGTTTTGTTGGAAATAAAAGCACAATTTATGCTATTTTTATTGACAATCAACACAATTTATGGTATGCTGTTCTAGATTAAATAAAATTTAGCTTGAAAGGGACTTACTTCACAAGGATTTCACAGTGATATTGTAATAATGTGTATAATTAGACATATTTTTAGATGAATTTAAAGGTAAAAAAGAATTATAAATTATAGGAGGTCAACATTATGAAATTAAAAAGAATTTTATCAGCAGCACTGGCTTTTGCTTGCGTAATCACTGTCTTTTCGGGCTGCACTAAGGGTTCAAAAGACGACAAGACGGTCAATGTTGCGTTTTTCCCGAACATAACTCACGCTCAGGCAATGATAATGCAGTCACAGAAATCGTTTGAAAACGCTCTGGGAGAAGACTACAGCGTTAAGTGGACGTCTTTCAATGCAGGGCCTGCTGAAGTCGAGGCTTTAAAATCAGAGGATATTGACATAGGGTATATCGGACCTGTTCCTGCGATAAGCGCGAATGTAAGCACAAACGGAGACGTTAATATAATTGCAGGTGCAACCAACGGCGGACAGGTTCTTATAGCAAGAGAAGACGCTAATATAAAGGAAGTCAAGGATCTGGCAAATAAGACAGTGGCAATTCCTCAGGCAGGAAATACTCAGCACTTAGCCCTTTTGAAGCTTCTTTCAGACAACGGTCTAAAGGCGCAGGACAAGGGCGGAAATGTAAATGTAACAGCCGTTAAAAACTCGGAGGTCGAGTCGCTTTTTGACCAGGGCGAGATAGACGCAGCGCTTGTTCCGGAGCCTTGGGGAACTGTTTTGGAGAACAGTCAAAATATAAAAGCAACGGTGGTGCTAAATTACGACGAGATATGGCGTCAGGGGGATTATCCTGTAGCAGTTGTTGTTGTGAGAAAAGAGTTCCAAAAGGAGCATCCTGAGATAGTTGAGAAGTTTTTAAAGGCTCATAAGGACGCAACCTTGTATATTCAGCAGAACATTTCAGAGAGCGCAAAGATTGTAAACGCAAAGATAGAGGAGCTTGCAGGCTCTAAAAATGATGATAAGCAGTTTGAAAGCGCATTTTCAAGAATAGTTTTCACAACAGATGTTTCTAAGGAAGCTGTTGACGAGTATGCAAAAATTAATCTCGATGAGGGATTTATCTCAAAGCTGCCTGACGATAAAATCATAGACGATAGTATAATGAGATCCATTTCATAATGAATTATTATTGCCGAAATATCGGTATCAGTATTAGCAATAAAGCCGACATAAATTTATAAGGAGGATTGCTCTCAGGGGCAAAGTTGAATATGAGTTTGCATATTGAGGGAATAACAAAGAAGTTCGATAAAAACAGCGATACCAATATACTTGAAGACATAAACCTTGACATAGAGTCGGGTGAATTTATATGTCTTTTAGGACCTTCGGGCTGCGGAAAGTCAACGCTTCTCAATATAATTGCTGGGCTCGTTGAACAGGACAGCGGAAAGATAACTCTTGACGGCAAGGAGATAACTAAGCCCGGTTCTGACAGGATAATGATGTTTCAGGAGTCTGCCTTGTTTCCTTGGCTTACAGTTGAGAAGAATGTTCGCTTCGGAATGAAAATAGCAGGACTTTCTAAAGAGGAGCAGGACAAGAGACTTG
The DNA here is from genome assembly GCA_947626165.1 of uncultured Clostridia bacterium. GTDB lineage: Bacteria > Bacillota > Clostridia > Oscillospirales > Ruminococcaceae > UMGS1601. Next base: position 40,409 of record CANQRG010000011.1, on the reverse strand, counting down.
AAAAATACCTGAAAATGGTTCAGCTTTATAAGTTCAGAGATTATAATATCCATGAGCTTTCGGGAGGAATGAAACAGCGAGTTGCGCTTGCAAGGGCTCTTTGCTTAGACTGCAAGATACTTCTTATGGACGAGCCTTTTGCGGCTCTTGACAAGCAGACAATCAATGTTCTGCGTGAGGAGCTTATAAACATATGGCAACAGACTAAAAAGACTATTATCTTAGTTACTCACAGCGTTGAGGAGGCTCTCTTTTTCAGCGACAGGATAGTTATGATAGGCTCGCATCCGGGCAAGGTTAAGGATATAATAAAGATCGATATACCGCGTCCAAGACATATAGAGTCGGTAGAGTTTATAAACATAAGAAAAAAGCTGCTTGAGGCTTTAAAAGAAGAGGTGGACAAGATTGAAAAAGAAGAGCACGACAGTTAAAAAGATATTAAGCCGTATAGGCTTTATAATCATAATACTTGCTCTTTGGGAGCTTGTCTATTTGCTTGGCGTTGAAGTGCTTGGATTGTGGAAGTCTTACACTATACCGTCTCCTCAGGGAGTTTGGGAAAGATGTGTGGATATGTTCTCGTTTGATTATACGGGAATGAGCATTTATGCCGCAGTCGGAGCAAGTTTGATAAGGGCATTTATCGGCTTTGCAATATCTGTGGTAATAGGAGCGGCGCTTGGTTTTCTTATTTCAAAGTTCAAGTATCTTCAGGAGAACCTTAAACCAATCATTTTGGGAATTCAAACCCTGCCTAGCGTATGCTGGGTACCGTTTGCAATACTGTGGTTCGGTCTTGACCAGAGCGCGGTTATATTTGTAATCATAGTCGGTTCTGCATTCAGCATAGCGATGGCGGTCGATAACGGAATACAAAATGTAGACCCTTTATATATTAGAGCTGCAAAGACGATGGGCGTCAGCCAGAGCCAGCTATATTTCAAGGTGATTATCCCTGCGGCACAACCGATGCTTATAGCGGGACTTAAAAGCGGTTGGTCGTTTGCTTGGAGAGCGCTTATGGCGGCTGAGATGATGATAAGTATGATAGGATTGGGTCAGATTCTCGATGCGGCAAGAAGTATTGAGAGCGACATTAATAAGGTTACGCTTATAATGCTTATAATTATTGTAATAGGAACGATAATCGACCGCGTTATATTTACAAACTGGGAAAACGCAGTACGCAGAAGATACGGTCTTGACAGAGATAAGAAATAATGGTTGTTATAGACAGGCAGGTATTATAATAAAAAAGTAAAGTGATAAGGAAATTTAATTATGAGTGAATTTTTACATTTAGATGAGCTTGAGGCGGAAGCTATTTACATTATGAGAGAGGTTGCGGCAGAATGTGAAAAGCCTGTTATGCTGTATTCGATAGGCAAGGATTCTTCGGTTATGCTGCATCTTGCATTAAAGGCTTTTTACCCTGAAAAGCCTCCTTTTCCTTTTTTGCATGTCAATACCACTTGGAAGTTCAAAGAGATGATAGAATTTCGTGACAAAACGGCAAAGAAATACGGTATTGAGATGCTTGAATATATCAACGAGGAGGGCGTTAAGCAGGGTATAAACCCGTTTGATCACGGCTCGTCGTATACGGATATAATGAAAACTCAGGCTTTAAAGCAGGCACTTGATAAATACGGATTTACAGCGGCTTTCGGCGGAGGCAGACGTGATGAGGAAAAGTCGAGAGCAAAGGAAAGACTGTTCTCGTTTAGAAACTCTGACCACGCATGGGACCCTAAGAATCAGCGTCCGGAGATGTGGAAGCTCTATAATACCGAGATAAATAAGGGTGAGGAAATTCGTGTATTTCCGATTTCAAACTGGACGGAGAAGGACATCTGGCAGTATATCAAGAGAGAAAATATTGATATAGTTCCTCTGTATTTTGCGGCTGAGAGAAAGTGCGTTATAAGAGACGGCAATATAATTATGGTAGATGACGACCGTATGCGCCTTAAAGAGGGCGAGGAGGTTCAGACTAAAAAGATTCGTTTCAGAACGCTTGGCTGTTATCCGCTTACAGGCGGTATGGAGAGCAACGCCGAGACGCTTGATGAGATCATCGACGAGACTTTAGGAGCAGTTTCTTCCGAGAGAACCAGCCGTGTTATTGATAACGACGGCGGAGCTGCAAGTATGGAAAAGAGAAAAAGGGAGGGCTATTTCTAAAATGAACGGACTTTTGAAATTCATTACCTGCGGAAGCGTTGACGACGGAAAATCAACCCTTATCGGTCATATGCTGTATGATGCAAAGCTGTTGTTTGCTGATCAGGAGCGTTCTTTAGAGCTAGACAGCAAGGTCGGCTCAAGAGAGGGTAACATAGATTATTCGCTGCTGTTAGACGGTCTTATGGCAGAGCGTGAGCAGGGTATTACAATAGACGTTGCTTACCGCTACTTCACAACCGAGCGAAGATCATTCATAGTAGCTGACACGCCCGGACACGAGGAGTACACTAGAAATATGGCGGTGGGTGCGTCATTTGCAGAGCTTGCCGTTATTTTGGTAGACGCTTCTCAAGGTGTTTTGGTTCAGACGAGAAGGCACGCAAGAATTTGCTCTCTTATGGGTATAAAACACTTTGTGTTTGCCGTTAATAAAATGGATCTTATACACTTTGACCGCAACAGATTCAAGAAGATAGAAAAAGAGATAAGAATGCTCCTTGCCGAGTTTGACTACGAATCGGTAAAAATAATTCCTGTTTCGGCAACTGAAGGAGATAATATTACAACTGAGTCAGAGCATATGACTTGGTATAGGGGCGGAACTTTGCTTTCCTACCTTGAGGAAATTGACGTTCACGCTGACGACGTTGAAAAGGGCTTTACAATGCCTGTTCAGAGAGTTTGCAGACCTAACCACACCTACAGAGGCTTTTCAGGTCAGATTGAAACTGGCAAATTAAATGTCGGTGATGAGATAACCGCTTTGCCGTCTAAGGAAAAGGCTAATGTAAAGAGCATTATTTGTGTCGGCAAAGAGGTTGACAGTGCAAATAAGGGTCAGGCGGTTACAGTTCAGCTTGATAAAGAGGTCGACGTATCAAGAGGCTGTGTTCTGGTAAGCGGAGCTAGACCGACTGTGGGAAATCTGTTTACAGCAAAGCTACTTTGGATGGACGACAGCGAGCTTGTGGCAGGTAAGAACTATCTGTTAAAGCTGGGCACAAAGAAAATTCCTGCTGTTGTTATGAACATCAAGCACAAGATAGACGTAAATACAGGCAGTGAGGTTTCTGCCGATGCAATATACAAAAATGAGATTGCTGAGTGTGATATTTCGGTATCTGAGAAAATTGTTTTTGACGAGTTTGCGCAGAACCCAACGCTTGGCGCGCTTATACTGATCGACCGCATCACGCATATGACATCTGCCTGCGGAGTTGTTATGCATAAGCTGAACAGGGCTGACAACCTGACATATCACGAGATGGATATAACCAGAGAGCAGAGAGAGAACCAAAAGGGTCAAAAGGCTAGAACTATCTGGTTTACAGGACTTTCTGGTTCGGGTAAGTCAACGCTTGCTAATGCTCTGGAGAAGCGTCTTTTTGCGATAGGCAAGCATACAATGACCTTGGACGGAGACAATGTTCGTATGGGTCTTAATAAGAACCTTGGTTTTAAGGAACAGGACAGAATAGAGAATATAAGACGTATTGCCGAGGTATCAAAACTGATGAATGACGCGGGAGTTATCGTTATAAATTCTTTTGTTTCGCCTTATAGACGTGACAGGCGCAATGCTAAGGAGATTATAGGTGAGGATAATTTTATCGAGGTATATGTAAGCACGCCGCTTGAGGAGTGCGAGAGACGTGACGTTAAGGGGCTTTATAAAAAGGCTAGAATGGGAGAGATCCAAAACTTTACTGGAATTTCATCACCTTACGAACCCCCTGAAAATCCAGATATATCTATAAATACCGCAGAGCACGATATTGAAACGTGTATAGATATTCTATTAGAGAAGCTTGAAGATAAAATCTAGAATTGGGTATCATTGAATTTAATGCGTCTTTTAAATCAAAGAGATAAGAGGCAATAAGAGATAATATATATAATATATTCTTGCTTATGAGAACAAAAGAAGGGGTAAATTAAAAATGTCAACATTATATCTGCATATAGGAACTCCTAAGACAGGTACTTCTGCAATTCAGAAGTTTTTGCCGTTAAATAAAGAACTGCTTGAGGAGCAGGGATATTGTTATCCTGATTTCGGTTATCGTTACCCCGGAATAGGCATATACCGTAATGCACATTTTATGGTTTACCGCTATAAAAGTGAGCTGTGCGAGTCTGAGGAAGAGCTTGAAGCAAAACGTAAAGAGGAAGACGAGCGTTTTATTGAAGGACTGGATAAAATAAAAGAAATGTCAGAGATATATCCGAATATTATAATGTCTGATGAAAATATCTGGAACGGATATGTAAAGCGCAAACGCTTTTGGGCGTCACTCAAGAAAGGGCTTACCGAGCGAGGAATTGATTTAAAGGTAATTGTTTATTTAAGAAGACAGGATTTAGTTTTAGAGTCTTATTGGTCGCAGCAGGTCAGAGAGACAATGCAGATAAGCTTTCAGGAATATGTAAACTCAGACGAATATGGTTTTTTCAAGCTTGATTATTATGGCAGACTGAAGAAAATTGCAAAAGTAGTAGGTAAGGAAAATATTATCGTCAGGGCATATGAAAAACAGCAGTATGAGGGTAAAGGGAACACGCTTATTTCTGATTTTCTAAATGTAATAGGTCTTGAACTGGACGAGAGATATGAGTCTGCCGATATGATTGTAAACAGCAGTCTGCATGGAAGGTATTTAGAAATAAAGAGAATTTTAAACAGTATGGACTGTTTCAGTACAAAGCTCAACTGGGCAGTTAAGTATCTTAAAAGAGCTCAGGAGGAATATGAAGCTGAAAACGGCAGTTTAAAGTGCGAATATATGGGTTATGATGAGCGCATAGCTTTTCTGGAAAAATACAATGATACAAATTCAGCTGTCGCAAGAGAATTTATGGATAGAAAGGACGGAAAGCTGTTCCGTGATGAGATTCATAAAGGCGATGGTTCAGCGGAAAGCTATTCTGTTGAGGAAATGGTTTTGATCTGTGGAAGAATGCTTGAACTTCAGAATGAAGATAATCTAATAAAAATTGAGCATATGAATGAAAAGCTTGACGCTATGGAGGCTCGTTTAGAAAGAATGAAAGTAAGTCTTGAATATGCAAAGCGTCCGCTGTATCGAAAAATCGGCGGTAAGATTTTCTACACTATTTTCCCGAAAAAGAAACAAGAGGCAATCGATGAGCCGCCTCAGGCGGTACAGTCAGAGGCAAAAGATTAGAAGCAATACCAGTTAGTCGGTTGTAAAAGATTGTCTAACGCAGGCACATATTGTGCCTGCGTTTTTCTATGTTAGAGTGCACAAAAAAAGACGATTATTTTTGTATAAGTCTACAAAGTTGTTTAAATTACATAAAGCTTCCTTTACTTTCTATATTTTCCATAGTATAATGTAATTACAGTTAACTGTAGTATAAAAAATTTATAGAAGGGAAAAAATTATTATGAAATTTAAAAAATTTTTAAGTTTAACTCTTGCAACAACAATAGCATTTACCGCAACATTAAGTTCATCAGCTTCAATTTTTGCTGATGATGTTGAAATTCCCCAAACAGAGGAAAGTCAGAGTTTTGGAAGCTTAATCTTAGAAAAAATAAAAAGCAATTATGGAGATTCAAATATTGATGATTCTGTAGCAACACCTATAAATCCAAATAATGGTTCGGAAATAGCACCTATGTGGAATGGCGCTACGCATGATGATATTATTACGGACAACAATTTTGGTTATATACCTGAAAAATATGTCGACTTAGTTATGAAAATATGCAGATGGTGTGATGATCCCACTAGAATTTCAAACTCCACTTGTATACATGGAAATTGCAATTATGTTGCATCATTAAAGTTTTTATGGAAATATGCTAAGGTTATTGGAAATAAAAATATAAGCGGTACATACAGTCAATTAAGTGCAAATGCGAAAAATGTTGCACTTGCACAATTCAATAATAAAGGCATAATAAATAATAAAGCTGACTATCAAGGATTATTAGATTTAGCTACTAGAACCGTAGCGATAATAAACCAATACGGAAAAGAAAAAACGCCTAAAGAAAGAAAATATTTAATATACGGTGTAATTTTACACCTTTTAGGTGACATAACTGCACATAGAACTATTGTTCCCCAATTTATGGTTAACAGAGTAAATGATCCTAACTATAAAAATAGTGAAAATAAATTTGAAACTAAACACTTTGGAAATAATTGGAGCTACGTAAAGAGCTTGGTTCAAAATGGTAATATAGATTTTACTACTTTACAAAGGTATTCGTCAGGTGAATTAAGTATCAAAGAATTTAGAAAAAGGTATGAAGATAATACAAAGGTTGTACCAAACAGAGTATTAGCAGCTGAAACCATGGCTGAATATTTTATGCGTAAATTTAGCGGTGGATTTGATGTAAATATTTTTGATGTACATTATGCAAATGTTACATTAATAAATTACATCAATTATCGTAATCAGGGTTAATATGAAAGGAGCTTTCATGAAAAAACTAAACAAATTATTTAGTTTAACAATGTCATTTATTATTTTGGCATCTATATGTTTATCAAATATAGGCACATCTGCTAGTGAGTATTATGTTCCCCCACTTTTTGAATATGATAATAATACCGTATATTTTAGTGAAAATGATTTTTCAGGGTTTATTGATACCAAAATATCAGGTGCGGTAATTCTTGATATAAAAGCAGGAACTAAAGTATTTAATATTCCTGAAACAATAATATGTAACGGTACAACATATCCTGTAAAGCACTTATATATTTGGACTACATATGGGTATTCAAACTTTAATAAAAGTGTAGAGACAATAAATGTTAGCAGAAATATAGAGACTATATGGTTTAATTTTAGCATTAGCAGTGAGTATGATGATACATTTGACACTTTAAAAACTATAAATATACCCGCAGGATCAAAGCTTAAAAGTATTGATTTACCCTCTTGTCCAAAGCTGGAAAAAATAAATATACCTTCTGATTTGGAATTGAAAAATATGAGTATTGGCGGCTGTCCAAAGTTAAAAAGATTATCTTTGCCGAAAACGCTTAAATTTTGCAGAGTTGGTGAAGAAGCACCTAAGCTAAAAGTTAATATAGCAAAAGGTAATAAGTATTTAAAGGTAAAAGGAAATCAGATACTTTCAAGGGACGGAAAAGAATTAATTGATATAGTAGGAAATAAAAGCAAGGTTACCGTTTATAAAACTGTAAAAGTAATTTCTGATGATCCTTTTAACAAATATATAAAAAAGCTAACCTTTGGTAAAAGTGTAACAAAGTTTAAAAGGTTCTCTTTCTATTCATATAAAAACCTTAAAATAATATTAAAAAACAAAAATAAAGCACCCAAAATTGATGATGGAGCTTTTGATTATGCAAAGAATATAAAGTTTTATGTTCAAAATAAAAAAGTAGCAAAAGACTTAAAGAAAAAACTAAAGGGCAGTGGAATCAATAAAGCAAAAATCCTGATAGGTAAAAAGATAGTTTATAAAAATATAAATGGGTAGCATTAAAGCAGGTGCAGATGTGCCTGCTTTTTGTGTATAAGGCAGAGAATTCGTATTGAATATTAAAATATTGTGAACTTGTATTTTTACCCTTTTCAAAAGACTGTATTTATGGTATACTTATAAAGTATTTTCTAAAAACGGAATATACAAATTCAATGTTTACATTCTGGAGGAAATATTTATGGTAAATGCAATCGTTGGCGCTAACTGGGGAGACGAAGGTAAGGGAAAAATAACCGATATGTTAGCCAGAGAATCTGATATTGTAATCAGATTTCAGGGCGGAGCAAATGCAGGACATACTATCGTAAACGATTACGGAAAGTTTGCGTTACATACTCTGCCGTCGGGCGTTTTTTATGACCACACCACTAACATTATCGGCAACGGAGTTGCACTAAATATACCTGTTCTTTTCAATGAAATCGAGCAGGTAGTAAGTAAGGGCGTTCCACGTCCTAAAATTCTTGTGTCTGACAGAGCGCAGATGGTTATGCCGTACCATATTTTATTCGACGAATACGAGGAGGAAAGGCTGGGCAAGTCAAGCTTTGGCTCGACAAAATCGGGCATCGCACCTTTCTACTCAGATAAATATGCAAAGCTGGGCTTTCAGGTTCAGGAGCTTTTTGACGAGGACGCTTTAAGAGCTCATTTGGAGAGAATCGCTCCGCAGAAGAATGTTCTTCTTGAAAATCTCTACCACAAGCCTGCGCTCGACATTGACGAACTTTTCAATACCTTAATGGAATACAAAAAAATGGTTGAGCCTTATGTCTGCGACGTTTCGCTCTACCTCTCAAACGCTATCAAGGAGGGCAAAAATATCCTTCTTGAAGGTCAGCTAGGAACGCTTAAAGACCCTGATCACGGCATTTATCCTATGGTTACTTCAAGCTCAACATTGGCGGCTTACGGCGCTATCGGAGCAGGAATACCTCCTTATGAAATTACGGGGATAGTAACTGTCTGCAAGGCGTATTCTTCGGCAGTTGGGGCAGGAGCGTTTGTTTCTGAGATTTTCGGAGAGGAGGCTAACGAGCTAAGACGCAGAGGCGGTGACGGCGGAGAGTACGGCGCAACTACAGGGCGTCCGAGACGTATGGGCTGGTTTGATTGCGTTGCTTCAAAATACGGTTGTCGGCTTCAGGGTACAACTGAGGTTGCGTTTACTGTTCTTGACGTTTTGGGATATCTCGATAAAATACCTGTCTGCGTTGGGTATGAGATAGACGGTGAGGTTACGACCGACTTCCCTGTGACGACAAAGCTTGAAAAGGCAAAGCCTGTTTATGAGGTTCTTGAAGGCTGGAAATGCGACATAAGAGGCATTAAAAATTACGCTGACTTGCCCGAAAATTGCAGAAAGTATATAGAGTTCTGTGAGGAGCATATAGGCTACCCGATAAAGATGATTTCAAACGGACCAAAGAGAGACGATATTATTATAAGATAAGTAATAAAATGGCTGGCACATTAATCTGTGTCAGCCGTTTTGTTTTCTGTGTTTATTTTGGGATAAGGTTTGAAGGTGTTTGTTCTATTTAAAAGGTAATCAATACTTGTATTATAATAGTTTGCGAGTTTTATCAAAACTACTGTAGGCAAATCATTTTCGCCTGTTTCATACTTGGAATATCCAGTCTGTGACATATTGAGAATTTCCGCAATTTGCTTCTGTGTGAGGTCGTGATCCTCCCGCAAATCACGTATTCTTTTGTACATATTCCTCACCTCAGAATAATTATATTATAACCTGAAACAGGGTATTGACATTTAACCTGAAACAGGTTATAATACTATTATTATTTTACTATTTATGAATATGAATGGTAAAAAATAAATATTTTTAGGGAGGTCTAATATGACAAAAAGAATTTTAAATTTATTGACAGTTTTAGTAATGGCAGTTAGTTTGGCAGGTGTGTTGCCGGCGGTGACGGCGAGTGCATTGCTTTTTGGTACTCCTGCCAATGGATATGTTTGTACATATTACGAAGCTAGTGATGGTGACTGGTACAAGTATAATTATGATTTGAACGGAAATCTTATATATGAGCAAAGTAAAAATAACTGGGAAAAATATGATTATGATGTAAAAGGGAATTTAATATATGAGTTAGACAATTTAGGCAACTGGACGAAGTATACTTACGATTCATATTCTAATCAAATATATTTTGAAACAGGTTATGGTTATTGGAGAAAATCTAAATATGACTCACATGGTAATGAAGTATACTATGAAGATAGCGATGGTAATTGGTATAAATTTGCATATGATGACAATGAAAATCAAATATATATTGAGGATAGTTATGGCGACTGGTATAAGTTTGAATACGATTCAAATGGAAATCGGACATATTATGAAACTAGTTACGGTGAATGGGCAAAATCTACGTATGATTTAAATGGAAATGAGACATACTATGAAAACAATGGCGGTTATTGGAGAAAGAATACCTACGATTTAAATGGAAAAATTACGTTTACGAAGGAGAATAATGGTTGGTATTGTGAATACAATTATGATTCAAATGGAAAATTGATATATTCAATAGACAGTGACGGTAATTGGACAAAGTATACCTATGATTCAAATGGGAATATGATATATCATGAAGATAATGATGGTAATTGGACAAAGTATACTTATGCAAAAATAGGAAGCAGTGCATCAATGGGATTGTCTGAAAAACCAAACAACACAAACAATTCATATAATAAAGGAAAAACACCAACAAACAAAGTGACTGTCCCCAAACCCGCCAAAGTAAAATCAGTTAAGCTGACCGCCAAGAAAAAGAAACTGAATGTAAAGTGGAAAAAGGTCAGCGGAGCTACGGGTTATGAGGTAATGTATGCGACTAACAATAAATTTACCAAGAACAAAAAAACTGTCACAGTTATGAAAAACAAGGTAACATTAAAGAGGTTGAAATCAAAGAAAAAGTATTTTGTAAAGGTAAGGGCATACAAAAAAGCAAACGGCAATACAAGTTACGGTAATTGGAGTAAGGTTGTTAAGAAAAAAGTTAAGTGATAAAAATATAAAAATGGCTGGCACATTATTCTGTGTCAGCCGTTTTTACTCTGTTTCAAGAAAAAATTAACAATAAATAACTTTAATATAATATGCAAAAAAACATATAATTATTATAAGAAGTTAGAAAATTATAATATTAAATCAAAACAAAAGGTAATAAGAAAAAGTATCGGAGAAGTAATATGAAAAAATTATTAAGTATAGCATTATCAATTTCTATGATATTTTCATTAGCTATCGGACTAAATATAACTGCCAAAGCAAGTGAAATATACAACATTCAGGTAAAGGGCGTATGCGATTATACCAAAGCAAATAAAATTCTAAATATTGTAAATCAGAGAAGAAGTGAAAACGGTCTAAGCGCTTTAACAATGGATACCGAACTACTTAATGCGGCAATGGACAGGGCTATGGAAACGGGTATATACTATTCGCACACTCGTCCAAACGGAGATTCTTGCTTTACGATTTTAAGTAAACTGAACGGTGAAAATATTGCTGTAAATTATCAGTCGCCGGAGTCTGTTATGACCGGCTGGATGAATTCATCGGGTCATAGAGCCAACATTTTGAGTACAAATTTTAAATCAATAGGCATAGGCTGTTTTAAAAGCAATTCTGTTTATTACTGGGTTCAGTCATTTAGTAACAGAGCCGCTGAAAGTGTTCCCAATAGATCGGGAACTGTTGAAAAAACTAACACAGTTGCTATTCAAAAGTCATTAGTTACGTTGTATGCCCGTACAGTTAAAAGCAGAGCGTACTCAGGTTATATGCAAGTAAATGAAACAGGATATTTTAATTATGGTATTATCAATCAGGGCTGGAGTTCGACTTATTGTCCGGGCGTTGCAAGCGACTATACATTTTCCTCAAGCGACACCTCAGTAATAAGCATAGATTCTAATGGTAGGTTTACAGCGGTTGGCGAGGGAACAGCAAGGGTAAGCGTTCAGTTAAAGGCAGATTCGAGTAAAAACTATAGTGAAGAAATATCTGTCAGAAGCGGTGATCCAGTGACAAATCCACCTAGTAATCAGACCAAGACAACAGCTTCATACACTAATCAAACGGAAACAAAATCTCCCACTTACCCAACTCATTCAACAATATCATTTACATTCCCAACTAATGCAACAAGACCGTCTAAAAATATATCAACAACCCCAACAAAGGCAATAGAGCCATCTAAGAGTCCACAGATAACAAAACCTTCTATAAAACTAGCACAAGTCACAAATCTGACTGTAAAAGCAAAGGGAAAGAAGTTAATTATAAAATGGAAGAAAGTAGATAATGCTACAGGTTATAAGGTACAGGTATCCAGAAATAAGAGGTTGAAAAAGAAGATAATATTTGATAAGTTTACAAAAAAGACTAGGGCAGTCATCAAGGGAAAGAAGATAAAGAGAGGAAAGACATACTATGTGCGAGTAAAAGCCTACAAGACCGTAAACGGCAGAAAGTATTATGGTAAGTGGTCAAAGGTTGTTAAGAAGAAAGTAAGATAAATAGCAAAAGCGTTCGGAATTTTTCCGAACGCTTTTGTCTTGCTTCTGATAATTATCCATTGTCAATTATCCATTATCAATTGATAAGCCTGCCGTTGCACTAACTTGAACATTTTTCAAATGAATAATAGGCAGCACTGCGTGCAGGGGTCACCCCTGCCGGCTCGGCGGCACCGTTGCTCGGCGGTTGCAAAATAGGAAGAATAGTGATATAATATTTGTTAATAATTCTGAAAGGAAATTTATATGAAGCGTTGGGAAATAAAAAAGCCTGATCCTCAAAAGGTAGATGAAATTTTGCAAAAAAGTGATTTAACATCATTATGTGCAGAGGTCTTGGTTTCAAGAGGTTATGATAATATGGAAATGCTTGTTGACTTTTTCAATAATGACGAGCTTTCGGACCCTATGACGCTAAAGGATATGCCTGAAGCTGTTGAAGTTATTTCCCGGGCAATATATAACGGCGAGCTAATCTGCGTGTATGGAGATTATGACTGCGACGGCGTGACTTCAACGACTATTTTAGTAAAATATCTCGAATCCAGCGGAGCAGATGTTATGTATTACATTCCGTATCGTGACGAGGGTTACGGCATCAATAAGGACGCTGTAGATAAGCTTAAAGAGCAGGGAGTATCGCTTATAATAACGGTAGACAACGGAATTTTGGCGGTCGAGGAAGCAAAATACATAAAGGAGCTTGGAATCAAGCTTGTTATAACCGATCATCATCAGCCTGGCGATGAACTTCCAGAGGCTGATGCAGTCGTCGATCCGCATAGAGAGGACTGCCCATCAGCATTTAAGGATTTAGCCGGCGTTGGAGTTGCGTTTAAGCTGTGTGCGGCGCTTGACGGTGATTATTCTATTGTTTCTGAGCAGTTTTCCGATCTTGTGGCTTTGGGTACTATTGCAGATGTTGTTCCGCTTAGAGGTGAAAACAGAACGCTTGTTAAAAACGGACTGCGTATGTTTGAAAACAGCGAAAATTATGGATTGTTATATTTGCTTGAAAAGTGCGGAATAAATAAGAGCAGAATGACATCAAACTCTGTTGCGTTCGGCATTGCGCCTAGAATAAATGCGGCAGGGAGATTTGGTTCAGCTAAAACTGCGGTAGATGCACTTATTGCAGAGGATGAAAGCGCAAAGTTTAATATTGATAATCTTATTATGCTCAATAATCAAAGAAAAGAAACCGAGCTTTTGATATTAAGGGAAATATTTGAATATATTGACTCAAACCCTGAAATACTAAATGAAAAGGTATTGGTAATAAGCGGTAAAGGCTGGCATCATGGGGTAATAGGCATAGTGTCTGCAAAAATAGCCGAGCTTTACGGCAAGCCTAATTTTATAATTACAGTTGACGAAAAAGGGATAGGCAGAGGCTCGGCAAGGAGCTTTGAGGGCTTTAATGTATACAAGTGTTTAAGATACTGCGAAGATACTTTGCTAAGGTTCGGCGGGCATAATTTTGCTGGAGGTTTAACAATCAAGGCTGACGACATTCCGCAATTTATAAGTAAGGTTGCCGAGTTTGCAGGCAAATGTGAAAATTTAAGCGGAATGAAACTAACTGCTGATAAATTGCTTGAAGCTAAAGACTTTAATTTGAAAATGGCAGAGAGTTTAAGTTTTCTTGAGCCTTTCGGCGAGGGAAACAAAATGCCTGTTTTTGCGATAATCGGTGCTGTTGTGAGGAAGATTATTCCTCTGTCTCAAGGTAAGCACTCAAAGATAGAGTTTTCTTATGAGGGCGTAACAGAAACGGCGCTTATGTTTTCAAAGCCGCCTGCAACGCTGCCATTCAACGTCGGCGATAAGATAGATATGCTTGTCAATATGGAGGTCACTGAGTATAAAGGCAGAAGCCGATTGTCAATAAGAGTCGTAGATTTTAGAAATCACGGAATTTCAGGTAAACAGTATTTTGCTGCAAAATCCTGCTATGAGGCTTATAAGCGAGGAGAGCCGGTACCCCAGAATGTTATCCATAGGGTCAAGCCGACGAGAGATGAGCTTGTAAGGATTTATAAGTATATAATGGCTATAAAACGTGTTTCTATTGATAAGTTGTTTATGAAATTCAATACACAGTCGATGAACTATTTTAAACTGCGGATTTGTCTTGACGCATTTAACGAGATGGGGTTGATAAGGCTGATAGCGTCGAGGCAGGAGGTACATATAGTTGAGGTTTCAAAAAAGGTTGATTTGTCACAATCAACAGTTTTAAATAATATATATTCTTTATAATTCAATTTGCAAGGACTGAGGTTTTATGGGAAATTCAAAAAACTATTCTATAGATTTGCTAATAGAGAAAATAACCAGCGAGGATAAGAAGTATGATTTGGATAAGATAACTCGTGCTTATGAGCTTGCTGAGAAAAAGCATGAGGGTCAGACCCGTGATTCGGGCGAGCCTTATATAACTCACCCTATTGCTGTTGCCCTTATAGCTATTGACCTCGGAATGGATACGGATTCTATTGCTGCGGCGCTTTTGCACGATGTTGTTGAGGATACTGATTTCACTATAGAGCAGGTGAGAAACGAGCTTGGTTCTGACGTTGCTATGCTTGTAGACGGTCTTACAAAGCTGAGGAAAATACCTCTTGCTACAAAGGAGGAACAGCAGGCGGAGAATGTCAGAAAAATTATACTTGCAACAAGTCAGGATATAAGGGTCATTATTATAAAGCTTTGCGACAGGCTTCACAATATGAGAACTCTTCAATACAGAACAGATGCAAAGAGAAGAACTACCGCCCTTGAGACTATGAACATCTATGCTCCTATCGCTCACAGGCTGGGAATACAGTCGATAAAGGAGGAAATAGAGGACTTGTCGTTTCAGTATCTGGACCCTTATGCATATGAAGAAATTGACAAGCAGATGAATATGCGTAAGGAAAAGCGCATCGAGCTTATTGAAAGTATAAAGGATAAAATAAGAGCCAGACTTAAACAGGAGTTTGATCCTGTTCCTGAAATTGAGGGGCGCGTAAAGAGCAATTACGGAATTTATAAAAAGATTTTCCGTGACGGAAAGGATATAGACCAGATATATGATAAGTACGCAGTAAGGATCATTGTAAATACAGTAACCGAATGCTATAGTGTTCTAGGAATAATCCACGAGATGTTCAATCCTATTCCTAACAGGTTTAAAGATTACATTTCAACGCCTAAGCCTAATATGTATCAATCGCTCCACACAACGGTTATCGGACGTGAGGGCATACCGTTTGAGGTCCAGATAAGAACATGGGAAATGCATCATACTGCCGAATACGGAATTGCTGCACACTGGAAATACAAAGAGGGAATAACCAAAAAGGACAAAAACGACGAGCGTCTTGCTTGGATAAGGAAGATTCTTGAGGCGCAAAAGGAAGCCGACGACGTTGAAGAAATTGTAAGAACAATTAAGAACGACCTTGCTCCCGAAGATGTTTTTGCATACACTCCAAAGGGCGATATGATCTCTCTGCCTATTGACTCTACCGTTATCGACTTTGCATATGCTATTCACACTCAGGTCGGACATAAAATGATAGGCGCTAAGGCTGACAATAAAATGGTTTCTATCGACCATAAGATCCAGACGGGTGAAATTATAGAGATCCTGACATCAAACAATGAAAATCACGGTCCGAGCAGGTCTTGGCTTGACATTGCTAAGACCAATGAGGCGAAGTCTAAAATACGTTCATGGTTTAAGAAAGAACGCCGTGAGGAGAATATTGCCGAGGGCAAGGCGGAGCTTGAGCGTGAGTTTAAGCGCAACTTTATTCATGTTCCAGATGATGATTTAGAGGAGTTTCTTGCCGCTGATATGAAGCGTCATAACTGCGACAGCCTTGACAGCTTTTATGCCGCTATCGGTTATGGAGGAGTTCAGCTTCATAAGCTAATTAGAAGGCTAAAGGATTCTTATAATAAGAAGTATGAAAAATCATCAGAAATCGATAAATCTGCAATTGAAGATTACACAGATGCAGGAAAAACCAATACTTCGGGAGTAGTTGTAGACGGAATAGGGGACTGTCTTGTTAAGTTTGCAGCTTGCTGTTCTCCTCTTCCGGGCGACGACATAATAGGCTTCATTACAAAAGGACACGGTATTTCTGTCCATAAAAGAGATTGCATTAACTTCATAAATCAAATAAGAAAAGAGGAAAACAGTCAAAGATGGGTTGCTGTACACTGGGCTGAGGATAGAAATACATCATACTTTAGAGCTACGCTTGATCTTGTTGCGTATAACAGAATGGGTCTGCTTGCTGATATTTCAAATGTTTTGACGGCAATTAAAATTTCTATGCACGAGGCTATTGCAAGGGAACTTAAAAACGGCAACGCAAATATTATAGTTACTATCAGCGTGGCAGGAAAAGAACAGCTTGATAATGTTGTTACTCGTCTTAAAAAAATCGACGGGGTTATTTCTGTCGACAGAACAGGAAAATAGCAACGTGACTTTGCATTTAGAGGCAAGAGAATTAGAAGCAAGAAGCATGAAGCGCTTATTCTAATCACATCTAAACATTTAATATCTTGCATCTTGTCTCTAGTTTCTTGCAACTAGAAGGGGATTAATATAATGAAAATTATAAAACTTAAACCGCTTAGTGAAATTGGTACTAACTCATATATTGTAGAAACAGACAGCAAAAATGCGGTTTTGATAGACGCGCCTGCTGATGCAGGTTTTATTATTTCTCAGCTTAGAGAAAGCGGACTGACCTTGAAAAAGATTTTGCTAACTCATGGTCATATCGACCACACAGGAGCGGTTTGTGATTTAGCAGAAAAAACAGGCTGTGAGGTTTATATTCATTCTGCTGATATAACTAAGCTGTATGACGCCGATCTAAGTCTGTCAAATTATCTTGGAATTCCTTTAAAGCCATACAAAGATGCAAAAGCTCTGTCAGACAGCGATATTATCACTCAGGATGAAATAAAATTTGAGGTTATTTCAACTCCAGGACATACAAGCGGTTCTGTGTGTTATATAAGCGGTGATGTTATGTTCTCGGGAGATACTCTTTTTTATAGGTCGGTTGGAAGAACTGATATGGTTGACGGGGACTCTGAAACGCTTATTAAATCGCTTAAAAGGCTTAAAGAAATTGATTACGACTATACTGTTTACTCAGGACATGGCGCGCCTACAAGTTTAGCAGATGAAAAAGCGTTTAATCCTTATATGAGGGCAGTGTAAAATGACTTTGATTTTCAGTGGAAACGATTTTAAATACGAGCTTGAAAGTGTAGTTAAGCTTTTTATACCTGCAACTCTTTTTGATATCCACTTTGATATTAAGCCTGAATATTTCAGTAATGATTTTTGTTTTATAAGACGAAAGAAAGGTAAAAAGGAAACTTATCTTTACACTGTCTGCAAAATTGATACAAAAACTTATAAAAAATCTCAGAGTATTTTAAATTCATCTCACAACTATGATGGTGAATGTGAAATGATTCTTGCAAGGTTGCTTTTTAATTGTCTTACTGCCCTGACAGGGGAGTCTGCAAAATGGGGAATACTCACAGGTGTACGCCCTGTCAAGCGGGTAAATAAAATGCTTGACAGTGGTATGTCAAAACAGGATATTGAAAAAGAGCTTTCAGAGAAGTTTCTCTGTGAAAAGTCAAAAATAGATATAGCTTACAAAACGGCGATTACCCAGAGAAGATTGCTTAAAGATATGAGTGGTAAGTCGTTCAGCTTGTATATTTCCATACCGTTTTGTCCGTCAAGATGTTCATATTGTTCTTTTGTTTCGCAGTCTGTAGAGAGCAGCATAAACCTAATTCCAGAGTATATAGACCGTCTTTGCGACGAGATTGCCTACACAGCAGATATGATTTTGGGTAAAGGCTTAACACTTGACACGATATATTTTGGCGGCGGAACTCCGACATCTCTCGAGGCAAATCAGCTTGAAAAGATAATGAAAGCTATTTCCCGACATTTTGATTTATCAGCTTTGCGGGAATACACGGTTGAAGCGGGAAGAGCAGACACTATAACCAGAGAAAAGCTGGAGGTTATAAAGTTCTGCGGTGCTGACAGGGTTTCCATAAACCCTCAGACTATGAATGACAGCGTACTTAAAGCCATAGGCAGACGGCATACTGTAAAGCAGTTTGTTGAAAGTTTTAAACTTGCTAAAGAGGTTGGGTTTAAAAGTATTAATACCGACCTTATAGCAGGATTGCCGACGGACACAGTAGAGAGCTTTAAAAATACAACAGAAGAGATAATAGCTCTTGAACCTGAAAATGTGACGGTTCACACGCTTTCGATAAAGCGTGCCGCTGACCTTAACCGCAGTAGCGGTACGGTTATAGACAATCCTGCCGAGCAGATGGTTGATTACGCTTCACAAAGACTTATTGAGAGAGGATATAATCCGTATTACTTATACAGGCAGAAAAACATGCTTGAGAATTTAGAAAACATAGGCTGGTCAAAGCCTAATAAGGAAAGTTTGTATAACATTTATATAATGGAAGAAAACCAGTCTATAATCGCACTGGGAGCAGGAGCTTCTACAAAGCTGGTTGCAAAAGATGGAAATTTAAAGAGAATATTTAATTATAAATTTCCGCTTGAATATATAAAACATTTTGATTTAATGCTGGAGAAGAAAAACGAAGCAAAGGAATTTATTGAACAAAATATATTATGATTGTAGAGAGTGCATATGAAGAAAAACGATATAATAAAACTTAAAATAGACAGCATTACAAACGAAGGTAACGGAGTAGGCAGATATGATGGAATGGCGGTTTTTGTTCCCTTTACGGCAATAGGCGATGAAATAGACTGCCGAATTGTCAAGCTGAAAAAGACCTACGCTTACGGCATTATCGAGAGAATAATAACTCCGTCTAAGAACAGGATACCGGCTGAATGCTCTACATATAAAAAGTGCGGAGGGTGTTCGTTTCGGCATTTGAATTATGAAGCAGAGCTGAGTGAAAAACAGGCTTTTGTTAGAGATTCATTTAAGAGAATAGGAAAGTTATCGATTGATTTTGACGATATACTCGGCTGTGAGGAAACTTTGCATTACCGTAACAAAGCGCAGTACCCTGTATGTGAAAAGGACGGCAGATTGGAGTGCGGGTTTTACTCAAAGCGTTCTCACAGGGTGGTTGATAACAAAGACTGTCTTTTACAGCCTGAGATTTTTAATCGAATTGCAAATTTTACAGTAAAGCTGTTAGGAAAGAACGGCTTTAGGGCATACAATGAGGAAACTGGAAGGGGTCAGATTCGTCATATTTATATAAGGCAGGGTTATCACACTAAAAAAATAATGCTTTGCATTGTAGCTACAAAGCGTGATCACAGATTTAAAAATATTTCCGGGGAAATATCAAAAGAATTTCCGGAAATAAAGAGCATTGTTCTGAACATCAATCCTGATAAAACCAATGTCATTCTTGGAAAGAAAAATGAGGTTCTTTTCGGAAAAGAATACATTACCGACATTATGTGCGGAAACAAAGTTAAGATTTCGCCGCATTCATTTTACCAAATAAATACCGCACAGGCTGAGAAGCTGTACGGGATTATAAAGAAATATGCAGATTTAAAGGGAACTGAGACGCTGCTTGATTTATACTGCGGCATTGGAACGATAGGTTTTTCACTTGCAGGGAATGTGAAAAAGCTGATAGGAGTAGAGATCATTCCCGACGCTGTAGAAAATGCAAAGCTCAATGCCGAATTAAACGGAATTCAAAACGCTGAATTTATCTGCGGTGACGCAGGAGAAGTCGCTAATATGCTTATTGAGAGGGGAGAAACACCCGACATAATTATTGCCGATCCTGCGAGAAAGGGCTGTGACGGTGTATCGCTTAACGCAATGCTAAAAATGTCGCCAAGCAAGATAATAATGGTTTCCTGCAATTCGTCGACAGCGGCAAGAGATGTAAGGTACTTGTGCGAGAACGGATACAAGGCAGTTAAGGGGATTGCTGTTGATATGTTTCCGAGGACGGTGCATGTGGAAACGGTATGTCAGTTAGTTCTGATAAAGTGATCCGAAATCAGACGGTTCCCGGCAGTCCGATGCTCGCTTTACTCTTGCCCTCATACATTACAAGGGCAAAAACAAGGGAAGAAAGTCTCCAAAATATGATAAGATCATATATTTTTGCTGGTGGCAAAATACAAATTACCGAAGGAGCAGTGACTCAAATGGATCGAGATGAAATATTGAAAACAAACAAGCATTATTGGAATACATACGCGGACTTGTGGTTTGGGACTACGGCGCTCCCCGATTACGGAGTACACTTTGTAACGGAGAATGAATTGCATCTGTTTGAAGATGTTTCGGGCAAGAGAATCCTTGAAATATGCTGCGGCAGCGGGCATTCCTTAAAGTATCTTGCGGACAGAAATGCCGGTGAATTATGGGGCGTAGATTTATCTCATAAACAGCTTGAAAATGCTGAGCGGTATTTGAGCGAAAACGGGTATCATGCGAAGCTCATCTGCTCTCCGATGGAAACCGAGATGGACATCCCGAAAGACTATTTCAACTTTGTGTATTCGATTTACGGCATTGGTTGGACAATCGACTTGGATGGAACACTTCAGAAAATAGCCTCATACCTGAAAAAAGACGGTATCTTCATTTTTAGCTGGCACCATACGCTTAATTACTGTATTGCCTGGCCTTGTGATGAACGGAAAGATGTCATTGAAAATGATACCCTTGTGATGAACAAGAGCTATTTTGACGAGTCATATTTCAGAATGCCGGTAGACGGTAGTGAGATCCTACTGTGCAATCGGAAAATATCCACCTATGTAAACGCTTTGGCGAAGGCGGGATTTGTTATCGAGCAAATGGTCGAGCAAACCGATGATGCGACAATGCAGACCGAAGGTGATATTAGTGTCAAAGCCAAAAAAGCGAAAATGCTTCCGATCTCGGTTTTGTTCAAGGCAAGAAAATTATAGAGAAAAACCGGATGATCGCTTCTAAATATTGAGGCAATGGTTTTAGCAAACAGGTATCAGCATCATGTTGTTTATTCCAATCATATAGGGAAGATTTCTGGGTGATGGAGTTGAAAAGCGTGAAATATCAAGCAAAATCACCTCTTGAGGCTGTATTTCACAAATAGCCTATTATTACATGTTGAGACGGTATGCTTATTGTCCAAACTCAATGTCAAGCATCATATTGAAGTGGAGAACTACAATAAGCCGAAGTCTGAGGATTCACGACAGCCACAATGCCCGCCAGAGAAGGAGACGGTAATCCGGGTGGCACTGGAGTATTTCAAGATGATATAATATGATTTACAAATGTAAATAAAAAGGAGTGGGTTTAATGAAATACACATTGGACTCCATAAAATATTTATACGAATCATGACATACAGTTGTCATGTTTAAAATGATATAGTTTAAGAAAAAACGGAGGTTATACATATGGTTGATTCAAGGTGTGGACTTCACTGTACTGGATGTGAGTATAAGGAGATGTGCGATTGCGGGGGATGTATCGAAACAAACGGGCATCCTTTCCATGGGGAATGTCCTGTTGCGATATGTTGCCAGAATAAAGGTATCATACATTGTGGCGAATGTGCTGATTTTCCTTGTGAGCTTCTGATGAAGTATTCTTGTGATCCTGAGCATGGGGATACTCCTCACGGTGCACGAATCGAACAGTGTAAAAGGTGGGCAAATGTATGATAAATAATTTTTCGGATTTTTGTAATGTACTGATGAAATGCGGTTTCTCTATGGGAGGAGGCAACCCAAAAGGCATCTATGCTGTAATTCCTTACGGATGGCAGGAACAGGACAGCATCTTATCTCCTATAAAGTGGCACACAGGAGACTTTGAAACAGATCCGTGGGAATGGCGGATGCGAGTTTTGGAAGAACGGGATGATATTGCTTATTCAAAGCTCTTTTTTCGTTCAAGCGGATATATCACAAAGGATTGGTATCCGTATTTTTATGCTATCCGAAGAAACGGCGAAACTTTTGATGAAGTCTATGAAAACGGTACGATAAGCGAAATGGCAAAACAGATATACGCTATTGTTTCCGCCGGAGAAATCTCTCTCCATGAAATAAAGCAAAAAGGTGGATTTAGTCGGGAAGACAATGCAAAGTTTGAACGTGCGCTCGTTGAGCTTCAAATGCGTATGTTTATCACTATGTGTGGTAGGGCACAGAAAAAGAATAAATATGGCGAGGGCTATGGATGGAATAGCACTGTATTTACAACAGTAGAGAATTTTTGGTATACGCGTTCATTTACCTTACCACACCTCAATCCCATAGAAAGCTATGCTTTGATTAAGAAGCAGATTCTAAAGCTGAACCCACAGGCAAAGCAGAAAGTAATCGATAAGTTTATTCGTGGATAGTAATGGGCATGAAATGCCGTTTTATGCACAATATGTTATTTCGCATTAAGATAACGAAAAACTGTATGCCGGTATTACAACGGAGAGTGGAGTTGCA
Organism: uncultured Clostridia bacterium; assembly: GCA_947626165.1. Lineage (GTDB taxonomy): Bacteria > Bacillota > Clostridia > Oscillospirales > Ruminococcaceae > UMGS1601. The sequence goes on along the minus strand of CANQRG010000011.1, from coordinate 17,628 downwards.
TTTACGGAAATGAGGGAGTTTTGATGGCCAAAAGATAGAAAGGAAAACATGAAGATTGATAGACTTATTGTGATAATCACAATAGGGAGCATATAACTAATGATATATAGCAGTATTTATTGAAAAATATAATTACAAGACAAATGTTGAAAGAAATATTGAAAAAAGTTAAAAATAATGATAAAATAATTTTAAATAATAATGAAAGGAATGGTCGATTATGAGAAAAAACATTAAAACAACAGAGGCGATATTTCCAATGCCTGTACTTATGGTTGCAACATACAACGAGGATGGAAGTATTGATGTAATGAATGCGGCGTGGGGCACAATGCTTGAAAGGGACAAAGTTATTTTAAATTTAACAGAAACACATAAGACAGTTCAGAACATTAAAGAAAGAAAAGCATTTACTGTTTCAATAGCGGATAGTAAGCACGTTATAGAAGCAGATTATTTTGGAGTTGCATCGGGAAACAATACACCGAATAAATTTGAAAACAGTAAATTAACGGCAGTAAAATCAGAAAATGTAGACGCGCCAATTATAAATGAGTTTCCAATTTGTGTGGAATGTGAATTTATTGAATATGGAGATTGCGGAGTTATCGGAAAAGTTATAAATACATCGGTAGATGAAAGTGTAATGGATGGAGATAAGGTCGATATTGAAAAACTTTCAGCAATAGCATTTGATCCGTATACACATGGATATTATACAGTAACTAAAAGAGTTGGTAACGCATTTAAAGATGGTTTGCAATTAAAATAGAGGTTGATTTTTAGTTATAGAATAAATTATTATTAATCAAATAATAAAAAATAGGCACATAGAAGTAAAAATCTATGTGTCTTTTTTAAAGTTTTGCCACTCACGGCAGTTATTTAATATTCTTAAAACGTGTATGGTTAATTTGCGTCTCAAAGCATCGATATAGGGTCAAGCGATACAGATCTGCATTCACTTGCGGCAAATTCAAATTGGCTTAAAGGTAAGAGGTTTCCAGCAGAAACCGCTAAAGAGGAAATCATACAGTGGGTGAATGAAATAGGTATAGGACCATTTGTATTTGACATCTGTTAAATTGATTGTTATACTAAAATCATAAAAAATCTTAGGTAAGAATAAATTTTTCAAACTAATTAAGGAGTAGGTAAAATGGTTACAAAGAAATTTCAGGGTTTAGAGTTATCAGCGCTTGGATTAGGTTCTATGCGTTTGCCGGTAATTGATTACGACGATTCGAGAATTGACGAAGAAAAAACAGCGGAAATGGTTGCATATGCTATGGAGCATGGCATTAACTATTATGATACGGCATGGGGTTATCATGGCGGAAATTCAGAAACTGTTATGGGTAAGATTTTGAAGAATTATCCTCGAAACAGTTATTACCTAGCCTCAAAGTTTCCTGGATATGATCTTTCTAATATGCCAAAGGTTGAAGAAATATTCGAAAAGCAGTTAAAAAAGTGCTGTGTAGATTATTTTGACTTTTATTTATTCCACAACGTATGTGAGATGAACATTGATGCATACCTGGATGAAAAATACGGTATTTTTGAGTATTTGATTGAGCAGAAGAAGAACGGACGTATTCGTCATCTGGGCTTTTCTGCACACGGAAGTCTTGACGTTATCAAAAGGTTTCTGGATAAGTACGGCGAGCATATGGAATTTTGTCAGCTTCAGATAAATTATATTGACTGGACATTTCAAAATGCGAAGGATAAAGTTGATTTATTAAATAAGCATAAGATTCCAATATGGGTTATGGAGCCTCTGCGTGGCGGTAAGCTGGCAAAGTTACCTGAAAGCGAGGAAGAAAAATTAAAAGAACTTCGCCCTGATGAAAAAATACCGGCATGGGCATTCAGGTTTTTGCAAAGTATTCCCGGTGTGACTATGATACTTTCCGGAATGTCGAATTATGAGCAGCTTCAAGAAAACATAAAAACATTTGAAACAGAAAAACCGTTGTCAAAGGAAGAAATGGAAACTTTGCTGAAGATTGCAGATAACGCACTAAACGGGGTTCTTCCATGTACTGCTTGTCATTACTGTGTCAGTCATTGTCCTAAGGGACTGGATATTCCGACACTTTTGGAGTTGTATAACGAGCATAGCTTTACAGGAGGCGGTTTTATAGCACCTATGGCGCTGATGGCAATATCAGAAGAAAAGCATCCGACTGCCTGCATAGGCTGCAAAAGCTGTGAAGCAGTTTGTCCTCAGCAGATAAAAATATCAGAGGCAATGTCTGATTTTGCTGTTAAATTAAAGGGTTGATGCTTTTATAAGAGACGATATTATTATAAGATAAGTAATAAAATGGCTGGCACATTAATCTGTGTCAGCCGTTTTGTTTCTTTTTTGTTTTGTATGTATGCTTAATCTGTTATAGCATACAAAAAAAGACGATATTTTTGTATAAGTCTACAAAGTTGTTTAAATTACATAAAGTTTCCTTTACTTTATATATTTACCATAGTATAATGTAATTATTGTAATCAGGGTTAATATGAAAGGAGCTTTCATGAAAAAACTAAAAAGATTATTTAGTTTAACAATGGCATTTATTATTTTGGCATCTATATGTGTATCAAATATAGGCGCATCTGCTAATAAGCATTATGTTCCTCCACTTTTTGAATATGATAATAATACTATATATTTTAGTGAAAATGATTTTTCGGGGTTTATTGATACCAAAATATCAGGTGCAGTAATTCTTGATATAAAAGCAGGAACTAAAGTATTTAATATTCCTGAAACAATAATATGTAACGGTACAACATATCCTGTAAAGCACTTATATATTTGGACTACATATGGGTATTCAAACTTTAATAAAAGTGTAGAGACAATAAATGTTAGCAGAAATATAGAGACTATATGGTTTAATTTTAGCATTAGCAGTGAGTATGATGATACATTTGACACTTTAAAAACTATAAATATACCCGCAGGATCAAAGCTTAAAAGTATTGATTTACCCTCTTGTCCAAAGCTGGAAAAAATAAATATACCTTCTGATTTGGAATTGAAAAATATGAGTATTGGCGGCTGTCCAAAGTTAAAAAGATTATCTTTGCCGAAAACGCTTAAATTTTGCAGAGTTGGTGAAGAAGCACCTAAGCTAAAAGTTAATATAGCAAAAGGTAATAAGTATTTAAAGGTAAAAGGAAATCAGATACTTTCAAGGGACGGAAAAGAATTAATTGATATAGTAGGAAATAAAAGCAAGGTTACCGTTTGCAAAACTGTAAAAGTAATTGGCAATGTTGAAAATAAATATTTGAAACAGTTGACTATAGGAGAAAATGTTACTAAATTTTCAAGTTGTTTCTTAAACACAAGTAAAAAACTAAAAATAGTATTAAAGCATAAAAATAAAGCGCCTAAAATAAAGAAGTATTCACTAGTCGGGACACATGATATGAAAGGCATAAATTTTTATGTTGAAAATAAAAAGGTGGCTAAAGACCTAAAAAAGAAGTTGAAGGCTAGCGGAATTGAAAAGGCAAAAATCTTGATAGGCAAAAAGGTTGTTTATAGGATTTTTAATTATTAATAAAAAATGGGCAGATAAATGTAAATAGACAGCGAAAGCGTTCGGAATTTTTCCGAACGCTTTTGTCTTACCAAATTAGATTAAATTACAAACTTTGCTCCAGTGCCTTTGCTAGCTGTGCAGGGCAGGAGGTTCCTCTGCCGCCGCAGTCAACGTCTTTTAAAAGTTCGATTACGTCCTTGACCTTCATTCCCTTTGCAAGCCTTGCAACTCCCTGTGTGTTGCCTGAACAGCCACCGACAAATTCTACATTCTTAACGATTCCGTCCTCAACCTCGACGTTTATCTGTCTTGAGCAAACTCCTTTGGTTTTATAATTGATAGTCATAAATTATTCCTCCTCAATTTTTATTTTTGCAACTCCGCTGTCTATTGCCGCCTGTGCAACTGCTTTTGAAACAGCTTTTGGTATTTTTCTGTCAAATGCGTTCGGCAGAATAAAATCTGCACAAAGCTCATCATCGCTAACACACTCGGCTATAGCCTTTGAAGCTGCCATTTTCATTTCCTCGTTAATTTCGCTTGCCCTAACGGCTAATGCGCCCTTGAATATTCCCGGAAAGGCTACTACGTTATTTATCTGATTAGGGAAGTCGCTCCTACCTGTTCCTACAATGAATGCTCCTGCCGACTTTGCCCTGTCAGGCATTATTTCAGGAGTAGGGTTTGCCATAGCGAATATAATAGGCTTATCATTCATTGATTTAACCATTTCTTCTGTAACAAGATTCGGCTTGGAAACGCCTATAAAGGCGTCTGCGCCTTTCATTGCGTCGGCAAGGTTTCCTGTTATACATTCTTTGTTAGTAATCTTGGCAAGCTCCTTGTGAGCATCGCTCAGCGTTTTGTCAATTTTCGAGATTATTCCGTTAATGTCTACCATTATTATATTGCCCACTCCGAGCGATAATAACAGCTTTGCTATTGCAGTTCCTGCTGCGCCCGCTCCGTTTATGACAAGCGTCAGGTTCTCAAGTTTCTTTTTTGATACCTTGCAAGCGTTCATAAGCGCTGCGCCAACAACTATCGCCGTTCCGTGCTGGTCGTCGTGGAAAACAGGTATATCTATACGTTCCTTTAGCTTTTTTTCAATTTCAAAGCATCGGGGTGCTGAAATATCCTCAAGATTTATCCCCCCAAAGCTGTCCGAAATAAGCTCGATAGTTCTTACAATTTCATCAACGTCCTTTGACTTTACGCAAATAGGGAAAGCGTCAACATCGGCAAATTCTTTAAAGAGCGCACATTTGCCCTCCATAACAGGCATACCTGCAAGACCGCCTATGTCGCCAAGCCCTAAAACGGCAGTTCCGTCTGTTATTACGGCAACCAGATTAGAACGCCTTGTAAGCTCGTATGAAAGCTCGGGGTCTTTTTGAATTTCAAGGCAGGGACGTGCAACGCCGGGAGTGTATGCGTGAGATAGATCGTCAGAGTTTTCTACCTTGACCCTAGATACAATTTCGATTTTGCCGTTCCATTCCTTATGCTTTTTTAAAGATGATTCCATTATGTCCATTGTTTATTTACCTTTCGCATTACGATTATTTATTACAATTATTAAAGTTGTGCTTGACATATTTAAAATGTGTGGTATAATATACATATAAAAGGGTACTGCAATAAGCGGTTTCTCCCCCTTAAAATAATACGTGTTTAAAGAAACACCGCTATTTTAAAGGTTTTGGCGGTGTTTCTTTTTTATGTATAAAAGTTAAGTTACTTTTTACGATAAAAAATGTTGAAACATAGTGTGACAACACTGATAATAATACTCGTATATATAAATAATTCCGAATACGTTACCATGGCTATCACCTCCCGTCTCGGGAGAAACCGCCACCACATTATTGCAGTACCCAAAATTATTATACAGTCTTTCTATAATTTTGTCAACAGGGAAGCTAGTAAGGTCTACTATATAATCCTTTTAGAAGAAAGAAACCAGAGGCAAGAGCCTATTTTTATAGAGTTATGATATTAATATCTTACTTCTTTCCTTTATCTATTATCCATTATCCATTATCCATTGTCAATTATCAATTATTATTGTCTCTTTCAATAGCCTCGCTAACTGCTCGATTGAGAAACTTGTTCAAAGTACCGTCGTGTGCCTTGGCATGGGCTACAATATTTTCTTTTTCACCCTTTGGAACTTGCATTTCCAGTCTGTCATAGTGATTTTTATTATACTTATGTGTTGCTTTTTGCTGTGCTTTACTAGCTGGCATATTTTTCACACCTTTTAGTGCTTTTTTATTTTTCGTTGTCTCTTTTAATAGCCTCGCTAACTGCTCGATTGAGAAACTTATTCAAAGTACCATCGTGTGCCTTAGCGTGAGCTACAATATTTTCTTTTTCACCCTTTGGCACTTTCATTTCCAGTCTATCATAGTGATTTTTGGTATACTTCGTATTTGCTCTTATTTTGGCTTTGCTTGCTGGCATATTTTATCACACCTTTTTAGTGTTTAGTGCTTTTTATTTATCGTTGTCTCTTACCATAGTCTCATCAACTGCTCTTTTAAGAAATTTATTTAATGAGCCATCATGTTTATTTGCATGAGCAACAATATTTTCTTTTTCTCCTTTGAGAACTCTTAAATGAATACTATCATAATGATTTTTATTATATTTTTGTGTAGCCTTTTTCTGAGCTTTACTAACTGGCATATTTCTCACACCTTTTTAGTGCTTTTTTATTTTTCGTTGTCCCTTTCAATAGCCTCGCTAACTGCTCGATTTAAAAACTTATTCAAAGTACCGTCGTGTGCCTTAGCGTGGGCTACAATATTTTCTTTCTCACCTTTTGGAACTTGCATTTCCAGTCTGTCATAGTGATTTTTATTATACTTATGTGTTGCTTTTTGCTGTGCTTTACTAGCTGGCATTTTTATCCCACTTTCTATTAAACTCTTATATTCTTAATAAAAATATATTACATTTGTACACTTTTGTCAATAAACAAAAGAATAAATGCAATATATTTATTTATTTTGCCTATTGCACAAATAATCACGAGATTATATAATATTAACATACTAAACAAAAGGGAAGTGACATCAATGGGTAAAACAATTACACAAAAAATAGTAACTGATATAGAGGACATTAAATATGAATCTGACACATTAGTTGGTTTATCAACAGTTCTTACATCATTTTGTGAATCCGCTTTATATGATGAAAATATATTAAATGTATTTGTAATTTTAATGGAAGAAACATTTAAAATGCAGGATAAATGCAATGCTCTGATGAAATTTGCACATGATGAACAAAACTGAAAATGTTTACTTTTGCGAATTTACAGAAATCAACTCATAAAGCTTATTCAAATTTTCCTCATCGGTTGTTCTGCTGCCGATATGAGTGGGTACAGCATTATACAAGCCGTGAAAGTCCGAACCGCCGGTAACTATCAGGTCGTGTTCTTTAGCTATATTTAAAAGTAATTTCTGAGCATTTTCGTCAGCGGAATAGTGATAGACTTCAATGCCGTCCAGCTTATTTTTCTCGGCTAATTGTTTGCAAAGCTCAATGTTGTCAAACATACAGGGGTGGGCGAGAACAGCAACGCCTCGTGCCGAGTGAATTAAATCAAGAACGAAATCCACGCTGGGGTATCTTCTGGTAACAAGAATAGAGCCTTCGCCGTTTTTGGTAAACAATCTGTCTGACAATTCTCCGTAAAGGTCAACGGCGTATCCGTAGTTGACTAAAGCTCTCATTATGTGCTGTTTATAAATGCTCTTACTGCTTTTTGCATACTTAGTAACCGATTCGGTCGAAATGGGGTAAAGCTCTTTTACCTTTTCTATCATATCCTTTGAGCAGGATTTTCTTATCTCGCAGGATTTTAGACAAAGTCCTTCAAGCCTGTCTGGCTTTTGAGGGGCGTAGCAGAGAATATGTACCTTGCAGTTCCTTTCCTCGTCCCAAGCGGAAAGCTCGACGCCGGAAATTATTTTGACCCCGTATCTGTCGCCCAGAACAGCCGCCCTGTTGTAGGAAGAAAGCGTGTCGTGATCCGTTATGGAAAGAACGTCTATGTTAGTTCTCTTAGCCTGAACTATAATTTCCTCAATGCCAAGAGAACCGTCTGATAAGGTTGTATGACAGTGTAAATCTCCTTTCATACATTGACCTCCATTCTAAAACTCTAAATTAACGATTATTATACCAAAAATTCGACAAAAAATCAAGTAATACAACTTTAAAAAAATCAAAAAAATTTTCTTACAAACCAAGGTTCTTTTGCTTCAAATGATTTACTATTTAGGTATTCAAGAATGCCTGCGTTGGTTTTAAAGTCGAAAGCAAGACGGTAAGCGCAAAGAGCCTGAGCAGTAACCAAGTATTTTCTATTCACCTTATTTATACCGTATTTTCCGTCGCCGAGCAGAGGGTGACCGATATAAGCCATATGCGCTCTTATCTGATGGGTTCGTCCTGTTAATAAATCTATTTCAATAAGAGATAAATTATTCTTTTCCTTTAAAACTTTATATTTAGTAAGAATTTGTTTGTTGCAAGGCTTTTTTGTATTTTCAATATGAACGGTCTTGCTTTTTTCATCTTTAAAGAGGTAGTTTTTCAAGGTGTCTTGTTTTTTGTCTATTATACCTAAGCATACGCATAAATAATACTTGTGCAGTTCGCGGTTCTTGATTTTCTCATTCAATACTCTTAGGCTTTCGGCGTTTTTTGCACATATAACTATTCCCGAAGTGTTTCTGTCCAGCCTGTTGCATAAAGCAGGTGTGAAGGAAAGCTCGTTGTTAGGGTCATACTCTTTTTTATCATAGAGATATCGCTTTATGCGGTTTATAAGCGTGTCAATGCTGTTGTCGGCGTCCTCGTGAACAACAAGTCCCGACGGCTTGTCAACAAGAATAATATTTTCGTCCTCGTAGATAACGTCAATATTGGGGGAAACACTCATAAAGCTGTTGTCTTTCGGGGTTTCAAAAAACTCGTCGTTTATGTAAAGCTGTATTTCGTCTCCGACGTTCAGCCGGATTGATATCTCACATCGTTTGCCGTTTATTTTAATACGCTTCAGGCGAATGTATTTGTACATCAGGTTTTTAGGGAGATTTTTAACTGACTTGGCAATAAACTTGTCAAGTCTTTGACCTGAATCGTTTTTGTTTATAATAAAAGTTTTCATAATAATCCTTTCGTTTTTATAGCTGTTTTTTTGCAAATTACGAACTGCTGTTATACAAACTACAAAAATTTACAAACTATCTTAAGTAGGTACGCAACGTCACCGTTGCCTGCCTCTTGCCTCTTGATACTAGGTGTTGCCCGCCGTTTTGTAAACTTTAACAATTTACAAATTTCTCAAAGGCGGAAATGCCAGCGGCGGCTCGCCGCTCTTGCTTCTTGCTTCTTGCTTCTTGCCTCTTGCCTCTTGCTTCTTGCTTCTAGTAAGTATAGCATACTTTTTAATAAAATGCACTTTACTTTCACAAAATAATATAGTATAATAAAAAGAACATAAGTTCACATAACGAATAATGTATGCCTTTTAACATCAGAAGGGAAGTTGACATAATTATGGACGCACCGCACACAGGTCACAGACTTAGAATGAAAGAGAGATTTCTCAAAATGGGTCTGGAAAGTTTTGAACCACACGAGGTACTTGAGCTGTTGTTGACATACAGTATTCCCAGAAGAAACACAAACCTAATCGCGCACAAGCTTATTGACACATTTGGGTCTATATCTGCTGTTTTTGATGCTCCGTTTGAGGCTCTGGTAAGCATTGACGGCATTACAGAAAATTCAGCAACGCTTATAAAAATGATACCTCAGATACTGAGGTTCTACACAAGCGAAACAGACGATAATAAGTGCTTAAATACTATCGAGAGAGTAAGAAAATATTTTTCGGTTTCATTTATCGGGCTTACAAATGAGGAGTTTAAGGTTTGCTGTTTGGATAACGGTTTAAACGTCATATCTTGCACTACCGTTGCAAAAGGCACAAATAAATCAGCGTCAATTTCTGCAAGGCAGATAGCGGAGGCTGCGTTTAAAGCAAACAGTACAAATATTATCATAGCTCACAATCATCCTGACGCTTTATGCAGTCCTTCTGACGCAGATAAGGTCATAACAAGAAAGCTAAGGTCGAGCCTTAAAGCACTCGATATAGACATTCTCGACCATATTATAGTCGGCAAGGACGGGGTGCTTTCATTTAAAGAGATAGGGCTAATTCCGTTTTTAGATTAACATTGCGAATATTAAAAGGTTTTGAGTATTATGGATAGATTTCAACTGGTATCAGAATACAAGCCTACAGGCGACCAGCCGGAGGCTATTGAAAAGCTTGTTAATGGCATTAAAAACGGCTATAAGGAGCAGACTCTGCTCGGTGTTACCGGTTCGGGAAAAACCTTTACAATGGCTAATGTCATAGAGAGGGTCAACAAGCCTACGCTGGTTCTGGCGCACAATAAAATTCTGGCGGCACAGCTTTGCAGCGAGTTTAAAGAGTTCTTTCCGAATAACGCTGTAGAGTATTTTGTTTCCTACTACGACTACTACCAGCCGGAGGCTTATGTTCCCAGCACCGATGTTTATATAGAAAAGGACGCGTCGATAAATTCTGAGATAGACAAGCTGAGACACTCGGCGACAACGGCGATTGCCGAAAGGCATGACGTCATAGTTGTCGCGTCGGTTTCGTGTATATATTCGCTCGGCGACCCTGAGGAGTATCGCTCTATGGTGGTGTCGATAAGAAAGGGTATGGAGAAACCACGAGACAAGCTTTTATCAGAGCTTGTTGGAATACAGTATGAGCGAAATGACATTGCATTTGAAAGAAACAAGTTCAGGGTTCGAGGAGACGTTGTAGAAATATTTCCGTCGAGCCACACGGATACCGCCTACAGAGTAGAATTTTTCGGAGATGAGATAGACAGAATTTCTGAGATAAACGTAATAACAGGCGAGCTTATTTCAACGCTTAATCACGTTGCGATTTTCCCGGCATCTCACTATATAGTTGCTAAGGATAAGATGTCAGAGGCTATTGAGGAACTTAGAGAGGAGCTTGACGAGAGAGTAAAATTTTTCACTGACAACAATAAGCTGATAGAGGCGCAGAGGATTGCGCAGAGGACTAATTATGATATTGAAATGCTTCAGGAAATCGGCTTTTGCAGCGGCATAGAAAACTACTCCAGAGTTTTAGCAAGACGCCCTGCTGGCTCGACGCCGTATACTTTGCTCGACCATTTTCCCGACGATTTTCTGCTTATGGTCGATGAATCGCACGTTAGTTTACCGCAGGTGAGGGGAATGTATGCAGGCGACAGGGCGAGAAAGACAACCCTTATAGACTACGGTTTTAGACTTCCGTCTGCGCTTGATAACCGACCTTTGCAGTTTGATGAGTTTTATGACCATATCAATCAGGCAGTGTTTGTTTCGGCAACACCTGGTGAGTTTGAAAAGGAACACTCTTCTCAAATCGTTGAGCAGGTCATCAGACCTACGGGGCTTCTTGACCCTGAGATATCTGTACGACCTGTTGAGGGGCAGATAGAGGATCTGCTTTCTGAGATAAACGTAAGAATTGAAAAGAAACAGAGGGTTCTGGTAACAACTCTTACAAAGAAAATGGCTGAGGACCTGACAGAGTTTCTAAAAGGCTACGGGATAGCCGTTCGGTATATGCACCACGACATTGACGCTATTGAGAGAATGGAAATTATACGTGACCTTCGTTTGGGCGAGTTTGACGTGCTTGTGGGAATTAACCTTCTTCGTGAGGGGCTGGATATTCCGGAAGTATCGCTTGTTGCGATTTTAGACGCTGACAAGGAGGGCTTTTTGCGTTCGGAAAGCTCGCTTATACAGACGGTAGGACGTGCTGCAAGAAACGCTGAGGGTATGGTAATAATGTATGCTGATCAGCTCACACGTTCTATGGAGATGGCGATAACCGAAACCGAGAGACGACGTTCCATTCAAATGGAATACAACAGAAAGCATGGCATTGTTCCTAAGACTATCGTTAAAGACGTTCGTGACGTTATAGAGATCTCTACTAAAGAGGAGGTCGAATACTCCGCACGGCAGAGAAATAAGATGTCCAAGCAGGAGATGAACAAGCTGATAGACGATTTAACAAGGCAGATGAAGGAGTCTGCAAAGATGCTTGAGTTTGAGCACGCCGCATTTCTGAGGGATAAGATTGCTGAGCTTAAGGGGCAACGGTGACGTTACCTGTTAGAGGCAAGAGATTTAGAAGCAAGAAACAAGAGCAACGGTGATGTTGCATCCTTTGCCGCCTTTGGGCTATAAGAAGCAAGAAGCTTAGAGGCAAGAAGCAAGAAATTATTTTTTTACAAAGTTCAATGTGTAACATCTTGCTTCTAGTATCTGGCATCTAAAAGTTGAGGCAAGAAACAAGATAATTCTTTTTAGAACTTAGCTGTATAGATAAATTCTTGCATCTTGTCTCTGGTGTCTAGCATCTAATATAGGGAAAAGGAAGTTATAAATCTATGCAAAAAAATCAAATTGTAATTAAGGGTGCAAGAGAGCATAATCTTAAAAATATCGACGTAACTCTGCCCAGAGACAAGCTGATTGTTATGACTGGACTTTCTGGTTCGGGAAAGTCTTCGCTTGCTTTTGATACCATTTTTGCCGACGGTCAGAGACGGTATATGGAGTCGCTTTCGTCTTATGCAAGGCAGTTTTTGGGTCAGATGGAAAAGCCAGACGTTGATTCTATCACAGGACTTTCGCCTGCTATATCTATTGACCAGAAGACTACTTCAAAAAATCCTCGTTCGACTGTCGGTACTGTAACCGAAGTTTATGACTATCTGCGTCTTTTGTATGCTAGAATAGGAATTCCTCATTGCCCTGTTTGCGGTAAGGAAATCAGACAGCAGACTGTAGACCAGATTGTTGATAAAATTCTCGAGCTTGACGAGGGTACTAAAATTCAGCTTCTTGCGCCTATTGTAAGAGGCAGAAAGGGCGAGCACGTCAAAGAACTGGAAAGTGCTAAAAAGTCGGGTTATGTAAGAGTTAGAATTGACGGTATAACCTATGACCTCTCCGAAAAAATAAGCATTGAGAAAAATAAAAAGCATACTATTGAAATTGTTGTCGACAGGCTTGTTGTAAAGCCGTCAATAAAGTCAAGGCTTACAGACAGTATTGAAACGGTTTCACAGCTTACGGGCGGTATAGTTACCGTTGACGTTATCGACGGCGAGGAAATGATGTTCTCGCAGAATTATTCCTGCCCTGAGCATAATATTTCTATTGAAGAGCTTACCCCCAGAATGTTTTCATTCAATAATCCGTTCGGTGCGTGTGAGCATTGCACAGGACTGGGTGTATTTCAGAAAATTGACCCTGAGCTTATTATCCCGAATAAGGATCTATCAATTTTGCAGGGCGCAATAAAGGCAAGCGGCTGGAACTCTCTTGACGAGTCGTCGTTTGCTATGACTACATACCGTGCTATCTCAAAGAAGTACGGTATTCCGCTTGATGTGCCTGTAAAGGAGCTTGACAAGGACGCAATAGATATATTTCTGTACGGTACTATGGGGCAGGTTCTTGAATATGAGAGAATTTCCAAAACAGGCTGGAGTGGAAAGTACAGCGGTGAGTTTGAGGGGATTATAAATAACCTCGAGCGCAGATATAAGGAAAGCACAAGCGATTATTCAAAGCACGATATCGAGGCTTGTATGAGCGATGAGGAATGTCCTGTCTGCCACGGAGAAAGACTTAAAAAGGAAAGTCTGAGCGTGACGATAGGCGGAATAAATATAAGCGAGCTTACGCATATGTCGGTTACAAAGGCTCTTGATTTCTTTAAAAATCTAAAGCTGACCAAGCGTGAGGAGCTTATCGGAGGGCGAATTATTAAGGAGATAAACGAGCGTCTGGGATTTTTGCAAAGCGTAGGTCTTGAGTATCTGACATTATCGCGTTCCAGCGGTACGCTTTCGGGCGGAGAAAGCCAAAGAATAAGGCTTGCAACACAAATTGGCTCATCTTTGGTGGGCGTGCTTTATATTCTCGACGAGCCTTCAATAGGCTTGCACCAGAGGGATAATGACAAACTTATCGCAACGCTGAAAAGGCTTCGTGATTTGGGCAATACTCTAATAGTCGTTGAACACGACGAGGACACTATGTATAATGCGGATTATATTGTTGACATAGGTCCGGGAGCAGGAATACACGGCGGTGAGATAGTCTGCGCAGGAACAGTAGATAAGATAAAGAAGTGCAAAAAGTCGATAACGGGACAGTATTTAAGCGGTGCTAAGAAAATTGCTGTTCCTGAAAAAAGGCGAAAGGGCAACGGTCTTAATCTTGATATTATCGGCGCTGAGCAGAATAACCTGAAAAAAATCGATGTTAGTATACCGTTGGGTACTTTTACCTGTGTTACGGGCGTTTCGGGCAGCGGGAAAAGCTCTCTTGTGAATGAAGTAATCTACAAGGAGCTTGCAGGAAAGTTGAACAGAGCAAGGATAAGGTCGGGAAAATTTGGCGAAATGAGAGGGCTTGGGAATCTCGACAAGGTTATTAATATTGACCAGTCTCCAATAGGCAGAACGCCGCGTTCAAACCCTGCGACATACACAGGCGTGTTTACCGATATTCGTGAACTTTTCGCCAACACCAATGATGCAAAGATGAAAGGTTATAATGCAGGCAGGTTTTCTTTCAACGTCAGGGGAGGAAGATGCGAAGCCTGCGAGGGAGACGGAATACTTAAAATTGAAATGCACTTTCTGCCTGATGTATATGTGCCATGTGAGGTTTGCAAGGGAAGGAGATATAATCGTGAGACTTTGGAAATAAAATATAAAGGCAAGAGCATTTATGACGTTTTGGAGATGACTGTAGAGGAGGGAGTAGAGTTTTTCAAGAACATTCCCAAGATACAGAGAAAGCTCCAGACGCTCTTTGACGTTGGTTTGGGATATGTAAAGATAGGTCAGCCAGCAACCACTCTTTCGGGCGGTGAGGCGCAGAGGGTCAAACTTGCAACCGAGCTTTCCAAGCGTTCAACCGGAAAGACCATATACATTCTTGACGAGCCTACAACAGGACTTCACACAGCTGATGTTCATAAACTGATTGAGGTTTTGCAGAAGCTGGTTGATTCGGGCAACACAGTTTTGATAATAGAGCATAATCTTGACGTTATCAAGACCGCCGATCATATTATTGATCTCGGTCCTGAGGGGGGAGAAGGCGGCGGAATGGTCGTTGCCTGCGGAACTCCCGAGCAGATCGCTGAGAATGAGAAATCCTATACTGGAATTTACCTGAAGAAATGCTTGAGCTTATAGATATAAGAAGCCAAATGCAAGAAAAAAGCCTGTCGTTTATCAAAAGATAAACATTAATCAATATTCCCAAAGGCAGCAGAAGATTTAACGTCACCGTTGCCGGCTCGCCAATAATTTTTGTTTAGCATACTTTTTTACAAAGTAAAGCCCGCCGTTGCACTAACTATTACATTTATCATATTATCCATAGGCGGCAGTGCCACCGGCGGCTCGCCGGTTGCCTTGCGGTGATTTGAAATATATGTTATACTATAGTAAAATTAACGGAGATGAGGAAAGTGAAAAAGGTCAGCTATAAGGTTTCGCTTGGCGGAATAATTTCTGCACTTTCGCTTTCTCTTATGTTTTTGACGGGGTTTATGCCCTTTTTGGTCTACTTAATACCTGCGCTTACAGGGGCAATTCTTCTTATTGTTTACGTTGAGATTAATGCAAGATGGGCGTTTTTCACTTACGTTTCGGTTGCGGTTTTGTGTTTATTCATAACGCCAGATAGGGAAGCGGGACTTTTATATATAATGTTTTTAGGGTATTACCCTCTAATTAAAGTGCCTATAGAAAAAGTAAGAAACAGAATTATTGAATGGCTCATTAAGCTGGTAATTTACAATACAATGATAGTTATATATTATCAAATCATTATCAGAGTAGTTGCCGGCTCTGACTTAGCAGAGGAAGCAGGCGAGTGGGGAAAGTACGGCGCTTTTATATTATTAGGCTTGACAAATGTTGTATTTATTTTATACGATGTTGCTGTCTCGAGACTTAAAGATTTATACGTCAAATGGTTCAGAAAGAAAATTTTACAAAAGATATAAGGGATTCAACATATGAGTAAAAGACTTAACAAAAAAATGATAATAAAATTAATAGCACTTATTGCTATAATAGCTTTAATGGTAGGAGTAACTATCGCGATAATGCCTTGGATAAACAGCTTGCAGACTCCTGAAGGAAGAGAGAGGCTGGAGCTATACATTGAGTCGAAGAAAACAGTTGGCACATTAATTTATATAGGTTTGCAGGCATTTCAGGTAATACTTCCTGTAATTCCGCCTATCCAGATTGTAGGAGGGGCTTTATTTGGGACTTTTTGGGGCAGTGTTTTATCATTTATTGGATTATACGTTGGAATGGGCATAGTTTACGGATTGGTAAGGCTTGTAGGTTATCCGCTTGTTGAGGCATTTGTCAACCCCAAAAATCTCAAGAGGTTTAAGTTTCTACAGGAACCTGACAGGGTTGCATTGATATTTTTTGTTATATACCTGATACCTGCAATGCCGAAGGATGCGCTTTCTTTTTTGGCACCTTTGACCTCCATGGACAAAAAAACATATTTTTTATATGTACTTCCTGCAAGACTTCCGTTGGTAATTCTATCTGTAGCTTTTGGCTCGTCAATTAGCAACGGCAATTATAGTCTGGCTGTTATACTCAGCATTATTATGGTGGATATTGGTATAATAGGTGTTATATTCAGAGAAAAAGTTATCAATTATTTTGAGAAGAAAACAAAGTCAAACAGACATACAAGCCACAAAAGTGACACAAAGCGCAATCGCAGCCTTAAAAAGACAGGAATAATACTTCTGAGTACGTCATTAGTTTTAACTGTTTGCGATTTAATTTTTATGACGAGCGATTATTTTGGTAAGTGCAGGGTTGAGTTCCTTCAATATCACAATTTAAGCGGACATTACCAGAAAGCATACTTTATATCCTATTATGGATTATACTGGTTTATATCGGTTGCAGTTATAGGTTTAGCTGCGTATTTGGTATCTTATAAAAAGCGGAAAATACAAAATATTAGTTACAAAGATAGTGAGCAGAAAACTTAATCTATGTTATAAAACAAACAAAAATAGATTAATTTTTTAAATCAGAAATAGTAATTTTGCTATTTCTAATTTTTTTATAAAAAGGGGTTGACAACTGTTTTTTTTGATGATATAATATAACTCGTCAATTGAGACAGATAAAATTCAGTATGCGGGTGTAGTTCAATGGTAGAATCCCAGCCTTCCAAGCTGGTCGTGTGGGTTCGATTCCCATCACCCGCTCCAATGCACCATCGGGTGCAATTTTTTTGTATGCGCCTTTAGCTCAGCTGGATAGAGCAACTGCCTTCTAAGCAGTAGGTCACTGGTTCGAATCCAGTAAGGCGTGCCAGCAACGCAACGATGAAGTTTTATATTCTGTCGTCTTTGGAAAGTTTTCAAGTTGTTTATAATAGTGTTTGCACAAGGCGATTTTCCAGTTAGTACTGACTAAAATTAAATACGGTGGGTGTAGCGTAGTTGGTTAACGCGTCAGATTGTGGTCCTGAAGATCGTGGGTTCGAATCCCATCACCCACCCCATGAAAGGGTAGTAAAATCGATTGCCTATGAAAAGTCCCGTATTTTCGGGGCTTTTTTGCATTTTTGAATAAAATTTCAAAAGGTAGTTTCATCAATCGTTTTGGGGAAATTTACGGAACTGTAAGGACTCGAGCTATCACTAACCAAATATCTGAAAAAATAAGGCACATAGAAGTAAAAAATCTATGTGTCTTTTTTCATACATAAAGCCAATCGTTTTGAAAATAAGCGGTTGGCTTTTTTTATTGTATAAAGAAAACCCCCGGTTGTACCGGGGGTTCAGAAGAGCTTAAGCGGTGAATTGAAAACAAAACTCCTTTTG
>CANQRG010000010.1 GCA_947626165.1 uncultured Clostridia bacterium | reverse complement strand
TTACATCCTTAACAATCAGCTCCGAGCCGTCCTTAAAGACAACCAATAAATCAAAAGTATCCATAACTAATCTCCTTTATCCTTTTTCTTTTTTTCATATAATACATTATGTATTTCATGTATTACATATTGAATAACAATTACAATTAAGAGAACTAAAAATTTCATAACTAATCTCCTTCCTCTTTCTCAGCCTCTAAAGCCTTTAAAACCTCAATAAACGCTTGGAACATTGTTATGCTTCACCCTCTCCTAATCATTTTTTTGCACCGTTTTTTTAGTCAGTTACTATGAGAATTACGGCAGGACCATTAACGGATACCTCACAATCCTTATATGGTTCTGCTATTTTTTTGTCAACACCCTCTCTTTTTTCTAATTCTTCAACAAGTTCCCTCGTTGAGTATTCTGAAAGTTTTTTCATTTGTCTCACCTCCAACAGCTCTGGATTTTCGTATACTTCAAGATGAGCCCTTACCTCTGCCATACCCACAAGAGCGGTATAGTACATTGCTATAATCCCTTCAAGACTATCTGTTCCGTATTGGAGATTAACTCTCAATATCTCATCAAGCGTTTCATCATCCATTTCATTTGCGTCTGCCGGACATTTATGTTTGGTACATATTTCTCTGATAAGATTGAGTACAGATATTTCTCTATCAAAATCCCTATACCACGCTTCACCGTTTTTTACGAACACCTGATTTAATAAAAGATCTGTCATTCCCATTTCTGACACATTGTTTTTTACGATTTTATTCATTCTATTTCACCTCCAGCAGTTCTAGCTATTCGGAATTTCCGAACAAGTAATGCTCTGTGAAACCCTCTGAATTTAATTTCTCTATTGTTTGTCATTATTAGTCCTCCTGTTCCCACGGAAATTCTCTCCGCATACTATTCTCTCCAACAATAGGAATGAGACTGTCTTTCATAAATACCGCCATATGGGTGATATCTGCTGCTTCACAGATTTTGTCTACCCATTCTTTTTTCGGCGTTACCTTGCCTTTTCTGTTTCCCGTCTCCGCTCCGATTATTACCCACCTGTCGTGACCGAAGCTCCCCAGTCCTACGTCCATATACTCCGTAAGAGGCTCTATGCTGACAAATGTGTTATCTAAAAATCTGCCAGGATATCTTTTCGCACTCATGCTGTCGAGCGTTGAGCCATACCACATATTGTCCCTTTTCGGCAGTTTTCCAGCCCGTG
This sequence comes from uncultured Clostridia bacterium, assembly GCA_947626165.1. Classification (GTDB taxonomy): domain Bacteria; phylum Bacillota; class Clostridia; order Oscillospirales; family Ruminococcaceae; genus UMGS1601. Next base: position 90,556 of record CANQRG010000010.1, on the reverse strand, counting down.
CTAGTTTTCCGTACCTCTGTGGATTTTTCGTCAAAAACAGATATCTATGTTGCGGTGCTTTTCTACAGGCATCGAATACTTCTTCTATCCAATTATCCGGCACCCAATCACCAAATAAGTCTGCCATGCTGCATACAAATATAGTCTTTGGCTTTTTCTGCTGCTGCGGCTCCGCGAGGCGGTATCTGTGGAATGTTGGCTCAAATCCGTATGGATATGCGCAAACTCTCTCTTCTCCGTCTTTGCATTCCGTGATTATTGGCGTGGCTAAATCGTTAATCCCTTTGAACACTCCGTCTGTTGTCGTGTGCGGCAAGTCAAAAGGTTTAAATCTCTCCGCTATTCTCCGAGCGTAGCAGTATTCGCATTTATGGAAACAACCTGTAACCGGGTTCCATGTACTGTCACACCACTCAATTTTTGTCTTGTTCATAATTTTTATCAAATCCTCTCTCCAATTTTCTGTATTACCGTTACGCTCCCTCTAAATCATCAAAAGTAATTTGATCAGGGTCTTCTTCCATCCACCATTTGAAGCATTCTTCACCGCTTTTCCATAAAGTTGTTTCTTTGCCGTCTGTTAAGCGTTTTTTTATCATGCGGTCAAATGCATGTATGTAAAGATTTTTGTACTTAGGATATATTCTGAAATGTGTGTACCTGTGTTTCCCTGCCATTGGACAGCCGATACAACCTATTCTATTCCAACCACATTCATATAGCGGATTGCTCTTACAGCCATAATGCTTTAGAAAATCCCAAACGTTTTCGTCAGTCCAGTCCACAATAGGGTTTACCATAGTAGAAGTTGTACGATAGCAATGCTCTACCATTCTCCGGCTTTTGTCGTTATCGTCGTTCATTACTAAACCTTGCTGTCTGTTTACTTGATACTCTGCTCCGATTTCTTGAGCATATTTCTGTGTTGTTTTTGGTTTTCCGATTATTTTTACAACATCAGAGCTTTCTTTTCTTCTGCTGCTCTCAGCCCAACGAACTCCTGTAATCTTAACTCTGCCTTGACCTTCTCGCTCTTTAAGTTCGGAACAGCAATACCTTACTAATCTTGTAGGTGGCATACCATGATTAACTATTAGCTGCCACATTGATTTTTCAGGATAACTAATTTTAATATTTGGTATGCTTCTTACATAACGAACAGTCTCAGGAGCGTCAGCAGTAGTGTGATGATGTACAATATCGTGTTTTACTCCTGCAAGGTCAGCTAATATTCTGATTACATCGCTATCCTTACCGCCTGAATAACATAAATAATATGGCTCTGTTTCAGGCTCAAATGCTTTAAGTCTTTGTATTGCTTTTGCTTCTAATTCTTTTAAACTCATTTCTTACACCCCTCAAAACGTCACCGTAATATTAAGAACTGCCGCCGCTATCCAGTAAACAGTTTTCTTGTAATCCCTGCTTATTGCACATACACCGACAGCACAAAGGTCAAGCAGTATAAGTACACAAGGGAATATGTATTGTTTTTTCATTTTCTTTTCCTGCACTTTCTCTGCCTTGATTTGCTTCTGTCCTTCTGCGATTTCTGATTGTATATGAAATCAAAATTCTTTGGCATTTTAGGTTGTTGATTCATATTTTATGCCTCCTGTAAGTAGTCAAATAAGGTCGGTGCTGTTATGCTGTCTTCCTCAGCCTGACAATAGCCTACACCGTCTCGGAAATAGTCAGCGTTAAGCTCACAGGCTATTCCGTATCTTCCTAGCTTTATTGCCGTTTTTGGTACGCTGCCGATACCTCCGAATGGATCGAATACCTTGTCATTAGCATTAGAGTACCTTTCTATCAGTCTCTCAATTATATCCAACTGCAAAGGACAAACGTGCATTTGTAAATCTCTCCGTTTTTGGTCTGCATTGAGAGTTCTCATTCGATTTATGTCAGTCCATACAGTATCATTCCAGCTTGACGGAGCTATCACCATAAATGTAGCTGGTAACTTGTCCTCTTTATCAAGTTCCTCTGCTAACTGTATATGCTCCTTAAAATCATATACATTGCATTTTGAAAACTGATTGTATACTTTTTGCAGCCTACTTACCGGAATATTTTTTAATTCTTCCTTTGAGATAAGCCTGTCACCGCTTGACCTCCAGTATGCGTGTGCGTCTATCTGCCATCGACCTCTCGAGTAATCCTCTTTTTCTTTTTTTACAGGCTCGTCTGCATATGCTTTGCTTGTATCTGTAGGTAACTTTCTAAACAGTAATACATATTCAGGACAGCCTACTCCCATTTTTGAGCCGTCCTTGCATTGCTCTGTCCAGCCTAATCGGTATGTTTGGTTATTTTCTCTTACAACATCAGTTGTTATTGTGATTCTGCCCATATATCTGAAACCATGCTTGATAAAGTGCATAACTGTTAAATCTGAAAAAGGATCAACTGTAGGCATACCGTCACCTGTAGCATTGCCGAATAGTATTCTGTCTTTAACGTGAATACAAGCAAGACGTCCGGGCTTTAAAATTTTTAGTAGGTTCGGTGTAAGGTAGTCTAATTGTTTAAAAAATCTGTCATTATCCTCGTTGTGACCTAAGTCGTTATAGCTCGGTGTATACTCATAATGATTACCAAACGGAATCGAGGTTACAATAAGGTCAATACTGTTTTCCTTCATATTTTCACATTCCAAAATGCAATCATTGTTTATATATTTAAACCTTTCGCCTTTTACTTCCACTCGTTTCACTCCTATACTTCTTTTCATTTTTTTTGCAATTCCGGCCGTACTTGATAAGCCGTTCTTACGGATAAGCTCTGCCATCTTTTCAGACTGATAGTCAAAGCGTTTCCACTTCTCCATAAGCTCCTTTAGGATCTCATCTTCTGTGTCCATATAGATAATGTCAATAATGACCTCTTTTGTTTGCAGAAAACGATATATACGGTGTACTGCCTGTATAAAATCATTAAATTTGTAGTCAATACCGACAAATATAGCTCTATGACAATGCTTTTGAAAATTACAGCCTGAACCTGATAATATTTTTTTAGTTGCAAACAGCTTTATATTACCCTCTGCAAAATCAATAACTCTTTGCTCTCTTGTATCTAAATCCATTGAGCCGTAAATATCCGTTACATTTTCTATTTGCCTTTTTATCTCGTGACGCTCCTCCTCAAGGTCATGCCACAAGATAAATCTGTCATTTGAATTTTGCTCAACTATTTCCTTTGCCTTAGCTACTCTCTGAGATATACTTTCACGTTTGATTTTAGCGGCGTCTTTTAGCCCTGCTGACGCTTCGTCCATAAGTTTAAATTGTCCGAACTTATCAGCTGACAGATCATCTTGCTTTGTTTCTATTCTGTGAAAGTTGAGTTTTAAAGGCGGTAAGTCATATCCTTTATCTGAATATTCAGAGTTCACATCTGAAGGCTTACCGACAAACACTGCCCAAGAAGATACCCAAAGCCAGAACTCCTCTTCCTTATGTGGATAAAGAGTTAAATTATTAGCCTTTGTACTGTCTCTCTGAAAGAAACGTGTAAGTGCTTGTCCCGTGTCCATTACTCCAAGATATCCGGCATAGTGGATAAGCTCTTTATACTTATTTGGATCAGGCGTTGCAGTTGCGACAAGTTTATACTTTACCTTTTCAAATTTCTTTAAAAACTCCTGATATGTTTTACTTCCAAAACTTCTAAGCACTGCTGCCTCGTCAAGACTTGTTACTGTAAAATATGCAGGATCGATATCTCCGTCACGAACACGCTCATAATTGGTAAGCATTATTTGAGCCTTACAATCTCTGACCTCTGACATTGTTTTTACATAAGGCGGTTTATCATATCCTAAAAGCTCTACTGCATCATGAGCAAACTCCTGCTTTACTCCAAGCGGTAAAACTATCAAAGCCTGACCGCCTACATGATCTATTACCTGCTTGCAAAATTCAAGCTCCATTATGGTTTTTCCTAAGCCGAATTTTGCGAATATTGCCCGGCAACCGCCTTTTATTGCCCATGCTACTATATCCTTTTGATGCGGTAGCATTACAGGATTTAATTTATTCTTATCAATTTCAAATCCACTGTCTGTACTTATTGCCATTTTCGTCTTTAAAAAATCTATGTATTCCATTTCACCACCACAATCCTCCTACTCCAACTTTTGGCTCGGTGCTAAGTCTGCAAGGCTCTTTTACATATTTGCAACTTTCACAGTTGCCTAGCTTTCTATTACGCTTTATTGATTCATCATTTTCAGAATCAAACTGACGTTTTGTCTTTCCAAATTTGCAGTTTACACAGTTTGTCTCTTTGAGAACTGAGCATTTGCCGTTGATCAGAAAACAGCATTCTGTTTGTTTGTATACCAGTTTCATTTAAACCACCTTAATTATTTCTTAATTTTTTTAATTTCACCTTTTAAATATCCTAGTATCCATTTACTAGCTTCTTCCCAGCCTTCGGGAACAATAGCTAAATAACCCTGTTTGGTAACAGCAGATATGAAGTTCCTTTGCTCGTCTGACAGCTTACCGCCTTGCTTTCGCTTCATTTCAATAAACATTCCGTGAAATCCGCATCGTGCTACTGGTAGATATATATCCGATACTCCTGGCTTAACACCTTCTGCTTTTAACGTACAAGCTGTTTTTCTATATCTCTTTCCTCCGTTAGGTATTGCAAACATAAGACTAAGCTCCGGCATTGACTGCTTTTGCATCTCTGCCCACTCAAATAAAGCCTGCTGTTCTTCTGTTTCAAGAGGTAATCTGTTAGAAGTATTTAAACTATTAATGTTTTTCAAACTTCTACCTCCAATAATTTGATTTATTCTTTGAAATATACTGCTCTAAGTATCGGACGGCTGTCATAACTGCTTATCTGTTCTTCATAACTGATGAGCTTTGCGCCTTTATACATATTTCTCGGCTTTCGCCACTTTTTAAAATGTATTCTCTCTATTGTTATTTTTGGCTGGTTTAAATTCCTGCTTGTTGTATATCTTCGTCCGTGTATAGCATTTTCACTTTGAAATGTTTTTGACGTTTCCTTGACCAAATATTCTGCAAGCTCGGTCAAATCGTCAGTATATAAAACCTTTGAATGTACAGTTCCGTACTTATCCCAAAGTTTCATTACTACACTGAGCATTTTTATATCATTTAAAACTATGTGATGATGCAAACGATGTCTTTTATACTCGGTTACTAATATGTACTTAAGCTCTTTCCCTGCTTTCCTATATTCCCGACGCAACTTTCTTAAAAAATTTGCTATAATTAACTTTGCTGTATCAGGTTCAGGTAGTGTGCCGTTTCTATATGTTAGAGTACAATGTGCATCTTTACCTTTTTTAAAATTTGCATTCATAAGCCAAGACAGCTTTTCCATTGCATTTCTTTTATTTACCTCTGCTGTTCTCTCAGCTGTATGTTTTTTTATTTCTGCTTTTCTTGTATGATTTCCATATGCTCCTGAATGATATTTTTTAACTATAATAAAATTACCAGCCACAATCGTTTTTTGTATATACATTTGATTGCTTCCTTTTTTATCTTGTGGTCGGTGAGTTAATTCCTTTATCAAGCCGTAAAAAAAGACAAGGTTTTTTTAAAAAGTGCCTAAAACAGGCACTTTTTTGCTTGACTTTTTATATACTTTCTGATATAATATTTATGTAATATTTTGATTGCTTCCAAATATTACGGCAGTTACCGCCTCATTCGGTGACTGCTTTTTTTATATCCTTTAATCTCACCGTCAAATAACTATTTATTCCCTTCTGCTTGATTTTTGCCGAATACATATCTCGGCATTTTATTTTGCCGTTTACCTTTTCAACTTCACTCCGCATTATCATTGATACTAATGTATATAATCCAGCTCCGTCACCATACGGAGGTGAATATATTACATCCTTACCAAGCCAGTCTATTACCTCATTGACCGTAGTAAACGTCTGTTCTGATTTCTTAACTGCTGTCTGCATTTTTATCCTCCTCTACCTTCTTTTCAGAATCATCATCACAAGCAGGCTTGTTGAACATTTCGTAAAAGCGTTCAGGATTTTCCTTATAGCAGTCCTGCTTTTCAAATTTTTTCTCCATCAGGCACATCTCACAGCTCATATGACACTTGCATCCTGTTTCAGTATTTCTACCTTCCTCAACTAAATACACTCCCACTTTTGCCTCAAGATACCTTTTTACTGCGTCTGAAAATATTGCAACTGCACGTTTAGGATTGGTCGTTGATTGCTTTGTCTTTCCAAATTCAATCGTATATTCATCATCGGCATAATGCATAAACACTTTATTTTCAAAGCTGTACACTTTTTTACTAGCCGCCATATCTTTTCCGCAACTCCTCACTTTTATATTGACAGCTATCTGCCCATATATGCTTGTCCTTTGACCTTTCAGGATTTTCTTTATATCCCATCTCATTGAGCGTTCTGCGAACTAATGAAACATCAATATTGCATTCGAGTGCTATTTCAGAGTTTGTTAATCCCTTTGTATGTAAGATGCGAAGTCTTTGTTTCAATTCTGACGAAGAAGCTAGCAGCTTTTTGTCAGTGACATTTTTACGTTTCATTGATCTTATCCTCTAAAGAATTTTTTACAAATAATAGCTCTCTATATTGTTTCCCTTTATTAAATATGTTCTTCTCATAATCTGAAATCTGATTATGATAATAATCAACAAGTTCTCCAATTTGATTGTCAATTACCTCTTGACATATCTTCAATTTGATGTTATCATTTTTAATAGAACAGTTGTTATTTGAGCTTGTCTCCGCTTCCTGCGGTGCAGGCTCTTTTTCTTTTTCTAGGGCTGAGATTGACATTTGGATAGCTTTTGGACTTGCCGGCACTCCCATCATACTTTGCTGTCTCCTCAACTCTTTAATTGCTTCTTCTACTGTCATTTAATCTTCCTCACTTTCTGCTTTTAGCCAGTCTTTTATTGTTTTTTTGCAATCATAATGATCCGTACAGTAATCCTCATCATTACAAGGGCACATTTCACAAGGCAAGTCAAAGTAATACAAAAACTTTACCATCTTTTTAAAGCTCATAGACTTTATTTTTTCGTAATTTGTCATTTGATTTTACCTTCCTTTTCTTGCCTTGTACGCTCTCCGTGCAAGGCGGTTTTTCTTTTATGCATTTCTGCATTGCTTCGTTTATCTCGTTTAGACTGTTCTGATATTGCTCTTGGTAGGTCATTCGGTTATCTCCCAGTTTTCAAAGTTCTCCTTATCCCAAGAATAATTGCAAAAGTGTTCAATAGCTTCTTTTAAAAATTTATTTCTATTTTCTCCGCACTCGTCTGCAAGTTTAACCATATTGTTAACCCATTGTGCTACTATTTTAGCTTCCCTTTTTACAATTTCTAATTCAGTCAATTCCTCTACCTCCATTCCTTTTACTTCAATGCTCTTTTCTTTCTCCTCGCCCTCAAGCAGAGGTCTTAGCTCCTGCTCCTTGATAGGTATTGCAAAATAATCTGCCCAGCGTATTAGTGTCTTTGGAAAGAATACATACAAGGTCATTATTATGCTGTAGACTATTAATACAACTAAACCTACCATCGCTATTGCTATCTTTGTTTCCATTTTTTCAACTCCTTATGTTTCCATCCCTAGTCTTTGCAGCTTTTTCAAACGGGTTTCTAAATCAGTAATGTTTAATCCCCATACTTCAAAGGCTACTTCAGTATTTACGCTATGCGGTAACCAGACCTTTACTCCTTTTTCGGCCATAACGTCTCGGACGTGATTTTTCATCTTTTGCGCTGTTGATTTACCTACTGAAAACAACTCAACTATATCATCTGTAAAAATTTCTGGCTTTGCATAATAAATTTGTACCGCCTTTTTAATATCTGGACTTTTCATTTTCTATCACCCCCTCTAAATGAAATGTATAAAATTGTGGTTGGGATCTGCTACATATCAGAAGTTGTTTTCTTTCATGAGTGGAGTTACTTCTATAACTACTTTTACATGTGAAGTAGAAAGTTTGCTACTTTTTACTTTATTTACTTTCTCAACAGCAGCCTCTAACTCGTCTAAATTACTAATCACTACTCTAATTTCAACATCTTCTCGCATCTTCCTCACCCCCTCTGCTCTGCTTTGAATTATCTGCTTATTAGTGTTATAATGTAAAAAAATATCAAAGGAGCTGTTATTATGAATATTTCTCACGATGAATACAAACTTTTAAAAAAGCTTTATCCTCAAAAAGTGTTGCATTTGAATGGCTACACCGCTGAAACTTTAGAGAAGAAAAAACTTATTGAATCAATAGATGTCTATTTGCACGATGATTCTTCTATGAAAACAAATAAATATAGCTTAACTAATGACGGTGTAATTGCCTTTGAACACTACCGTGAAGAACGTCTTAATAAAAGAAACATCTCTATACGTTCTTGGATTGCTATTGTTATATCGTTAATAGCTTTAATTGTGACAATTTTGAAATAATTATTTTGAAAAAATTGCAATGATTAGAGTTATTATTGAAATAACCAAAGCAATATCAGATATAAAATATGAATGTTTTCTCTTAAAGACTTTTTTCACTCTTTATCTCTCCCCATTCTCTTATAGTTTCAATCATAGCAATAATGCTATAATGGCAATAATCATAGCTGCTAGACTTTCTATTATTGAAAAAGTTATTAACATAGCAGCTAATTTTTTCTCAAATGGTGTAGGATTATACAACGCAACATCAACAATAAAATACTGATGTTTTTCCTTATCGACTTTTTTCACTTCCTCACCCCCTCTGCTCGCTCTTTTCCTCTGCTCTATGAGGCTTCTTTTATGCCGAAAAGTTCGTTAGGCGTGATACCTAACGCCGCGCATACACGTTCCACATATTCAGTTTTAAAACTTTTTCTTCCACAAAGAATGCTACTAAATTCTTGAGGAGTAAAACCTGCTTTACTTGCAACAAACTTTTGCTTTAATCCTTTTTCCTGAATAATAGCTTTAATGTTTGTAATAATGTTGTCCATGATGTACCTCCTTTCACTATTCTCAGTATTATTGAGGATATTATTAATATATCACATTTATATTGAGATGTCAACACTAAAATACAGTATAATTGAGAAAAATATATACAAATATTTATTGATTTTTTGTGCAATATTACATAAATCTCAAATTTGCTGTACTTTTATATTGACTTTTGTATTTTTTATGATACAATATTTACTATATAGGTGGTGATAATATGTCAATTGGTAGCAGGATTAAAGAGCGTAGAGAGGCTATTAGCATTACGCAAGAAGAATTAGCAAATTTATTAGGTGTATCTAAAGGCGCAATAGGCAACTATGAAGCTGGAATTAGTTATCCCAAAATTGAAAATATGACAAAGCTATTTGAAATTTTAAAAACGGATGCCAATTATTTATTTCAAGATAGTATCTTTAAAATGAAAGATGAAAAGTTTAGTGAAAAAGAGAAACTTCATATAAAAAAATACCGCACTCTTGATGAACACGGTAAAAAGGCTATTGATAATTTATTAGATGTCGAATATAACAGATGTGCAGTAACTGAAAACAAAGAAAAGACCGTTAAAATGTTTAAAGTTGCCCGAAGCTCAGACGGCGAAAAGCCTCAAACAGTCGAGCTTACACAGGAGGAATATGAAAGACTTCTTAAAGCTGTTGAAATGGACGATAATGAATTTTAAAATAAATTGACTTTATAAGGAGAGACGGATTATGAAAAAGATATTAGCAATTATTTTAGCAGGATTAATGTTATTTGCTTGTGGTTGTGAAAAGGATTCTAATGATAAAGAGGATTTAAAAGAAGAAACTTTAGTTTATGACATTGATGAATGGCTTGAAATATGTCAAAAAATATATGACGATTATAATGATGAAACTGAATACTATTCAGAAGATGAATTAGCGGAAAAGGGCTTAGATGTAATGAAAAAATCTATGAGGAAAAATAGAGTTATTCCAAATTGTAAGATAAAACTTAAAGGTAAAGTTATGGTTTCATCCTTTGACGAAAAGAACTGTTTTGATTTGGTGGAAAAAGATACCGAAGAAATTGATTATGACACAGAAAATATAAGCTATGTTTCCGTTATGAGCGATAATGAAAACTGTATACCTTTATCAGGGAAAATTGTAGAAGTGGAAGGTACATTATCATCTGCCAACATGATTACAAATGGCAAAATATTAAGTCCGAAAAATATAGAGTATTCATCATTAGACAATAATATATATTCTTTGGACAATGAGGATTATAAGCTTAATGTAACAGCAATAGGTACAGTAGATAATATTTCTACCATTAAAGATATAAAAGATTTAATTGATACCTCTGAATCACAAGACCTCATAGACTTAATAGAAGAGCAAGAAGATGCTACACACGTTTTAATATTATCAGATGCAGATAATACTAGTGATTCCGAATATGCAACTCAAATTCTTGCCTTTTTAAATATTGCTGATGATTCAATTAACATTGTTGAAGGAGATCATATAGCAATAAGTTCAAGTATAATATTAATGGCAACAGGAGAACATTATTTAACAACATCAGAAAGATTTTATTTATATGATAATTAAAATTATTAAATATAAAATCCCTACCAGTACTACCAATACTGATAGGGATATAAGCAAAATATAGGTTTTTCTTCTATATTCCGACAAAAATATTATATGACATTATTTAGAAAATGTCAATAGGAGGATTTCTATATGAAAGAAAAAAAGCGAAATTTAAAAGATTATATTATTTCATTTATTTTTTATTTAATGGTTATTATTTTTAGCCTTATTATTTTCGGGAAATCTGCAACTTTTTTCGCCGTTTTAATGACAATAATGGCTTTAGTAGACTTAGGTTACGGTTTAATTAAATACTATTTGCAAAAAACTACTGAAAATAATGTAAAGAGTACAATTCAAAAGACGCAACTTCTAGTAACTAATGAGCAAAATAAACCAAAACCTGCTGAATCACAAACAATAACACCTTCTTATGAGAAAAAAGAAGAAAAGAAAGAGACCGAAATAACACCTACAAATGACTTAGTTTCTGAAAAAGAAAATGAGACAATTGAAAACACAGAAAATACTAACTTAGAAGAAAGTAAGAAGGAAACGTCTAGAAAATTCAACCCTGAACCATTTATAAAGGGAAACTATTTATATAAAGTATATGAAAATGTTGATATCGCTTTATCAGAGAAAAGCAATATTACTCCTCAATTTGATAAGCTATTAGATTTCATTTTTGAACCTACCAACGAATATGATTCAAATGCTATAAAAATTATGCAGGACGGAAATTATTTAGGATATGTCTACAAAGGTAGGCTTCAACAAATGATTCACGATTTTAACAAGAGAAATGAACCTTATTTTGCTTTGATAGATAGTATAGAGCCAAAAATTACATATACAATTGCATTTTATAAAGATGTAACTACTTTAGATAGCATAACTACAAAATTAATTAAAACAAACAAAGCAGACTCTTTATATGAAGATGAAGATAAAGACCTAATACAATATCGCTATGAACATATAGAAAATACATCAATTGGAGAGTGTTTAATTCTTGAATATGACTATATGGAAGAAACATATGTAGTATCCAATTCATATGCTGAAGAATTAGGTGAAATAAATAAACGAATGTCAGAAAAAATACACGATTTAGAAAATGACAACTATATCTATCCATATTTACACAATGTAGATGAAAATGAAAATGGAAAGATGCAATGTTCAATTATTATATACTATAGAGAAAAGTAGTAAATTATAAAAATACAGCTAAACCTCACCAAAGAAAACATATCAATGATATAGTCAAATGACTTATGGAGCGTATAAAAACGCAAGAGACGCAGCGTGGCAATGTCTGATTGACTACAATGTAAAGTCATTGCCAGTCAATATCTTTGAGATTTTGAAATCAGCAGGTATTAAGTTTGCTAAAAACAGCAATGCTAATCTTGTCAGACCTAACGAAAGCGGCATAAGTCTTTTGATAGATGAACAATGGTATATCATATATGATGATACAGATACACCGCAACGGTGCAGATTTACGCTTGCCCACGAATTAGGACATATCTTACTAGGTCACGAGCTGAAAGAGGGTAGGTATGCACGAACATTCAACTTGACAAAGCCTGCTATAGAAACACAATCAGACATATTTGCCTCAAGGCTTTTAGCTCCGGCTTGTGTTTTATGGGGGCTTGACCTGCACACTCCGAAAGAAATAGCTTTAGCCTGTGACATTTCACTTCAAGCGGCAAAGATCAGAGCCGAGAGAATGAGAGTTTTATATAAAAGGAACAAATTTCTTACAAATCCGCTTGAGCGAACAGTATATAAAAACTTCGAGGAGTTTATTATAGAAAACAAAAAATAAAACGCCCCTGCAGAGCGGCAACTCAACAGAGGCAATGCGAATTAATCCCAACCACAATAAAAGGGGTAATTCTGCCCTTTTATTTTAGCATAACATTTTTTGTATGTCAAGAATAGGAGGAAAATTTATGCCAATTTACAAAATGAACGGCAAAAAAGACGGTAAACAAAAATATCGTGTGCGTGTCAATTATACTGATAGCCTAGGAAAGGCAAAGCAAATAGATCGTGTTGCCTATGGTCTTGATGAAGCCAAACAGCTTGAAAGAGAACTTAATTATCAGCTTAAACAAGAAACTCCAACAGCAAAAATTACAGTACAAGCATTGTATGATGAATATATCGAGGCTTTAAAGCCTGAGGTTAGGGAAACAACGTTTGAAAAGAACAAGAAAAATCTAAAAAACAATGTCCTTGATACGCTAGGTAATGTAAAACTTGATAAGTTGACTATTCCAGTATTGCAAAAATGGAAACAAAATATTGAACAAAAAAACCTTTCAATCAGAACAAGACAGAACAGATACAGTGAGTTCAGAGCCTTGTTAAATTACGCCGTTAAAATGGAATACCTCTCACAAAATCCTCTTATAAAGGTAGGTAATTTTAAAGCACCTCTGCAACCTAAAAAAGAAATGCAGTATTACACAGCAGATGAGTTTAAGAAGTTTATACAAAAAGCAAAGGAAGAAGCCATACAAAGCGAAAATAACGGATATATGAATAAATGGCATTATTTTGTATTTTTTAACATTGCATTTTATACAGGATTAAGAAAAGGTGAGATACACGCTTTGCAATGGACTGATATAAAAGACGGGTATTTAAGCGTTACAAAAAGTATAGCTCAAAAACTCAAGGGCGGTGACCGTATAACACCTCCTAAAAACAGAAGCAGTATACGTACAATTCAAATGCCGGAACCGCTGATTCAGATTTTAAATGAACATTACGAAAGATGTAAAAGCATCATTGGTTTTAATGACGGCTATTACATTACTGGCGGAGAACGACCGCTAAGAGATACAAGCATACAAAATGAACTTAAAAAATATGCTAAACTGGCAAATTTAAAGGTAATTCGTGTACACGATTTCAGGCATAGTCACGCTTCACTGCTAGCCAATGAAGGTATTAATATACAAGAAATAGCAAGACGGCTAGGACACTCAAAAATAAGTATGACTTGGGAGACATATTCACATCTTTACCCTAGAGAAGAAGAACGAGCTATTAAAATATTAAACAAAATCGTGTAAAAAACGTGTAAGATAAAAAATACCGCCCTAAAATAAGGCGGCATTTTTATTATGGTGGAGGCGACGGGAATTGAACCCGTGTCCGAAAATCAATTTACAGAAGTTTCTACGAGTGTAGTTTGTTATAAAATCTCCCTGCGTACCGGCAAACAAACACGCCTGTGTGCAGGCAGCCTTTTAAATAGACTTCTGCGCTAAAGGCATTACGCAAAAGCCGTTCCTACTAAGTCGACGCCGAAGCTCAAAGCCGTAGGCTGCTTTGAGACGGCGAGCAGCTATTAAGCAGCTACTAATTGTGAATTATTTTTGTCGTTTAATTTAAAACGTGTACCGTTTAAAGAGTTTGCACAACTCTACTCGCTTATCCTGCTTCATAATCCCCGTCGAAGCCTTTACGCCCCCTTGTCTTATACTAATTTATCTGTTTCTGCTTTTTACAGCTCGCTCAATTTCTCTCTGCGCAGCTTTATTCGCCATATCCTCTCTCTTATCATAAAGTTTTTTACCCCTGCATAATCCAATAGCAACCTTAACTTTTGAACCCTTAAAGTACAAAGACAACGGAACAAGTGTCAATCCCTCCTGCTTGACCTGACTAAACAATTTTAATATCTCCCTTTTATGAAGGAGAAGTCTCCTTACTCTTATCGGGTCACAGTTAAAAATGTTTCCGTGATCATACGGAGAAATGTGCATACCTTTTATAAACATCTCACCGTTTTCTATCGAACACCATGCGTCTTTAAGGTTTACATTGCCTGCACGCAGTGATTTTACCTCAGTTCCTACAAGCTCTATGCCTGCTTCTATCGTCTCAAGAACAAAATAATCATGTCTTGCTTTTCTGTTATCAGTAATTTGCTTTGTTCCCGACTTATTAACTGCCATAAAATCACTTCCTTTCGTTTATGCAGTAATTAATTATATAACAGCAAATAAAGTTTGTCAATCAGAAAAAACTAGAATTTTGCCGGCAGGGGTGACCCCTGCACGCAGTGCTGCCTATTATTAACTTGAAAAATGTTAAAGTTGGTACAACGACAGGCTTATTAATTGATGATTGACAATGGATAATGGATAATTGTCAGAAGCACGACAAAAGCGTTCGGAATTTTTCCGAACGCTTTCGCTGTCTATTTACATTTATCTGCTCATTTTTTATTAATAATTAAAAATCCTACAAACTACCTTTTTGCCTATCAGGATTTTTGCTTTTTCAATTCCGCTAGCCTTCAACTTCTTTTTAAGGTCATTTGCCACTTTTTTATTTTCTACATAAAAACTAATGACTTTTGTATCGTATGTCCCAACTAGTGAATATTTCTTTATTTTAGGCGCTTTATTTTTATGCTTTAATACTATTTTAATTTTTTTAGTCATATATAATGAATTCCGTGTAAATTTATTAACATTTTGACCTAAAGTTATCTGTTTCAGATATTTATTATCTAAAGCATCATCACCTATTACTTTGACCGTTTTATAAGCTGTTACATTGCTCTTATTGCCAACTATACCAATCAACTTTTTTCCGTCTTTTGAGAGTATCTGATTACCCTTTACCTTTAGATACTTATTACCCTTTGCTATTTTAACTTTCAGCTTAGGTGCGTCATAACCAATATCACAAGTTTTAAGATTTTTGGGTAGTGATAACTTTTTCAATTTTGGACAGCTACCAATAACACAAGTTTTAAGTGTTTTAGGCAGAGATAACTTTTTTAATTCTGGACAACCTATAATACATATTCTTTCCAACTTGGAATCTTTAGGAAAGTTTATATTTTCCAATTTCGGGCAAGGAGCTAAAAATAATTCTTTTAGCTGTGATCCAACAGGAACATTTATAGTTTTTAATACAGGGAGAGCATTCTTATAATATCCAATACTATCATCATACTCTCCAATATCAAGACTGATTGTTTCAATATTTTTACTTACATTTATTGATTCTAAAGTTCTATTAAATTGCCCATACCCTGGAAACCATACTATGTGTAAATCTTTTACAGGATATGTTGTACCATTACACATTATTGTTTCAGGAACATTAAATACTTTAGTTCCGTCCTTTATACCTGTTATTACTGGCGCTGATGTTTCACTGTCTATATAATATTGAAAATTATCTTGATAATAATATTGTACATCATTACTATCACTAGGTAAATTTAAAGCCAGTGTATTAAGATTTAATACGCAAAATGATGACATAATTATAGCAGTCAATGATAGGCTTAATACTCTTTTTAGATTTTTCATAAAATTACCTCCTTGTATAAATAAATCATAACACAAATATTATAGTGTGTAAAGTAAATTTAATACATTTCAATTGATTTTGTAGAACTAGACAAAATAACTCGTCTTTCTTTGTGCACTCTAACATAGAAAAACGCAGGCACAAACGTGCCTGCTTTAATGTTACCCATTAATATTTTTATAAACTACTTTCTTTCCTACTAGGATTTTTGCTTTCTTGATTCCACTGCCCTTTAGTTTTTTCTTTAATTCTTTTGCTACTTTTTTATTTTGAACATAAAATTTTATTTTCTTTGAATTATAAAAGGCATCGTCTTGAATTTTTGGCACTTTCTTTTTGTTTTTTAGTATTATCTTTACATTTCTATCATGTGCAAAGGAAGTTTCATCTAAAGAATATCTTTTAAGTTTAGATATATTTTTTCCTAATGTTAGTTTTGTTATGCAACTGTTACCAAAATCACTATATATTTCTCTTACAGTTTTACAAACCTTAACATCAAAATTCCAGCCAACAACATCATATAATATTTTCCCATCCTTTGAAAGTATCTGATTATTCTTTACTTTTAAATACTTGTTATCCTTTGCAATTTTTAACCTTAAATCTGGTACATCACCAAAGCTACAATGTTTAAGGGATTTAGGCAAAGTTAATTTTCTCAACTTTGGACAATCTGAAAGATATAAATGTTTTAGTACAGAATCAGGAGCAATATTTATATTTTCTAAGTTCTGACAATTAAGATTAAGATCAAGATAATTAAGTTTTGAACCAGAAGGAATATTTATAGTTTTTAATGTAAAGTAATAATAATCACTGCTAAGTTGTTCATCGCTGTAATTAAAATCCATCCATTCAATATTTTTACCTACATTTATTGTTTCTACAGTTCCGCCAAAGTCAAAATTAGAATATCCCTCCATTTCAACAGACAAATTCGTCACAGGATATGTTACACCGTTATGAATAACAGTATCAGGAATATTTATTATCTTAATATTAGATATAATATCTGCTATTTGTGCTTTTCCTTTATATATACGGTAGGAAAAAATACCATCATCAAAATAAAATTCAGATGCAGATACACTAACATTAGATACAAA
This sequence comes from uncultured Clostridia bacterium, assembly GCA_947626165.1. Lineage (GTDB taxonomy): Bacteria > Bacillota > Clostridia > Oscillospirales > Ruminococcaceae > UMGS1601. The sequence continues at coordinate 73,493 of CANQRG010000010.1, read as the reverse complement.
TAAAGTTGCCAACATAATTAATGCCAATAATATGCTTAATAATCTTTTTATTTTTTTCATAAAAACTCCTTTTAACTATCCTTGATTACGATAATCAATATAATTTATTAATTTAACATTTGCATACGGTATATTATCTAAAATACTAATGTCAAATCCACTGCTAAAATGATGCATAAAGTAATCTGCCATAGTTTCAGCAGCCAAAACTCTATTCGGTACAACCTTTGAATTATCTTCATAGCTTCTTCTTATTTGATGATAAACCGAATTTTGATTTTTTTTATCAGCCTCTGTTCGTCTACTTTTATTTAATTGTTCTTTAATTTTATTAAAGGATAGACTACCATTATCAACTTTACTTTCTATTCTTGACCACTCTTTAGGTTTAAACTGGCTTTTAACAAATTTATTCGGATTATTTTCATATTGAGGGTCAGTTGCTCTGGTAACCAAAAATTTTGGTACAATAGTTCTATGTGCAGTTATATCACCTAAAAGGTGTAAAATTACACCGTATATTAAATATTTCCAAAACTCTGACTTTCCTCTGTTTGGGGAATTTCAACATCTTGCCTCTAGCAGCAGAGCCTTAGGCGGTTCGCCGTTTACCCCTGTTGCTGCTGCTGTTTTTGCTTTTGTCTGCGTTTTTTTCTTAGTTTTTTTGGCAGTTCGTCAATATCGTACTCTTCTTCTATCAGCTTTTCGTAATAGTCGCATACCTCGTTTACCTCGCCTTTAGCAATAAGCTTGCCGTGTTCGAGCAAAATAGCCTTATTGCAAATTTCTCTTATCTGATCGGTGTTGTGAGAAACGAAAAGTACAGTTACATTACTCTTCATCATCGACTGGATTTTTTTTAGGCTTTTTTTCTTGAATTTTCTGTCCCCTACCGATAAAACCTCGTCGAGAATAAGTATCTCAGGATCAACAATAGTTGCAATCGAAAAACCTAGCCTTGCCCTCATTCCTGATGAATAATTCTTTATAGGTACGTCAATAAAGTCACCAAGACCTGAAAATTCGACAATTTCATCGTATTTTTCTTTAAGAAAATCCCTCGAGTAACCTAAAACAGTTCCGTAGAGAAATATGTTTTCTCCCCCTGTATACTGCCTGTCAAAACCAGCTCCCAGCTCAAGAAGCGGTACGATTTTCCCCTCAACTGTTATCTCACCCTCTGTGGGCTTAAAAACACCTGATATTATTTTTAAAAGAGTCGACTTACCTGCTCCGTTCAAGCCTAGAACACCCACTCTGTCGCCCTGCTCTACATCAAATGAGATATCCTTTAATGCCCAGAACTCATTATAGTGAAGCTCTCTTTTCAAAAGCTTTATAACGAACTCTTTTATATTGTCAACCTTTTCCTTGCTAAGGTTAAATTTCATTCCTACATGAGAAACCTTAAGAATAGTTTTACCCATGGTTATATCTGTACCCTCCCTTTGAGCCTTCCATTTGCTTTATTATTTATTTTCAAACTTTTATTAAATATGCAGAATAAAATTATCCTGCTTTTTATAGAAAACAAAGAATCCGAACAACACTACCGCCAAACTAAACAGCGCCGCATAAAGCATACCGTATGGATGCATAGGCTGACCGGAAAATGCGTCTCTAAAGCCTTCAATAAGCCTATACAATGGATTGAACTTGAATATATTAAGCATCCAGCCTTTAAATCTGTTTGTCGTATAGAAAATAGCGCTCGTATACATAATAAGCATTGAAACAACTTCCCAAATGTACTCTACGTCTCTAAAAAACACGTCAACGGTAGTAAGTATCATACCTATGCCGAATGTTAAAAAGAAAATCAAAACAAGCGGTATAATAGCCTGAAGCATATACCAAGACGGTTTAACACCCATAACGACAGCCGCACCGAACAAATCAATAAGTGATATTAGAAAAATCACATATGTGTAGAGCGTAGACGACAGCGGATACAAATACTTAGGAACGTAAACCTTTTTTATCATAGGAGCGTTTGCTCTTATTGAACGCATAGCCGTCTTTGTTCCCGATGAAAAATATGAATACATAAGCCGTCCGATAAGTATATAAAGTGCGAACGGAATATTCAGACCCTTTGCATCTCTGCCCAAAAGTCTTGTGAACACGACCGTAAGAACAGCCATTGTGAGCAAAGGCTCGATTAAAGACCACAATATACCTAAGTATGACCTTCTGTATTTTAATTTAATTCCCTTTTTTACAAGCTCGATCATCAAATGTCTGTAGCTTATAAATTTTTGAATATACACATTACTCATTTAATATTCTCCATAAATCTATAAAACTATATTCGACGGCGATTAAAACCGTCATCTATATAAAACCGAATCTAAACGGCATAAAAACTATTAATCGCATATCATATTATAGCACTTAACATACTAAAATTATTAACAGTGTATTAACATTTCACAAACTTAGAATTTAATTAACCGAATAACGTATCGACCAATCTCTTAGAAGAATTGCCGTCACATTTATTGAGATACTTTTCAACGACCTTCTGCTGTTTTTCAAAATCATACTGATCGATCTCAATAATTCTCTGAATCAGATCCATAGTATCCGCAACTATCGGACCGCCTATGATATGCTTGTAATTTTTATCAAGACCTTTATTCTCCATTTGATTTTCAAAGTCATTAGCTGTTGCGTATATAGGAACATTTAATAGAGGCGTTTCAAAGAAGCTTCCTCTGTAATCGCCAATAATTACATCTGCAATTGAAAGAAGCGACCTCAGAGCAATAATTCCTTTAATATCAAATGCAAAGTCCTTCTGTTGATTTGCAATATGGTACTTATTATTATTCTTAACCGAGCTGTGAAATACGAGAACATACTCGCCTTTTAGATATTTATACATCAAAGGTACATCGAGGAATTCAAGCTTTTTGTAAGGCTCTAATCTGAATCTGTGGCTAGGAATATATGCAATTATTTTTTTGCCTTTTGCCTGAGGAAACTTTTTGTATAATATTTGTCTGGTTTCTTCTTTGTGTTTTTCATCAAAATAAATATCAGTACATGGGTTTCCAATAGGAAGAATACTTGTCACTTCGGTGTTTTTCAAAGATTTTTTAAACATCTCCGAAATAGCGTCAGACGCTGTTGGCACTACCGAATATTTAACAGCCTCTCTTTGCTCAATAAGTTTTCTCTCGTAAGGTCCCATATTACCAGTGTTTTTCATCAGGCTTGAGGTCGGCAGAGCACATTGCCACAACTGAACAATTTTAGTTTCCGGTCTTATATCAAGCATACTTATAATATCAATTTGCTCTCTTAAAATTATAACTTCACTTGTAGCAAAAAGCTTTAAATTATCATCAGTATAAGTTGTTTTATTAACAAAATAATTAATCTTTATTCCTTCAACTCTTGAAAGCTCTTTATGAAGCGTCTGCAGCTCAGGTTTGATAACATTTTTATTAAAATACGGAGCAAAAATCAATACGCTTTTCGGTACTACAGCATTAGCACTGCAAAGTTTTTTATACTTTTTATTGTAAATGCGTTTGTCCCAGATATACTTTTCATACTGCTTTTTAAACTCTATTTCCTTAACATCAAATTTCTCTTTTTGCTTTTCTAAACGCTTTTCTTCCTTCTCGTCTTCAAAAGATTGCATTACACGTTCATACTCTGCAATATTTTTTTCTGACGATCGGTTGATAGTTATCGGGAGCGAATAAGTCATCTTACTGATTGGAACTCCTTCAGCAAGATAATCAAGCATCTGCTTAGAAATAGGAGGCGCAAATTCTCTCTTGTCTCCGTATGTTCCAACAGAGTCAACTAACGGACCTAGACATTCTGTAAATATTAAATCATCTTCCTGATGCTCCGCATAATAATTGAATGAAAAATCAAAAAGCTCACGCTCTAAAGTATCCTCGTCACTATACTGACTTTCACTATCATAAAAGTCTACACAAAACTGCTTTAAAAATCTCTCCAAGGAATAGTAAAGCTCTTTATCACATTGTATCGGTTCGATAACAGGTACAACCTTAGTGCCTTCATACTTATATTTTTCAATACTTTTATACGGAATGTTAGCAAATATAGCTTCAACAAATATAAGCGACTGAACGTGGGTAGTAAAGTTTTTCTTTATGCTCGCTCCTTCAGTAGAATAAATGCTTCTCATATAATAATAAGGAACATCAATTTCTTTGCCCGCTGCTGTATGCATTATCCTTACGTGACAATCCTGAGTATATCCCCTTCCCCAATACTCTACAAATGCAAATTTTTCTGAAAAATCAATCTCCTGATTGAAATATTCATTTATAATTTTTCTTTCTTTCTCTGCATAGTCAAGAATGTATCTCTTATACTTATCTGAATTGGACAATACCACTTTTATATCGTCAAGTGTTTTTGGATCGATTCTTTCAACGTCTTTTAGATAAGCAAGCTCAGGAAATTCCCTTTGAAAAGTCTCTTCATCAAGACAGGTGGCGTCAAGCAAATGTTCATAGCTCTGAACCTGCGCAAAATTTCCGAAGTTAGTGAAAAATTCCTTGTCTATCTCTTTAACAAACGACGGCACTCTCCACGCCCTTCTTGAACCGTATATATACTTGGTCTTCATATCAATGCCCTTTGCCCTGATAATAGCGTCGGCTATTCTCTTTAAATGATAACCGTCTCTTGATATAAAGTACAGTGTTTTTATTCCGTTTTTAAACGCATCCTTAATTGCATAGCTAACATAAGGTACCATATACATTGATACATGAGCATATGCATAATAGTCCTTTATATTTGTATTTTCATCCCTGAACCTGGCAAGTTTAGCCGCAACAAGGAACGAATCATAAGTGCCTATTTCTTCAACCATTGCAGTTTCGTATTCGTTAAATTCCGGCACTCCGTGAACCTTTGCAGTAATTCCTAACTGCCTTGGGCGTTTTCCGTCTGCAAACTGGCTGTCACCGAAGTGACGCCACTTTGAGAAATTGTATTCCTCAAAGCTCTTATATACCTCAAGATACAAAAGCTTGGTCGTCTTTTGAACTCCGTAATCAGATGAAAGAAACAATGGGAGTTCAGCCAATACAGGATTTGCCTTGTAGAGCAGTTTTTTAACAAACTCTTTAGGTAAATACATATCGCTTATTAATATTACCTTTTCTCCACGCTTAAGAAGCTCCTCAACAAAGCCTATTTTCTCAGGAATAGGAATTGAATTCTCATACTCTGCCTCAAGCTCTAAGTCTTTTAGAAGCTGCTTTTGCTCGTCGGTAATACCGTAAACATACTGAATCCTGTCAAAGATCTCATCAAATTGGATCTCTCTTCTGTCATCTTCTCTAAGATTGAGCGTTTTTATATAATAGTCACGAACATTTGTCTCTGCCTCTTGCCTTACTTTGGGATACTTCTTCACCAAAAATGCCGGAAAGTCAGCGTTGGACTTTTCAATTTTCTCTTTAACATAGTAGAAAATTCCAATAGGGTTTAATACCTTTCTGGAAATAAGCGTATCAAAAATATCAAATGAATATAGGGTGGGCAGCTCTCTTTTTTCAGGGGTGAACTCCATTGTCTTTGAAATAATTTTCTCAAAAGTATCCTTGCCCGAATACTCCCAAAACAAGTTGTTTATGCGCTCTATGTCCTTTTGATCCTGCTTTGTATTTTCATATCCAAATGAATCTAAAAACTCGTCGTAATTATTACATATCTTGCCTGATGTCATCTCTAGCAGGTCAAAAACCAAATCCCTATTATTGTTATCCTTTCCGTAATCAAAAATATATCTTACAAAGTTTTTAACTCCTGCCGCTAACAAATCATAATATATTGACGAATAATCTACAATAGCTAAGTCAATCTTGTCCATTATCTCGTAAAAGTCTTTTGTATTATCCCAAAATAGAAAATAAGGACAGTCTTTATAATACTCTTTTACCTGAACATATACCGAATCGCGTTCCATAAACGGATGCATCTTGAAAATTAGAAGAGTATTGTTTTCCTTGAGCTTTTCCAAAAGCGCAGACATATCAGGTATTGCCTTACCAAAGAAATCAAAAGGTAACGTATCACGATATGTCGGAGCATAAACAGCAATTTTTGCATCATTAGGCATACCCTTCTGTTCGAGAATATCATGGTCATATGTTTGAATTTTATCGAAATACTTTTGATATTCACATCTCGGATAACCAGCTCTTATTACTTTATCGTCATCTATTCCGCACTGTTCCTTAAAGTGCTTTTCCATAAGAGGAGAAGTTACCAAAATGAGCTGGTTATTCTTGAATTTTAAATTATGTCTTATATATTTTTTGGCTATATTTTCATACATAAAAAATCCATAGCTTACCTTGCGCTCGATCGATTTACAGCCAACTCCGTGGAAAAGGTTTAAAATCACGGTATCCGGGTTTAAACGTGCGGGAAATACCTCCTTTACGTTTTCAACAACATATACCTTTGCTTTAGGTTCATATGCATAAGCCATCTGTGAATTGAATTTATGAGCTTCATATCCCAGTGTTTTTATATGTTCAACAGTCTCGTCTTCATCACAAAGCCAAACTGCCTTAATGTCCTTTCTGTATTTATTAATGTAAATAAACAGCCATTTTGGATTTCCCGCAAACAGGTTTCCGGCATTGAAAAGCCATAACGGTCTAAGGTCAGCTACAGGATCGTAAACCGACATAATTCTGTACTTGACCTTAGATGCTATTTTTCTTACAACACTTCTGTTATCCTTGTTCGGTGAATTTGCACTCATTGTTTTTCTCCCTTCGCAATTAAAACTTATGAGCAATATTTTTTATACCTCTATTTTCCGCCCTTTAGTTTTTTGGCAATTTTTCTTGCCTTAACTATAAGTCTTACGCTTCTTAAATTGATTATCTTGTCCTTATCAGTTATAATCTTATTTTTCTCAGCTATTACCTTGTTCCTGTCGTCTATTATACTATTTTTCTCTTCTATCCGTTCTCTAAGCATACTGTTTATACTCTTCTGCTTATTAAGATTATATTGCAGCCTTTTAATAACTCTGTTTGAATACTTGATATATTCATTAGTACGCATTACTCTCTCGTCATTTGAACATGAATTATAAGTAGTCACAGCAGGCTGTAATTGAACTTCGGATATTTTTATGTCAAAAGGAGTATTTACCGGATTTAAGTCATCTTCAAAAATATTTTCAAGCTCGTTTATTTTGAGAAATTTCAGGTAATTTTTAAAATTGCTCTTTTGATTCTTTAGAGGCAATTTGAAATCTGCCCTTTCAATCAAATCCCAAATACTTGTATCGTTATCTATGTCGGTGTAATTAACCTTAGTGAGATTGTGATATTCTGCAATCTCCCTCATTCGAGCGTCCTTAGGAATAATCAAACTCGGCGTTCCGGAAATAATAGAACTTATATTTCCATGCAGTCTTGAGCCGAATGTAAAATCCGCCTTTGATAAAAAGCTTCTCCACTCTTTAAAATTTATAAAAAACCTAACTCTGTCCTGCTCATAAAGGTAATGATTTATGTTATAAGGATAATTCAAATTATCCTGATATACAGAAAAAGGTATTCCGAAATATGTTAGTTTAAGCTCTTTTGTTCTCTGCGGTATGAAATATCCGTTTGAAAATTCCTTGCTGCTTCTGTCAATAAAATCCAGAACATTTTTTGGCGTTACAGTAGAATTATTTATGCACACAAACGAATCTTTCGTAATCTTAGTGTCTCTTATGTTTAAATCCTGTCCAAACATATACATTGACGGACAGCCTATAACCATATGATGTATACCCTCAATATATCCAAGCGAACTAAGATAATCCGAGGTTATCTGTCCCCTTACGCCCACTGCCGCAGACTTTTCAAGAACAGCGTCCATAAACTCCTTTACAATACCGTCAAAGGAAAATCCCTTGCTCAAATCAGGTTCAAAAGGAGCCCGAAGTCCTACGCCGATAACTATAACAGGAATTTTAAGACGTTTTATTATCGCCGTAAAGGCTTTTAATTTTTCCTCAAAGCCCTCTCTGAATCCATCTGCCAGAGGCATTATAAAGCAATCATATGTCTCGTTTATCTTATCTATTTCTCTATCGGTATAGTCGATACGGTAGTACGTTGAATCAATCTCTGTACCCTCTGTCATCAAGGCACGATAAATGCTGTATGCATATACCAGGTTTCCGCTGTTCCCTCCGATCAAGCTATGTCCTATGACCTTGCTCGGAGGAAAATCATCAAACGGAGTCATTCCTGACCTCATAAGAATCTTTCTCATATTCCTCTATCTGCTCTATTATCAGAACACTTCTCCTGTAAAATAAATTTATTTATGACTTCTCACGCTTATTGTTTTCCAGAGCGTCCCCAAAAACAAGACTTAATATCCGCTCTGTTGCATGTCCGTCGCAAGAACACATAAACTTATTTCTGAAATCTACTACCTGCTGTTTATCAAACATTGAATCTATATTCTTAATATAGTTTATTATCTCTTCATTCGTTTTATAAACAGGTCCGGGAGTTAGTTCGTCATAATTGTAGTAAAAGCCTCGCCAATCATTATATTCATTAATATCATATGCAAAGAAAACCATAGGGCGCTCAAACAATGAATACTCAAATACAAGCGATGAGTAATCAGATATGCATATATCAGCAACACATAAAAGCTCGTCTATAGACATTTCATCTGTCATATCGCAGGCAAAACTCTTATACTCATCAGCTACCGCAGGACGGCTCTTTACAAACGGGTGGTGCTTGAATAACATTACATATTCGTCTGATAACTCGTTATAAAAAGCTCCCACATCAAGCTTGTCCGGCGTCTTAGCCTTTCTTACCCTGCCTCTGAAGGTAGGTGCATATAAAATAACCTTTTTACCCTTTGCCGAAGGCATAAGACTGTAAAGCTTTTCGTATGCTTTCTTCTTCGTATCATCTCTGAAAAATTTATCGGTTCGCGAAACGCCTGTTGGAACTACTTCTGTATTTTTATCCTCAAGAATCATTGCCTCCTCATACGCCCATATAACTTCGGGAGAGCTGACCGTTACATAATTTAAGTTTGCATAAAACGGAAATTGTTTCATGGATTCAAAGTCTGAACCGAAAATCAAATCCGCCGTTGAAAATCCAAACTTCTTAAACGCTCCGCAGGCGTGCCACAGTTGGGTAACAACAGTTTCAGGTCTTTTTTCAATGGCACTGAGCGGTCTTGACGCATCATCTAAAAATACATACTTCGCTGTTGCAACTTCCTTTACCATATCTATGCAGTTTTGCCTATACTCTTCTCTTGAAACGGATATGTCGTGAAGCAGACATACCTTTAATTTGAAATCGTATTCGTTTTCTAGCGCTTTATAGATCTCCTCAAAATTATTTGACAGTGTATCGTATCTGGGTTCGATAAATACGACCTTACGCTCGTCGATCGGCTGATCAAGACAACTATTATATGCATCTCTTATAGTATGATGCAAAAACTTCTCCATACGAATACGGTTATTGGCTTTCTTTCTCTCTTTTTTCTTTTTCTTATTATAGGCTATGATTTTCTTTATAAACGGCAGTTTTTTGAGTTTCCACCATAGGCGGTTAAGCCATAATACCCTTATTACACTTTTAACAAAACCCATATTAGCTTTTTCTCCTTTTAGCTTTCACTTAATCCCCTAAAGCTAAATCTATTATACGGCTTGTAGAATTGCCGTCGCAAGCACTCATAAATTTATCTCTAAAATCAATAATCTTACGCTTGTCAAATCGCTTATCAATATTTTTTATATACTCTATAATCTCTTCATCAGTCGTAAATACCGGTCCGGGAGTAAGCTCGTCATAATCGTAATAGAAACCCCGCCAGTCGTTATAAGATTCTATATCGTAAGCAAAGAAAATAAGCGGACGCTCAAACAGTGAATATTCAAATACCAGAGACGAATAATCAGATATGCATATATCAGCAGCACAGAGCAGATCCTCTATATCGCTGGTCTTGGATAAATCTACTGCAAAGTCACTGTAAATCTCATCAATGAGCGGAGGATTTTTAACATAGGGGTGGTGCTTTATTATAAGCACATACTCGTCTCCCAACTCCTTATAAAAACGCTCTATGTCTACCATTCCTGTTCTTGCACTTCTCACCTTGCCCCTAAAGGTCGGAGCATAAAGTATTACCTTCTTATCCCTCGCATTAGGAAAGGCTTCATAAACACGTTCCTTTGCACTATTTAAAAATTCCTTATCAAAAAACAAATCAGTTCTAGAAACTCCCACAGGTACTACTTTGCTTCCGAAAGTCCTGCTGTTCATAGCTTCCTCATATGCCCACACAATATCAGGACTTGAAACAGTTATATATGAAATATTCTTATAGTACGGATATTTGAGCATTCTCTTTTCAGAGTCCCCGAACTTCAAAAGCGCAGTTGAAAACCCAAACTTCTTAAATGCTCCGCAGGCATGCCATATCTGAATAAGTCTTGTTTCTTTTCTTAAATTAACACAGCTTGTTATCTGACAAGCGTCTGTTATAAACGCAGCCTTTGCTGTTGCAAGTTCCTTAATACACGCAAGACCTCTTTTAAGACAGCCAAATACTCCAACTATTGTCTCGCCCAGATACTGATAGGAAATCTTTATATCGTCTCGTGCTTTAAGCTCTCTGTCAAGAACAGCATAGCTGTCGGTAAGGCTAAGCGAGCGAACCTCAATAAGCAAAACCTTTTTATCATCAATAGGTTTTCTTTTATGAAAATTATAAACAAGAGGATAAATAACTTTCAGCGTTGCAAATTTATATATTCTCGACGCTGCTTTATTATAATACTTTTTGAATATTCTTTTTATTTTCATTCCATAAAACTTTCCTGTTCTGAAAATTCTAAAAACTCACCTGTAAAGCCTTTCTACTCATCCCAAACCATAACCGTTTTTCCGATGAGCTTGTGAATATCTGTTTCAAATGCGTAGGCAATATCTTTAACGTCACGAACATTAACAACAGTTCCGACAATGTTCTCAAGATATGCAACTACCTCCGGCTTTTCTTTGTAAAGCTCAATAAGTCCCACAAAGTCTTTTCTTCCGCTTCGTGAGCTTCCGAAAATGGTCAGACCCTTTTCAAGAACCATTCTTGTGTTTATCGGAGCCAAGTCCTCTGAAACGCCAAGAATAGAAATAGTGCCTTCAGGATTTATATAATCTATTATCTGATTTATCGCCCTGTGCGCGGCACTTCCGCCTACACATTCAAAAGCGTGGTCGAGAGTCAAATCATCGGGGATCCTGCTTATATGATATGCTTCGTCTGCAAAGGTAAAGTCGTTCATCTTAGACTCGTCTATTCCGAAAACATACAGATTTATCTCAGGGTGCAGGCTTTTCAAAAGCAGAGATGTAATATACCCCAGATTTCCGTCTCCCCACACACCGATATTTTTTCTTCTCTTGTGTGAAAACCTGTAAAACCTGTCTATTGCGTGATAGCTTACACTTACGATCTCCGTAAAAGCCGCAACCGTCTTATTTATACCTTTCGGCAAAAGAACAAGCCTGTCCGCCGTTGTTTCAACATACTCCTGCAAAAAGCCGTCAAATCCGCTGCCTCTGAATTTGCTTGTGCGCAGATAGTTTTCTGCAATTATTTCGTCAACCTGTTCGGGAACATTAGGTATCATAACTACCTCGTCACCTGTTTGGAATGTTCCTGTCGGGTCGTATACTACCTTTCCTATTCCCTCGTGAATAAGCGCCATAGGAAGCTTCTTTGCCAAAACCTCCTCGCTTCGTGTTCCCTGATAGTACCTCTGGTCAGCATTACATATCGACAAGTGAGTAGGTCTTACTATAACGTGCTTGTCGTCGAGTGTAATATCCTTAAATAATATATCTAGCTGTCGCGGTTTCTTTAGCTGATAAACTGTATTAAGCATATTACTTTTCGCCTCCTAACAGAGATTCGGCAACCCTAAGATCGTACGGGTATGTTATCTTTATATTGAACACCTCTCCGTCAACAAGGTGAATTTTCTCTCCCTTTAAAACAAGTATCTTACAAGCGTCTGTCAGCACAGTTTTTTCTTCCTCAGTTAAAGAGTTATAAAGCTCTCTCAGCATCTTTGCTCTGAATGTCTGAGGCGTCTGACCCTGATACATCTTTGAACGGTCGGGAATATTTGTTATAAACTGATTATCCTTACTCTCTACTATAGTATCGGTCGCAGGAATTACAGTATCGCAAGCACCGTACTCTTTAGCAAACTTTACATTCTCCTCCAAAATTCTGTGAGTGACAAAAGGTCTTACCGAGTCGTGCGTAACAATAATAGTCTCATCGTCAAGACAGCCCTGCTCGTCTATATATTTAATAGAGTTCATAATAGTTTCGTTTCTCGTTGCTCCGCCCTCTAATACAACTACATTGTCACAGTTAGGAATAAACTTTCTAATTAAATCCTGCGTGTGGTTTATCCACTGCTTTGGAGACAAAACCAAAACCTTGTCAAACTCCTGACAGACAACGAACTTTTCTATAGTATGAATAATAATAGGCTTGCCGCCGACTTCCATAAACTGCTTGGGCTTTTCGACATTGCCCATTCTGGTGCCCTTTCCGCCGGCAAGAACTACTCCGTATACATTTTTCATTATATGTCCTCCTTAACTTTCATCTTTATTTCTTTAACGTATTCTATTATCCTTTTAGTTGAATTTCCATCGCAAGCGTTCATATATCTTTCAATAAAGCTTTGCATTTTACTTTCATCAAACTGCGAAACGGCTTTTTCAATATTCTCTTTTGTCAGGCACTCTGAATCAGTAATAATATAAGCAGGCAAGTTTTGAATATCAATATAAAAACCTCTTTGCGCTTTATATTTTTCCAGATCGGGTGCAAATATTAATATCGGTTTTTTAAACAAAGCATATTCATATATCACCGATGAATAATCAGTTATAAGCAAATCAACAACAGGATAAAGCATTTCAGTCGGGATATCCGACTCAGTATTCGCAATAACGGAATTTCTCATATGCGGATGCGGTTTTGTTACAAGATACCACTCACCACTTTTTGAAAGCTCTTCCGCCAGCCTTTCAACAGAAACATTGCCCTCTAAATACGGCTCAGACGGATTTCCTCTAAATGTAGACGCCCACAGGGCAACCTTTTTACCCTTTGCATTAGGGTTTTCACTATAAAATCTCTCTTTTGACTTTTCTATAAAATCTTCATCAAAGTAAATATCAGTACGGCTTACTCCCAATGCTTTGAAAACTCTCTCGTCAAGTCTCATTGCACTCGCAAAATACTTGATACATTCGCCTGACGAAACAGTTACCAAATCGTAATTCTTATAAACATTGCCCTTGTAATACTTAGGAATATCTCCTGCCGTATCATATCCGAATTTTTTAAAAGCTCCGCAGGCATGCCATAACTGGACAACTAATGTTCCCTTTCGCTTTTTACAGGCGGAAACCGGAAGAAAATTATTGCAGATAAAAACAAGCTCCGCTTTTGCATAAAGCCTCATAAACTGTATTGAGTAAATAAGACTTCTTATACTTCCGCATTTGTTAAAATCGTGATAAAACTCAATAACAGAATAATCATTATCACTTTTAAATCTGTCCAAAATGCACTTCATACTAACGGGACACTCATTATTATGAGCGTCTGCGAAAATAACCAGTCCTTTTTGGAGTTTCCTTGCCTTTGAAAAAAAATAAACAAGCGGCAGTATGATATTCTGTACAGCCATTTTTAAGCACTGCTTTAAAAAGAATTTGATACCATCACCTGCTTCTCTCAAATATATACTTTTAATTTGGCTTTATTTTCTAACATAAGTATAATACATTATACAACAATACACTTTAAAAGTCAACAAATTGGGCTTTTTTACCTCAACACCCGGCTTTATATAGAAACTCAAAATATATAAAGCAGATATACAGCTAATTTAAAAGCAAAATCATTATCACAAATCAATTTGATATTCACTGTATTATTATTTGATTTAAAAAAAGATAAATACCAGATAATAAACCAGACTTTATAACAATAGTTCATAAATGTATTGACAAGAACACAAATTCTGAATATAATAGTTATTAATAAGTAAATAATTTCGGTAGGTGAGGCTACCACAGGGATACGGGACGCTGCCGCGAAATGGTGGAGACACTGTTAGCTGGTCAACAGGAGATGTCGATTCAAGGCATAACCTAACGCAGTTCCAAAGCAAAAATCCTATGCCCTGCGAAGCTGAAGCTTGAACGTCTGTGATTGGTACTTTTAATTTCAACTACCAGCCATAGTTTGTATGTATTGAAATCTTCTAAATGGTTCAAGCGTGTTGTCTTGCCTGTTATGAAGATTATTTTTATGCTTATTTTAATCAAAATTCTAAGGAGATGAGATCATGGACAGCGGAAGTAATAATAAAAACTCAAAGCCGCGAGCGACGCTTATAATTTTTCGCAGACTTTTGCTGTCTGTGAACCGATAACTACATAAGCAAACTCCGGCTATCCTAGTAAATACTAATAAAGGAGGATATGCCGATGGATGAAAAAACACTTGAAGCAACTGCGCTTGAGCTTATTGAAAATAAGCAGTATACAAAGCTGAAGGCTTTTTTGAAAGACCAGAATCCGTATGACGTAGCATCTCTTATGGAAGAGATAAACGATGTGGATCTAACTCTTGTTTTTAGAATACTTCCTAAGGATAATGCGTCTGAAATTTTCTCAAATCTGCCTAGTGAGATTCAGGAAAAGCTGATAAACTCATTTTCTGAAAACGAGCTTCGTAAGGTACTAGACGAGCTGTTCTTAGACGATACTGTAGACCTTATCGAGGAAATGCCAGCAAATGTGGTATCGAGAATTTTAAAGAACACCGATTCCCAGACCAGAAAAAGAATAAACGAAGTCTTAAACTATCCTGACGACAGCGCAGGAAGTCTTATGACTATCGAGTATGTTTTTTTTGCAAAGGATATGACCGTTGCCGAAGCTATGAAAAAGATAAGGCAGGTCGGCTTTGTAAAGGAAACCATATACACCTGTTATGTAACCGAGTTTAGAAAACTCATTGGAACAGTCGAGCTTCTTGACCTTATCACTGCTGATGAGGACGCAAGAATCGAAGATATAATGGATACAAATGTTATCTATGTAAACACTCACGACGACCAGGAAGAGGTTGCAAACACTATACGCAAATACGACCTTATGGCAATTCCCGTTGTAGATAACGAGAACCGAATCGTCGGCATTATCACTGTCGACGACATCATCGACGTTATCCACGAGGAGACGACCGAGGATATTCAGAAGATGGCTGGTATTTCGCCTACCGACGAATCATATTTCAACACCTCTGTATTCTCTCACGCAAAAAGCAGAATACCATGGCTTCTGTTTCTTATGCTTTCCGCTACCCTATCGGGCGCTGTCATAAACCACTATGAAAGTCTTTTAGTTTCAATACCAATACTCTTTTCATTTGTACCTATGCTTACAGGTACAGGCGGAAACTGCGGTTCGCAGTCGTCTACTATAGTTATTAGAAGTCTTGCAATGGACGAAATAGAATTCAAGGATTTCTTTAAGGTTATGTTCAAAGAGTTCAGAATTGCTCTTTTGGTAAGCTTTGTTCTGGCAGCGGTAAACGGCGTGAGAATATGGTTTGTATACCGAAATGACGCTGATATAAATTCCGCTTTACTCGGCTTTGTAATAGGACTTTCTATAATCGCAACGGTCATACTTGCCAAAACGGTAGGCTGCGTCCTTCCTATGATCGCAAAGAAGCTTCACTTTGACCCTGCGATAATGGCAGCTCCGCTTATCTCAACTATTGTTGACGCCTGTTCGGTATTTTTATATTGCAACATCGCAATAAAAATTTTTGATATATTGGGTTAAAATATTATTTAGCTATTAATATACTATACTTTATTACTTTGATTTTAGATTTTTAAAATAATTTTAATTTTAGTCTTGACATTTAATTTTCAATAGTGTATAATAGCTAAGTAATTTGCAGCTGTGGCGGAATAGGCAGACGCGCTAGCTTGAGGGGCTAGTGGTGGTAACATCGTGTGAGTTCAAGTCTCATCGGCTGCACCAGCAACTATAAAATCCGCACACTTATTTTTAGTGAGCGGATTTTTAGTATCGCTTTCGTATCGCTTTAGATATTAAATATTATTTGTTATTTTATCGGAGAATTATTATAGATTCGCATACCAATTTGGTATGCGATTTTTTATTTGTCTTAATATATTTCTATATTAAAACAATTAATTTTTAATAATATAAAATAAGCAACAAGTTTGTAAAAATAGAAAAACGAATAAAAGACAGGATAAAACCTGCCTTAAATTCGTGTGTTATGTGTTATGTAAAACTTAAAAGCTAGTAAATTACTGTGATCAATAAAATTTAATCATCAGTATCACTTATATCAGCAGTCTCCTGAGCATTCTCAACGTCTGCGTTAATAGCAAACAAATCAAGAAGCTCCTGAGTTGCTTGATGTAATGTTTTTGATAATCGATTTAACAATTGAGCCATGACCAATGACCTCCTTTTAAACAGCCGTTAAACATATGTAAGCGTTTTGCTGTCCGAGAGATTCATTCAGTTAAAAGATCGGGCTTATAATCCTCTCCAAAGAAAACTTAAAACAAAACCAAGCCCGATTTCAACTGAAAGTGAACCTTAAGAAACCCTCTCCAAAGTTTCTACGCGGAATCGGATTTAAAAGAAAACAATATAAAACTGAATTCTTTCAAATAATATCTTAAAGATGTACTCAAAGCCAACCACAACTTTGATTCATCATTTAAGCTGTAAATTTTTAATCAGACACTGACATTAATTTTTCGTCTGACCTTTTACATAAAAACCTATCAGATTTGCTTGCAAATTTCCAAAAGCGTCTAAACAAAATGTTGAAAACAATCGAAAAATAAGCTAAAACCTGAAGTTTTTAATAGTGATTTTACTCGTTTTGTTGTTCTATTTTCTTTATTTTTTATAGATAATCCCTGTTATCTTTTGCTGTAAAAGCCCTATTCTATGGGGGTTACGAAGATAAACACAACATCTTGTGTTTTGTCTTTCGCTATCACAAGTATATAGTATTAAGTTTTAAAAGTCAAGCCCTCTATATGTAAAAAAAACCACCATTTTTTTGTGCATTATGCACAGTTTTAATGCCGATTAATTATCATATTTCACAAAAACTATTTACTTTTTATTCCAAAACTGGTTTTTACCTTTACATTTATTGATTTTTGAATTTTCGTAAAGTTTTTTTCCTATACATATATAAATTTAAAGATTGATACGAATTTTTTTATTATTAGTATATTAAATTCTCTTATTTTTCAAAAAAGCAATTATAATTAAAATGTTTTTTTGTTAATTTTAAAAACAAGAAATTTTAGTAAAAAATAACCCTGATTTTAATAATCAGGGGGTGTCGAAATATATGATTTTTTATAAAAATTTTTTTGCTTAAAATTTGTTTTTTAACAACTAAATAATATCATTCACAGATGTCTGAAGCATATAAATTATAAAGGTAATAATTAGAACCGCTATAATAAATATTATTAAAGCTTTATATCTGAATTTGAATTTTTTCTTTATCTTTTTTTCAGACACATTATTTGATGTAACCTGAATTTTTCTATTCATATTATCCCTCGATCCTAAATTTATTTTTGCTCTTTTTACAATACAATTTACCTAATTATTATATAATTTTTATAGCTTATTTTCAATACTTATTTTATAAAAATGTTTAGCTTTAAATATCAAATGAGGATTAATTTTACTTGATTAGAATATATAAGTATGTTATAATATTTTTTAGAAAATATTCTCTACTGTGAACTTTACATCTATTATATTTAACTTTTTGTTATTACAATTATATATTTTTTCTATATAAATAATATTCCGTAATCTTTTTATTACGGAATAATGATTACTTCGAAAAGAAAAGAGGCTTTTTTATGTGTGGATTTGTCGGTTTTACAAATAAGATAAATAATGCATCATCTGTTATTGAAAAGATGATGGATAGAATAAGACATCGTGGACCGGATTCTGAGGGAAAATATGTTGATGAAGACGTAGCTATGGGCTTTAGGCGTCTTTCTATTATTGATTTATCTAAAGAAGGCGATCAGCCGCTTTTTAATAAAGATAAAACTATTGTACTTACCTTTAACGGGGAAATTTACAACTACCAGGATTTAAGAAAAGAGCTTATCAACAAAGGTTACGAATTCTCATCTAAAACTGATTCTGAGGTTTTGATTCACGGATATGAAGAATGGGGCACTGATTTACTCAACAGGCTTCGCGGAATGTTCGGCTTTATTATTTGGGACAAAAACAAAAAGCAGATTTTTGGCGCAAGAGACTTTTTCGGTATCAAGCCTATGTATTATGGTTTGTTCGGCGATACGTTTATGTGGGGTTCTGAAATCAAAAGTTTTTTAGATCACCCTTCTTTTAAAAAAGAGCTTAATGAAACGGCGCTGGAAAACTATTTAACATTTCAATACTCCCCTACTAATGAAACTTTTTTCAAAAATGTATATAAACTTCCTGCTGCACACTATTTTATTTATAAAAACGGCAATCTTGATATTCATAGATACTGGGATATTGATTTCGTTCCTAACGAAGAACCAAAACTTAAAGACTGGGTTGATAAAATTTCCGATACATTCAAAGATTCTGTCAAAGCTCATAAAATTGCAGACGTTGAAGTTGGAAGCTTTCTTTCAAGCGGAGTTGATTCAAGCTACGTTGCCGCTGTCGCAAATGTTGACAAGACCTTCACCGTAGGATTCGGAGAGGACGAGAAATACAACGAAATAGGATACGCCAAAGAGTTTTCAAAATATATCGGCAAAGCAAATACTTCAAAAGTTATAAAACCAGAGGAATACTGGAACAATCTTGAGAAAATTCAGTATCATATGGATGAACCTTTAGCCGACCCTGCCGCTATTGCGCTTTTCTTTGTCTGTCAGATAGCATCAGAAAAAGTAAAGGTTGTTCTCAGCGGAGAGGGCGCAGACGAGATCTTCGGAGGATATAACATATATAAAGAACCTCATGATATGGACTTCTACAACAAGATACCTAAACCTATAAGAAAAGGTATCGGAGCAATAGCTTCAAAGCTGCCTGCAAAGCGTGGAGTAAATTTCCTTATACGACGCTCAAAGGATCTTCAGGAAAGATTTATAGGAAACGCTTATATTTTCAGCGAGCAGGAAAGAAAGTCTATTCTGAAAATCAGAACTAATGCTCCTGACGCTGTTGAAATTACAAAGCCATTTTATGAAAAGTATAAAAACAAGGACGACGTTACCCAAATGCAGTATCTCGACCTTAACCTATGGATGACAGGCGACATACTACTAAAGGCTGATAAGATGTCTATGGCACACTCGCTGGAGCTTAGAGTACCATTCCTTGACAAGAAAGTTATGGCGCTTGCTGAAAAAATCCCTACACGATACAGGGTTACAAAAGAAAACACAAAATACGCTATGAGAATCGCAGCGCTCAAGGCTTGTCCTCCGCAAACAGCAAACAAAAAGAAGCTAGGTTTTCCTGTTCCGATAAGAGTATGGCTCAAGGAGGACAAATACTATGGCATTGTTAAAAAGGCGTTTACAAGCAAAATAGCCAAGAAGTATTTTGACACTGATTTGCTTGTAAATCTACTTGACGATCACCGTGCTGGCAAATATGACTACTCAAGAAAAATATGGACTGTATTTACGTTTATCATTTGGTATAAT
This sequence comes from uncultured Clostridia bacterium, assembly GCA_947626165.1. Taxonomy (GTDB): domain Bacteria; phylum Bacillota; class Clostridia; order Oscillospirales; family Ruminococcaceae; genus UMGS1601. The sequence goes on along the minus strand of CANQRG010000010.1, from coordinate 53,611 downwards.
GTTTACTTTCAAAAGCCGGCAGAGGTGACCTTGCACGCAATGCTGCCGGCGTGACGCCGGTTGCTCTGCTGCCTTTGGAGAATTTTGTTTAATGTTCTACTTTGATAAACGGCAGGCTAGTACCTTGATGCAAGAAACAAGAGGCAAGACAAAAGCGTTCGGAATTTTTCCGAACGCTTTTGTTGTATACTTTCTTCAGCTTCACTTTTATATGCAAAAAACAACCTTTCAGCTAGTTTTTTTCTGACAAAAGCTCCCGATAAACGGGAGCTCGATTTTATCCTATTTTTCTAGCCCTTTTTGCTCTGTGAATTTCCGGCGGTTCACCGTTTGTCACACAGTTTTCGTTTATTACTACGCTTACAATATCGTCCTCAGACGGAGATGTAAACATAACATTCATAAGTATTCCCTCGACAACAGCTCGAAGTCCCCTTGCACCAGTTTTCTGAGCAAGTGCCTTCTTAGCAATCGCCGACTTGGCTTCTTCTGTGAAAATAAGTTCAATATTGTCATAGTCAAACAGCTTTGTAAACTGCTTGATAAGAGAATTCTTAGGCTGAGTAAGAATTTTCACCAAAGCGTCCTCGTCCAAATCATTTAAGACAGTTATAACAGGAAGCCTTCCTACAAGCTCTGGTACCATACCGTACTTGACAAGATCCTGCGGTTCGACTTTTTCAAAAACATTCGTATTTGTTTTGTCGCTTTTTGACTTTATTTCACTTCCAAAGCCCAGTGTTGACTTATCTGTTCGTTTGTTGATGATTTTAGAAAGACCGTCAAACGCTCCGCCGCAGATAAACAAAATGTTCTTTGTGTCGATCTGAATAAACTCCTGATGCGGATGTTTTCTTCCTCCCTGAGGAGGTACATTCGATACACAGCCCTCTATTATTTTCAAAAGAGCCTGCTGTACGCCCTCTCCGCTGACGTCGCGAGTAATAGAGGTGTTCTCGCTTTTTCTTGCAATTTTATCTATTTCATCAATATAGATTATACCTTTCTGAGCCGCTTCAATATCATAATCGGCCGCCTGAATAAGCCTTGTAAGCACGTTTTCAACGTCGTCTCCGACATATCCAGCTTCTGTAAGCGTTGTTGCGTCTGCTATGGCGAAAGGTACGTTTAGTATCTTTGCAAGAGTTTGAGCTAGCAGAGTTTTACCTGTTCCAGTTGGCCCTAAAAGAAGAATGTTACTCTTTTGAATTTCAACTTCATTATCGTCGTTCTCTTTATTATTTAAAATCCGCTTATAATGATTGTATACAGATACAGCTAGTGATATTTTAGCCTCGTCCTGTCCGATAACATACTGATCGAGAACATTTTTTATTTCAATAGGTTTAGTTAGAGCAATTTTCTTTTTTTCTTCCGCTGTATCCTTCTTTGATTTTGTTTGGTTTTTTCTGTCGATGTAACGGGCAACATCGCCCTGCTGTGCCATAATATCAAAGCAGAACATTACACAGTTATCGCATATATGCACATCGCCTGACGAAAATATGTTTCTTACTTCGTTTTCAGCATTACCGCAAAAACTGCAATATTTCAAACCGTCCTTGTTAGGCATAAGCACCGTCCTTATCTCTTTGTAATAACCTTATCTACCAATCCGTACTGCATAGCCTGCTCTGCTGTCATATAATTATCTCTTTCACAATCTTTGTGAATTGTTTCAATGTCCTTCGAGCAGTTTTCTGCCAAAATTCTTTCAAGTCTCTCTCTTGTTTTAAGCATATTGTCAGCGTGGATCTGAATATCTGTCTGCTGACCGCTTAAACCGCCGCCTGAAATCAACGGCTGATGGATCAAAATTTCACTGTTAGGCAAAGCGAATCTCTTTCCCTTTGCTCCGCTTGAAAGCAAGAAAGAACCGAATGACGCCGCAAGACCAATACAAATAGTAGAAACATCACATTTGATATACTGCATCGTATCGTAAATTGCAAAACCGGCGGTAACCGAGCCTCCCGGACTATTAATGTATAAATCTATATCCTTTTCCGGGTCCTGACCCTCCAGATACAAAAGCTGTGCAACGACAACGCTTGCAACAGAATCATCAATAGGTCCTGTAAGCATTACAATTCTGTCATTTAACAGCCTAGAAAAAATGTCATAGCTTCTTTCACCGTGACTGGTTTGTTCAACAACATAAGGTACAAGTGTCGACATAATATCTCCTCCATTTCAATTTGTTCATATACGCTTATCGCCCACAATCACTGCGGGCGAATTGTATTACTTGATTTTTGCAGAATCTTTTACCAAATCTGCTGCTTTTGCTACTGCCAAGTCCATTTTCAATGCGTCAGCAGTTACATAAGACTTGACCTGTTCAATATCCATTTTGTAGTTGTCAGCCATTTTCTTGAACTCTTCTTCAACATCATCATCAGGTACTTCAATGCTTTCTGCCTTTACGATCTGTTCAAGAGCAAGTCTAAGCTTTACCTGCTTTTCAGCCTGCTCACGATATGTTTTTCTCAAGGTATCCATATCTGAGCCTGTATACTGAAGGTACACCTCTAAGCTGATGCCCTGCTGTGCAAGTCTCTGAGACATATCCTGAATCATCTCTTCAACTCTGTTATCATACATAACCTCAGGGATTTCACCCTCGACGCTGTCAATGATTTGGTCAAACAGCGCACCCTCGACCTCAGAATCCGCTTTCTTTTCCTCTGCGTCCTCCAGCTTTTTCTTAACGTCTTCTTTTAACTGTTCAACTGTATCAAACTCAGTTGTGTCTTTAACAAAATCATCGTCTAGCTCCGGAAGCTCCTTAGCTTTGATTTCATGCAGCTTAATTTTGAATACCGCGTCTTTGCCTGCTAACTCCTCAGCGCCGTAATCTTCCGGGAAAGTAACATTTATATCAAATTCTTCACCAATGCTGTGACCGCATACCTGCTCCTCAAAACCCGGAATAAACTGACCGCTTCCAAGTGATAGAATAAACTTCTCTGCCTTTCCTCCCTCAAAAGGTACTCCGTTCTGATAGCCGTCAAAATCAATAACAACATCGTCGCCATTTTGGCATGGTCTGTTATCAATGTCGATGATCCTCATACCCTTTTGCCTTAAATTTTCTATGTCCTTGTCAATATCTTCATCAGTAACAGCATTGACAGTTTTTGTTGCTTCTAATCCTTTGTACTTTTCAATTTTAACCTCAGGCTTTGTTATACAGGTTACCTTGATCTCCAGACCTTTCTCTTTGTCTACAGAAACTACCTCCACATCAGGTCTTGTAACAAGCTCAAAACCTGCCTCTGCAACTGCTGTATCTACCTCTCCAGGTACTAAAGCGTTTACAGCGTCCTCATAGAAAACACCCTCGCCGTATTCTTTCTCAATGATCTTTCTTGTTGCTTTGCCCTTTCTAAAGCCGGGAACAGTAATATTCTTTTTTTTCGTCTGATATGCTTTCTCAACAGCAGCCTCAAAAGCCTCTGCTGAGATCTCTATCTCCAACTCGTGTTTATTTGTCTCTACTTCCTTATTTGATTTTACACTCATATTGACATCCTCCAAATTTTTAAAATATCTAAGGTATTATATCACAGCACAAAAAATATTTCAAGGCAAATTTGTAAAAATTTAATCAATTACAATGTCAGTAATATCCAGAGGATCAAATTCTAAATAATCACTTGAAACAAGTCTGTATAAAATATCATCTACAATTCCGTCTATAGCATAATTCACAGCGCTTCCGTGAATGTGACCATAAAAGCATTTTTTTATATTATACTTCTCAATGACCTCAAGAATCTCATAATTTTTGTCGTTCGCATAAATCGGCGGATAATGCAAAAATACGACAGGCTTTAAATTTTCCTTTAAAGCAGACTGTATAGACATCTCAAGTCTGCCGGCTTCTCTTAACAGCACCTTTTTATCAGCGGCAACTCCGTTTTCATTTATCCAACCTCTTGTACCGCAAATGCCTATATCGCCGTACTTATAATGGTTGTTATTTAAAATCGAAAAAGTCTTAAACCCGTTTTCTTCAAAAAACCTGTCCATTTTGGTCTTTGTTTCCCACCAGTAATCGTGATTTCCTTTGAGCAGAATTTTATTTCCGTTTAAATTTTCAACAAACCGAAAATCAGGTACAGCCTCTTCTAAATTTATTGCCCAGGAAAAATCTCCGGGAAGTACAACAGTATCCTCGGGCTTGATTTTTTTTTGCCAATTTTCAGCCAAACGTTCCTGATAATTATTCCAGCCCTTGAAAATATCCATAGGCTTGTTTACTCCAAATGATAAATGAAGATCTCCAATAGTATATAATGCCAAAATCAATCCTCCATCTTTCCATAAAAATCTGAATATTTATTTTGTATTCTGTTAATAATAGTTTTGCAAGATTAAGCTTGCGAAAGGAGATTTTATTATGCAAAATCATAAGATCCAAGGAATCAACTGTGATGTTTCAAGCTGTGTTTACAACAGAGATAACTGCGAATGTGTAGCAGGTAATGTAGATATTTGCTGCTGCTGCGACAAGCCGGACTGTTGTGATGAAACAATATGCAGAACCTTCAAGCCAAAAGGCTAAATAATAAAATCACAGAAAATCGTCTGTCATAACCGGCAGACGATTTTACATATTATCCTTTTAAATTCCCAGTGACTTCAAAACAAAGTCTTTCATATCAGACTTTTCAATAGTATCTTTAAACCTTACTTCTTTATCTTTAAGCTCCGCCAAAGATTTTGGAACCTCAAGCTTTGAAACCTCGTAAAGTTTATCTACAAGTTCAAATTCATCCAGTGATGAATCAAACTCGCCTAGCGCTTCTAAAACGCTGTTTGAGAATTTATATGGGCTTGCAGTAGACGCTATAACAGTCGTTGTCATATCACCTGTTTTTTCTCTATAGTCTTCATAAACCTTTACAGCAACTGCCGTATGAGTGTCGCAAACATAAGAATGTTTATCGTACTGCTCTTTTATGCAAGCCTTAGTCTGAGCATCGTCACAGAATCCTGCATAGAATTCTTCTTTCAACACAGTCTTTACATCATCTGATACCTCATACTTTCCGCAATCCGCCAAAGACGAAAACCACTCTCTTATCTGAGCATCGTTTTCACCGCAAAGATGATAAAGAAGTCTCTCAAGATTTGAAGAAATAAGAATGTCCATAGACGGCGAAATAGTCGTATAAAATTGTCTGTTTCTGTCGTAAACTCCTGTGTTGATAAAATCTGTAAGCACATTATTTGAATTAGAAGCGCATATCAGCTTATTAACAGGTATACCCATTTTCTTGGCATAGTATGCAGCCAGAATGTTACCAAAGTTACCGGTAGGAACGACTATATTTATTTTTTCTCCCAATTCAACCTTGCAGTCTTTAACAAGCTGTGCATACGAAGAAACATAATAAATGATCTGCGGAGCAAGACGTCCCCAGTTTATTGAATTTGCAGAAGAGAACATAAGACCGTTATTGCCTAGCTCATTTTCAACCTCTTGGTTTGTAAAAATCGACTTGACGCCATTTTGAGCGTCATCAAAGTTACCTTTTATAGCACAGACAGCGACGTTTTCACCCTCCTGAGTTGTCATCTGCTTTTTCTGCATTTTAGAAACTCCGTCAACAGGATAAAAAACCATGATCTGCGTACCCTCGACATCTTTAAATCCTTCAAGGGCAGCTTTACCTGTGTCTCCTGATGTTGCTACCAGAATAACAACCTTTTTATCAAGATTGAGTTTCTTAGACGACGTTGTAATAAGATACGGAAGTATCTGAAGCGCCATATCTTTAAAAGCACACGTCGGACCGTGCCAAAGCTCCAGCATATATGTTCCGTCAAAAAGCTGAGCAAGCTCGCAAATATTTTTAGTATCGAAATTTTTATCAGTATAAGCATTGTCAACGCAGTATCTTATTTCAGTGTCGCTGAAGTCGGTAAGATACTTTGAAAATACAAATGCCGCTCTGTCAGGATAACTCATATCCCCCATAGTCTTAATATCATCAAATGTAATGCCTGGGATTTCACTCGGTACAAACAGACCTCCGTCTTTTGAAATTCCCTGCGCTATAGCCTGCGCAGACGTTACATTCACATTGCTGTCTCTTGTACTTTTATAATACATAAAAACCTCCTATATCTACTTGTTACTATTATCAAATGCATTAACATAATACTTTAACTTCATAACCTTTTCATCTCTCATCTCAACCACCGCAACGTCAAATCTGCACTTAGGTAGAAATGATAATGCGCTTAAAAACCTTTCAGCAGCATATATTATATGCTTGCGTTTATCAACGGTCAAAGCATCTTCGCCAGAAGTCAAAGCGCCATACTTTCTTGTTTTTACTTCAACAAAGCAAACAGTATCGTTCTTTTTCGCTATTATGTCTATTTCCCCGCCTTTGACGGTGAAATTTCTATCTGCAATTTCATAGCCGTTCTTTGCTAAATAATCGCATACTGCCTGCTCGCCTATATTACCTATCTCTCTGCTTTTCATTTGTTCAGAACCTTTTTCAAAAAGCTAGGTCTGTGAACAGGTGAAATACCGTACTTCTCAATCATTTCATAGTGCAGTTTTGTGCCGTAGCCCTTGTGCTTTGAAAACTGATACTGCGGATACTTTTCATCTAATTCTTTCATATATCTGTCCCTTGCTACCTTAGCTAAAATTGATGCCGCCGCTATAGACTGCGATTTAGCGTCACCCTTAATTACAGTCTGGGCAGGTATTTCAATATCGGGCGACTTATTGCCGTCGATCAATGCAAGCTGAGGCTTGATTTTAAGACCCTCTACCGCCCGTTTCATTGCAAGCATAGCCGCATTGAGAATATTTAACTGCTCAATCTCCTCTATAGATGCCGTTGCAATGTAGTATGCCTTTGCTTTTTCTATTATTTCGTCAAAAAGAACTTCCCTTTTCTTCTCGCTCAGCTTCTTTGAATCATTAATACCATCAATAACGGTATCTTCATCAAAGATAACTGCGGCGGCATATACATCTCCTGCTAATGGACCTCTGCCAGCTTCGTCAACACCGCAGATTACCCCGCCGTTTCTTATACTTTTGTCAAACTCATATAATTCCATAGCTTTTTCCTATTTTATATCTTTAGGGGTTTCTATTGATAACCTACCCAGCTTTCCTCCCCTTAACTCATCTACAACAGTTATAGCGGCTCTTTCAGTATTGATCTCACCGCCTGAAATCAAAAAGCCTCGTTTTCTACCTATCCTTTCAAGAATTTCAAAGCCTGCTGTGCAATTGCTAAGCGAAGTTTCGTCATTTTGAACATCATCAAGGCTTACATTATATCTATCTATAATACTTTCAGGGTATTTCTCATATAAAAATTGTAACAGCCTGCAAGCGAGATATTCCAAATCCATTACGTCGTCTTTAACAGCGCCTGTAAAAGCCAAATGTTCTCCGACGGTTTTGTCCTCAAACTTTGGCCACAAAACTCCCGGCATATCCAAAAGCTCGATCTCATTACCTATTGATACCCACTGCTTACCTCTTGTAACACCTGGTCTGTCCTCGACCTTTGCTCTTTTTGAGCCTGCAAGCCTGTTTATTAAAGATGACTTCCCCACATTGGGAATCCCTACAATCATAATTCTTATAGGTCTGCCGACCATTCCTTTGCTGTTCCATACATCTATTTGTTCTTTTAACAGTAATTTTAAAGCAGGAATAAACTTATTTACCCCTTTACCGCTTCGGCAATCCATTGAAAGAGCAGTAATTCCATTTCTTTTGTAGAAATCCAGCCACATTGATGTGACCGTTTCATCAGCGGCGTCACTCTTATTAAGAATAACAAGTCTGGGCTTTGAACCCACAAATCTGTCCATTTCAGGATTTCTGCTTGATATGGGTATTCTGGCGTCAGTCATCTCAACAACAGCGTCAACCAGCTTTAAATTAGACTGCATAAGACGTCGAGTTTTAGCCATATGACCGGGAAACCACTGAACACTTGTTTCACTGCTCATTTCAGTACACCTTTCTAAATCACAAACAATCTATTTTATTCTTCCAAACCTATCAAACGGATAAATTCTAAATACTGCCTTTCCCAATACATCATCTATCGGAATGAAACCGACAAGCGAATTTCTGCTGTCAGTAGAATTGTTTCTGTTATCGCCCATTACAAAAATAGTATTCTCAGGTACAACCAAAGGATAGGTGTTTCCTCCGTCATTTCTAATAGTTGGTTCATTTATATAAGGTTCGTCCAATGTTTTTCCGTCAACGGTTACAGTGTGTTTATCGAAATTAATATCAACAGTCTGACCTTCAGTAGCTATAACTCTCTTTATAATAGTTTTGTTAAGTCCCTTGCTGTTTACAACAACTATATCGCCCTGCTTAGGTGTATAGAATAGATGTGATATAACAAGTCTCTGTCCGTCCTCAAGTGTTGGGAACATTGAGCTTCCGTCAACTATTACGATTCGGAAAACAAATGTGAACACCAATATTACTATGAAAATTGAAATAGCAATAGACTCAAGCCATTCCAGAATCTCGTTTCCTACAGACTTTTTTTCTTTGAATTTATTGTAATCTTCATTGCTATAAATCTCGTTTTCATTAAATTCCATTAACAATACCTCTTTATTTATAAATATATAACATAATTCTAACAAAAAAACAAACAGATTTCAAGTGCTTTTAAAAAGAAAAAGGAACAAATTTGCTTTGTTCCTTTACAACAATTATTTAATTGCTTCTTTAACCTTAGCTGCCTTTCCTACTCTGTCTCTCAAGTAGTACAGCTTAGCTCTGCGTACACGTCCGCTTCTTATAACTTCAACCTTTTCAACTATCGGTGAATGTAGCGGGAAAACTCTTTCAATTCCGCATCCGTGAGCAACCCGGCGTACTGTAAATGTTTCGTTTATTCCGCCGTGTTTCTTGGCGATAACTGTTCCCTCAAAAATCTGAATTCTTGACTTGTCGCCTTCCTTTATCTTAACGTGTACCTTAACGGTATCTCCTATGCTAAGAACAGGAACCTCTTCTTTTAAACTTGAATTTGAAATTAGTCTTAAAGCGTCCACTTTAAATACCTCCTATTATTTTCAGACATTCATACATTTTGCTTTACAAAATCAGAGGACTGTCCGCTTTAATGTCTTGCCAAATGGCAGGCACTAACTCTCGTCGCATTGAACGACGGTAAATCAAATGCTTATATATTATATCACAATGGAATTATAATTTCAATATTTTTCATAAATTTTTTATTAAAAAAGTGTGTACAACTTTTCCCTAATAGTAAATCAGCATAAAATCTCTGAAATAACAATATAAATTAGCGTCAATATTAGTGAAATATTTGCTATTCTCTTGTATAGCATCAAAACAATTATGCAAATCGTCATTAAAACAAGCACAGAGCGTATGACCTTATATGCCGAGTTCATATAAACTGACACTGAATCCTCAAAAATCAGCTTCAGCACGCGTCCTCCGTCAAAGTATTTGAACGGAAGAAGATTAAAAAGTCCCAGTATAAGGCTTGTATAAGCAAGCTGGGTAAGAAATCCCTTAAAAATAAAAAAGCTAATAATATTTACTCCTGCACCGGCAAGTAATACACATATTTCGCTTTTTTTGCTGTAAAGCCTTTCGTTTTCGATTTTGAGCTTTATACCTCCGCCGTAAAGCATGATCTCACTTATCGGTATTGAAAATATGTGCATCATAATCATATGCCCGAACTCATGCATAAAACAGCAAAGCAATGCCGTTGCAACAGCGAAGCTATCGCCGATAAAAAATAATACGGCTAATACTGCAAAAAAACTAAATGATAGTTTTATTTTATATTCTTTAAACAAAAATTCCAGCATATATTTTCCTTTAGAAATCAGATATATATTTATATGCCGAAAGACTGCTTATTATGAAAAAGTGCTCAGCGCATGCCAAGCACTTTATTTTAATATTCAGCACATTTATTGATCTTAAATACTTTTCTAAGTATCCCGGACAGGATCTTAGGCGGTTTGACTAAGACAATTTTCATATGTACTCTCCTCCCAATGGTAAGAATACTTTATAATATTCAGATAAGCAGTCTTTTGTTACAGCTTAGAAAAGCACACAAGCACTATACCGCTTTTAAAAGAAATAAATGCGCTGTCCTTAATAATTTCGTTAGATACGCCCATCGGAAATTTATTCGTCAACACAGCATTATTAAGCGGATATTTTACTCCCTTTTCACAAAGACCTGTCACCTCGTCTGACATTGAAAACACTGACAACGAATACCCTTTTCTTCTATTAAACTCATACTCACCGGAGGCAAGTCCTATAATCTCATTATTCTCATCGATTAACCTGCCAACTGCATTATGACTTACAATAAAACTAAGCGTCTGTATATTGGCAATAGTATGGTCAAGACGTCCGCCGATTCCTCCGGCAAGTGTTATCTCCTTAGCGCCGTTATCAAGCGCATATCTAACCGCACTCATTGTATCAGTGTCATCCTTTTCCACCTTTAGCTTGATAACTTTAACGTCATCAGGAACATATCCAAGCGAATCAAAATCGCCTATTGCTATATCAATAGCGATATCATCTCTTTTGAGAGTTGTATATCCCTTATCCGACGCAATTATAAAATCATATTGCTTTGAAACAGAACGCAGCCATTCATTATCGCTTATTTTTCCGCCGCCGACTATCAAACACTTTTCCATTAATGCTTATGCTCCCATTCCTTTAGTGTTTTAGCTTCCTCGAACATTTTTACATAGCTGTCATGGCGTGAATTTGAAATAATACCGCGGTTTACAGCGTCAATAACTGCACAGCCCGGTTCAGAGATATGGTTACAGTCCTGAAATCTACATTTTCCGATAAAATCGTTAAATTCTCTAAAGCAGGAAGCAAGCTCGTCTTTGAATATTATATCATACTTTTTTGTATCAAATGAAGAAAATCCAGGTGTGTCGGCAATATATCCGCCGTCTGACAATTTAAACAGCTCGACGCATCTGGTAGTATGCTTTCCGCGTCCAAGCTTCTTGCTGACTTCCCCCGTATCCAAATTAAGACCGGGAAAAAGATTATTTATAAGACTGGATTTTCCCACTCCAGTATTACCTGTAAATGCAGACAGCTTTCCGACAAGAAGTTTTTTTAATCCTTCGCTTCCCTTACCCGTTGTGTTATCAACGGAAAAGACCTTGACTCCTACTTTATCATAAATGGATACAAGCTCATCTTCGCTTTTTTTATCTATTTTTGTGAAAACAACCACAGGCTCGATCCCTTTATACTCAGCGATTGCGATAAACTTATCAATAAGGAGCAAATTGGGCGAAGGCTCGCAGACAGAATTGACCAAAACCAGATAATCAAGATTAGCAAGCTGAGGTCTTATAATCAGTGACTTACGCTCAAAAACTTTGGTTATAACCGAAGTTTCACCTTCCTTGATAAGAATTTCCACCCTATCGCCGCATACGGGAGATAAATTATCGTTTCTAAATGAACCCTTTGCCTTGCATTCATATACAACATCAGAGGCTTCTACATAGTAGATGCCTCCGATAAGTTTTACAATTAATCCTTCTTTATTCATTTATTAACCTGCATTATTTGTAGTTGTCAGACTCCACGAAGTAGCAGATTCACTTTCAGAAGTGTCTGTAGGCGTGGTAGTTTCTTTTTCAGGGGTTATAGAAGTAAACGCGCCTGGGTCTGTTGAAGTTTCTGAGTAGGTGTTTTCAGCAAAGTTGACTTGATATGTTCCGAATAATTTTGAATCGCTGTCACGCTGAACTTTTATAGAAACAGTCTGTTCTCCCTGCCCTGTTACAGAAACTCTTACAGAGCTTCCTGCGACTGTTTCAGCATCACCTATTGTCTGAGTGTCTTTAAGATTTCCGTTTACATATATCAAAAACTTATAGCTTCCCCATGCCCCAACTGGCACCGGAACATCTATACTTACAGTTTTAGACGCCGCTTTTCCAGTCGATACGCCAATAGTTATTACAGTATCTCTATCGACATTTGTACCTTTGGAAATTGACTGAGAAACAACCTTTCCCTTATCAACCTCATCTGTATCTACCTTTTCTACCTTACATTTTAGCTTATTTTCTTCAAGTAATGCCTTAGCGTCATCTTCAGTTCTTCCGATAAGTGACGGGACCTTTACCTTTGTCTCTAAAGGTCCGCTGCTGACAAATACCGTAACAGATGAGCCCTGCGGAACCTCTTCATTGGTTTCGGGGTTAGTGTCTATAACTCTTCCCTCAATTACATCGTCATCATGCCGCAGGCTCTGTACTGGTACAAGTTTAAGACCTTCAAGCATAGATTTTGCCGCTTCATAGGTCTGGTTTTTCAAATCAGGGATAACTGACGTCTTAGGGCCCTTTGAAACCTTGACTTTAATCTCAGAACCTTCCTTTTTGATCGTACCCTGAGGAATGTCCTGCTCGTAAATAATATCCTTTGCGTATTCGTCGTTGAATTCAGACTCAATAATAAATATCAGCTTTTCACCGTACTCATTTTTAGCGTCAACGATAGACTGACCAATAAAGTTAGGGATCTCTACCTTGTTAGTGTTACTTCCGAAAGCATCGGATTTTATAACCATAAACAAGATTACTATTGCCGCAATTATAACAACTGCAACAGTGACAGCAGTTAAAATTGGAACTACATACGAACGCTTTTTTACAGGCTCGTCGTCCTCATCGTCGTAATAATCCGGATAGTTATTGTAGGTTTCTGAGGGAACACTAGGGTCTACATCTATTATTTCGCTGTCATCAGAATTATTATCCTTTTTAACAGGATTAAAAAAGATAGTTGATTCACTCGATTTTGGTGAGTCAATTTCATTCATATTTTTATAACCGAATATAACATCGGGATTATGCTTGAATGTTTCGATATCCTTCATCATCTCAGATGCCGACTGGTATCTTCTTGAGGGGTTTCTCTCCATAGCATGATAAACTATTTCTGCTAAAGGCTCAGGAATTGTACTTATTATCTCTCTAGGATTCTTTGCAACCTCCTGCATATGCATAAGCGCAACAGCAACAGGATTTTCAGCGTCAAAAGGCTTTTTACCTGTAAGCATTTCATAAAGCATTACGCCTACTGAATATATATCGCTTTTCTCGTCTGTTATATCGCCTCTTGCCTGCTCAGGCGATATGTAATGAACAGAGCCTATCGTCTTATCTGAAAGCGTTTTACCGTCTGATCTTGAAAAACGTGCGATTCCAAAATCCATCACCTTTATAGTTCCGTCAGAGAACAGCATAATGTTTTGAGGCTTTATATCTCTGTGTACAATACCCCTGTCATGCGCGTGCTGAAGGGCTCTTAGAACCTGCGTTATAAAGTGGATAGCGTCTCTCCATCTCAAAACGCCCTGCTGTTCTATGAACTCCTTTAATGTAATGCCGTCAATGTATTCCATAACAATATACTGAATCTCATCAGAAAAGCCAACATCATATATTTTAACTATATTAGGGTGTGAAAGCACAGCTATTGCCTTGCTCTCGTTTCTAAATCTTCTTAAAAACTCTTCGTTTTCTGAAAACTCATTCTTCAAAATCTTAACGGCAACCGTTCTGTCTTCCATAATGTCGACTGCTTTATATACATCGGCCATTCCCCCGATGCCGATAAGCTCGGTGATCTCATATCTGCCGTCAAGCTTTTTGCCAATATATGCATCCAAAACATTTTCCTCCCTTTTCCCTAATTCATTATTATTGCCACTGTGATGTTATCCTTACCGCCTTTATTATTTGCATAATTTATCAAATCATTAAGCGAGCTTTCAAGATCTTTTTTATACACATAACTATATATAAGCTCGTCGCTGCAATAATTGGTAAGTCCATCTGAGCATATAAGAATTATTGAATTTTCCTTCAGTTCTACTTCAAAATAATCCGGTTCCAAATCTGGTTCGGTACCGATAGCTTTCGTTATTATATGACTCATCTCATGGTTGTTTTTATCGTCTTTTTCTATTTTTCCCTGTTCATAAAGAATTTCTACTATAGTATGGTCGTTTGTTATCTGCTTAATTCCGCTTTCATCCAGTAGATAAGCCCTGCTGTCTCCCACGCTGCCTATATATGCTTTATCTTTTTTTATCAACGCGCCTACACAGGTCGTACCCATACCATTTTTATCTTCATCTTCCTTTGACTTCTCATATACTAACGTATTTGCAGCCGTCAAAGATGTTAGTATAGTGTTTCTTATGCTGTTGTCCTCAACGCCGTTTCTGTAATTTGAAATCAGCCTGTCAAAAACAGCATTTGCTGCGATTTCACTGGCAAGACCGCCGGACTGAGCGCCGCCCATTCCATCGCAAACAACAGCGGCAACCGTCTCGTCATCAATGATTTTAACGCAAAACCTATCCTGATTTTCCCGTCTTGTCATACCAACGTCACTTTTTGCAACTACAAACAAGTTAGTACACCTTCTTTCTATATCTCGTATTCACGTCTTAACTGACCGCACGCTGCGTCAATATCCGAACCAAGTGTTCTCCTCACAGTTGCGTTCACACCTAAATCTATAAGTAAATCACGAAATCTTATAGCAGATTTCCTGTTCGATGTAAATTCACGTTCTTTTATTTTATTAACAGGTATTATGTTTATATGACTTTGCATACCTTTAAAAAGCCTTGACAGTTCTTTTGCCTGCTCTTTAGAATCATTTACACCATCAATAAGGGCATATTCAAAGGAAATGCGTCTACCCGTCTTATGTAAATAATATTTGCAGGCAGAAATAAGTTCATTTATATTATATTTGTTATTAATCGGCATTATTTCACTTCTCTTTGCGTCAGTTGTTGCGTGAAGTGAAACCGAAAGAGTAAGCCCATAGCTTTTGTCTGCTAAATCATATATTCTCGGAACGATCCCACAGGTCGAAAGAGAAACATGGCGAAGACTCATATTACTGCCGTCCTTATCGCTGAGAATATCCAAAAACTTCGTGACGTTGTCAAAGTTGTCAAGAGGCTCGCCTATTCCCATAAGAACGATACTCGAAACCTTTATACCAGAATCCCTCTCAGTCTCATAAAGCTGGAGAAGAATCTCCGACGGCTCAAGGTTTCTCTTAAAGCCGGCGATGGTCGACGCGCAGAACCTACAGCCCATTTTACATCCCACCTGAGTGGACACACAAAGGCTGTAACCGTGGTTGTATTCCATAAGCACTGTTTCTATATGATTACCATCAGGTAATTCATATAGATATTTTACAGTATTGTCTATGTTTGACGCAAGTCTTTTTGAAATAATTAGTGATTTTATACAAAAAATATCTGATAATTTGCCTCTAAACTGTGCAGATAAATTGCTCATTTTGTCGAAATTTCTGACTTTCTTTACATGTAGCCACTGCCAGATTTGCTTTGCCCTGAACTTCTTTTCACCCAGAAGTAAAATTTCATCTTCAAGTTCAGCTTGGCTAAGAGATAATATATCAATTTTTTCTTGATTCTTTTCAGTCATTATATCTTTTATTTTACCTTTTCTTTATAAGTTTTGCAATAAAAAATCCGTCGCTGTTAAACATATTAGGAGTAATAGTTACTTTATAATCACCGTCTTTAATATTAGGAAATCCTTTAATGCTTCCCTTTTCAAAATCAGAATGATTTTCTAAAAACCAGTCAATAACCTCGTCATTTTCTGCTCTTGACAAGGTACAGGTAGAATAAACCAGAACCCCACCCTTTTTCAAATATCCGGACGACACATCAATAATTTTTCTTTGTATGTCTTTCAGATCATCAAAGTCCTTCGGATCTTTATACTTTATCTCCGGCTTCCTTCTTATAACTCCCAGACCCGAGCATGGAACGTCGCATAAAACTCTGTCTGCCATTTCAATTTCATCAGAAAAAACTGTTGCATCATTAATTTTTGCTTCGATTATATCAATTCCAAGACGCTTAGCGCCGTCTTTAATAAGTTTTACACGCTGTTCATACAAGTCGCACGCAATCACTTTGCCCTGATTACCCATAATCTCTGCAATAGTAAAAGCCTTACCTCCTGGCGCAGAACAGACATCTAAAACGGTTTCATCAGGCTTTGGGTCTAAAATCTCACAGCATATCTGGCTTGATATATCCTGTATATGAAACATACCCTTTTTATAGACACTCAAACGACTTATATCTCTGACATTGAAAAGCTGAGCGCAGTTTCTAGCTTCGCTTCTAAGCTTAACCTCAACACCTGATTCAGTTATTTCATTAATTATTTCATCAGCAGGCATTTTCAAAACATTCAGTCTTGCTGTAACTGGCGGAACTCCGACAGAGCTTTTGAGCATTTCAAACGTCATATCCTCGCCGTACTCACCGATCCATTTTTCTATAAGACATTGGGGACACGAGTATTTTACAGATAAATTACTTACCTTATCCTCAAGCCCGGGTATCTTTTTACCGTCTCTTAAAAATGCTCTCAGAACGCCGTTTACATAACCGCCTATTGCCTGATTTTTACCACGTTTTGCAAGCTTTACACTCTCAAAAACTGCGGCTCTGTCAGGAACAGAGTCCATAAAGAGTATTTGATAGACTGCCATTCTAAGGGTCTGTAAAACATCACTTGATAATTTCTCGGCAGGTCTTTTAGAATACTTATTTATAACCGCGTCGAGCGTAATTTTCCGCTCGATCACTCCGTAAAAAAGATTGGCTGCAAATTTTTTATCCTGAGCAGAAAGCTCGCTTTTATCAAGCGCGTTATCAAGCAGTATATTAGAATACGATGAATTTTCAAAAAAGGCTGTCAGCAGATCCCTGGTGAATTTTCTTGCGTTTTGCATCAGCGTCTCCTGTTACCGCCAAACACAATAAGAACCAGTCTCAAAAGGGTTGCAATAGATGAAATCAATGCGGCAACATATGTCAATGCTGCGGCAGATAATACCTTTCTCGCCATAGGGATTTCATCGTCATACAAAATCATATCCGTTTCAAGAGTTTTTAATGCTCTTGAGCTGGCATTGAATTCAACCGGCAATGTGACTAGCTGAAAAACGGTAGCTACCGCAAACAGACAAATTCCGATGACCGCAATGGTAAATCCTATATTGTTACCCTGAGTCACTCTATACATACTTGAAATAATAAGACCTACAATTATAAAAAGTACAGCCATTCTGGAACTGAAATTTGTAATAGGAACCATAGCAGTACGTATCTTTACAGGCGCATACCCCTCAGCGTGCTGAACAGCATGACCGCATTCATGCGCCGCAACACCAATAGCCGCCACTGACGTGCTGTTGTCAACAGCATCGGAAAGCCTGATGGTGTTAGATTTCGGGTCATAGTGGTCGGTGAGATTGCCCCTGATATGCTCTATCTTAACGTCATACAATCCATTAGCGTCTAAAATCCGTCTTGCAACGTCTCGACCTGTCAACCCTCTTGCATTGCTTACCTCAGAAAACCTCTTGTATGTTGAATTAACTTTAAACTGCGCATAAAGCGACAGCAAAAGCGGCGGAATCAATATAAGAATCGTCCAATCGTAATAATAAAAAAACATAGTATCCTCCTAACTTTAATACATAAGTAATAAATTATCTATTGTCAAATTTAAATTATCAATTGTTTAATATCGTTCCCTTTAAAACAGGCTTGCCTCTCAAATAATCTTCAGACCTCATTCTCTTAGAACCCTCTGCCTGTACTTCAACTAATCTGATACTGCCGTCAACACAAGCAACGGTAAAGTTCTTTTCGTCAACTACCTCGCCCGGCTTGGCGTTTGGCTTTTTATCCGATACGATTTCCGAACGGTATACCTTAAGACGTTTCCCGTTTATTAAAGTCACAGCGCAGGGCCAGTCAGACAGCCCGCAAATCAGCTTGTGAACATTTCTCACCGAGCTGTTAAAGTCTATATTTGATAAATCCTTAGAAAGCATAGCCGCATAGGTTGCTTTTGAATTATCCTGCTTTATTGGAGTGACTGTTCCATTTTGCAAAGCATCTATGGTTTTAAGCAAAATATTCGCGCCCATTAACGACAATCTGTCAAACAACTCAGAAGCTGTTTCATTCTCACCTATTTCAGTCTTCTTTGTCAGCAGGATATCTCCTGTGTCAAGACCTTCATTCATAAGCATAGTTGTCACACCGGTTTCTTTATCGCCGTTTAACACCGCCCACTGAATAGGCGCAGCACCTCTGTATTTGGGCAGCAAAGAACCGTGAATGTTTACACACCCAAGTCTGGGAATATTTAAAACCTCTTTAGGCAGAATTTTTCCATATGCTGCTACAACTATTATATCAGGATTTATGTCTTTTATTATCTTGATGTATTCATCAGCGTTTTTTTTAAGGCTTTCCGGCTGATAAACGGATATTCCGTTCTGCTCTGCCAAAACCTTTACAGGAGGAGGCGCAAGTTTATGACCTCTCCCCTTTGGCTTATCAGGCTGAGTGAAAACAGCCGAAACTGAGTGTTCAGAATGTATAAGCGCCGTCAATGCAGGTATTGCAAAATCAGGCGTTCCCATAAAAACTATATTCATTTTGAGTTTTCATCTCCGGCGTCAACAAATTCTTCAACAAGGCTTGTAAACAGCTTTCCCTCTAAATGGTCGCACTCGTGCTGAACGCACCTTGCAAAAAGATCCTCAACCTCTTTTTCATACCATTTTCCGTTTCTGTCCTGTGCCTTAAATTTTACCTTCTGAGCCCTTGTAACATAGCCCCATTCTCCCGGACAAGAAAGACAGCCCTCTACACCGTACTGTGTTCCCGATGTTTCAATTATCTCAGGGTTGATAAGCTCGTACAGCCCCTCTCCGACATCTATTACAACCGCTCTTCTCAGTATACCGACCTGCGGTGCCGCAAGTCCTGCACCGTCGGCTTTTTTAAGGGTTTCCGCCATATCGTCAAGCAAGGTCCACAGTCTCTCATCGAATTTCTCAACGGGTCTGCAAACCTTTGACAACGCTTCGTCCCTTTTATTTAATATAGTTCTTATCGCCATTATTTATTACCATTTGTCCTTTCTTTCAAAAAAATACTTAAACGCCGATATCACCGTTAATATCGGCATATATTCTTACATTTGAGAAAGCCTTGTGCTTCATTGCGTCTTTAAGCGACGTGCTTATAAGCTCTCTGAAATGCTTTTCATTCTTGCATTTTATTATTATTCTGTATCTGTACCTGTTATTGATCTTACCGATAGAGAATTGAGACGGTCCCAACACCCTTAACGGAAAATCAAAAGACAGCCTATTTATATTTTCTTTTAAAATATTTATAAAAACATTAGACGCCTTCTGCGCCTGAATATCAATAGGCGAATTAATACCCACAACGCAAATATCGCAAAACGGAGGGTAAACCAAAGCCTTTCTCAGGGCGATTTCCTGTGAATAGAACTCTTTATAATCCTGTCTTGAAGCAAGCTCTAAAACATAATGCTCAGGCACAAAGGTCTGAATAAAAGCAACGCCCTGCTTTGTGCCTCTGCCCGATCTTCCCACCACCTGAGTTAAAAGCGAAAAGGTTCTTTCATAGCTGTTAAAGCTTCCGGCAAACAGAGCCTTATCAAGCGACAAAACCCCGACAAGGGTCACATTAGGGAAATCAAGACCTTTAGCTATCATTTGTGTTCCCAACATTATATCGTATTTGCCCTCGCCGAAAGCCTTAAAATTATTTTCATAAGCAAATCTTGAATATGTCGTATCTGCGTCCATTCTAAGAACTCTAGCGTCCGGGAAAAGCCTTTGCACTTCGTCCTCGACCCTCTGAGTTCCCACGCCTGTCATTCTAAGATGACTTCCGTGACAGTCGGGACACTCGCTGCTGTACCCCATTGAATAACCGCAGTAGTGACACATCAAACGGTTGTTTTTCTTGTGATAAGTAAGCGGAATGTTGCAGTTCGGACACTCAATAGGCTTTTTGCAGTCTAAGCAGGTTACATTTGTATTAAAACCGCGCCTGTTCAAAAGCAAAATACTCTGCTCGTTTTTATCCAAACGCTCCTTTATGCCTTTTATAAGCTCTCTGCTGAACAGACTGTCGTTTCCGTCCTCCACTTCCCTTTGCATATCAACAACCACTGCCTTAGGAAGCTCAGCGCTTGAATATCTTTCCTCAAGCTCAAAAAGATGGTAGCGTCCTATTTTTGCAAAGTAATAGCTTTCAAGCGAAGGGGTCGCAGACGCCATAAGAAGCGTACAATTGTTAAAACCGCATCTTTGTATTGCAACATCCCTTGCGTGGTATCTTGGTGTGGATTCGGATTTATAAGTATGCTCGCCTTCCTCGTCCATTATAATCAAGCCTATATTTTTAAGCGGTGCAAATACAGCGCTTCTTGTTCCGATAACTATTTTAGCGCCGCCGCTTTTTATCCTTTTAAACTCGTCAACTCTTTGACCTAAAGACAAACTTGAATGTATTACAGCAACAATGTCTCCGAAATAGCTTTTAAACTGCCCTACCATTTGAGGGGTCAAAGATATTTCAGGAACAAGCATTACTGCACTCTTGCCTGCATTTATAGTATGCTCAATAAGTTTCAAAAAAACAGATGTCTTTCCGCTTCCGGTAACGCCGTAAAGCAACGCTCCCGACGGCTTATTACTATCAATTATATCCTTGATCCCGTTGAAAACCTTTTCCTGACTTTCTGACAAAACTATATTGTTTAAAGACTTGTTTTCAACATCTATTGAATTTACAGGTCTCAGTACCTCGAAATCATATTGAGTTACAACGCGCTTTTCTGCAAGTCTTTTAATGATAGTCGGCGTCACATTTACAAGGTAGCAAATCTCCTTAACCGACGCACACTCACACTCCTGCAAAAGATTTACTACAAGGTTCTGCTTTGGAGTTAAATCAACACAAATCTCACATGAAAGATATTCGGGCGTAAACTTTACCATCTTTACCGTTTCATCGCCAATGCGCCTTTTTACGTTGTCAAATTTCTCCAATACGCCTTTATCCAAAAGTGATTCTATTATATTCTGCTTAGTATTGCTTTCAGTCTGTGATGACAGTATTTTATCAAATTCCTTTTCGGTTTTAGCTGATAGCAAAGCGTTTACAAGATTTTGTTCATCACTTGTCAAATCAGTTTCAATCTTTGCATTTACAAGCCTGTACTTTTTTACTATATTGTAAGAAAACCCTGTCGGCACAACACATTTATACGCTTCAAAAAGAGTGCAAAATGTGTTCTCTTTAAGCCAGAAAATGATTTTCAGCATTTCATCAGAGATTAATGGCTCTTTATCTATAACGCTGTGCATAAGTTTTAAATCCGGATTATAGCTGTCCCTTTCGTAAATACGCGTAATAAATCCAATTCTGCGGCGGTTTCCCTTGCCGAAAGGAACGATAACTCTGCAACCAGGTTTAGCCGCATGAGAAAATGTACTCGGAACTGCATAGCTGTATTCGGTATCAAAGCTATACGCTGTAGCGCTTACAGCCACCTTTGCAACCAGATATTTACCCAGCACATTTCTCACCTCAAAAATTAGTGTCCCAAACTCGGATCTTCTATGATTTTATACTCTCCTCTTGCAAACTCATTAATAGCAGTGCTGACGGGTTTTTCATCAAGAGTTATCTTTTCTTCAAACGCATCGTCAGAAAGCTGTCTTGCCCTTTTAGCAACTGCTATTACAAGCGAATAGTAGCTCTCGTTATTCTTTAAAATTTGTGAAATTGCCGGTCTAAGCATTTTTAAGCACCTCTTCTATCATATTTTTATTGTTTTCTTTTGTAAGCTTTGAAGCCTTTAATACAGCTTCAAAATCCTCTATTGCCTTATCTAGCTCGTCATTCATAATAATATAATCGTAATTAAACGCTCTGCGTATTTCGTCTTCCGCCTCTTTAACACGCTTTTCAATTACGCTCTCTTCTTCCGTTCCGCGCTTATTAAGACGTCTTCTAAGCTCTAAAACAGACGGAGGCAAAATAAAAATCAGAACCGCTTCAGGCATTACCCCTTTAACCTGCATTGCGCCTTTAGTTTCAATTTCAAGTATCACGTCTATACCCTGCTCCAGCTTTTCAAAAACCTTTTTCTTGGGCGTTCCATAGAAATTATCACAATACTGCGCATATTCAAGCATACCGCCGTTATCTATTTCCCTCTTAAATTCATCTTTAGAGAGAAAATAATAATTTACCCCGTCTATTTCGCCCTCTCTGGGTGTTCTCGTTGTAGCAGATACCGAATAAAACAAATTTTTATTATTATTTAAAACCTCCAAGAGAATAGTTCCCTTTCCGCAGCCCGACGGCGCAGAGACAACAAACAACTTTCCTTTATTCATCATATTCCTCCAACTGAGTGTCAGAATCAACTCTTCCTGCGACCGTTTCAGGGTGTATTGCCGTTAAAATAATATGATCGCTGTCCATTACAATTACCGCTCTTGTTTTTCTACCGTAAGTAGCGTCAATGAGAGTTCCCTTTGCTCTTGCATCGCTTATAAGCCTTTTTATAGGCGCAGATTCAGGACTTACTATTGCAATGAGCCTTGATGATGATATCATATTTCCAAAGCCTATATTGATTAAATTCATAAGTGCAACCTCTATTATTCTATATTCTGAATTTGCTCTCTGATTTTTTCTATCTCTGACTTAAGCTCAACAACGGTTTTTGTAACAGACAAATCCTGAGCCTTTGAGCCTATTGTGTTCACCTCACGGTTTAGCTCCTGAACAAGAAAATCCAGCTTTCTTCCTACAGGCTCGCTGCTGTTTATAAGACCTCTGAACTGAGAAACATGGCTATGTAATCTCACTGTTTCCTCATCGACAGCTATTTTGTCAGAGAATATCGCAACCTCGGTTAAAACTCTCTGCTCGTCTATGTCCCTATCCTCGAGCGTCTCTTTTATCTTGGAATATAATCTATTCTTATAGTTTTCACTTATCAAAGGTGAGATTTTTTCTATTTCATTAGTTTTTCCCTCTATAAAATCAAGCCTTGATGATATATCCTCATACATTTTTTGACCTTCAGTTACACGCATATCTATAAACTTGTTCAAAGCCTCAAAACATACTTGCTTTACAGCGTTCCAAACAACTTCTTCATCATCCTGAACCTTTTGTATTTTAAACACATCAGGAAATCTTGTTATGTCCGATAATGACAAATCATCATTCAATCCCAGTTTTATATTAGCATTTCTGAGAGCGTTTACATAACCAGCAGCAATCTCCTGATTAACTTCAATTTCAGCCTCTACACCCTCAGTTTTTGAAATTGTAACAGATACCTCTACCTTCCCTCTCGAAACCCTTTCGCTTACAAAAGACTTGAGTTTTTCATCAAGATAGCTAAAACTTCTGGGAATCCTTGAACTAAATTCAAAATACCTATGATTTACCGAACGTATTTCGACCTGTATTTCATATCCGTCAACAATACCTTGTTCACGCCCAAAGCCTGTCATACTTTTTATCATAAAAATCACCCGAAAAAAGAAAAATCATTTATCCAAAAAGAATATAAATATTATACCATTCTATGTATCATTAAGCAAGCAAAATTAATAATTTATTAACTTTTAATACTAACTTACAAATACCTTTCAACTAATTATCATTCAATCTTTTAATTATATCCAATATACTTTCCTCAACAGTAACATACGGATACTTATAGAATACATCTTTTGTCGTTGAGCCTGTCAGAACTCCGGCAAAATCCACACCGGCATTCTGAGCCGTTTCAGCGTCTATGTAGCTGTCTCCGACGTAGAGCGTTTCATCTTTTGAAACTCCCAGCCTGTCAATCATAAGAAGCAATCCCTCAGGATCGGGCTTATGGGCTTTTACATCTTCTCCGCCCACTATTTCATCTACGGGAAATGAGCCTTCTTTTTCAAAGCTCTGCATAATTCTGTATCGGAATTTAGTCGAGACTATCCCGACCTTTTTTCCTGCTTGCTTTAACACCTGCAGCACTGCAATAACATTCGGGTAAAACTCAGTATTTTTCACCATATACTCATCAGCAAGGCTTACATAATGCCTATGCATTTCAGCCACATTTTCAGGCTTTTCACCGATAAGCAAACCTAAAGAATCCTGAATAGTATGCCCTATCGTTGCAAATATCTCATCATTTTCAGGTACTCTGTACCCGTAATGCTCCAGACATTTTTTGTAGCATATGAATATGCCCTTTGTGCTGTCAGCTAGTGTTAAATCAAAATCAAATATAAACGCTTTGTAATTTTTCATAAAACCACCCCTATTAGATGCAAGAAGCTAGAAGCAAGAAGCAAGACGTTAGAAACTAGATGCAAGAAGCAAGAAGCAAGAAGCAAGAAGCAAGATGTTAGAAGCTAGATGCTAGATGCTAAAAACTAGAAACTAGTTGTAAAATTTTTTAAATGCTATGAAAATAATGCGGGCAGCTTAAAAGCTGCCCTATCTTTATTCAACAGTTACTGATTTAGCCAAATTTCTCGGCTTGTCAACATCATTGCCTTTCAATACAGACGTATAATAAGCAATAAGCTGCAGAGGTACTGCCGCAATCATAGGCATAAGCATATCGTCAATGGTAGGCAAACCTATAACAAAATCGACAGCCTCTTCGTCAACGCTCATTGAAGAGTGCGTCACTAGGATAACCTTTGCGCCCCTTGCCTTGACTTCCTTTACATTGCTTATAGTTTTATCAAATAACTCTCTTTGAGTGGCAACCGCTATTACAGGCATACCGTCGTTAATAAGTGAAATAGGACCATGCTTTAGCTCTCCTGCAGCATATGCCTCAGAATGTATATACGAAATTTCCTTGAGTTTCAAGGAACCCTCCATACTTAAAGCGTAATCCAGTCCCCTGCCTATATAAAACAGATTTTCTGTACTCATAAGCTGTGAAGCAATATGCGAAATCTCGCTCTTATCCTTTAAAACCTCTTCAATTTTATCAGGTATAGTCTGCAAAACAGACACCAGCCGTCTGCACTCGTCTTTGGTTATTATTCCGTTTGAATAAGCAAGCTCAAACGCAAGCAAATAAAATATTGAAATCTGAACCATATACGCCTTTGTTGAGGCAACTGAAATTTCAGGTCCGGCGTGCGAATATATTACATAGTCTGACTCTCTTGCTATTGACGAGCCTTTGACATTGACAATAGACATAGTTGTCGCACCGATTTTTTTAGCAAGTCTTAATGATGCAAGAGTATCAGCCGTTTCGCCGGATTGAGAAACCAAAATAACTAAATCCTTATCTGTAAGAATTGGGTCTCTGTATCTAAATTCAGACGCTACGTCAACAGTTACAGGTATTCTTGCAAGTCTTTCTATAACGTACTTCCCGACAGTTCCCGCATACATAGCAGTTCCGCACGCTACAATAAAAATTCGGTTAAAGCTGTTTAGTAACTCTCTTGAAATTCCCGATTCAGAAAAGTCAGGCATACCGTCAACTATTCTCGGCGAAACAGTCATCTTGATCGCATTAGGCTGCTCGTGGATCTCTTTGAGCATAAAATGCTCATAACCGCCCTTCTCAGCGGCTTCCATATCCCAATTGGCTGTGTGCAGCTCTTTTTGAACGCTCATTCCGTGAATATCATAAAAATTGATCTCATCTGCCTTTAAAACAGCAATTTCATTTTCTTCAAGCAGATAGTAATTCTTAGTATATTTAATTATAGCTGGTACGTCAGATGCGATAAAGCTTTCTCCATCACCGACGCCGACAATCAGCGGAGAATCCTTTCTAACTGCAAAAATCTCATCAGGGAAATCCTTAAAGAGAATCCCCAAAGCGTATGAACCCTCAATCTCTGCTATTGCTCTTGCTATTGTTTCTTTAGGGTCTCCGTTATAATAAAAATCCAAAAGCTTTGCTACAGTCTCCGTGTCAGTCTGACTGGCAAATTCATATCCCTTACTCTCTAAAAAGTCCTTTATCTTTTTATAGTTTTCTATAATACCGTTATGAACAATAGTAATATTTGCGTTTCCGTGAGGGTGGGAATTTATATCCGACGGCTCTCCGTGAGTTGCCCAACGTGTATGACCTATTCCGCAGGTACCTTTGAGCCACCCCTCTTTATCCATTTTTTCTTCTAAACCAGAAAGACGTCCCTTATTTTTCTTAGTTACAAGCTCGCCATTTTGAACTACTGCCACTCCGGCAGAGTCATATCCTCGATATTCAAGCTTTGACAATGAGTCCAGCAATATTTTTGTACAGTCTTTTTGTCCAACATAGCCTACTATTCCGCACATAAAAATACGTCTCCTATCATTATCTGTTTATGCAATGCCTTGTCTCTATATAATTGCATAGTTTTTTAATATAATACCACAGTTTAATAGATAAATCAAGTAAAAGGACTTTATTTTAAATCAGTTTTATGGTATACTTTGATTAAACATTATATCATATATAGGAAAGAAGATGAATTTCAATGAGCATAAAAGAAGAATTCATGCAGATATATACTGAAAACATCAAGCGTGACGGTGCAAAAGAGCTTTTAGACTACCTGACCGATGAAAAGAAATGCGACTTTTTCAGAGCTCCTGCTTCTACAAGATATCACGGAGCATACGAAGGCGGACTTGCAGAACACAGCATAAATGTATATAAATGCTTAAAGGATTATCTAAGTCGTGATAAAATAAAAAATGAATTTGGTTTATCTTTCAGTGAGGAAACTATTGCAATAGTTGCACTTTTGCACGATATATGCAAAATCAACGTATACAAAACCAGTATGAGAAATGTAAAAGACGACAGCGGACAGTGGACAAAGGTTCCTTACTATCAGTTTGAGGATAGACTTCCCTACGGTCACGGTGAGAAATCGGTTTATATGATAAGCGGATATATGCGTCTTTCACGGGATGAGGCTTTTGCAATACGCTATCATATGGGCTTTTCAGGCGAGGAGAATAAAAACTCCGTAGGAAATGCACTTGATATGTTTCCTTTAGCGCTGGCGCTTAATATTGCAGATATGGAGGCTACTTTCTTGGTTGAGGGCAGAAACTGATAAATACATATATAAATATAAAAAACGGCATTCCTTATAAAAAGGTCTGCCGATTTTATTGTATAAATATTATTTATAAAATTGGATATATTATTTATAAAACACAAAGGAGATAATTATTATGATCGAACAAGATACTATAAAATTGCTAAGAGAATGTGACGCAGGTATTAAAATGGGAGTTTCATCAATAGACGAGGTTATGGATCATGTGCAAAGCGATTATTTAAGAACGTGCCTGTCTGAATGCAAATCCGAGCACGAGGTTCTAAAAGACGAGATCCAGACCAGTCTTGATAGATTCCATGATGACGGAAAGGAACCAAATCCAATGGCTAAAGGTATGTCATGGATAAAGACCAATGCAAAGCTTGCCGCTGAAAAATCAGACTCTACTATTGCAGATTTAATAACAGACGGCTGCAATATGGGAGTAAAAACGCTAAACAGGTATCTAAATCAATATGAAGCCGCAGATGAAAATTCCAAAGACATAACCAAGCGTTTGATCCATCTTGAAGAAAAGCTGACCGCAGATATTCGTGAATTTTTATAATTTAAACAAGTCGCTATGTGTGCCTGTTCGTGTAAGATACAAAATCAAATCGCTGCCGGAAATTTCATAAACCAACAGCCAGTCTGACGTTATATGACATTCCCGACAGCCTTTGTATTCGCCCACTAAAGCGTGGTCTTTATATTTTTTAGGTAGCTCTTTTTCGTTAGCTAGAATGTCAATTACGGTCATTAGCCTTTTTACGTCAAATCCTCGTCTAACCACACGCTTATAATCTCTTTTAAAGCTAGAGTGAATTTTAATCTTCAGCATTTAGAGCCTCCATAAGTTCCTCTACAGTATTAAAAGGTCCTAAAAGATTTTTTCCCTCTCTTACGTCTCTGATAGCGGCTAATGTCTCATCGTTGGGTACGTCTGCTTTTAGCTCAAAAGGTATTGCCTGTTTTCTAACAGCCTGCTTTAAATAAATGTTTATAGCAGTTGACATATTCATTCCAAGCTCATTAAAAAGCTCCTCAGCGCTCTTTTTAAGATTTTCGTCAACACGAACATTCAAATTTGTTGTTGCCATAAAATCAACCCCCTAACTTTATTTTATGTTATTGTATCCTTTTTTGATTATTATATCACAATATAATTACATTGTCAAGAAAATGTTTTATTCTATCATTACAACATAAATATTACCGCCGCTATGATTTTACCCATACACGGCGGTTCTACTATAATATTAACTTACTTAATACTGCGTCTTCTCTGTTTCTTTATAGGAGTTTCCGTACCGCCCTTGTCCTCAAAAACTGTCTCGCCGTCGTCCTTTAGGTAATCAAACTCAGGGCTTTCCTCTCCCCTTGCCTTATAATAAGGCTGAATTACATACTTTCTTATAAACGGATAACAGTTAAAGCAAATCAAAAAGCAACCGAAACTTAAAGGCAAAAACGGAACAACAAATACTGAATACGGATAAAAGAATAATATTAGAAATACAATAATTGCAATAATCAATATATTAAACAAGCATCTCTTAACGCTTATTCCGACAAGCAGAAACGAGTTCTTTATTATCTGCATAAGAGACAGATTTGTTGAAACGATAAGCTGATAAATGTAAAAATGCATCATTATAAACATCAACATACAACTAAGACATATGATAAACGGAATATACATAATCGAGTTCTGCTGAGCCCATGTGCTGTAAGAAACAACCGACACCACAAATCCTACTGCAAAAATAACATCTATGATGCCCATTATAAACGACTGCCTATAGCACTTTTTAAATGTGTCAAAAAAATCAATAAATACAAATGCATTTCTCTCCTGAGAGTAATTTCTAATCACCTTTGTAAACCCTGCAGTGGCAGGTCCGATAGATGCAATAAAAATAATACTCAGAGCGCCTATTCCTACTACCTTTATGTTCATACTTATTGTTTCTTTAAACAATATAGTCATTCCCAGAAAAAGCGGAAGATAGAAAATAAAGTACATAAGATTTATCTCCATCAGCTTCCAGAACCGACGCACGTATATTTCAAAGAATTTAAAGAAATCGGTTTTTTCCTGCGGAGCCTTTGGAATACCCGGTCCTGCATTTTCATAATTGCTGAAAAATCCCACTTTACATCACCATACCTTAAACTTCCTAAACAAAGTCACTTTAACACATTATACACCAAAGAACTAAGACAGTCAACTGCGGCAGAAACAGCGGTAACAGCCTCCAGTACCAAAAATTTAACTGCATAAAGCTTAACATAATCATTAATGCTGTCGCTCTCACATCGTCTGTCTAAAAAAGCCTGTGAGAAAAAACGGTTTGACATTCTAAGCGATTCCCTGACCGCTATAAAAAGTGCATAAGATGAAATAAGGGCACAAGGCAAGATAAGAATAATTGCAGAAAAAAATCCGTTGACGCCGTTTTCTGAATATATCTGCGCGATAGTCACGCCAAAGCCCATTCCTTTGTAAACAGGTATCAATACAGAAACAGGCTGAGCTATTGCACAAAAGCCTAGCAGAAATAGCACAATTATAAGAGTAGACGAATTTAAAAGCGAGCTGTATAAGATTTTTACATACCCGCCGTTCTCCCTCATTGACAAATAATCATTCTCAATCAAATTCAAATCGCTGAGAGTGCTTGTCTTAATAAAAGAAAAAGCCAATGTTCCTATTAATACTCCTGCTATCATAAGAAGCATTATTCTGAAAATAACATTTGGCTTTGAATTTCTTTCTGTCATATAATCAACTCCCTGTTTTTTAACTTCGTTAGTTGATTATATGCTTTTGGACAAACATATATTACTCTACTAGATGCAAGAAGCCAGAAGCAAGATGCAAGACGCAAGATGAGAGCTGCAAGAGCAGTGAGCCGCATCAGGCTTTTTACATAATATACCTCTTGTTTCTAATCGGCTAGCTCATATGCTCTCTTTGTACAAGCCTCGCAGGCTTTTTTAACAGTATCCTCCAAATTTCCCTCTCTCAGCTTTTCAAGTCCTGCAATAGTAGTTCCGCCCTTTGAGGATACCATTTTTATCAGCTCGTCTATAGAATTTCCGCTGTCAGTTATCATCTTTGCAGAACCGATAAGCGTCTTTGCAAAAAGCGTCTTTGCGACTGATTCATCTATTCCTACAGACTTAGCATAGTCAACAAAAGCCTTTGCGTAAAGATATATAAATGCTGGCGACGAACCGTTGATCGCAATAATCTCTTTCATTTTTTCTTTATCAATAACAGCGATCTCTCCGCATGAGGAGAAAATACGACATACAAGTTCAAACTCGTCATCAGAAACAGGCTCTACCCTTGCCAAAGCGGATGCCCCCTCACCCAGCAAAAGCGGTGTGTTAGGCATTACAAGAACAACCTTAGCATTAGGGATCGTCTTTGACTTTATGTACTCCCCTGTTATTCCGGCACAGATTGAAATTATTACATTTTCACTTGTTATCTTATCTTTTATATTATCTAAAACCTCGTCTAACTGCTGCGGCTTTATCGCAAGAAAAATATACTTGCATCTTTCTGCTAATTCCTGTGCAGATATGCAAGCGGAAACATTGTACTGCTCCAGCCTTTTTAACTTTTCATTATCGGTGTCAAATGCATAAAGCTGTATGCTTGGGGAGGCTGCACACTTATCATTGCATTTGCAAAGTCCGCTGTCAAAAATACCCTTCATTATTGCAAAGCCCATATTTCCTGCACCGATAAACCCTACATTTATCATTTTAAACAAAACCTTTCTTTATGTATAATTGGCAAATCTATAAGTTTTCAATTCAGATATAATTATGCCGACACTTTTTTGAATATCCTTTTATAAGCCTGTGAGATCATAGGCAGAAGAAGTGATACCATCACAAGTTCTATAGGCAGCATCACGCAGTTTTTAATCAGTCTTGGAGTAAACCAAATCCTGAAAGCCGTCCATTCTGAAGCTGACATAAACGGAAAATTTTTATTAGTATAGCAATAGTAAAGCACTGCGGAATTAAGCACAAGATTGCACAGGATAACAACTATAACTCTAGAAATAATTCCAGAAATGATAATTGATTTACCTGTTGTCTTTTTATAAAGGCATATACCGTAAATAAGTGCAATAATAATCTTAACTGCAAGCAGACCTAAATTATAATCTCTTGCCTTATAGCCGTCGAGAACATATCCTATTACATCTACACCTACATTTGAAATAACGCAGACCACAGGGCCGTAAAGCATTGCAATCGCCATTATTCCAAAAAAGGAAAAGGTAATACGCAAATCCGGCGTAATATTAATCGCCATATTTCTCATAACGATTGACAATGCCATCAACACACCGCATACGGTGAGCGTACTTATTTTTTTCAGCTCTTGAGCTGAATCCTTAAACAAATTAAAAAAGCTTTCCATAATTTTAACCTCCATTTTAAATATGCTTTGTGCATAATGGAGCATGAAAAGCTTCGTTATGCATTCAGCGGGATGCGGAAACCAAACCGCAAGCTAAAGCTTTTCGTTCAAGCAGCAACTCCCCGTCTGCCCGACACTTTACGCCTGATCTCCTACTCTGTATGCTTTTTTATTCTATTAATATGCTGTATCGTTTAGAATTTTATAAATCCTACTGTCAAAAGGCTTGGTCATAGTAAGCGCCTCCTGAATATCAACGTCGTAAACCTTGTTATCCCTTAATCCGATCACTCTGTTTCCTATACCTTTTTCCAAAAGCTCAACAGCATAATAACCCATTTCAGTAGCAACGATTCTGTCACGAAGCGTTGGCGAACCGCCTCTTTGAACGTGACCTAGAATCGTAGCTCTTGACTCTATACCTGTCTTTTCCTCAATGTCTCTCGCAATCTGCTCAGAATTGCCTATTCCCTCAGATACTATTATAACCGAGTGCGTTTTGCCGGAAGACCTGTTAGCAAGTATCTTCTTTATTATTTCATCTAAGTCGTATCCTTCTTCAACTGTGATAGCACACTCAGCTCCAACAGCAGCCGCAACATTTACAGCAATATATCCTGCTCTTCTTCCCATAACCTCAACAACCGAGCATCTGTCGTGTGACTGAGTTGTATCCTTTAGCTTGTCGACCATCTCCATTGCGGTATTCATAGCCGTATCATAACCTATAGTATATTCAGTACAGGCAATATCATTGTCTATAGTTCCGGGCAGACCGATACATGGAATACCATGTGCTGAAAGGTCGGCAGCGCCTCTGAAAGAACCGTCTCCGCCGATTACAACAATTCCGTCAAGCCCCATCTTTTCACACATAGACTTAGCCTTTAAAACACCCTCTTCAGTTTTAAACTCCGGACACCGCGCCGTATATAATACTGTTCCGCCTCTTTGTATAATTCCCGAAACAGATCTTGCATTCATTTCGATAATATCGCCGTTGATAAGTCCGTTATATCCCCTGCGGATTCCAAATACCTTCATTCCCTTGTTAAGAGCCGCTCTTGTAACAGACCTGACCGCAGCATTCATTCCCGGAGCGTCGCCTCCGCTAGTTAAAACTCCTATAGATTTTACCATAAAAATATTGCCTCCAATAAAAAATAGATAAAATAACCCATAAGTATACTACCACATAGGCAGATTTAAGTCAAGATTATATTAAATCATTCACATAAGTTTAATTTTTTATTTAAATAAAAAACAAGTGACCCCTAAACTTGTGATCACCTGTTAATTACAATAATATACTACTGTGCAACAGTAACCGTAAGCACATCTCCCGTAGTTGTGTCAAATTCCTGTCCGACAGCGGTGCTGGTAGCTATAACATTACCCGATGGCACACTGTCGCTTTCAACAAATGAAAACGCATAGGTTATACCGAGTTTTGATAAAACCTCTCCATAGCTTGTTGACGTATAGCCTGAAAAATCAGGAATAACCGGTTTATCTGTATATGAAGAATCCGAGGCTGAATCAGTATATGAGTTATCTGATGATCCATAATCGGAGCTTGCATCTCCGCTGCCAGTTGAAATAGTTAGCTTAAGAGTATTCTTTCTAGCAGGATCGTACTCCGCATCGGCAGGAATACTCTGTTTTATAATAATACCCTCGCCATATTTTTTGCTCTTCTTTTCCTTTATTACAATATTAAAATCATTTTCAATTGATTCGATTACATTTTCATACTCCAGACCCTTTAAATCAGGCATAACAGCGCCCGTACCGTAATCAACTTTGCTTGAAGAATCAGAGCTGGCGTCACTGCTGTCAGAAACTGTTGTTTCAGCAGTAACAGTTACAGACGTTATATTTCCAGATACCGTGTTAGACGAGCTATTATCGCCGCCACCTGTGAACATCTGCGCTAAAAAGAACAATCCGACACCCACAAGCAGAGCTAATACTACAGAGCCTACAACTGTGGGAACAAGGTTCTTCTTTTCTGTTTCCTCTTCTTCTTCCGGCTCGTCCTCTTCATCTTCAATATAGCTGTTTCTAATACGATCATCTGTGTCTACGTGTATTGTCTGAGTTGCGCCCTTTTTATGCTCGACAACATACTCAGGCTGTTCAAAAAGCTTTGTAACAAGCTCGGTAATAGTCTGAACTCTAGTTTCAGGGTTTACCCTAAGAGCCTGCATAATTACTCTTGATACATTCTGAGGTATATCTATACTCATTTGGCTTAAGTCTATTATATTGTCAGCCTGCTTTCTTGAAAAAGCATTAGGCGGCAAAACACCTGTAAGCATTCTATAAAGCACTGCCGCAATCGCATAAACATCGGTCCATGTACCTAGCCAGTCCATAGAATTATACTGCTCAGGTGCGGCGTACCCAGGATAAAGCTCAGATGATAAATCTGAATTTTCCACCCTTGCCGTGCTTATACTGAAACCAATTAGTTTAAGCTCTCCCTTTGGCGTTACGATAATATTATCAGGACAGATACCTCCGTGTATTATTCCCGAATTGTGTATAAGACTAAGCGTTGTAAAAATCGGCGGAAAAATCTTTTTGATTTGCTCCCAGCTTAGCCTGTCTCCGTTGCCCTGCAAAAACTTTTTCAGTGTTATGCCCTCTACGTACTTTGAAATTGCATACATAGTGTTATTTTCAGCAAACATATCAATTGCAGGAACAAGATGCGAAAGAGTTCTCATTCTGGATAATGATTTATTAAGCTCTGCATATTCCGACATATAAGTCTTATACTTGTTAAGAGAATCGGTTTTAACCATGACCTTTGGGCTTTGCTTTGTTCTTGAGCATAGCGTGTCTGGCATATATTCGTGAATAACGACCTTTGTAGAGGTCACTGTATCAAAACCAATATACGAAGCGCCCTCGCCGTTATACGACAAAACCTTTCCTACAATGTATCTCTCATCAAGTATGGACTTCGGCGGTAAATATGATTGAAGAAACGGCGAATCCGGATTGTAATTGCAATAACTACAGGTTCCGTCTTCTTCTAATTCATTCATACATCCCATACAGAGATTTTGAATATTTTCCATAAAAGCCTCCGTAAACATACTTTTTCGTGTACCTATGATATCAACATTATTTCTCAAAGTCAACAACTTTAATCTAATTGTAGACATTATGAAACAATTTGTATCTATTCTGTAATAATTAATTAAATCCTTTGTATTTTGTAACTTTTGCACATTTAACGAATTATATAGAATTATTTTTTTGTCTATTTTCAACATCTAATAATGTTGAATTGTAGTTGCTTCTATATGAAATAATATGCATATTTTCATCAAATTAAACAAAAAATTCGCCCTGATTTTATATGAGCGAATTTTAAAGAATATTAAATTTTGTAACCTTTTGGTATCAAAGAGATAATTTCATTTGATCCGGGTCTTCCATATCCTTTGCAAAGCTTCCCGCCGCAGGGATATTTTTTGTTTTATATTTTGACATTGATTTAAGCGTCTCATCATCAACTATAAAAGCCTTGTCAAGCGTATTTTTTGATTTAAGCGTAAGAGCCTGAACGCCTATTGTGTCTCTTGACGCTTTAGGCAAAAGCATACCTGTGTTAAATATTATAACCCTGCTGTTTGATGACTTAAGCATCAGATTGACCTCATCATCAATATGAAATGCCTCAACAAGTCCTGACTTTGCTCCATAAGCGTTTGCTAGCTTTTTTCTGTTGGTCTTTGTTTCATATGCCTTAAGCGGTACCTTTGCAGCTTTGCCGTTCTCAAATACAAATATCATATATCCGCTGTAATCGGTCGTGGCAACCATATATTTTACATTCTCGCCGTCGTCAAAGCCTAGAGCCGCAGGAATATAGTCTCCCAGAGCGCTTGCCTTTGTATCTTCGAAGTTTGACGCCTTTGATTTGTAAACAGTTGCCTTGTCAGTGAAGAATAAAAGTTCTGCTCTGTTTGTTATCTCGATCTCCTGAGTAATAACATCTCCGTCTTTTAACTTTTGGGTGTTTGCCATTCTCAGCGACTGCGGAGTTATCTTCTTAAAATAACCGCTCTTTGACATAAAGATAGTACACTTATAGTCGGACACTTCTTCTGTTTCAACATATTCTTCAACGTCATCTGCATAGTAAAACTGCGTTTTTCTCGGCTTTCCATACTTTTTAGAAACTTCACTAAGCTCATCGATTATAATTTTCTTAATACGTCTTTCACTGTCGAGAATATCAATCATATCTTCTATATCAGCCTGAAGCTGTTCTATATCCTGAAGTCTCTTTAGGATATACTCCTTATTTAGATGGCGCAGCTTGATCTCGGCAACATATTCCGCTTGAATCTCGTCTATAGAAAATCCAATCATAAGGTTCGGAACTACCTCAGCCTCTTCCTTAGTCTCACGGATAATCTTAATTGCCTTGTCAATATCAAGCAAAATCTTTGAAAGTCCCTTTAAAAGATGAAGCCTGTCCTGCTTTTTCTTTAAGTCAAATGAAACTCTGCGCTTTACACAGCCTGTTCTGAACTTTATCCATTCGCTCAATATCTCATAAACGCCCATTACCTTTGGATATCCGTTTACAAGTACATTAAAGTTTGCAGAATAAGTATCCTGAAGCGGCGTAAGTTTATACAGCTTTTGCATAAGTTTATCAGGGTCGGTGGCTCTTTTTAAATCAATCGTTATTTTAAGTCCGCTTAAATCTGTTTCGTCTCTTATATACTGGATCTCTTTTATCTTACCCTGCTTAATAAGCGATACTATCTTTTCAATTATTGTCTCTATAGTGGTTGTCGGAGGAATCTCAGTTATCTCAATGCAGTTGTCGCTCTTATCATAATTGTACTTCGCTCTCAGCTTAACTGAACCTCTGCCAGCTTCGTATATTTTCTTTAGTTCGTCTTCATCATACAGCAAAAACGCGCCAGACGAAAAATCAGGACCTTTTAACGTCTCTAAAATATTGAAATCCTTGTTTTTCATCAAGGCTATTGTTGTCTCACATATTTCAGAAAGATTAAATGAACAAACCGAACTTGCCATTGAAACTCCTATTCCGACATTTGCATTTACAAGAATAGACGGAAATGTCGCAGGGAGAAGAGTTGGCTCCTGCATTGTGTTATCATAATTCGGAACAAAATCAACAGTATCTTTGTCAATGTCACGGAAAAGCTCGTTGCAGATGGGGTCTAATTTAACCTCAGTATAACGTGAAGCCGCATAAGCCATATTCTTTGAATACGCCTTACCGAAGTTTCCCTTTGAGTCAACATAAGGGTGCAAAAGCGTTTCGTTTCCCCTTGAAAGCCTGACCATAGTCTCGTAAATAGCTGCGTCGCCGTGAGGGTTAAGCCGCATAGTCTGACCTACAACATTGGCAGACTTAGTTCTTGCACCTGTGAGCAGTCCCATTTTATACATTGTATAAAGCAGCTTTCTGTGAGAGGGCTTAAATCCGTCAATCTCAGGGAACGCCCTTGATACTATAACGCTCATTGCATAAGGCATATAGTTTTTTTCAAGAGTTTCTGTTATCCTCTCCTCAACGACCTGTCCTGCTCCCTCGATATAAGCGTTTACTTCGGGAAGCTTTTTCTTTTCCTCTTGTTTCTTTTTTCTTGCCATTTATTTTAATGTTTGCCTTCGCAATGCAAAGGCTCTCCTTTCATCGGAATTACAAGCCGGAAACGGCTCAAAAAGCTATGCCTCTTTATGATATATCCGCCATCTCTAAGTAATCATGCCCGTTGATTGAAATAAAATCCTTTCTCCCCTGAAGATTATCTCCCAACAGCATATCGAACATAAACGACGTATGCTCTGTCTCCTCGTGAGGAAGCACCTGTATAAGCCTTCTAGTCTCAGGGTTCATTGTTGTTAAATTCATCATCTCAGGCTCGTTTTCGCCAAGACCTTTAGAACGCTGTAAGGTGTACTTCTTATCCCCTATCATAGACAAAATCTCTGCCTTTTCTCTTTCATCGTATGCAAAGTATGTCTTGTCCTTAGTGGTTATCTCAAACAGCGGGGATTCCGCAATATAAACATACCCCTTATCAATAAGCGTAGGCGTTAGACGGTACAGCATAGTAAGTATCAGTGTTCTTATCTGAAAGCCGTCAACATCGGCATCAGTGCATATTACAATTTTATTGAATTTCAGCGCGTCAAGATTAAACAGCGAAATCTCCTTATTTGCCTTTGCTTTTACCTCAACTCCGCAGCCGAGAATTTTTATAAGGTCTGTTATAATTTCACTCTTGAAAATCTTATCATAATCAGCCTTCAAGCAGTTGAGGATTTTTCCTCTTACAGGAATAACCGCCTGAAATTCAGCGTCTCTTGCCAGCTTAACAGCGCCGAGCGCTGAATCTCCCTCAACTATATAAAGCTCTCGCCTTGTAACGTCCTTTGTACGGCAGTCAACAAACTTTTCAACCATATTTGCCAGATCCATTGACTGCGAAAGCGTTTTCTTTAAATTAAGCCTTGTCTTCTCCGACTTCTCCCTGCTTCGTTTGTTTATAAGTACCTGCTCTGCTATTTTTAAAGCCTCATCGGGATTTTCTATAAAATACACCTCAAGCTGATGCTTTAAAAAATCTGTCATACAGTCGTAGATAAACTTATTGGTTATAGCCTTTTTAGTCTGGTTCTCGTAAGACGTCTGAGTGGAGAACGAGCTTGAAACCAAAACCAGACAATCCTCAACGTCCTCAAAAGTAATGGGCTTTTCGTTTTTTGTGTACTTGTTATTCTGCTTTAAATAGCTGTCTATCTGCGACCGAAATGCCTGTCTGACAGCCTTTTCTGGAGAGCCTCCGTGCTCTAAGAAGCTGGAATTGTGATAATACTCAGAAAACTTCACCTTATTTGAAAAGGTAAAAGCAACCCCCAGCTTTACCTTGTATTCC
This sequence comes from uncultured Clostridia bacterium, assembly GCA_947626165.1. Taxonomy (GTDB): domain Bacteria; phylum Bacillota; class Clostridia; order Oscillospirales; family Ruminococcaceae; genus UMGS1601. Next base: position 15,102 of record CANQRG010000010.1, on the reverse strand, counting down.
TCTTTGTCCTCTCTATCCTTTCCCTTTCGGTCCGCATAACAGGTCTGTATTGATGTTAAATTATTGCCGTTTGCAATCTCAGCAACATAATCGGATATTCCGTTTTCATAATAGTAAGTCTTTTCGTCAAATGAGCCTTTCTCGTTTTGAGTTCTCAGGACAAACTTGACATTTGGATTAACTACCGCCTGCTTTTTAAGTATATCCTCAAAGTATTCATTTTCAATATTTATGTCGGTAAAAACGTCTAGATCTGCTCTCCAACGTGTTTTTGTACCAGTCTTTTTCCTTGTCGTAGGTTCCTTTTTCAGTCCCCCGACGTTTTCTCCCTTTTCAAAATGAAGATCGTATTTATATCCGTCTCTGTATACCTCAACGTCCATAAACTCAGACGCATACTGAGTAGCGCAGGCGCCCAGACCGTTAAGACCGAGAGAAAATTCATAGTTGTCGCCGGAATTGTTATTGTACTTTCCTCCTGCGTAAAGCTCGCAGTATACAAGCTCCCAGTTATAGCAGTTCTCGCTTTTGTTGAAATCTACCGGACAGCCTCGTCCGAAATCCTCAACTTCAATAACATTGTCGCTGTATTTAGTAAGAATAATCTTATCACCGTTGCCGTCTCTAGCCTCGTCTATAGAGTTTGACAATATCTCAAATACCGAGTGCTTGCAGCCTTCAAGACCGTCAGAGCCAAATATTACGGCAGGACGTTTTCTTACACGTTCCGCGCCCTTTAAAGATGTTATGGCTTCGTTATCATAGCTGTTATTTTTCTTTGCCATAAAAATATTTCCCTCTCTTTGTTCTTTATGAATTTAATTATCCTTTATTTTATATATTTTATACACACATAGATAGTATACCACAACATATATGGTTTTGTAAACAGTTACATACCATATTTGTTAAAATTATCTGAATTTAATGACAATAAAATAATCTATTATTATATGCATAACTTGAAAATGTGTGAATATAATGCTAAAGGAAGAAGCTAAAATAATCCAAAGGAGGATGACTTTTAATGGACTTAACCATAAATCACGAGAGCTTTATATCAAACGAGATTTCATTCGACGGCAGCAGCGAGCAATCTGTTGAGCTTGATTACATACTTCCCGACTATCTTCCCGATATATTCAGAATTTTAAAGTGTTCATTTTATCCAAAGGTAATTTCCCACAGCGTGAATGGTGAAAAGCTTATCTTTGATTTAACACTGTCTATAAAAATTCTTTACTTATCCAATGATTCGTCAAGTATAAACTGCATTGAGCAAAAGCAAAACTACACCAAAACTGTTGACCTCTCCTGTACTCCTGAAAATCCATGCTTTAAGATAACTCCCTGCGCCGATTATGTAAACTGCAGAGTAGTAAACTCAAGAAGGCTGGATATAAGAGGAGCAATTACTACAAAAATCATTCTGGAAAGCGAAAAAACAACCGATATAATTTCAAACGCAAAGGGTCTTAATGTTGAACTGAAAAAGGAGTATGTAACCTTCCCAGCAAAAAGACTGACGGCAGCAAAGAGAATTACAATAACCGAAGAGATAGAGCTTAACAAATCAAAGGGCAAAATAAACTCAGTAATAAAATCCGATTGTATAATAAACAGCTTTGACAAAAAGATTATAGCCAACAAGCTAGTTATTAAGGGTGAGGCAAAGGTATCTTTGCTTTACAACTGCGAAGCTGAAAGTGACGAACCTCAAGGTATAGAGACTGTTAAATTTTCTGTTCCGTTCAGTCAGATTATAGACATTGACGGAATTAACGAGCAGTATGAGGCTATGACCGATATTTCAATTGCTTCGCTTGAGCTTATTCCAAATAAATCAAGCGATGCAAGCGAAATAGAATGTGAGATCATTATGTTAATAAACTGCATAGCTTTCAGGTATGATACACTAGAGCTTGCAACCGACGCATACTCAACAAAATACAAGTGCGATTTTGACTGTGCAGATATAAAGGTAGAGAAAAAGCCGATAGAAGTTAAGGAAAATCAAACTATCAAAGCGGAACTCACCTGCCGCGATTCTGAAATAAACACTGCCGTTGACGTTTGGGCAAAGCCGTTTAATATTCAGAGCAAGTATAACACAACTAAGAAAAGCTTTTTGGTTTTCGGAAACATAGAAATAGGCGCTATCGCAAAGGACGAAAACGGATGCCCTTTATATCTTGAAGATACAATTTCATTTGAGCACTGTCTGGATATAAATATTGATGAAAATTCAACATCAGAGCTAAATGTATATATTGATAACTGCACATTTACAATTGCTTCTTCGGATAAAATTGAAATAAAAGCCGAGCTGTTCGTAAGCGGATATGTAAAAGAGCTTGATTCAAGAAAGCTCATTACTTCAATAAATGTAAGCGAAGACAATTTAAAAACACGAGAAAACTGCTATGCTGTTAAACTTTACTATGCAGAACAGAATGAAGACATTTGGGAAATTGCAAAGAAATTCTCTACATCAGTTTCTGCAATCGCCCAGGAAAACGACTTATCAGACAGCACAAAACTTCAGCGCGGAATGCTTCTAATTCCCATTCTTGACTAAGGAGGTACATATCATTGAACAGTGAAAAAATATATTCCGATATTGCCAAACGCACAGGCGGAGATATTTATATCGGCGTTGTCGGACCTGTAAGAACAGGTAAATCCACATTTATTCAAAAATTTATGGAGACGCTCGTTATCCCCAATATTGATAACGAGTATGTAAAAGAGCGCGCAGTAGATGAGCTTCCCCAGTCGGCGGGCGGAAAAACAATTATGACTACCGAGCCAAAGTTTATCCCTGAGGACGCTGTTGAACTCACCCTCGACGACGGAGCAAAATTCTCTGTGAGAATGATAGACTGCGTTGGATATGTTATACCAAGCTCTGTAGGATATTTTGAGGACGAAGCTCCCAGAATGGTCAACACCCCGTGGTTTGACAAAGAGGTACCATTTAATATGGCTGCTGAAATCGGAACTCAGAAGGTTATATCTGAGCATTCAACTATCGGTCTTGTAGTTACGACCGACGGAAGTATAACAGACCTCCCCCGTGACGAGTATGAAGAAAGCGAACAGCGAGTTATAAAGGAACTTTCCGAAATCAACAAGCCGTTTGTTGTGCTGTTAAACTGTCTTGAACCAAGATCTGAAGCCTCACAAAATCTCTGTGAGGAGCTCAGAGAAAAATATAAAACAACAGTTATGGCTGTCAACTGCCTCGACCTTGACGAGTCCGACATAATGGAGATAATATCCCAGATACTATATGAGTTCCCTATCAGAGAAATAAACATAAATATGCCTAAGTGGATAAATACTCTTGAAAAAACTCACTGGCTCAAAGAGAACATTTTCACTTCAATAAAAGAGGCAACAAAAAATCTCGAACATATCCGTGAAGTAAGAAACTGCACCGATTTTATCAGCGCAAATGAAAACATAACAAACTGCTTTATTGATCAGATGGATCTGGGCAAAGGCACTGTGGTTATGAACATCACGCTTAACAGCAGTCTGTTCTTTAAGATAATTGGTGAAGCCACTCATCTTGACATAAATGATGAAAGTGACTTGCTGCCGCAGATTTTAAGGCTTAAAAAGATAAAAGATGAATATGAAAAATTTGAAAGCGCATTGGCAGAGGTAGAGGCAACAGGCTACGGTATTGTAATGCCCTCAACTGAGGAGCTGACTTTAGATGAGCCTGAAATAATCAAGCAGGGCGGACAGTACGGCATAAAGCTTAAAGCAACCGCTCCGTCAATTCATATGATGAAAGCGAATATTACTACTGAAATCAATCCTATTGTCGGGAGCGAAAAGCAATCGGAAGAGCTGGTTATGTATATGCTTAATGATTTTGAGGAATCCCCAGAGAAAATATGGGAATCCAACATCTTCGGCAAATCTCTTAACGAGCTTGTAAACGAAGGGCTTCACAATAAACTGCATAAACTTCCTCCCGAGGCGCGTCAAAAGCTGAGCGAGGCTGTTGAGCGAATCATTAACGAAGGCTGTTCAGGACTTATATGCTTTATAATCTAGAGAAACAATGAATAACACCCAAGGAGAATTTGATCTCTTTGGGTGTTTTAATATGTAACAATTTTATCTAAACCTTATATAAGCAGTGAACCATTTAATGTACTTTAGTTCTATTATCAATCTTCTTTTAATCCCTCGAAGAATGACACAGGCATTCCCAGTAAAATTCCTGAGTTCGGAATTGACAAGTCACCGAATACTTTGTTTATAGCCTTTCTTGCGTCATCAACCTTAGAATCCTTAACAGCAAACAGAATTGTCTTGCTGGACATTTCCGTTTCGCCCTTTAGCATAGTCGTTAAAACATCAAACATAGGAAGTTCTTCCATATCCTTTATTGAATTTGCCATACCTGTGCTTGACAAAACCGTAGCTCCCCTTATGTCAGCCAGTGCAAGTTCCTTCATTAGCTGATCGATCTTTTCTTCTTTTTTTGTTACAAATATTAATAGCTGCATTCTACTCGCCTCCCGTTATACTTGAGAAAATGATACGCAAACCCATTCCTCGCTTTCCGCTACCCTTTCACTTTTAAAACCGCATTTTTCAATAACGCTTATCACTTCATCTTTTCTTTGCTTTATAATTCCCGAAACAATTAAAACACCGCCGTCTGACAAAAACCCCTTGAAATATCTGCTCATTGAAATAAGTACATCGGAAACTATATTCGCAGTAACAATGTCAAAACCTCCGCCGATTTTTTTACGCAGTTTCGAGTCAGTTGTTATATCACCGCACAAGGCTTCAAAACGATCCTTAGAAATATTATTATTAATAATATTCTCACCTGCGGTTTTTACTGCATTATCGTCAATATCAACGGCGGTAAGCCATTTAGCGCCAAGCAGCATTCCTGCTATTCCCAGTATTCCGCTTCCGCAGCCCAGATCCAACAGCCTTACGCCGTCTGTAATATAATGCTCCAGATTTTCAAGACAAAGCTGTGTGGTGTCGTGCTGACCCGTTCCAAAACTTGAAGCGGGGTCTATCTCTAAAATTTTTCTAGTTTCATCTGAGTCTGCTTTCTCCCAAGATGGTTTAATAAGCAGCTTATCTCCAACCGTCATTGGCTTAAAAAATTTACGCCAGTTGTTTGCCCAGTCCTCTTCAGCAATATTTTTAAGCTCAACTTCCAGCTCGCCAAATTCTTCGAATTTGTCTGATTCTTTAAGTTTCCTAAGCTCCGCTTGGATTGAGTTTATATTTTCATTTGCAAGACTGTCGTTTTGAACGTATACGATTACTTTAGTTTCACAATTCTTTAGGTTTAATAAGTCATCATCAATATAGTCCCAATTTCCGTTTTTATCGTTTAAAAACTCCTCAAAATCCTCTGCATCTTCAATGGCAAACCCCGTTATTCCTATATCCATCAATCTGCTGCAAACAAGTTCAATCCCGGCAGTTGAGGTTTTAATATGTACTTCGATCCATTCGCTTATTTTATCAGACACGATTTTGTCACTTCCAGAAGCTTAAGCATTAATTCACTAATAGTATACCATATTTCACCGAAAAAGTAAAGCAAAAATTATAAGATTTGCCTTTATTTTATTTATTAATTCAACACCATTAATGTTAAATAAAAGTAAATTGTATTTTATTTTATTGACCGAAATATTCGATAAGTGTATAATTAAGATATAAATATGAGAATTATATCATTTAGTGAGAATGAAATCTGTCAAAATATAAAAATATTTGAAAACAAAATTGTTTGCTTGATTATATTATTACAGCAATGGAGGTCAAAATGAATAAAAATACAGGGTTTAAAATATCAAATGACGATATAATACGTTACTTCTTTTATATTGTTGCAGTAATGCTTCCCTTTTTAATAGTAGCAGTATTATTGATCTTAAACGGCTTTGGAATAAAAACATCAATACTTTTCCCCGTATGGAACGACGAAGTTAGTAGATGGGATCAGATAAACACTATGATTCACTGCGGTAAGCCACTAGGTTATTATGGATACAATGGCACACATGCAAGTATTGGAACATGGGGTCCTTGGGGCTGGGCTTCGCTGGTTCCTTATTATCTGTTTGGAAAATTGTTTGGATGGCATTTTAATTCTATGGCTATCGCAAATATGACATTTTTATCACTGTCAATTGCTGTATTTTTAGCACTGACAAAACCAAAAGTTAAGCAAACACTGTTGATATTATTTATATATATTAGCTCAGCTATTACTATAATCTACTCTTTAACATCTATGGCAGAAGCACTGCATTATTCATTGGGAATTGTTTTAGTCGGTCTATTTATCTGGCTGGAGAGAAGAACAAGAGTAAAACTGCGTCCGCTTTCAGTATTTGACATACTCCTATACATCTTGTTAACTGTCTTTTTATACTATTCAGTTTTGGTTTACACGATATTCGCACTGGTTATCCCAATGTTTTTCTGGTGCTTTTTCAGAAGATTAAAGCCTTGGCTAAAAGCAGGAATAAGTATTATCGCCACTTTATTAATTGCGGTCAGCGCTAACTATTTTATAGGTTTAGTAAGTTCGCCATACACTACAAATACAATAAATAATATTATAAATGTTATTAAATCAGACGGTATATATAATGGTATTTGTTATATGCTCGATGTATTTTTCTCCAATCTGGCAACATTGAACTTTCCGAATATGATCAAACTTGAAGATATATTGTTTTGGTTTTTTGTTCTTTACATTATCATACTAGGCTATCTTATAGGTACATTTATTCATAATGTTAAAGAAAAAACTACAACAGATTGTACCGATAAAAAATTAATTATGAATAGTAATAATATCATATGTTTGACCGCGTTTTATCTTCTTACTGGATTTTTATGCGGATATTGTCTATTGTATACCGGCGGCAGCTGGACATTGTGCAGAGGGATAAACACCGGTCTGCTTATGGCGCTTTTCTGTATAACTTTTATAAGCACAAAAAAAGTTAAACTAATTTACACCATTTTAGCCATATGGATTTGTATATCTTCTGTAAGTGTTTGGAATAAATATGATACAACAATATCAGAAAGATGGTCTGTTGGGCAGTATTCACAAAGTATTGAAGAAGAGAAAAATCGTCTGGAGAATATTATAATAATTTCTGATGATAAGGACGCTTGGGAAAATACAGTCGCTCAATACGGAAACTTTGATTATAGATATCTTGCAATGCCGGAAGGAGCCGGCTTAAATTTAATGGTCAATGGAAAAAGTAATGAGCATGCCGGATATGCCGCGATCACTAAGGGAGATAAATATCAGGATAGCTATTTAAAAACTTTAACCGATTCCGGGTACAAGCATTTGTATGAAGACGAATTCTTCATTATTTTAAAAAACTCTAAATAATAAATTCTAAAGCCTTTGCAGCATAGTTTTGCTGCAAAGGCTTAATTACTGCTGAATCATAAATTTACCGCAATTGTCATAAAAACAACAATTCTGTAATTCTATTATATCGCATAGAATTTAATATGCAATAATAAGAAGGAGTTATTTATGAAAACTGCAGCAGCTTATATAAGAGTCTCAACTGATGAACAAACAGAGCTTTCACCAGATAGCCAGCTAAAAAAAATTAAAGAGTACGCAAACAAAAACGGTTATATCGTCCCTGATGAGTTTGTATATAAGGACGAAGGAATAAGCGGAAGAAACGCTTCCAAACGACCTGAATTTAACAGAATGATAGGAAATGCAAAAAGCAAGCCAAAGCCGTTTGACGCTATTCTGCTTTGGAAATTCAGTCGTTTTGCCCGCAATCGTGAGGACAGTATAGTTTACAAATCAATGCTCCGTAAACAATGTGGAATTGATGTTATCTCAATTTCAGAAAACTTAGGAGACGACAAAATGTCAATACTCATAGAAGCTCTCATCGAGGCAATGGATGAGTATTACAGCATAAACCTAGCTGAAGAAGTAAGGCGAGGAATGATGGAAAAAATAAGCCGAGGAGGATTAGTCTCAAGCGCTCCGCTCGGTTATAAAGTAGTAAATGGCGAACTAATAATCGACGAAACAACATCTGACATAGTTAAATATATTTTTGAAAGCTACCTTGCAGGTAAAACTATGCTTAAAATTGCAACTGAACTTAATGAAAAAGGTGTTAAAACAAGATCAGGCGGAGCTTTTGAAAACCGTGTAATAAAATACATTCTGCAAAATCCAACATACATTGGAAAGCACCGTTGGTGCTTGGACGGAAGTAAGGGCAGTAAATCACACTACAGAAATGACAGTGACACTCTGATTTACAACGGCAAACACAAGCCGATTATAAGCGAAGCTGACTTTAAGAAAGTACAGCAGAGATTGTCACTTAACAAATCGTATGCAAGAGAAGCCTCAAAACACGAAAACGCTTTAAGAGGTATAGTCAAATGCCACTCCTGTGAAAGCACAATGACTCTTTTGGTTAACAAGGGAGTTAGATATCTACAATGCACTGGGTATACACACGGCAAGTGCAAAATTTCGCACTCAGTTAAATATGATTATGTATATAATTCGGTTATTAACGCTTTACAAAATGTTGATATTGTTCATATAAGCAAGAACATTTCACAAAACCGCAATAAAAACCGAAGCAATGAAATCAACAAGCTAATTGAAAAGGAAAAGCATAAACTTGACAGATGCAAACAAGCGTATCAAACAGGAGTTGATACGCTTTTAGAATACAAAGAAAACAAAGAAAAAATCAAAAGCCGAATTGAAGAATTGTCTTCAAGCATAAAGCAATTTGATGTAATAAGTCAGGCAAAAATCATTCGTCAGAACATTTTGACCTTTATGCCACAGCTTCTTGGCACTGACGTTTCACTTTCTGATAAGAATTACATATTAAAAAGCATTATTGATAAAGTCATTTACGATAATTCTACGAAGCAACTGCATTTATTTTTTTGCTACATACAATAACAAATGCAGTTCGGCGGTCCTGACGGCGAATTGGGTGCTGCTATGCGATATCTGTCACAAAGATATACTGCTCCCTGCAATGAGGTTAAAGCTATATTGTCAGATATTGGAACAGAAGAGCTTGGTCATATGGAGATAGTAAGTGCAATAGTATATCAGCTTACAAGAAACCTTTCAATTAAAGAAATTAAAGAAAGCGGATTTGACACATACTTTGTAGATCACACAACGGGACTTTATCCACAAGCGGCATCGGGTATGCCTTTCTCGGCTGCGACTTTCCAATCGACAGGCGATCCTATTACCGACCTAACAGAAGACTTAGCTGCTGAGCAAAAGGCTCGTCTTACTTATGACAACATACTAAGGCTTGCCGATGATCCTGATGTACGTGATCCTATCAAGTTCCTTAGAGAACGTGAGATAGTACACTTCCAGAGGTTTGGCGAACCTTGACGTACAAAATAGTACAAAAAACGGAGCTGCCGATTAATATGATTTTTATTACAAATTTTCAACACACAACAAATTGTGCGCGTTGAAAATTTGTTTTTGTTGTTGTATAAAGAAAACCCCCGGTTGTACCGGGGGTTCAAAAGAGCTTAAACGGTGTATTGAAAATAAAACTCCTTTTGAATAAAATAAAAAGTACGGTCTGACACACTGTACAAAAAAATAAATCAAAAGGAGAGTTGTTAATGAATAACAATAACAGTCTAGCACATACAAGCTGGAATTGCAAATATCATATAGTGTTTGCACCGAAGTACAGAAGAAAGATATTCTACAATGAATACAAAGTAGAAATAGGAAAAATATTAAGGGAACTATGTGAATGGAAAAACGTAAATATAATAGAAGCAGAGGTATGTCCAGATCATGTACATATGCTAGTAGAAATACCACCAAAGATGAGTGTAGCAGGATTTGTAGGATATCTAAAGGGAAAAAGCAGTTTGATAATACATCAAAGGCATGGGAATTTAAAATATAAGTACGGGAATAGAAGTTTTTGGTGCAGAGGCTATTACGTGGATACAGCAGGAAAGAATACAAAGCGAATAGCAGAGTACATAAAGAATCAACTGAAAGAAGATAAGATGTACGACCAAATAAGCTTCAAAGAATATGAGAACCCGTTTACGGGTCGCAAGTAAGGAGAAAACGCAAGTGTCAGACTGACAGGCACCTTCAAGGTGCTGCTAATAAGAGAGGGCTTTGCCCGCATATGAAATACCCCCGGCTATGCCGGGGGATATTTATTTCAAATATTTGGTTGGTGATAGTTCGAGTCCATACAGACTTGAACTTGTGACCTCTTGACCCCCAGTCAAGCAAGCTACCACCTGCGCCATACCCCGATAAAATAATTATACATCATTTTTTATTATTTGTCCAGACAAAATGGAATTTTTCAACCCTATCAATCTGCAAAATTATTTAATTGATTACCCCCACTCACTTCTCAATAGTTATAAATGGTATCTCCATCTCATCTTTTGTAAGTCCTGCGTGAACTCCTATAAACTTGTTGTTTTTATAACAAATCGATTCGATTTATAGATTGATGCGGAGCTCCGTTTCATAAATATTGATTTTCGATATTCGTTATGATATAATTTTTTCGTTGAAATATATTAAAATACTTACTGCTCAAGCCACAAAGCAGCACTTTTAACGTGCTGCGGGCTATGCAGGCAAAAATCAGGGAGGAGTGCAAATGATTACTTTTATAATCGGTTTACTGCTACTTATAATCGGCGGTACGGCTTACGGCGCTGTTTGTCAGCGAATCTTCAAGCCGGACGATAGAAAAACTCCCGCCGTAAGGCTGAACGATGGCGTTGATTACGTTCCAATGAAGAAATGGAAAAACAGCCTGATACAGCTTTTGAATATCGCGGGAACAGGTCCTATTTTCGGACCGATACAGGGTATTCTTTTCGGACCTATCTCATTTATTACAATACCGATAGGCTGTGTTATCGGTGGGGCGTTCCATGACTATATGTGTGGAATGATCTCGCTCAGGAACGACGGCTCCCAGATGCCGTCGCTTATACGAAAGTATATAGGCAAGCATATGTATCTTATATACAATATTTTCGTCTGCCTTTTAATGTTGCTTGTCGGTGCTGTTTTCATATACACACCCGGCGATTTATTCGTTACCCAGATATTAAATACAGACAATGGCATTTCAAGCCCGATTATATGGATAGTCTACGGTGCGATTTTTGCTTATTACATTGTCGCGACTCTCTTCCCCATTGACAAAATCATAGGCAGAGTCTACCCGATTTTCGGCGGTATTCTTATTTTGTCCGCAATAGGCGTATTTATAGGTCTGTTTATAAACGGCTATCCGCTTGACGAGCTGTGGAATGTCGGCGTTTCCGGCGTACACCCTAAGGGTCTTCATTTTATACCGATATTCTTTGTAACCGTCGCCTGCGGAATCGTTTCGGGCTTTCACTCCACGCAGTCAACCCTGATCTCGCGCACGATGTCGCATGAAAAAGAGGGGCGCATGACATTTTACAATATGATGATACTCGAGGGATTTATAGCCATGATTTGGGCGGCTGCGGCTATGGGAGTTATGAATCTCGGTCTTGCCGAAGCCGATACGCCGGCTACCAATATCGTTGGCATCGTCGCCACTAATTTATTGGGTCCCATCGGCGGAATAATCGCGATAGTCGGAATTATAATACTGCCTATCACATCTGGCGACACGGCACTGAGGTCGCTTCGTCTTATGACCTCAGATGCGCTGCACATTGATCAGTCGAAAAAGCGCAACCGGCTACTCATATCGCTCGTAATATTTTTTGTAGTCGCCACCCTGCTGGTATTTTCAAAAATGAACTCTGACGGCTTCAATATACTGTGGCGGTATTTTGCATGGGCAAATCAGACTATTGCCGTATTTGCGTTCACCATGATTGCAATTTATATGATAAAGCACAAGCAGCCGTTTCTTTTGTCGCTTATCCCTGGAATGTTTTATATGTTCGTTATATCGAGCTTTATATTGAACGCCAAGATCGGATTCAATTTGCCGTGGATAGCAAGTTATATAATCGGGGGCGTTTTAACAGTCGCATATGGGGCAGCGGTTATAATATTCGGAAAGAAGCGAGCTAAAAAGCTGAAGGACTGAATATATAAATATGCACTAAATATTTAATACTTAATCTATGTGATATATCACAATTATATTATTTTCGATTTTCGGGATATGCATTGGCTGGCACAAGTTGACCGACACCGAAGGGATGTATTCTGGCATTACCCTTTCCATCTGGAGGAACACTACTACTGGGTGATGACGAAAATCCAAGAAAATCTATAATTGTTTAAGGTAAAACAACTGTTTCCAGATGTGGCATTTTAACTTCATCTAAAGAATTTCGTACTTTTTGAAAATTGTTTGTCATTTTCATCCTTAAATAGTGTTTGAAGCTGTGAAAGCAAATTACTTTCATCAATGGGAAATTCAATTTCTGTGTTGTTGTTTACATACTTAACTTTTACTTTAATCATTGCTTATCATCCTTTCATTTTTTGATTTTATAAATGTATGTTAAATAAAAAAAGCCAACCGCTTATTTTTCAAAACGATTGGCTTTATGTATAAAAAAAGACACATAGATTTTTTCTATGTGCCTGATTTTTACTGAGATAATAATTTATATGTTCACTTAAATTTAATCGGATTCGCTTATATATTTGACGTCTTGTCTGTTAATCAGTTTTTTGTAACAGTGGCATTCCTTTATATGATCGTTAATTATACCGCACGCCTGCAAGTGTGCATAAACTGTAACAGCACCGAGATACTTCATTCCCCTTTTTTTCAAATCACTGCTGATTTCTTTTGAAAGGGCATTAGAAGATGGAATATTTCCTAGTTCATGTCCTTTATATATCAATGTCTTTCCATTTGTCCAACCCCAAAGATAATCTGAAAAAGAGTCATATTCCTTACGTATCTGTTGAACACAACGTGCATTGTTGATAATCGCCTCAATTTTTCTTCGGGATCGTATCATTCCAGGAATATTCAATATATTCTCAATATCACGCTCAGAATAGGCGGCAATTTTATCATAATCGAAATTATCAAAACAAGAGCGAAAAATTTCTCTTTTTTTAAGAACAATATCCCAACTAAGACCGCATTGCATAACCTCCATCATAAGATATTCAAACTGTTTTCTATCATCGTGAACGGGAACTCCCCATTCCTCATCGTGATATTTTATTTCTAATTCATTTATCATACACCATGAACATCTGTTTATACTTTGTTCTTCACTCGCCATTTTTTATGATTCTCCTTACTTTAGTAATTTAATTTTATTATATCATATAAATGTTAAAGTTTTATTTGTGTTTTCAAAATTATCTACACCTTTAATAAATTATTCCATTAATTATTTAGCTTTAGATACGAAAAAGACACATAGATTTTTATTTCTATGTGCCTGATTTTTTTAAATATTTGGTTTTGTATTAGTTCAAATCCTTCTACAACCGTAAAACTATCAAAATGCATCTATAAAACACTCTTTATAAAAAGTTGCTCGAAAACTGCTTGAAAGCCCCGAAAAATCGGGGCTTCCGGCTTTGCATCTTTTTTGTTCACCTTTTATGGCAGGGGCAGAAGGATTTGAACCCTCGTCACACGGTTTTGGAGCGACTGTTGAAAGTTGTAAGGCATTTTGTTGATTGGCTTTGTTGAGAAGTTTGAGAAAATTTTATAATAAGAAAATTAACTATTGATGCTTTATTGATGCTATTTCCTTCTCAAATATTTATTGATCAAAATTTGTGATGCTGTAAACAAAGAATAGGTATTTTAAATATTTAAGGAATTATAATTAATACCATTTCAATAGCTCGTGTTTCAAGCCACATGTCTGCATTATGAACGACTCACACCGAGCTAATTCACGTCTTTTAAAAAAAGCACTTCGCCTTCAGGAAAAGGATGACATCTCAACCGTTATTTATGTAAATGGTGCTACGATTACCGATAACTATTGGATAAAATCTTTTGACAGCACTTTGACCTATAACGATGTAAAGTTTGAGAACGATTATTTCTCTCGTCTAGCCTTAAAAGGAACCTATGATAACTTTAATCGTGCTGCAAACAGCAAGCACACAAAAACACCGGAACTTACTAACACCGGTAGTTTTGAAAAATGCTGGCGGTTGATTGACGGTAAGTGGTGGATGTATAAAATCGCAAATTATAATGAGCAGTTCTCTGAACTTTTCACTTATGAACTTGGGAAAGCAATCGGAATGAATATGGCAATCTATGAACGAGGCAATGTCTATATAAAATCCTTAGATTTCACAAATGGCCTTCGCTTTTATGAGTGACAATGAAGATTATGAAGATGTAGTAAAAAAGCTACAGGAACTCTGCCCTGAAGCAATACCAGATTATATTCGTATGATTTTTCTTGACGCCATCGTTGCCAATTCGGATCGTCATACAAGTAACTTTGGACTGATGCGTGATGTAAAAACAGGAAAACTTCTCGGTCTTTCGCCGATATTCGATTACAATATGGCGTTAATTTCGCGCGGCTATCCGAGCAGACCGAATAAAGGAGATCTGCTTATAACACTATTCAATGATTTGACGAATAATCATCCAGAATATAAGAAATATATACCCGAAATAAACGAAATCCTTGTACGCAATATTATTACAAACTTCATATGCGTGTCCGAACACAAGAAATAGTCAATCTTGTAATCGAAAGATATGAATTAATTAAGCGTTAAAAAATTCTAAAATATAAAAATTAGATTATTGTATTTTAATAATTTAAAATTCTCAAGGCTGATGCTCTAATGTTGAGCATCAGCCTTGTTGCTTTGAAAACATATTTGTCAAATAATTTATCGCTCAGAATTTGCTATGCTGTAAACAAAAAATAAGTATTTCTTTTAAAACTTCTCATGTCACTCATATATAAAATTTCTAGTACAACTTTTAACAGGAAATGCTACTATCAAAGAAAAATTAGTCAAAATAATCTAGATATCAACTATAGATAACAACTAATTAT
>CANQRG010000009.1 GCA_947626165.1 uncultured Clostridia bacterium | reverse complement strand
GATCAGTGTATCGGCTGCAAGTTCTGCTATTCCAAATGTCCGCAGAAATGTATTGATATTTCAGTAAAGCCGGTGGTTATTCGGCAGGAGAATTGCCTGCACTGCGGAAACTGCTATGAGGTCTGCCCGGCACGGGCAGTTGTGAAAAGAGGGGTATGATGACACAGGCAGAGAGACAAATATTCTTGATTCAAAAACTACTGGACGAAGCGCCGCAATATCACAATTTGCTGATCCCACATGATACAGCCGGACAGAAGAAACTGCTCCGCTCTCTGATGAACGTCCGCCCGCCGCGTCCAATGGAGGACGATTTTCTGATGGTGCAGGACGCATATCTACAAGAGGAAACCTCCCGGAAGGGCGTCACGGATATAGCTGACCTGACACCCGTGGAGCCGGGTATCTATCTCTGGCAGGGCGATATTACCACTCTGAAATGCGGTGCCATTGTAAACGCCGCCAATAGCGGTATGACTGGCTGCTATGTACCCTGTCACGGCTGTATCGACAACGCCATTCATACCTTTTCCGGGGTACAGCTTCGGCTGGCCTGCGAGGAACTTATGGAGAAGCAAGGGCATGAGGAACCCACCGGACAGGCCAAGCTCACACCCGCCTACAATCTGCCCTGCGATTACGTTCTCCATACCGTCGGCCCCATCATATACGGTCGTGTGACGCAAAAGGATCGGGAACTGCTTGCCTCCTGCTACTGCTCCTGTTTAGAGCTGGCACAACGGAACAAGATCAAGAGCGTGGCGTTCTGCTGCATTTCCACGGGAGAGTTTCATTTTCCAAATGACGAAGCCGCAAAAATCGCCGTGGACACGGTGCGGCAATATAAAGGCGACACGGAGGTGATCTTTAATGTTTTCAAGGATGTCGATAACCAAATCTACCGGGGACTACTCGGATAATATCCAGCGGCTCAGGGAGGCACTGGACAAAGCGTACGCCATTGTGATCGGCGCGGGAGCAGGTTTGTCTACCGCGGCGGGTTTTACCTATACCGGGGAGCGGTTTCAGCGGTATTTCTCCGACTTTGCCGGGAAATACGGCTTTCGGGATATGTATTCCGGCGGTTTTTATCCGTTTGCTGCGCCGGAGGAATTTTGGGCGTATTGGAGCCGTTATATTTTCATCAACCGCTATACTGACGCGCCGAAACCGGTCTATGAAAATCTGCTGTCGCTGGTTCATGGCAAGGACTATTTTGTAATCACTACAAACGTGGATCACTGTTTCCAAAAAGCGGGCTTTGACAAAAAGCGCCTTTTCTACACCCAGGGAGACTACGGCCTGTTTCAATGCTCCGAACCGTGCTGTCAAGAGACCTTCGATAATGAGAACCTGATCCGGCAGATGATGGAACAACAAAAGGATATGCGTATCCCGTCCGAGCTGCTGCCCGTCTGCCCCCATTGTGGCAAGCCCCTGACAATGAATTTGCGCGCTGACGATAAGTTTGTGGAGGACGAGGGCTGGCACCGGGCGGCGGAGCGGTACGAAAACTTCCTGCGGACGCGGAGAAACGGACGGATCTTGTTCCTGGAGCTGGGTGTTGGCTACAACACGCCGGTCATTATAAAGTACCCTTTCTGGCGTATGACCGCGCAGAACAGGGCGGCGACCTATGCCTGTATTAACTACGGCGAGGCGGTCTGCCCGACGGAGATCGAGAAGCAGTCGATTTGCATTGATGCGGATATTGGAGCGGTGCTGAATGATCTGCATCGATAATCATATCAATCAATGATAATTAAAAAGGCATATCCGTCACTCGATGCAATAGTGACGGATATGCCTTTTCTGTTAGGCAGAACACCTACTTTTGTTTTGCAAATTGTGCCTTCAAAATCTCGGCAAATTCCTCGATATAATAGCCGGAGTTGTCGGCCTTCCAGAAAGCGCAGTAATTGCGGCTGATCGGCTTTCCGTTTCGGCAAAGCGGCCGTCTGGCAATCGTCTCGGCAAACTGTGTAGGCGCTTCGCCTCCCTCGATGGGGAGAAAACCTTTCCCGCTCACGACCATCAGCCGCGCTTCCTCCAGATTTTCGGCAAATAGAAATTTGCTCTCGATCCCGTATATTTCGTGATAATAGGACTGCTCGTTCTCCTGCTGTTCCTTTGATGCGACTAAAATACAGGGGGTGTTCCGCAAGTCGCCCACGTTGACATACTCCAGACCGGCTATGGGATTTCTGATGGAGATTTCAATATGACAGCTTATGACGGTCAGAACGGTATTAACATACTCGTCTGAAAAAGCACGTCTCTGATCGTTCAGCACTAAGTCTACCTGATTAAAACGCAGCAGTTCATACAGGTCCTCGTGATTGCCGTTTTTCATATCAATGGGAATATCGGGGTACTTTGCCGTAAATTCCACTACCGCCCGCTGAAATTCCTCGCCGCCGTATCCTTTGATATATCCGATACGCAGGACAAAATCCTCTCCCTGTGCGATCCTTTTTGTTTCTTTGCACAATCGGTCAAAATCCGCCATCAGCAGAAGGCTTTGCCGATAGAAATGCTCTCCGGCAGGTGTCAGGGAGAAACGTCGGTTTTCCCGTTTTAGCAGCGTTACACCCAACTCCCGTTCCAAGGTCTGAACCTGCTGAGAAATTGCGGACTGCGATATGTAACATTGTTCCGCCGCCTCGCTGAAGCTGCCAGCCCGAACGACGGCTTGAAAGTATTTAATCTGTTTCAGCATGATTATTTTCTCCGTTCTGTCGGTTCTTACATCTTAAATCGAAAGGCTTTTCTGCATCTGCGGGGATCATCCACGAGTGCCCAAAACGCTTTACACCTTCGACTCTGCCGCTTTCGCACAGTCTCTGAACCCGTCGTTCGGAAATCTGCCATTTTTCCGCAGCTTCTTTTGCAGAAATCACATTGAGCATGATAAACCATCCCTTCCATTCATCATTGTCATTATATGCGGTTAAACGAACTTTTTCAAGACAATTGCGGTGACGAAAATTTGATGAATGTGTGAACAGCAAAAAACTTCTCCGATTCAAGCAGCACCGGAGAAGACTTTTTGGTATTTGTAAGCGTGGATTGTCTGTGTTGTATCCTTAACTGAAATAAACATCTGTTTTCCCTCCAACGACAGTTTCTGCTACCACGTCTATTGACAGCGGGCTGTTCCCGAATCAGCATAGCTGGCTCGGCTGGGAATGCTACTACAAAGAGCTTGACAAGAATGTTACGGTATTCAACAACACAGATACAAACGGCAATCAAGCTGCTGAATTCAATGCAGCTTGGACATATTGCCCATATTTGCGTGTTGCGGACAGGATAAAAGAGGCAGGAGGTATATCGTATGAGGTAACTCCATTTAGTGAGCCTTATCCGCAGAGTTTCAGTGATATATGTAAGAGAATAAAACATCTTTGCAGTTTGGATGGCAGGAAATATATCTATGCGTACTGGAACGAGCCTGACAGCATAATGCACAGAACGGGTTGTTTTTCAAAAAAGAGCAAGAGCATTTTGCGTGAGCTTGAGCGTCAGACTAAGGAGCTGTCAAAAGATTTAAGCGATACTCTTCTTATTATCACAGCAGATCATGGACTTATAGATTCTGACGGTGTAGTTATAACCGACTATCCTGATGTTATGGAATGTCTCATACGAATACCGTCAATTGAGCCAAGAACATTGAATTTATTTGTTAAAAAAGGAATGGAAAATCAGTTTGAAGAAGCATTCAATAAGCATTTTGGAGACAAGTTTATTCTGCTTTGCAAAGAAGAGGTAATTGCTAAAGAGCTATTTGGCGGTGGTGAAAATCACAAGCGTTTCAATGAAATGCTAGGAGATTACATTGCTATTGCGGTGAGTGATCTAACAATTTATAATAAAGATAACAAGTTTATAGGAGTACACGCAGGGCTTACAAAAGATGAGATGGAGATACCATTTATAGCTATTGATAAGTGAGCTGGGGTAGTCAATTTAATAATTTTGTAGATTAATAAGGCTGAAAAAATTTTATTTTGTGCTGGACAAATGATAAGAAATGATGTATAATTATTTTATCGGGGTATGGCGCAGGTGGTAGCGCGCTTGACTGGGGGTCAAGAGGTCGCAAGTTCAAGTCTTGTTACTCCGACCATGAAAGGGTAGTAAAATCGATCGCCTATGAAAAGTCCCGTATTTTCGGGACTTTTTTGCATTTTTGAATAAAATTTCAAAAGGTAGTTTCATCGATCGTTTTGGGGAAATTTACGGAACTGTAAGGACTCGAACTATCACCAACCAAATATTTGAAAAAATCAGGCACATATGATCTCCTTTCCTTACCTGTTTCAAATGGCTTATTCAAGTGATTTCATTATCAACGCACTTTCCATTGACAAGAATATAATTCCTGTTGCAAAAATCTGCGAATACTGTTATAATAACCTTAATCGTAAGTGCTGATACAATGTTTACATTCTTGGAAGTTTACATGATCAATGACATACAGTTTAAATAGAAAGAAAGGAACATACATATAATGAATGAGAAAATAAAAACGTCAAACACAAAAAATATACAGATAATGCCTTGTGTAGCTATGAGAGATATCGTATTGTTTCCAAATATGGTAATGCATTTTGACGTAGCTCGATCTAGGTCAGTTCTTGCCTTAAAGGCGGCGCTGGATAATGACAGAATGGTTTTTCTGACTACTCAGAAGGATTTGATTGTAGATAAGCCTGATTTTAAAGATTTGTATAAAACCGGTGTAATAGCCGAAATAAAACAGATAATAAAAACTCCTGAGGGATATTCAAGAGTATTGGTTGAGGGACTTTACAAAGCAAAAGCGCAAAATATTTATCTCTGCGAGAATGGATATTTAGAGGCACAGGTTAAAAGGCTTCCTACATATTCCAGAGAACCTTTGGACGATTATGAGCTTCAAGCTGTAATGAGAGAGGTAAAACGAACCTTTAGAGAGTATGCTGAAAATGTTCCGAGAATGCCAAAGGAGATTTTAGCTTCGGTGTATTCTGCACAGACGCCAAAGGATTTGTTTGAATCTGTAGTTTTCAATATATCCATTTCGGCTGAATATAAGCAGATGCTTTTGGAAATAAAAACCGTAGGTGAAAAGCTTACACAGCTTATCAGCATGTTGTCAAACGAGCTTGAGGTGTTATCTATTGAGAAAGAGATACAGTCTCAGGTATCGCAGAATATAGAAGAAAACCAAAGAGAATATTATCTCAGAGAACAGCTAAAGGTTATACGTTCTGAGCTTGGAGATGACTCTGAAGAAGATGACATTGAATCGTATACTAATAAAATATGCGAACTAAATCTTGACGAAGAGCGTCAAGATAAACTTATGGCAGAGGTCAGAAGGCTTGAGAAAATGCCGTCTGGTTCTCAGGAGGCTGTTGTTATAAGAACTTATCTTGATACCTGTTTGGCTCTCCCTTGGAATAAATCTACTGAAGATACAGCAAATATTGAGAAGGCAAGAAAAATTCTTGACGCAGATCATTACGGTCTGAAAAAGGTAAAGGAAAGAATACTGGAAATTCTGTCTGTAAAGGCTCTTAACCCTGATGTTAAAGGTCAGATCATATGTCTTGCCGGACCTCCGGGAGTGGGCAAAACTTCAATCGGCAGGTCAATAGCTCACGCTTTGGGCAGACAGTATGTAAGAGTATCGCTCGGAGGAGTTAAGGACGAATCTGATATAAGAGGTCACAGGAAAACGTATGTTGGTGCAATGCCGGGAAGAATTATAACTGCGCTCAAACAGGCAGGAACTAACAATCCGGTAATGCTTTTAGACGAGATAGATAAAATGAGCAATGATTTCAGAGGCGATCCGTCTTCTGCAATGCTTGAGGTTTTAGACAGCGAACAGAATAAAGAGTTCAGAGATCACTACATTGAAATGCCATTTGATTTGTCGAATGTTCTTTTTATCACAACGGCAAATAACCTTAATACTGTTCAAGCGCCTTTGCTCGACAGAATGGAGGTTATTGAGCTTTCAAGCTACACCAGAGAGGAAAAGTTTAATATTGCAAAGCGCCATCTTATTCCAAAACAGCTAAAGGCTAATGGAATGAAAGCAGCGCAAATGAAAATCACTGATGACTGCATATACACTCTTGTTGATAGCTATACAAGGGAAGCAGGTGTCAGAAAGCTTGAAAGATGTATTGCTTCTCTATGCAGAAAGGCAGCTAAAGAAATTGTGGAAAACGACGTTAAAAAGGTCACATTTAAAGAGAGCAATATCGAAGAGTATCTAGGTGTTAAAAAGTATCTTCCCGACCTTGTTGCAAAAGAAAGCGAGATAGGCTTAGTAAACGGTCTTGCGTGGACGGCTGTAGGCGGCGTTACTATGCCAATGGAGGTTTTAGTGCTTGACGGAAAGGGTGAGATAACTCTTACCGGCTCTCTCGGAGACGTTATGAAGGAAAGCGCTAAGATAGCAGTAAGCTATTGCAGAAGTGTAGCTGATAAGTTCAATATTGATAAGGAATTTTATAAAACTAAGGATCTGCATATTCACGCACCTGAGGGAGCAGTGCCAAAGGACGGTCCTTCGGCGGGAGTTACTATGGTTACGGCTATGATTTCAGCACTGTCTGGTACTCCTGTTAAAAGCTCTGTCGCTATGACGGGTGAGATAACCCTGAGGGGAAAGGTTCTGCCTATAGGCGGTTTAAGAGAAAAGTCTATGGCAGCTTATAAAGCAGGAATCAAAACAATAATAATACCATATGACAACAAGGCGGATATTGAGGAGATCGACGAGACAGTTAAATCATCTGTTGAAATTGTTTTGGCAAAGAATATAAGCGATGTTCTTGAAACAGCGTTGGATATTAAAGAAATCGAGGATAAAATTCCGCTTGGTATGATTGCAGGTGAAACGTCAAAAGAGAGTATCACCGCTGCGGTTTAGTATTAAAAATACATATGACGGTTAATAACATAAAAGGAGGAATGCCCCAAGGGGCAGAAAACAGACTTGAATTTTAACAACGTAGAATTTAAAACATCATACGGTCGGCTTGACCAGATACCCAAAGCGGAACGCATAGAGATAGCCTTTTCGGGGCGTTCTAATGTCGGTAAGTCTTCGCTTATCAATAAAATATTCAACCGAAAGCAGTTAGCAAAGGTAAGCTCTATGCCGGGAAAGACGGTTACTATTAACTTTTTCAGTTTTGAGAATATTTATATTGTCGATTTACCCGGATACGGCTATGCTAAGGTTTCTAAGGGTGAAAAGAAAAGATGGGCTAGTCTTATAGAGGGGTATCTCAATGACAAATCGAGAAGGATTGATTTAATTTTCCAACTAATTGATATGCGTCATGCGCCCTCAAAAGACGACCTTATGATGATAGATTTTATGGTTGAAAACGAGCTTCCGTTTGTTGTTGTGCTTACGAAGGCCGATAAGCTCAAGCCAACGGCGAAAAAGCAAAGACTGGAGGCTTTCAAAAGCGAGATACCATATTTTGATGATATAACAGTTATACCTTGCTCTGCACAGACAGGCGAGGGCATAGACACAATAAAAGAGATAATTGAAGATGTAAGTGCTAATTGATAAAAACACAGAAGCGTTCGGAAAAATTCCGAACGCTTTTGTCTTGCTCCTGATAATTATCCATTATCCATTATCCATTATCCATTATCCATTATCCATTATCCATTGTCAATTATCAATTGATAAGCCTGTCGTTGAACGTGGTTTTACAAATTCCTAAATGTAAACTAACTGTGAATTTTACTAAACTTTATTGACAAAGTGATTTTACTATGATATTATGCTACTAGATTAGCGTGATATCACTTTACTAAGATAAAGTAAATAATATAAGCTGATGTAAGAAAAATATATAACTATTTCGGAGTGAAAAATGAAAAGATATGATTTGATAACCCCTGAAGGTACTAAGGATTTGTTATTTGACGAATGTTTGTCAAGACGTGCTGTTGAAAATAATTTTGCTGAGATTTTTAAGTCCCACGGTTACAGCGAAGTCGTGACAACGGGAATTGAATTTTATGATGTATTTAATAAAGGGTCAAGGTCTATACCTCAGGAACAGTTATACAAGCTCGTTGATTCAAAGGGGAGGCTTATTGCTATGCGCCCTGATTCAACGATACCGATTGCAAGGCTTGTTGCCACACGTCTTAAAGACGCTGAAATGCCGCTGAGATTGTATTACATACAGACGATGTATGAGAATAACGTTTTGCTGAAAGGTCATTCTGATGAAATTGTTCAGGCAGGTATTGAGCTTATCGGTTCAGATTCCAGGAAAGCGGATTTTGAGGTATTGTCTACGGCAATGGAGACGCTTACAGCATTTGAAAAGGATAAATTCCGTCTAGAAATTGGAACAATAGGATTTTTCAAGGAGCTTATTTCCAAGTTGGATATTGATGAAAACACAGCGGAGGAAATCAGATATCTGGTTTCTAATAAGAACTATCCTGCGCTTAATGATTTACTTGACGGAATAAGCGATAACGATGCTACAAGAGCGCTAAAGCAGCTTCCTCGTTTATTCGGCGGCGAAGAGGTATTCGAGAGAGCATCAAAGCTGTTTTCTGATGAGAAGATAGAAAAAATGCTTTCTGATTTAAGGTATGTGTATAATTCGCTGTCAAAGCTGGGATATGAGGGCAAAATCATTGTCGATCTAGGAACGGTAAACAGAGTAGATTACTACACAGGAATAGTTTTCAGAGGATATTTAGAGGGAATAGGCGAGCCTGTTTTGTCTGGCGGACGTTATAATAAGCTAATATCTGAATTTGGTTTTGACGCTGCCGCCACAGGCTTTGGAATAAATGTCAATGCAGTTTCATCGCTGCTGCTTAAAAGCGATAACGCGCCGAGAACTAAGGTTGCAGACGCTATTGTATTCGGTGAGAAAGAAAATGTTTTGAAAGCTGTTGCGTATTCAAATGCTCTAGCAAAAAGCGGAATGACAGTTGAGAATTCGCTTTTTGAAACGCTTGAAGAAACGATAGAATACGCACGGAAAAAGGGAATATCAAAGCTGTATGCAGTGTCAAATGAGGTTAAGGAAATTGATTTATAAGATGATACTTTGATTTAGAATAGTTCTTGCATTTGACATCTTGAATTTGAAAGGAAATTGATGTATATTATGAATAAACCTATTAGAATTGCTCTGACAAAGGGCAGGCTTGAAAAGGATACAGTCGGGCTTTTAGAGAAAATCGGTTTTGACTGCACAAGTGTACGAGAAAAGGGAAGAAAGCTGATACTTCCCATTCCTGACGCTAATTTAGAGGTTGTTCTTGCAAAGGCAAATGATGTAATTACATATGTCGAGCACGGCGTCTGTGATATGGGCGTTGTGGGGAAAGATACAATTATGGAAATGGGCGGTTCGTTTTTCGAGCTTGTTGACTTAGGCTTCGGCAGATGCAGATTTGCACTTGCCGCAAAGAAGGGTTCGGGCTTCTACGGCGGTTACGACATCAAAACGATAGCGACTAAGTATCCGAATGTTGCAAGAGCGTATTTTGAAGCTAAGGGTATGGATCTGGAAATTGTCAAGATAGAGGGTTCAGTTGAGTTGGCACCACTTTTGGAGCTATCCGATGGTATTGTAGATATTGTTGAAACTGGAACGACGCTAAAGGAAAACGGTCTTGAAATTATTGAAGATATTGCGCCAATTTCAGCAAGGCTTATAGTAAACACGGTGAGTATGAAGCTGAGACAGGCAGAAATTGAAAAGCTTGTTTCGCTTGTAGAAGCAAATCTTTAAGTTAGGTTAAATTTCGAGAGGAGGAATGCTCCGCAAGGGGCAGAAATATGAGTATAAAGACGATTTACGCAAACGGTAAAGACGAGGTTGAGTTTTTAAAACAGGTAGCTGACCGAAACGGCGAAACGGATAAAAAGGTAACTGCGATAGTAAGTGAGATTATTGATACTGTAAAAGCAGGCGGAGACAAGGCTGTAAATGATTACACAATAAAGTTTGACGGTAAAGCACCGGAATACTATGAAGTTCCGAGAGATGTTATAAACGATGCGCTGACTGAGGCTGATCCTGCTTTTGTAGAGGCACTTTTAAACGCACAGGAAAACATTGCAGACTTTCACAACAGACAGAAGTCGCAGAGCTTTGTAGATAATAAAGCTAACGGAGTTATTCTTGGGCAGAGAGTAAGAGGTCTGGAGCGTGTCGGTTTGTATGTTCCAGGTGGAACAGCCGCTTATCCGTCGTCTGTACTTATGAATGCGATCCCTGCAAAAATCGCAGGTGTTAAGGAAATAATTATGGTTACTCCTCCGCTAAAGGACGGAACACCTAATAAGGACATTTTAGTTGCGGCGGCAATATGCGGTGTTGACAGAGTATTTCTGACAGGAGGCGCTCAAGCAATAGCGGCGCTTGCGTATGGTACAGAGACAATTCCTAAAGTAGATAAGATAGTAGGTCCCGGAAATATTTTTGTTGCAACTGCAAAGAAGATTTTATACGGTACAGTTGACATTGATATGATAGCAGGTCCAAGCGAGATTTTGGTAATCGCTGATGAGAGCGCAAACCCTAAGTTTGTTGCGGCTGATTTGATGAGTCAGGCAGAGCACGATAGAATTGCTTCGGCTATTTTAGTTACAACAAGCGAAAGGCTTGCAGGTGATGTTAAAGCCGAACTGGAGCGCCAGATAAAGGAGCTTTCAAGAAAAGAGATAATTGATGAATCACTGACAGGCTTCGGAGCAATAATTGTATGCGATTCAAAGGATAAGGCTGTACAACTTGCTAATGACCTTGCACCTGAACACTTAGAGGTACTTTTTGAAAATCCATTAGAGTATGTAGGCAGATTAGATAACGCAGGCTCAATATTTTTAGGCTCATATGCGCCAGAACCGCTGGGCGATTACTATGCAGGACCTAACCATGTTCTGCCTACAAGCGGTACGGCAAGATTTTTCTCACCGCTTTCTGTAAACAGCTTTGAAAAGCGTTCAAGTTTTATATATTACACAAAGGACGCACTAAGAGAAGCAAAGGACGATATTGTTTTGATTGCTGAGAAAGAGGGACTTACCGCTCACGCAAATGCGATTAAGGTAAGATTTGAATAAAGGAAAGTTTATAATGAGAAATTGGGAAAGCAATGTAAAAAGGGTTGAGCCTTATATTCCCGGAGAACAGCCAAAGGATAAGGGTATAATTAAATTAAACACAAATGAAAATCCGTACCTTCCTGCCGATGGAGTTATTAAGGCTTTGAAGGATTATAATGCGGATAATTTAAGGCTTTATCCTGATCCCTCATCTGAGGAGCTTGTTAATGCGATTGCTGAGAGGTACGGAGTAAAGCCGTCACAGGTTTTTGTTGGCGTTGGCTCTGACGATGTTATTTCAATGTCTTTTATGACGTTTTTTAATTCAGATAAGCCGATTATTTTCCCTGATATAACATATTCGTTTTACGACGTTTGGGCAAAGGTTTATAATATTCCATACAAGACCAAACCTCTTGACGAAAATTTCAGAATAAACCCAGATGATTATAACTGTGAAAACGGCGGAATTATTTTTCCTAATCCCAATGCGCCGACAGGAGTTTATGAAAGCCTCGACAAGATAGAAAGTATTATAAAGGCAAATCCTGATGTCATCGTTATGATTGATGAGGCTTATATAGATTTTGGCGAGGTAAGCTGTATTCCTCTTTTTAAAAAGTATGATAATCTGCTTGTTATTCAGACATTTTCAAAGTCACGCTCAATGGCAGGAGCGAGAATAGGCTTTGCCATTGGAAATGAAAGGCTTATAAAATATCTGAATGATGTCAAGTTTTCAGTCAATTCCTACACAATGAACAGTCTTACTCAAAAAATCGGCGTTGAGGCGGTTAAGGACGAAAGATATTTTGTAGAAACTATAAATAAAATTATTCAGATGAGGGAAAGAACAAAGATAAAATTGAAAGAGCTTGGATTTACTTTTCCTGATTCAAAGAGCAATTTTATTTTTGCATCTCACCCCAATAAGCCTGCAAGTGAGATTTTTGAAGAGCTAAAAAAGAGAAGGATTTTCGTACGCTATTGGGATAAGCCTAGGATAAATAACTATCTGAGGATTACGATAGGTACAAACAAAGAGATGGATAATTTCTTTGAAGCATTAGAAGATATATTAAAAAATAAGTAGCTTTGCTTATGAACGGAGGATTATTATGAGAACAGCCGAGATTTCGAGAAAGACAAAGGAAACGGAAATTAACGTATTTATAAAGCTGGACGGCGATGGTAAGGTGTCGGTAGATACGGGAATAGGATTTTTTGATCATATGCTTACAGCGTTTGGAGTACACTCAGGCATTGATTTGCAGATAAACGTGACCGGCGATTTGAATGTTGACAGTCACCACACTGTTGAGGATACTGGGATCGTTCTGGGTCAGGCTGTTGCAAAGGCTTTGGGAGATAAATCGGGCATTGCCAGATACGGCAGCGCATATATTCCTATGGACGAGGCTTTGGGCTTTTGTTCTCTTGATATAAGCGGTAGACCGTTTTTGGTGTTTAATGCAGATTTTAGTAATGAAAAAATAGGCGAGATGGATTCTTGCCTTGTTGAGGAATTTTTCAGAGCGTTTGCGTTTAATTCGGGTATAACATTACACATATCAGAAATTTATGGAAGCAATGACCATCACATATGCGAGTCGCTTTACAAGGCAGCCGCTCACGCATTTAAAATGGCTATTTGTGAAAATAAAAGCGGAGAGGTTCTGTCTACTAAGGGAGTGTTATAAGTGATAGCTATAATTGATTACGGAGCAGGGAACATATTCAGTGTTAAAAATGCTCTTGATATGCTTGGTATTGAGAGCGCTTTGACAAAAGAAAGAAAGGTCATTGAAAACTCCGATGCTATAATACTGCCCGGAGTCGGGGCTTTTCCGTGGGCTATGAACGAGCTTAAAAAAAGCGGTCTTATAGACACGATAAAGTATGAGGCAACCAAAAAGCCGTTTTTGGGTATTTGTCTTGGAATGCAGCTTTTATTTGACAAGGGTTATGAATTTGAAGAATGTGACGGTCTTGGGCTTATTCACGGAAAGGTAGACAAAATTAACGAGCCTGATCTGATTATTCCGCATATGGGGTGGAACAAGCTTGAATACAATATAAAAAACTGTCCGCTGTTTGAGGGACTACCCGGGAATGATTATGTGTATTTTGTACATTCTTACAAGGCTTACTGCGATAATGATAATAAGAATTTAGTTGCTTACTGCGAATACGGAGACAAGGTTCCCGCTATGGTTTGGGACGGGAATTTTGTTTACGGAGCGCAGTTTCACCCTGAAAAGAGCGGAAAAATAGGGCTTAAAATCTTACAGAACTTTTCCCTACTTATTAAATAACATTCAATATAAAACGGAGGATAAAAATGCTTGCAAAAAGAATCATTCCCTGTCTTGACGTTAGAGACGGACACGTTGTAAAAGGCGTTAATTTTGAGGGCGTAAAAGACGTCGGCGATCCTGTTGAATTTGCATATGAGTACAATATGCAGGGCGCTGACGAGCTTGTATTTTACGATATAACGGCTTCTCACGAGGGCAGAGGGGCAATGCTTGACGTTGTAAGGAACACAGCTAAAAAGGTTTTTATCCCTCTCACTGTTGGCGGCGGAATAAAAACTATTGATGATTTCAGAGAAACGCTAAGAGCAGGGGCAGATAAGGTTTCGGTTAATTCGCAGGCTGTTCAGAATCCCGGGCTTATACGTGAGGCGGCTGATATTTTTGGAAGTCAATGCGTGGTTGTGGGAATCGACGCTAAGAAGATTTCAGACGGCAAGTGGACTGTCTATATCAACGGTGGAAGAATAGATTATAAGCTTGACCTTATAGAATGGGTCAAGGAAATAGAAAAGCTGGGTGCAGGTGAGATATGCTTGAATTCAATTGACACGGACGGTGTTCGTGGCGGTTACGATATTGAAATGCTCAATGCTGTTTGTGACGCTGTAAAAATCCCAGTGATAGCGTCCGGCGGCTGCGGAAAATTAGAGGACTTTCTTGAAGCTTTTGAAAAGACAAATTGCTCGGCGGCTCTTGCAGCGTCATTGTTCCATTTCAAGGAGCTGACGGTGAGCGAGGTAAAATCATACCTTATAAAGCACGGTGTGACTGTTAGAGATGTGAGCAATAATCTATCGCCTAGACTTTTCTGAATGAAAATAATTGAAAGGAAATACAATGAGTAAAATAAAAATAGATATTAATAATCTTGATAAATATTTTGTTAAGTCGGAGCTTATTCCTGCTATTGCATTTGACGTTGATACAAAGACTGTTTTAATGCTTGCTTATATGAACAAGGAGAGCCTTAAGAAAACTCTTGAGACGGGGTATACATGGTACTGGAGCCGTTCTAGAGGCGAGCTTTGGAACAAGGGTGCGACTAGCGGACATTTGCAAAAGGTTGTATCTATTTACAGCGACTGTGACGACGATACATTACTTTTAAACGTCAAACAGACGGGTAATGCCTGCCATACAGGCTCGTATAGCTGTTTTTTTAACGAAATTTACAGGGATTAACGGAGGAACAGAAATGGAAACTTTAAAGACATTAGAGCAGGTTGTAAAGTCCAGAAAGGAAACAAAAGCGGAGGGTTCATACACCTGTTATCTTTTTGAAAAGGGAATTGACAAGATACTTAAAAAGGTAGGCGAGGAGAGCGCAGAAACTATAATCGCCGCTAAAAACAAGGATAATTCAGAGCTTAAAGGCGAGGTTGCGGATTTGTTGTATCATCTTATGGTAATGTGTGTTGAAAGGGAATTGCCATGGAGTGAGGTTGAGGCAGTTCTTGACGAACGACATAACAAGACGGGAAACTTAAAGAAAATGAAAGTAGTTGATAAAAACACCTAAATTGTATGGGTTAATATAGTTTTAAAAACACAAAGCGTTCGGAAAAATTCCGAACGCTTTTCTTGCCTCTTGCCTCTGGTTTCTTGCATCTAGGTACTAGCATGCCGTTTATCAAAGTTAAACATTAAACAAAATTCTCCAAAGGCAGCAGAGCAACCGGCGTCACGCCGGTCTTGCTTCTGTCAATTGTCCATTATCAATTATCAATTATCAATTATTCAGTTTGATTTTCTGTTTGCGTTTCTGATTGTTGTGTTGGTTGTTCTGATACCGGTTCGTGAACTCTTCCCGAGTTGAGCATTTCGGTTTCTTCAAGCGATCTCGGGAAAAATTCGTTTGTCGGGAATTTTATTTTCTCAAACAGCTCACAAGGGGAGTCTGTGGTTGTTGAGCATTCCTTGCTTGGTATGCAGTAGTCGTATGCAGGAACCAGAATAGGTACAGGACGTGAAAGCTGGACTATTGAGAAAAGTCCGATTGTTATGTAAGCGACCTTTGGAATATTGCAGTCTCCCGAGTTGTTATCATCACACTGAACAGGACAATCACAGCGATTGTAGCGATATTTCGGCAGCAGCTTGCAGTCCAGAGAGATAGGCTCTACAACGCTGACCGTCGCTCTTGGAAGTGTCTGTGAATAGTATCCGTTAGAATTGATGACTTCCGTTGTCTCATCAGAGGAGAAGTATTTTGTATTTCCGTCGCCGCCGTAGAGAATGACCTTCTTACTGAAGGTAGTTACGCCGTTAAGGGTTGTCGAGGGAAGTGCTACATTAGTGAACGCTTCGATTTCTACATTAAAGGTGTAAGTCAGGTCAACAGAGAAGAAGCCCTTGTTGAAAGGCACAGGCTCAATGTCAAAGACCGTGTTTACAACTTCGACGCTTTTGCTTTTAATGAATGTTGCATTTTTTATAATTTCCTGCTCTTCGGGCAAGCCGAACACAACTTCTAAATCTTCAATGCAGTCTTTGTCAGAACAGCTGTCGAAAATTCTCATTGCTTCAATGCAAACTGCTTCGCTGAAAGCGGCTGAGTTAGAATTAAATTCGCTCATTTAAGTTTCCTCCTTTAGTAATATTTGAAGTTTTAGACTTCTATATATCTTATTCATATTTATTAATTTTGTGCATATGAAAGGGAATTGTGGGGGTTTTAAATAATCTTTGCATTATACAAGCATTAATTTTCATATTATTAATGAGAAATTATGCCGTAGAGATTAAGATTTTTTAATAAGGTGTGAGAATAGATGATTTGTCAGTTTGCAGAGCTGAAAAATAAAGAAGTGATAAATGTAACAACAGGTATTAAGATAGGGTATGTTGACGATATTGAGATTGACACAGAAAGCTCGGAGATCGTCAATATGATAGTTTACGGACGTCCAAAGTTTTTTGGATTGTTCGGGCATGAGGATGATATACTTATAAGTTTTGACAATATCCAGCTTATCGGAGAGGATACAATTTTGGTTTCTTTTCAAAACAGTACAATTTGTACAAAAACGAAAGGAATTAAAGTTGAAAATTTGTTCAAATAAATTGCAAATAAATTGTTGTATTGAAGTGTAAAAAATGGTATAATATTTAAGCAATTCGCACGCTTATCATTTGCATTTGGTTCCTGAAGCGGTTCAGGTAGAATGCATGCTAAGGTAACGCGGAGGGTGTCTGATTTTCAGACAAGTAAAAACCAATTAATTAAGGAGGAACTACCATGGGAGTAGTATCAATGAAACAGCTTCTTGAAGCCGGCGTACACTTTGGTCACCAGACAAGAAGATGGAATCCGAAAATGGCACCGTACATTTTCACAGAAAGAAACGGAATTTACATTATCGACCTTCAAAAGACAGTTGCTAAACTTGAAGAGGCTTATATGTTTATCCGTGAGCTTTCAGAAAACGGAGAGGAAGTTCTTTTTGTAGGAACTAAAAAACAGGCTGCTGATTCTGTTAAGGAAGAGGCAACAAGAGCTGAAGCACATTATGTAAATGCAAGATGGCTCGGCGGAATGATGACAAACTTCAGAACGATAAAGCAGAGAGTAAAGAGACTTGAACAGCTGCATCAGATGGAAGAGGACGGAACATTTGCCCTTTTGCCAAAGAAGGAAGTTATCAAGCTGAATCTTGAAATTGAAAAGCTTGAAAAGTTTATGGGCGGAATCAAGAATATGAACAAGCTTCCGGGAGCTTTGTTTGTAGTTGACCCGAGAAAGGAAAGAATCGCAGTTTTAGAAGCTAAAAAACTGGGTATTCCGGTTGTAGCTATTGTCGATACAAACTGTGACCCTGATGATATTGACTATGTTATTCCTGGAAATGACGACGCTATAAGAGCAGTTAAACTGATAGCAGGAGCATTGGCTGACGCAATTATCGAGGGCAGACAGGGTGAACAGAATACTGCTGATGAAGAAGCAGAGAATGAGACTGCTGAAGAAACCCCTGAAGAGGAAACCCAAGAAGAAGTAGTTGAAGAATCTTCTGAGGAATAATAAGTTCAAACCAAATAAAAATAATATAATCGGGCAGGATAATTCCTGCCTTAATTTTAACAGATAACAGGAGGAAAATAAAATGGCTAATATAACGGCAAAAGACGTTGCAGAGCTGAGAAAGCAAACAGGCGTCGGAATGATGGATTGTAAAAAGGCTTTGGTTGAGGCTGACGGAGACACAGAGAAAGCAATTCTTATTCTTCGTGAAAAGGGACTTGCTACGCAGGCTAAGAAAGCGGGCAGATCTGCTTCTGAGGGAATAGTTACTGCTGTTGTTAAAGACGGCGTAGGTGTAGTTGTTGAGGTAAACTCAGAGACAGATTTCGTTGCACAAAATGACGAGTTTAAGGCATTTGTTGATACAGTTGCAAACACAATCATAGAAAGTAACCCTGCTGATATAGACGCTTTACTTGCAACAAAGGCAAGCGGAAGTGATATGACAGTTAAGGAGTTATACGACGAGTTATTCTTAAAAATAAGAGAGAATATGAGCATTCGCCGTTTTGAAAGATTTGAAGGTATTTTAGTTCCTTATGTTCACGGCGGAGGAAGCATAGGCGTTATGGTAAAACTTGACACAGACATTGCACCTGACAATGCTGAAATGCTTGCGGCTGGTAAAAACTGTGCGCTTCAGATAGCCGCAATGAATCCTAAGTATTTAGACGAGGCTTCGGTACCTGAGTCTGCTATTGAAGAAGAAAAGAACATTATGCTTGTTCAGATGAATGACGATCCTAAAATGGCTTCAAAGCCTGAGCAGGTCAAGGCTAAGATTATTGACGGTAAGATTGGAAAGTTCTATAAAGAAAACTGTCTGCTCGACCAGACATTCGTTAAGGACGACAAGGTATCAGTTAAGCAGTATCTTGACAGCGTTGCAAAGGCTCAGGGCGGAAAGCTGACCGTTTTAGAGTTTGTAAGATACGAGCGCGGCGAGGGAATTGAAAAGAAGCAAGACAACTTCGCTGATGAAGTGGCGTCGATGATAAAGTAAAATAATCATATTCAAACGCAAAAGCGTTCAGGTCAATAAAAGACTTGAACGCTTTTGTCACGGCGATATATAAGAAATCAGAAACAACGAACAATAGCGCAAACCGTTTACAGGTTAGGCGATGCAATTACCCTCTATATCAGATTATGATATGGGGTTTCTTGATATAAAAGCTCCCGATAAACGGGAGCTTTTGTATTTCTATATTTTCTTTAGATTATTCAAATCAAAAGGAGTTGCCTGATATACTAAATAGTTAAGCCAGTTTGAAAACATAAGATTTGCATGGCATACCCACGAATGAACCGGCTTGTTATTCGGATCATCATTTGGAAAGTAGTTATAAGGGATATCTATATCAAGTCCTTTTTCTAAGTCGCGGCGATATTCGTTTTCAAGCGTTCTTTTATCGTATTCAGAATGTCCCGTCAAAAAGAACTGCCTGTCCGTTTTGTCAGCGACGATATGTACTCCGCTTATATCCGATTCTGTTAAAATAGTTAATTCTTTTACCTTTTCAATATCCTCTTTTTTCACCTCAGTATATCTTGAGTGAGGAACTAAAAAAACATCATCAAAACCATTTAAAAGAGGATGCTTAGGGTGAAGAACCTTGTGCGGAAATACACCGAACATTTTTTTCTCAAGCGTGTACTTTGGTATTCCATAATGGTAGTAAAGACTTGCCTGAGCTGCCCAGCAAACGTGGATAGTCGAGTAAACATTCGTCTTTGACCACTCGAAAATTTCACAAAGCTCATTCCAATAATCAACTTTCTCGTAATCCATTTGTTCAACAGGAGCGCCGGTAATTATCATACCGTCATATCTATTGTCTTTTATCTCGTCAAAAGTCTTATAAAATGAAAGTAAATGCTCCATAGGTGTATTCTTAGATTTGTGTGAAGCCATTTGTATAAGCTCTATATTAACCTGCAATGGAGTGTTGGATAAGAGTTTTAAAAATTGGGTCTCAGTCTCTATTTTCTTTGGCATAAGATTAACAATGGCAATCTCCAAAGGTCTTATGTCCTGATGTTCAGCTCTGTCTTTAGGTATGGCAAAGATGTTTTCCTCTTCAAAAACCGAAAATGCAGGAAGATTGTTCGGTATTCTAATAGGCATATTAATGCTCCTTTTTAAAAATCTGATTTCATTATAGTATAACACAACATAACTGCCTTTTCAAGCAATAAAGTTGCTGAAAATCAGCAGACGCTACTGTATAATTCCTCCGCCGACAACTATATCACCGTCATATAAAACAACTGCCTGACCTTTTGTTACAGCTCTCTGCGGCTCGTCAAATTCAATTACAAGGGTATCGTCATCAAGCTGTGCCGCCGTTGCCCACTGTTCTGCTTGACGGTAACGTACCTTTGCTTTAACTCTTAATGGCGCGGTAAGTTTTTCTTTTGATATGAGGTTTATATTTTTTGCCGTAAGCGTTTTGGTGTATAAGTCCTGCTCTCTGCCGAGAGTGACGGTGTTTTGTTCGGGATCAACAGATAAAACAAAGGTCGGGTTGTTTGAAATAGATACGCCAAGACCTCGCCGTTGACCTATTGTATAGCGAATAATCCCTTCATGCGTACCGAGTACATTGCCGTTTAAGTCAACGAAATTACCTTTAGGATAAGATCTGCCAGTATACTGTTCAATGAAATCATAATATTTTTTATCCTGAACAAAGCATATGTCCTGACTGTCGTGCTTATTGGCATTTACAAAGCCTTTTTCTTCAGCGATTTTTCTTACCTCTGATTTTTCCATTCCGCCTAAAGGAAACAAAGTGTGTTTAAGCTGTTCCTGAGTCATACAATACAAAACATAGCTTTGGTCTTTTGTTTTGTCTACGGCTTTTTTGAGCAAATAACGGTTATTCTCTTTGTCAAATTCAATTTGAGCGTAATGCCCTGTTACAACGTAATCAAAATCTAATTCCTTTGCCCGCATAAACAGCCTTTCAAATTTCAGATAGCGGTTGCAATCAATACAAGGATTCGGCGTCATTCCGTTTTCATAAGCATATACAAACTTGTCTATTACTTTTTCTTTAAAGCTATCAGAAAAATTAAAAACATAGTAGGGAATATCAAGAGAATATGCAACGCTTCTTGCGTCCTCGACATCTTCGGCAGAACAGCAGGTATGCTTTTTTGAGACGCCGATATCCTCGTTGTTAAACAGCTTCATCGTAGCACCGATGCAATCAAAACCCTGTTTGGTTATTAAATAAGCGGCTACGCTTGAATCAACGCCTCCGCTCATAGCTATAACAGCCTTTTTATTCATAATTATGTTTCACCTTGTTACAATTAATAGGCACATTATAAAATAATATCTGAGTTTTGTCAAGAGAGCAAAGAAATTGCGGGTATACAAAAATAATGTAAAATAACTTGAAATAGAATGAAATTTAGTATATAATAATTTTATATTATTTAACGAAGGAGTATATTACTATGGAAATGATGGATTCAATAGGTTATGTGAAAAAGTATGATAAAGAAGTAGGAGAGGCTATGGACGCTGAGCTTGCACGTCAGAGGAGAAACCTTGAGCTTATAGCAAGTGAAAATATTGTTTCAGGGGCTGTTATGGCTGCAATGGGAAGCGTTTTAACAAATAAATATGCAGAGGGCTATCCGGGAAAGAGATATTACGGCGGATGTCAGTGTGTTGACGTTGTTGAAAATATTGCAATAGAAAGAGCCTGCAAACTTTTCAATGCTAAGTTTGCAAATGTTCAGCCGCACTCTGGCGCACAGGCGAATACTGCTGTTTACTTTGCTTTAGTTGATCCGGGCGATACTATTATGGGTATGAGCCTTGCACACGGCGGTCATTTAACTCATGGAAGCCCTGTAAATTTAAGCGGAAAGTATTTTAACTTCGTTTCTTACGAGCTTGGAGACGATGAGAGAATAGACTATGACGAGATCGAAAGACAAGCTAAAGAGTGTCAGCCAAAGCTTATTGTAGCAGGAGCGTCGGCTTACCCCAGAATTATTGACTTTGAGAGAATTTCAAACATTGCAAAATCAGTCGGCGCATATTTTATGGTTGATATGGCGCACATCGCAGGTCTTGTTGCGGCAGGCGAGCATCCGTCGCCTGTGCCATACGCTGACGTTGTTACCACAACTACTCACAAAACCCTGAGAGGTCCAAGAGGCGGACTTATTCTGACTAACGACGAGGAGCTTGCAAAGAAGTTTAACAAGGCTATTTTCCCAGGAACACAGGGCGGTCCGCTAGAACACGTTATAGCAGGCAAGGCAGTATGTTTTGGCGAGGCTCTAAAGCCTGAGTTTAAGGAATATCAGCATCAGGTGGTTTTAAATGCAAAGGCTCTTGCAGAGGGACTTGTAAAAAGAGGCTTCAGACTAGTCTCAGGCGGAACAGACAACCATTTAGCGCTTGTTGATTTACAGCCTTTTAATATAACAGGTAAGGAATTGGAGCATAGACTTGACGAGGTTTACATAACAGTTAATAAGAACGCTATTCCGAATGATCCTCAAAGTCCGTTTATAACAAGCGGAATAAGAGTAGGTACGCCTGCTGTTACAACAAGGGGACTTAAAGAAGAGGATATGGAAGTTATTGCAGAGTGCATTTATTTAACGGCTACTGATTTTGAGAATAAGGCAGACGAAATCAGAGAAAAGGTTAATGATCTTTGCAGGAAGTATCCTTTATACTAATTAATAAAATATAATTTAAGGAGTTGACCGACAGTGAACAAGCCTTTGGCAGACCGTATAAGACCGAAAACGCTTGATGAAGTTGTCGGTCAATCTCATTTGCTGGGTAAAGATAAGCCGCTTAGAAGAATAATAGAAAGCGGTCAGATACCGAATATGATTTTCTACGGTCCTTCGGGAACGGGAAAGACAACTGTTGCCAGAATAATTGCTGACAATACAAATCTAAAAATGTACAAGCTAAACGGCACTTCTGCGTCAATTTCTGATATTAAAGATATTATTGCAGAGACTGAGACCTTTGAGGGCTTTAACGGTATACTGCTTTATTTAGATGAAATTCAGTACCTGAATAAAAAGCAGCAGCAGTCTTTGCTTGAATATATAGAAAACGGTAAGATCACGCTTATAGCGTCTACTACAGAAAACCCGTACTTTTATGTGTTTAACGCAATCATAAGCCGTTCTACTGTATTTGAATTTAAGCAGGTGAGTTCAGTTGATGTAATTCCTGCTGTTAAACGTGCGTTTCAGATTATTGCTGACGAGATGGGTGTAAGGCTCAGACTGGAAAGCGGAGTTGTTGACTATATCTCTACCGGTTGCGGAGGAGACGTGAGAAAATCGCTTAATACAGTAGAGCTATGCGTTTTATCTGCTGATAAAAATGGTGAATGCTTGGAAATTACACTTGATAACGCTAAACTGCTTACACAGAAAAGTAATATGCGTTATGATAAAGACGGAGATGAGCATTACGATATTTTATCTGCATTTCAGAAGTCAATCAGGGGAAGCGATGAAAACGCAGCTTTACATTATGCAGCAAGGCTGATGACAGCAGGGGACTTTACTTCTCTATGCAGACGTCTGCTGGTAGTGGCGTCAGAGGATGTTGGGCTTGCTTATCCTATGGCTGTTTCTATTGTAAAATCGTGTGTAGACAGCGCACTTCAGTTAGGACTTCCAGAAGCGAGAATACCGATTGCAGAGGCTATTATTCTTTTGTGTACTGCTCCTAAATCAAACAGCGCATATATGGCTATTAACTCTGCAATGGACGACATTGAAAAGGGGCTGGCAGGTGCTATACCTAGACAGCTGCAGAATGTTCATTTTGACGGCGACGACGCAGAGGTTAAAGGGCAAAACTATAAATACCCTCATGATTTTCCTAATCATTATGTTAAGCAGCAGTATCTTCCTGATAATTTGAAGGACAGAGTTTATTACGAGTTCGGGGATAACAAGCAGGAACAGACTGCTTTGCAATATAGGAAAAAGATAAAAGGATAGTAATATAAAAAAGAAAAGCTAAGGAGTTATAAGATTCCTTAGCCTTTTTATTTAAAACTCAGTGTATATTTGCTTGTGACATTCTTGTGTAGAGTAATTCCACTTATCAATATGACCTTCAGTTATATAGTAATTCAGAGATTTATCAAATCCGCTTGATGAAAAAACATCAACAATGATAAGCTTAACCTTCATTTTTTCTGGGATAATTGATTTTATGAAAATACTTGCAGACTGACCTATATGTACATTATCCTTTGGCTCGGCAAGACCGGCGAGATTTGGAGTAAGT
This sequence comes from uncultured Clostridia bacterium, assembly GCA_947626165.1. GTDB lineage: Bacteria > Bacillota > Clostridia > Oscillospirales > Ruminococcaceae > UMGS1601. The sequence goes on along the minus strand of CANQRG010000009.1, from coordinate 97,809 downwards.
TCAATAAAAATTCCATAGTCCTCTATTGAACGGATAATACCGCCAACAGTCTGACCTACTTCAAACAGCTCGGCATTTTCAGACCATGTACCCAAAAGTTCTTTATGTGTAAGAAAAATTCTGTCGTTCTCTCTTCCTTTAACAACGGCGTAAATATCCTGACCATTATAAAATCTGTCAGACGGGTGTGATATTCTTGATACTGATATAGCGTCTATGGGAATAAGAGACGCAATACCGCAGCCTATATCAACAAAGCATCCGAACTGTTCTATGTGAGTTATTTTTGCAGGTATAACATCGCCGCTTTTAAGGTTGTTTACGTAGTTTGCGATACACTCCTCCTGTGCGGCTTTTCTTGAAAGAATCACCAAAGTTTCTTCGTTTTCATTTACAATTATGTCCATAACCTTAAAGCACACAGGTTTGTTTACTCTTGAAAGCAGGGCAATATCTTTTGTCTCGCCGGTTTCAATGCCGATTGCACCTTCAATTCTTGGGATTATTGCTTTTGCACATGGAATATCTACTACAATATTGTGTTCGCAGTCGCACATCAAAGCCTTTGCTTCCAAAATAACGCCGGATTCTTTTGCATCATTTAATGTTGATATGGATCTTAAGTGGCTTTTGTTGGCATTGGTGCTTATCAGCTTGCCCTCGGGCAGATAGTTTTTCATTAAATTATCATTCCTTCCTTTGTGATTGAGCTTTTTTATATTTGCAGCAGCTCAATATAACTGTTTGTTTTATACTTTTTTGACAATAATCTTAATATACTGTATAAAAAGTTTTATATCTAATTCTATGAGAGCAAATGTTCAATTATGACTTTATTGATAAACGCAGGGAAAGTAGAAGTTCTATTTGCTTTTTTGATAAATATGTGCTATACTAACATCTTGAGTTAAAATATATTCATATTATTAACAGGAGTGATCATTACGGATATAAGACCTGATGATATATTAATTATGAAAAAAAAGCACCCTTGCGGGGAAAAGAAAATGCTTGTTCTGCGTTCGGGAATGGACTTTAAACTTAGATGTATCGGATGCGGACGCGAGTTTATGATAGCACGTTCAAAAGCTGAGAAAAACATAAAATCTGTTATCAGAGATGAGGATACCTAGCGCTTTGGGAAGTTAGGTTAATCTTAATATACAATATAATTTATAGGAGAATATTTATGTTTGAAAAGTTAAAAGCGCTAGAGGAAAGATATGAAGAAATAAACAATAAACTTATGGAACCTGATGTTATAAATGATCAGGCGCTCTACACATCGCTTATGAAGGAGTATAAGAGCATTACTCCGATAATAGAGAAGTTCAGAGAATACAAAAAGGCAAAGGCGTCTTTCGACGAGGCTGTAGAGTTGCTTGATGCCGGCGGACTGGATAAGGAATTCAAGGAAATGGTACAGCTTCAGTATGATGAATCAAAAGAGCAGGAGGAGGCGTTAACTGAGGAGCTTAAAATTCTGCTTTTACCTAAAGACCCCAACGACGATAAAAATGTTATAGTTGAGATAAGAGGTGGAGCAGGTGGAGAAGAGGCTTCGCTTTTTGCAAACTCCCTTTACAGAATGTATACTATGTATGCCGAAAGAAACGGCTGGAGCATTGAGGTTATAAACGCTAATGAAACAGAGCTTGGCGGATTCAAAGAGATATCGTTCAGTATTCAGGGCGAGGGTGCATACTCAAGGCTAAAGTATGAAAGCGGAGTTCACAGAGTGCAGAGAGTTCCCGAGACTGAGTCGCAGGGCAGGGTTCATACATCAACTGTTACTGTTGCGGTTTTGCCTGAAGCAGACGATGTTGAGTTTGAAATCAACGAGGCTACCGATTTAAAAATTGATGTTTTCAGAGCGTCGGGAGCAGGCGGACAGCATATAAATAAAACCGAGTCGGCTGTAAGAATAACTTATCTCCCTACCGGTTTAGTTGTTGAATGTCAGGACGAGAGAAGCCAGCATAAGAACAAGGAAAGAGCATTAAAGGTTCTGCGCTCAAAGCTATATGAGGAACAGCAAAGAGCTCAGGAAAATGAAATTGCGGCTGTAAGGCGTTCTCAGGTCGGAACAGGGGACCGTTCAGAGAGAATTAGAACCTATAATTTCCCTGAGGGCAGAGTTTCAGATCACAGGATAGGTCTTACAATATACAGATTAGAACAATTTCTAAACGGCAATATGGACGAGGTTATCGACGCTCTGGCAACTGCTGATCAGGCTGCAAAGCTTGCTATGCAGGACAGCGAAAGCTGATCGTAATAAATTTATGAATACTAAAATTTTAAAACCTACAAAAGAAAATATCAGCTGCTGCGCTAAACTGATTAAAAGCGGAGAGGTTGTAGGAATGCCTACCGAGACTGTATACGGTCTTGCAGCAAACGCTTTTGATGAGGCTGCTGTAAAAAAGATTTTCGAGGCTAAAAAGCGTCCTGCTGACAACCCTTTGATTGTTCATATTGCGGATATAGAAATGCTCAAAGGTTTAGTAAAAGATGTTCCAGATATTGCGTTTGATGTATGCAAAAGATTTTGGCCCGGACCTTTGACGGTTGTTTTGCCTAAAAGTGATAAAATTCCGTTGATTACAAGCGGAGGTCTTGACACTGTAGGGATAAGACTGCCGTCTAATGAGGTAGCTAGAGAGCTTATTAGAGCGAGCGGTTTGCCGCTTGCGGCGCCTTCTGCTAATCTTTCGGGAAGTCCAAGTCCTACAACGGCAAGCCACGTTTATGACGATTTAAACGGAAGAATACCCGCTATACTTGACGGCGGAAAATGTTCTGTCGGCGTTGAATCGACAGTTATCTCTTTTGAGAGTGATATAATCAGATTGTTAAGACCGGGCAGAATTTCTGTTGATGATTTAAAGACGGTCACAACAAATGTGATTATCGACAATGGAGTTTTAGAAGTTATTTCAAATGATACAAGGGTAAAATCACCTGGTATGAAATATAAGCACTATTCACCGAAGGCTGATGTTACTCTTATAGATGGTTCGGCTGAATTTTTTGAAAGGTATGTTAGTGAAAGAAATTCTGCTGAAACATACGCTTTGATTTTTGACGGTGATAATATATCAAATGATATTAAGTCGATAAAGTACGGCGGCAGCAGCGAACAGCAGGCAGAAAGAATATTTGCAGTTTTAAGAGAAATTGACAAAATCGGAGCAAAAAAGGTTTATGCCAGATGTCCGTCAAAAGAGGGAATAGGACTTGCTGTTTATAACAGAATGCTTCGCGCGGCGGGATTTAAAGTTATTAAAGAGGGTGACTGAATGAAGTCTTATATCATCGGGCTTACAGGTCAAAGCGGTTCAGGTAAAACAACTGTTTGTGATACTTTTAAGTCACTTGGCTTTCATATTATAAACGCTGATTTGGTTTCAAAATATATAACCGAAAACAGCAAGTCTTGTATTGATGAGCTCAAAACTGCGTTTGGAGAAGAATATATCGAAAACGGCGTTTTAAACAGACGTAAGCTGGGTTCGTTAGTCTTTGCAGACAGAGAAAAGCTTGACAAGCTTATGGAAATAACTTTTCCATATATAATTGATGAGATAAACAGGCAAATTGAAAATATCGGTAATAATAAGCTGATTGTCGTTGATGCGCCTACTTTATTTGAAAGCGGACTCAATAAAAGCTGTGATGAGATAGTCAGCGTTATATCGGATAAGGCTTTAAGGCTTGATAGAATTATGAAAAGGGATAAAATTTCTAAAGAGGAAGCTGAAAAAAGGTTTTCATCTCAGTTTAGTGAGAAGTTTTTCAAAGAGAACAGTGATTTTATTATAGAGAATAACGGCAGTGAAGAAGAATTAATCAAAAAAGCCGTACTAACAGCACAGAGCATTAAGGAGATTTACAATGGCAAGAAGAGCAAAGAGAAAGAATAGAGGAGCTGTTTTTTTATTAGTTTTAATAATTCTTTCCGTTATTGCATTTGTCTTATATAAATCGGTGCCGGCATTTTTAAAGAAAAATGTTTATCCCAAGAAGTATTCTGAATATGTAGAGAGATACAGTGAAGAATATGATATAGATGAAAACTTCATATATGCTGTTATTAAAACCGAAAGCGGATTTGATCCCGACGCACGGTCAAATGTCGGAGCAGTTGGACTAATGCAGCTTATGCCTATTGCTTTTAAAGAGGTAAGCAATAATATCGAGGACAACAAAGGTCTTAAATATTCGGATATGTATAACCCTGAATACAATATAATGTACGGCACATGGTATTTGGATTATCTGTATGAGCAGTTCGGTTCATATGAGCTTACAATAGCTGCTTATCACGCCGGCATGACTGAAGTCAGGGGTTGGTTATACAGCGGAGTTCTTGATGAGGATAACTTAAATCTTGATAATATACCGAGTGAATATTCTGATACAAGGCATTACATAAACAAGGTTATAAGTGCTTATAAAGAGTATAACAGATTATATAGATAAAACAGAAAGGATGATTTCAATGTCAGAATCAAAAGCTAAGGACTTAAAAAAGGAGCTGTTTACTAAAAAGAAAAATGCAGGTTTTATTTTAGACGACAGCGAAATAAACAAAGCAGATGATTTCTGCAAAGGGTATATGAATTTTCTTGACGCGGCAAAAACCGAAAGGGAGGCAGTACGCGAAGCTGTAAAGCTTCTTGAAGAAAAGGGCTTTTCTCAATACAATTTTGATAAGGATTTAAAACCCGGAGATAAAATTTACATTAACAACAGGGGAAAAGCAATTATTGCTGCAATTATCGGCAGTGAAGATGTCAACAAGGGTTTCAGAATAAACGCAGCACACATTGATTCACCGAGACTTGATTTAAAGCAGAATCCTGTTTACGAGGATAATCAAATAGGTTTTTTCAAAACTCATTACTACGGCGGAATTAAAAAATACCAATGGACGACAATTCCGTTGGCGCTTCACGGTGTTATTATAAATTCCAAGAATGAAAAGATAGAGGTCAAAATCGGTGAAGACGAATCTGACCCTGTATTTTGCGTCTGCGATTTACTCCCGCATTTAGCAACTCAGCAAATGAAAAGAAATCTATCAGAGGGCGTTAAGGGTGAGGAGCTTAATATAATTATTGGCTCAAGACCGTTTAAAGACGACAAAGAATCTGAAATGGTCAAGCTGAATATTATCAAAATTCTAAATGAAAAGTACGGAATTGATGAAGATGATTTTATTTCAGCAGAGCTTGAGGCAGTACCTGCCTTTAAGGCAAAGGATATCGGTTTTGACCGAAGTATGATAGGCTCTTACGGTCAGGACGACAGAGTTTGTGCTTATACGGCTCTTAAAGCGCTTCTTGATTGTGATAAAGTGCCTAAGAAAACTGCGATAACAGTCTTAACTGATAAAGAAGAGACGGGCAGCGACGGCAATACAGGACTAAACAGCTCGTATTTGAAGTATTTTCTTTACGACTTGGCTGAAAAGCTGGGAGGAAAGCCAAGACAGGTCATATCTGCGTCCGAGTGTCTTTCTGCCGATGTGAACGCCGCTTTTGATCCTACATTTCCCGATGTTCTGGAAATCAGAAATGCATCAAAAATCAACTACGGCATATGCGTAACCAAATTTACAGGTTCAAGAGGTAAATCAGGTACGTCTGACGCCTCTGCGGAATTTGTTGCAAGAATAAGAAATTTATTGGACAGCAAAAATGTTATCTGGCAGACAGGAGAGCTTGGAAAGGTAGATTTAGGCGGCGGAGGAACGGTCGCTATGTATATAGCCAACCTCAACATTGATGTAATAGATGTAGGAGTTCCGGTGCTTTCAATGCACGCGCCTTTTGAGATAACCTCAAAAATAGACACATATATGGCTTACAAGGCTTTTAAAGTGTTTATTGAAGATTAAGTTTGTTTTTTGTTAAACGCACTTGCAATTTTTTGCAGGTGCATTTTTTATGCTTTAAAATCGACATATTTATTAAAAGGCTTGGATTATAATATTAATAAAGCGTGAGGTGAAGCTCTTTGAAGTGCATTTATGCTGATGTTTTGGTCATTACGAATATATATTTTACATATTTCTTTATTAAAATATTGTGCTTGGTATTTCATATAAATACAAGCGCAAAGCGTATTGCTTTTTCATCAGCGGTAGGAGGTTTATCCGCACTTTTGATTTTACTTCCGATAAACGATTATATAATTATGCTGTTTAAGCTTGCAGCTGTTTTTTTAATAATTTGCATTTGCGGATTTTCAAAAGACAAATACGATATTTTAAAATACTCGCTTACATTTATTCTTATCAATATTGTTTTTACAGGTATTTGCTTTTTTATATGGAAACTCTCAGGCGGCAGAATTATATATGTAAAGAATTTCACCGTATACTTTGATATATCTTTGATAATGCTTATAATAATCACTATTTTGGTTTACTTTATAATGACTATAGCTGATTACTTTTTAATAAATAGAAGAAATCTGTCAGGCTTATATACGATATCTTTTAATCTGTTTAATAAAGATTATTCTTTTAAGGGAATTGTCGACACGGGAAATAATCTATACGATTATTTTTCAGGACGCTCGGTTGTTGTATGTAAAAGCAATGAGCTTATGGGTCTGTATAATGAGCTTATTAATCAAAATGTAAACACCGGCTTTAGACTTATACCGTATGCCACTGTTGCAGGAGACAGTATTATACCTATTAAGTCAATGCAGGGAATTAAAATAAAAGATGAAAACGGAAACTGTAAAGAGGTGAGAGCGTGTATTGGTATAACAAGCAGTGAAACAGATGAGCCGTCGGCGATATTTAACCCAAGCATATTAAGCTGAATTTAATGTTAGGTTTAAATAAAATTAGAGAGGAGATAAGCTTTTAAAAAGCAAAACAAAATGAAATTAAATTTATTATTTAATAAAATACTAAACAAAATAACTATTCTTTTGAACAGAAAGAAAAAGTATATAGATTACATAAACGGCGCAGAGTCACTACCTCCGCCGCTTTCGGCAGAAGAGGAACAAAAGGCATTTGAACAAATAAAGAACAACGATAAGCAAGGCAGGGAAACGCTTATCGTCCATAATCTGAGACTTGTAGTTTATATTGCAAAAAAGTTTGAGTCAACCGGCATAGGGATAGAGGATTTGATTTCAATAGGAACTATAGGCTTAATTAAAGCGGTAAACACATTTCAGGTCGATAAAAATATAAAGCTTGCGACATATGCATCACGGTGTATTGAAAATGAAATACTTATGTTCTTAAGAAAGTCAAACCAATACAGAAACGATATTTCTATTGACGAGCCGCTTAATGTCGACTGGGACGGAAACGAGCTTTTACTTTCTGATATTCTAGGCACAGATGAGGACGTTGTAATAAGGGGAATTGAGAGCGAAGTCGAGAAAGAGCTAGTTTTAATTGAGATTGAAAAGCTGGGAGATAGGGAAAAACAGATTATGAAGATGCGCTTCGGTCTTTTGGGACAGAGAGAAATGACACAAAAAGAAGTCGCGGATATAGTTGGAATATCTCAGTCATACATATCTAGGCTTGAAAAGAGAATACTAAAAACAATAAAGGATAATTTAGAAAAGATATGTTAGCACTCAAAAATTATAAATGCTAGCACTCTCTTTTGTAGAGTGCTAATTTTCATCTTAATATCATTAAATTTTCACAAAATTAACACAATAGAGCAATATTATGTAATTGTTGAAAGGAAAGAAGTGATTCCGATGGACAAGGATTTATAAAACGAGTAAGCAAACAAAAATTAAAATTTATTAGGAGGAATTAATTATGTTATACGGATTAACACCATTTGAAAGAAGCACATACGATTTATTCAATGTATTTCACGAGTTTGAAAAGGACTTTTTTAACTCGAAGCCATCTCACGATTTAAGGTCATGCAAGACTGATATTTGCGACAAGGGCGACAAGTTTGTACTTGAGGCTGAACTGCCGGGCTTTGCAAAGGAGGATATAAACATTGACATAAACGGAGATTATCTGACTTTATCAGCTACACATAAGTCTGAGAAGGAGGATAAGGACAAGGACGGCAACTATATTTGCAGAGAGCGTTCTTACGGCTCATATCAGAGAAGATATGATATTTCAAATATAGATTCTGAGGCTATTCAGGCAGAGTACAAAAACGGTATACTGACGCTTGATTTGCCTAAGAAGGCTAAGACAGAGCCTGAATCAAGAAGGCTTGAAATCAAGTAAAAGTAATTGCATTTAACACTCCATTTCTTTTAAATATATACTTTTCACCTGCTATGTTAAGCGTAGCAGGTGTTTTTTTACCAGAAATTGACCTTTCAATCATTTTGATTTTTTGCATATAAGAAAATCTCACAGCCAATAATTATATTAAACTAATTGTTGGAGAAGATCAAAAATGCAGTATAATAAAGTTGAGATAAGCGGGGTAAATACTTCTGAGCTGCCCACACTAAAGGAATCTGAAAAGCTGGAGCTGTTAAAGAAGGTAAGGGACGGAGATAAAAATGCAAGAGATGAACTAATAAACGGTAACCTGAGGCTTGTTTTAAGTGTTTTGCAGATGTTTGCAGGGAGAGGAGAGTCTCCTGACGATTTATTTCAGGTAGGAGTTGTAGGGCTTATAAAGGCAATAGATAATTTTTCTCTTGAATATGACGTCAAATTTTCCACTTATGCGTTTCCCATGATATTAGGTGAGATAAGACGGTATTTAAGGGATAATTTTCCAATACGAGTAAGCCGTTCGCTGCGTGATCTGGCATATAAGGCTATGCAGGCAAAGGAGAAGTATATAAACGAGCATCAAAAGGAACCAAAAATTGAAGAGATAGCTAAAATGATAGACGCCAAAACCTCAGATGTGGTAACCGCCCTTGAATCCATATGTGATCCGATCTCAATATACGAGCCGGTTTATTCAGATTCAGGAGACGCTTTATTTGTTCTTGACCAGATTGGAGACGGAAATAACGATATAAGTTGGCTAAATGAAATATCCCTTAAGGAGGCTATTTCAAAGCTTATGCCCAGAGAGAAAAACATACTCAGTTTAAGATTTTTTCAGGGCAAAACTCAAGTAGAGGTTGCAAAAAGCATTGGTATTTCACAGGCTCAGGTTTCAAGACTTGAAAAAGGCGCATTGGAGCAGATAAAAAAGCAGTTCTGCTGAATACTAATTAAATAAAGTATGGCAGTAATGATTAAACTTAATTTCATTATTTTTTAAAAAATGTAACATTATAAAATTATTATTGGAAAATAATTGAGGTGATTTACAACATTTTCAATAAAGAATTATAACTTTTTTTGTTGACATTGCATAATCTAATGTGATATAATAAGACAAATTAATAATAAAAAGTTAAGATTTAATTAAGAAAGGCAGATGACAGAGTATGAGATTGAGACAACGTACAATGTGTCTGCTTGTTTCATTTATACTGTCAATAATTGTTGTGATCAGCGGAATTTTAGTTGTTGCAGACAGAAATATTATAGGCAAGGATTCCTTACAGGCCACTAGCAATGAATCAAATAAAGTGATAAGTCTGAAAAAGGGCAAAAACTTTACTAAGGGTAAGTTTAGATACAAGGTTGTCTCTTTGAACGGTAAAAAGGGTAAAGCGTCTCTTATCGGCACTAAGTCAAAATCTATAAAATCAGCCAGAATACCCAAAAAAGTTAAAAAGAATGGATATAATCTAAAAGTAACTGCAATTGGCAAAAAGGCCTTTATGAATTGCATAAATCTGAAATCGGTAACTACAAAAGCCAAAATAACTAGTATTGGTAAACAAGCTTTTTATGGTTGCATTAATCTAAAGAAAATAAATATCTCAGATAGAAAGTTGAAAAAAGTAGGTAAAGATGCATTTAAGGGAATTTACAAAGAAGCAGTTAAGGTGACAAAACAAAAAAATAAAACGCATAAGTCTGCACAGAATAATAAAAGACAAGCAGCCGAAGTGAACACTGAATCAGTACATACACATAAATATTCAGAGTGGAAAACAATTATTTTTCCTACCTGCACAACGCAAGGCGAGCAAATTTCGACTTGCTCGTGTAATGATGTGAAAGTGCGTATAATACCCGAGCTTGGTCACAATTACTCAGAATATTTTATAGTCGATAGCGCTGCCACTTGCAACACAGAAGGTTCTATGTCAAGACACTGCACACGATGCAATTCTAGAATTGATGCAAAGATAATTAAAATAGGTCACGCTTTTACAAATTACGTTTATAATAATGATGCTAAATGTACGGAAGACGGAACAGAGACAGCAAAGTGCAGTCGATGTGATGCGAAAAATACTCGTACAAAGCAAGCTTCAGTACTTGGTCACGATTACTCAAAAGGATTTACAATAGATACTAAGGCTACCTGTGAGACAGACGGTTTAAAATCAAAGCATTGCAGTCGTTGTAATGCTAGAACCGAAGTAACAAAAGTTGATAAGTTAGGTCATGATTTTGTCAATTATATATTCAATAATGATGCAACGTGTACTGAAAATGGCACAGAGACAGCAAAGTGCAGTCTATGTGCTGCCAAAAATACTCGTACAAAGCAAGATTCAGCTCTTGGTCACGATTACTCAAAAGGTTTTACGGTTGATATTAATGCTACCTGTGAAACAGACGGTTTAAAATCAAAGCATTGCAGCCGATGTAATGCTAGAACCGAAGTAACAAAAGTTGACAAGTTATGTCACGATTTTGTTAATTATATATTCAATAATGATGCAACGTGTACTGAAAATGGCACAGAGACAGCAAAGTGCAGTCGTTGTGATTTAAAAAATACTCGTATAAAACAAGATTCATCTCTTGGTCACGATTACTCAAAAGGGTTTACGGTCGATGTTAATGCTACCTGTGAGACAGACGGTTTAAAATCAAAGCATTGCAGCCGATGTAATGCTCGAAACGAAATAACAAAAATTGATAAGCTGGGTCATAATTTTTCTGACTATACTTACAACAACGATGCTACTTGTGTAGCTGACGGTTCAGAAACTGCAATATGCAGTCGCTGCGGTAGGGAGGATACCCGAATAAAGACAGGTACCGCACTCGGATACAGCGGACATAAATTCGGAGACTGGGAAACAGTAATTGAGGTTACCTGCACAAAGTGGGGTAATGTAGCTCGTACCTGCTCAGTTTGCGGAGAGGAGGAAAAGGAAATTGTTCAGCCTCTTGGGCATAGCTTTGAAAAATACACAAGTAATAACGATGCAACCTGCACAGAAGACGGAACTGAGACGGCAAAGTGTGAAAGATGTGCTGTTACAGATTCTCATACAGTTTATGGTTCTGCATTGGGACACAAATATTCAAACGAATTTATAGTTGACACTATGGCTACTTGTGAAAAGTCTGGTTCACAATCAAGACATTGCATACGTTGTGGTGATAAAACAGATATAACTACAATAAAAAAGTTAGGTCACGATTTTGCGAATTATATTTATAATAACAATGCAACATGTACTGAAAATGGCACAGAGACAGCAACGTGCAGTCGATGCGCTGCCAAAAATACTCGTACAAAGCAAGATTCAGCACTTGGTCACGATTACTCAAAAGGGTTTACGATAGATACTAAGGCAACTTGTGAAACAGCCGGTTCACAGTCAAGGCATTGTATACGCTGTGACGCTAAAAAAGATATAGAAACAATTGAAAAACTAGGTCATGATTTTGCTGTCTACACTTATAATAATAATGCAACTTGTACTTCAGACGGTACAGAAACTGCAATTTGCAGTAGGTGTAATAAGACGGATGTCCGTACAGAGACAGGTTCGGCGCTTGGGCATGACTATGCTGATAAGTTTACAATTGATGCGAAAGCAACCTGTGAGAAAGACGGTTCAAAATCAAAACACTGTAGTCGCTGTGATGCTAAAACGCAGATAACAGCTATAGAAAAGTTAGGTCATAATTATTCTGATTATACTTATAACGATGATGCTACTTGTATAAATGACGGAACTGAAACTGCTGTATGCAGTAGGTGTATGAAGGAGGATACCCATACAAGGGCGGGTACTGCGCTTGGATACAGCGGACATAAATTCGGAGACTGGAAAACAGATATTCAGGTTACCTGCACAAAATGGGGTACTATAGCTCGTACCTGCTCAATTTGCGGAGAGAAAGAGACAGAAATAGTTCAAGCACTAGGACATAACTTTGAAAAATACATAAGTAATAACGATGCAACCTGCATAGAAGACGGAACCGAGACGGCAAAATGTGAGAGATGTGATGAGACAGATTCTCATACAGTTTTTGGTTCTGCATTGGGACATAAATATTCAGATCAATTTACGGTGGATATTGAAGCTACTTGTGTAAAAGCCGGTTCAAAGTCTAAGCATTGCATCAGATGTAATGACAAGATTGAAGTAACAAAAATAAAAAATCTTGGTCATAGCTATACTAATTATGTGTATAATGAAGATGCAACCTGTACGGAAGACGGAACAGAGACGGCAAAATGCGACAGGTGTGAAGCTACAAAAAAGCGAATCAAAGAGGGAAGTGCTAAAGGGCATACTTGGGATAGTTCTACAAATAAATGTACGGTATGCGGTGCATCAGCTCCTGGGGAAATTATAAGCAGGCTGATATATAATTCCGGTTTTGCTATCTTTAAGAAAATATTGAGGCAAATATAATACATAAAAACAAGGTGTCCATCAAATTTTTTGATGTACACCTTTAGTATTAACTAATATAAATTAAATCTCACTGCGGTTTTCAAGAGCCTTGAATAACGTTACTTCATCAGCGTATTCCAAAATTCCGCCGATAGGAAGCCCGAATGCAAGTCGGGTCACCTTTATGCCGAGTGGCTTTAGTAGTTTTGAAATATACATAGCAGTTGCTTCGCCCTCAACGGTTGGGTTGGTTGCCATTATTACCTCGGAAATTTCTTCGTTATTAACTCTTTCCAAAAGCTCTTTGATTTTTATATCATCAGGGCTGACGTTATTAATAGGGGAGATAAGACCGTGCAGAACGTGATATACACCGTTATACTCTCTTGTACGTTCAAACGCTGTGATATCTTTGGGACTTTCAACTACACAGACAGTAGCTTTGTCACGCTTGATATCGTCGCATATTGGGCAGATTTCTTTGTCAGTTAGGTTCTGGCAAATTCTGCACATATGAACTGTACTATGAGCGCGAATTATTGCCTCAGAAAATTCTTTAGCTTCCTCCTTGCTCATAGACATAACAAAGTATGCAAGTCTTTGAGCCGTTTTCATACCTATTCCCGGGAGCTTTGCAAACTGTTCTGCAAGCTCGACCAGCGGAAGTGCATTAGCCTCTGCCATTAGAATAACCCCGGAAGAGATACGCCGCCTGTCACCTTTGACATTTCCTCTTCGCTTTCCTTTTCAATATTGTTAATTGCCTCGTTAAACGCACTCATGATCAGATCCTCAAGCATTTCAACATCATCAGGGTCGACAACCTCAGGTTTGATTTTAAGCGATTGCACAGTTCTGTTGCCCAAAACCTCAATTTCAACAGCTCCGCCGCCAACTGACGCCTTAAAGGTCTTTTCGTCAATCTCAGACTGTACCCTTTGAATGTCCTCCTGCATTTTCTGTGCTTGCTTAAGCATTTGATTCATATTTTGTGGTCCGCCGCCCATACCGGCAGGTAATCTTGCTTTCATAGTTATCCTCCAAATGTAAATTATTTTATTTCTATATCAATGTTTTCACTCTTAGCTTTTTCAATTAACTTATCAACAGGGCTTGCAGATTTAGCATTATTATTTTCAGCTTCGGCGTCACCATTTGCAGAACCGCTTGTATCCTTAGCTTTAACCGAAACCTTAAATTTCCTTCCGAAAAAATCAGTTATTACTCTGTTTACATCTGCAATTTGCAGCTTGAACATTTTTAAATCAAAAGCGTCTTTTACTATAATTAGAATCATATTTTCATAGATAAACGCCCTTGATTCAGACAAAAATCCAACAGCAGACGGACATTCACTTTTAAATCGTTCAACAATTTCTTCCCAGCAATCAAGAGGTACGAAGTCCTTTGTTGTAACCTTTTTTTTAGGAGTTTCAGCTGTTTGCTCCTTAACCTCAGGCTTAACATTTTCCTTTGATTTTTCTTGAACTATCGTCTTTTCGACGCTGTCAGAAGTCTGTTGAGGCTCTTTATCTGTTGCGTTTTCAGGTTCTATATTTATAGGCTCTGCTTTTTTATAATTGGTTTGGTTTACAGGTATGCTTGTACTTTTAGAAAAAGCAGTATTGCCAAAAGTGCAAAGCTTGACCATACACATTTCAAGCTCTATGCGCTTTGATGTTGCTTTAGTCAGATTTTCATTACATTCGCTGAGAATCTCTATTTTTTCGAGAATATTACCCATATCGGTTTGGTTTGCAATAGCCTCAAGTCTCTTGTATTCGTCTGGCAGACACATTACTGTGTCATTTCCAGGAACAGCTTTGATAAGCATCAGATTTCTCATCTGCTCTAAAAGTTCGCTACACAGCCTTGTCATATCCTTTGCCATATCGTAAAGCGACGCTATTGTTTCCATAACTACTGTAATATCATGTGCAAAAATGCCGTCTAAAATGTTAAAAAGATAATCTCTTCCGGCAATTCCTGCCGCGTCTGATACAGTTTTTAAATCAATAGTTTCTGAATAGGCTATGCACTGGTCAAGCAATGATAATGCGTCTCTCATTCCGCCGTCTGAAATTTTCGCTATAAGGGTTGCAGCGTCATCGTCAAGACTTATACCTTCCTGATCGGCAATATACTTTAATCTCGAAACTATATCCTCAACTCTGATTCGTCTGAAATCAAAACGCTGACAACGTGATATTATCGTCGCAGGTACCTTGTGTACCTCTGTTGTGGCAAGTATAAATATAACGTGAGAAGGTGGCTCCTCCATTATCTTTAACAGGGCATTGAACGCATTTATCGAAAGCATATGAACTTCGTCAATGATGTATACCTTGTATCTGCACTGCTCTGGAAGAAATTCAGCCGACTCCTTTAACGCTCTTATGTCGTCAACGCCTGTGTTTGATGCTGCGTCTATCTCTATTATATCAGTAAGCGATTCGCTGTCCGCTTGTCTGCATGTTTCACATTCAAGACAAGGATTGCCACCTTTTGCGTTGGCACAGTTCACTGACTTCGCAAATATCCTCGCACAGGTAGTTTTACCCGTTCCCCTTGAACCTGTAAATAAATATGCGTGCGCAATTTTATCGCTTTGTATCTGGTTTTTAAGAGTGGTAGTAATATGTGGCTGCGAAACTACGTCGTCAAATGTAAGAGGACGCCATTTTCTGTATAATGCGTGATACATATACTTCACTCCCTTGAATTTAAAACATTCAATCCGACATATAGGTGTGCAGGCGAAACTGTATCACATGAAACTTTCTGCTTAATGCTGCTCGGTTCCCCGCCTGACATGGTTCACAGCGCTTCATTGTACAGGACCTGTACACCTATATCTCGGATCAAATTAACCTATTACCCACTTAGTATACCATAGTTCGTTTTGTTTTTCAAGGGGTTGAACACAATTGTTACAATAATTGTCGATATAATTTTACTTTTTGCGGTATTTATAGGTCTGCCGTTGTACCAATTTGAACATTTTTCAAATTTATAATAGGTAGCACCGGACGCAACGTTACCGTTGCCTATGGTTTCTTACATCAAGGTACTAGTCTGACATTTTACAAAGTGAACACATTTGACAAACTGCCCAAAGGCAGCAGAGCCACCGGCGTCACGCCGGCACCGTTGCCTCTTGCCTCTGATTTTCTTGTTTCTTGCTTCTGATAATTATCAATTGTCCATTATCAATTGTCAATTGATAAGCCTGCCGTTGCACAAACTTTAACATTTTTCAAATTAATAATAGGCAGCACCGGATGCAACGTCACCGTTGCCGTCACGCCGGTGCATAAATATAGCTAAATATTCCCATACTAAAGATGAGTTATAAAATTTAGTATGGGAGGAAACCTTATGCAGACAATTATTTTTTGCACTAGTGAAAACGAGGCTCTTGAACCTGTTACGACTGACACTCCGCTCGAGCTTCTTTCTTTTTGCTCAAGAAAGATTATAGACTATGTTCTTGACAACTTATCAGAAAACGGAATAACCGACTGCACAGTCGTTACTGACAGCGTAGATACTAAGGAATATATTGAACGACTTATAGCCTGTGATGTAAATGTCGATGTTTTTTTGAGCAATGAGGGTATGTCAACAAAGGATATTCTAAATACACTCTGGAACGGCAGAGATGAAATTATGGTTATTCAGGCTGACGGTATATTCAAGCTTGATTTTAAAGCGATGATCGAGTTTCATAAGAGCAAAGGCGGACTTGCCTGTGTGTATGCGTTAAAGGCAAATGGCAGTGATTCGGATTACGATACAACTGTCGAGTTTGACGGGCAGAACAGGTTTGAGCGGTTTTATAAAACTGTTAAGAGCGATTTTCCTTCGACAAATTATAAAACTGCTCCGGTGTATATTATATCTGTAGAAATGCTTAGCAGACTGCTTGATGAGAACGATTCAAAAAGCGATAAAAAAAGTCTTTTTTCGTGGATGAATTTTAAAAGAGAACATAATATATACGTCTATACAGATGAAAACTGCGAGGCAGGTTCTTTTAAACCTTTTTATCAAAGAATAGAAACAACGGAGGATTTGCTAAAAGCTGCGAAAAAAACGGTGTCTGAAAAGATTTTTGACAATGGTGTTCCTATTGAGGACGGCGTGTATTCAAATACGCCGTATATGTTCAGAGGGGTTTCATTTATTCCGCCATTATATATCGGCAGTAATGTGAGTATAGGTATGGGGTGCATAATCGGCAGAGGAACGGTTATAGAGGATAATGCAGTTATCGGAGAAAATACCGATATTACAGGTTCGTATATAGGGGAGTATTCGAAAATAGGAGACAGAATAAAAGTTCAGGAAGCAATTATATGTAAAAACTCTCGAATTGATAACGGTGCAGAGCTTGAAAGACTTGCGGTTGCGGGAGAAAGCTCGACCGTTTTGGAAAACTCAATAATAAGCGAGGGAGTAAAGCTGTGGAGCGGAAAAACTCTTGCAAAAAACACAAGGTTAAAAACCAATCTGCGTTACGGTTCAAAGCCTGATTTCTCATTTAACGAGGAGGGAAGCGATAAGCTTATTTCTCCTGTTCAGGCAGCTTCATTAGGCTGTGCTATAGGCTCGGCGCTGGATAATCACAGCAGTGTACTCATTTGCTGTGAAAGCGTTGGCTGTTCGGCATATGCTAAAGCTCTTATGTCGGGAATAATGTCAACAGGGGTTTCTGTGTGGGATTTGGGAGTTTCACATGAAAGAGCCGCTGATTTTGCGTCAATTACCCTAAGAGCAGACATTTATGCAGTGTTGTCTGCAAATCCGTCTCCCAGGCTTATGCTAAAATGCCCTGGAGGTCTTAGAATAAAGCGTGATATGGAGGCTTCAATAGAACACAGACTAAAAACAAGGGTTTTCCGTTTGGTAGATATATCAGCTTTCGGAGAATATGTTTTCTGCGGAGGATTGAGTGAAATGTATTTGTCGAATTTAAAGACTGTTCTTCCCAAAAGGCTTAATGGCTTAAACGTAAGCGTTAAGACATCTAACGAGAAAACGGCTCAGGAGATCGACAGGCTCATTGCTCCGATTAACGACATTGACGGTGAGGAAATAGTATTTCACATTCTTGACAATGCTCATAAGGTTACTGCATATTCTGAAAAAACAGGATATGTAGTTTTCGAAAGACTTGTTTTGCTTTGTACAAAGATTCATTTGGAAAATAACGAGGATACTGCCATTCCGTTTACCTTTCCCAGTGTGTTTGACGACCTTGCAAGAGATTATTCTGCTAAGCTTTACAGATATTTTAGCTCAAGCTGTTCCCACGCTGACGATAAGGCTCGGGAATTGGCATCAAGAGAGAGCAATAGTTATGTTCACGACGGAATGTATTTGATAGCAGACATTTTGAGTTATCTTACAAAAGAGAAAATAAGTCTGTCAGAAGCACTGGAAAAGCTCCCTGAGTTTTACGCAAGCGAGAGGTTTTTGGCTCTTGGAGACAAAAGGGAAACAGACAGCTTTTGGAGCGAAATCAAGTCAAAATATAAGCGCTCAGACGAGGGTATAGTTATAAATGAAAATAAAGCAAGGGCTGTTATAAAACCGGTTAGCAAGGGTAAAGGTCTTATGCTTTATGTTGATTCTGAAAAAGCAGAGACGGCACAAGCGATGTGTGATAGTATAGAGAAAAAGCTTAAGGGATATGTATAAAAGCCGGATTAGTTTGCCGTCTTGACATTAATAATTTTATGGAGTATAATCTAAAATATAATTTGTGTTCGGAAGCTTAAAGTTAAATGCCCGTTAGGGTTAAACAGAATGACAGGGCGTATTAAACGCTGAGGTTCTGTTTTTATCTGAGAAGTCTAAATACTAAAACCATCTCATTTCTCAGATTGTTTTATTATTCGGAAATGTAGGCTTAAAAAGGTTAAGCCTTAAGGTTTTGTTTTGCCTTTTTTCAAAATAAGACCCAGATTTTTAGTGTATGAAAACACCTTGTGCAACAGGTACAAAAGCTACGGATTTAAAATTTTAATACTTTAAAAGGAGGTTTGCTCTAAAAAAGAGCGTGACACTGATGAAAAAACAGAATAACAGACCTGACAGCCCTTACAATAACAGAGTGCAGAGGGGCTCATCACAGCAAAGGGGAAAGCCGTCTTCAGTGAACGGAAAGACAGACGACGGCTTGACGAATCTTATTACTATCGACACGTCTGAAATTAATTTGTCTTTGGCAAAGAACTCGGAAAAGCAGGCTGTAAACAGTAAAAAGTCAAATAGTGCTGGGAGAAATTTAAGTGATGCACAGTCAGTCAGGAAAACGAATTTGCAGAAAGGTAATGCTTTAAATGCACAGAGAAATACAAGAACTGAAGCTAGTGCAAAAAGCGTAAGCGCAGGATCGGTGAAAAGGTCATCAAAAACATATGTTCCAAAGCCGAGAAACCAGAGAACGGCTCCAAAACGTGACGCTGCGCGCAAAACGCCTGTTAAGATCATCCCCTTGGGAGGGCTTAATGAGATAGGAAAGAATCTGACCGTAATCGAGTGTTCAAATGATATAATAATCCTTGATTCGGGAATAGCTTTCCCGGACAGCGAGATGCCGGGTATTGACCTTGTTATACCTGACTATAACTATCTGGAGAAAAACGCTGAAAAAATAAGGGGAATTGTTATAACTCACGGTCATGAGGATCACATAGGCGGACTGCCCTATATGCTTAGAAAGGTAAAGGCTCCTGTTTATGCGACAAGGCTGACCATAGGTCTTATAGAGGGAAAGCTGATAGAACATGGAATAAAAGGCGTTAAGCTTGTCAACGTGACACCCGGGCAGACGGTAAGGCTCGGATGTATGGCAGTAGAGTTTATCAGGGTGAACCATTCAATTCCTGACGCTGTGGGATTGGCTTTTCACACTCCTGCGGGTATAATCTGCCACACAGGTGATTTCAAGGTGGATTTTACGCCTATTGACGATGGGGTTATTGATTTGGCACGTTTTGCTGAATTAGGTAATAAGGGCGTTTTGGCGCTTATGTCAGATTCGACAAACTCGGAAAGACCTGGTTATACAATGAGCGAGAGGCTTGTTGGAGAAAGTTTTGAAAAGCTGTTTGCAACGGCTGATACAAGAAGAATAATTATTGCGACGTTTGCTTCTAACATTCACAGAGTTCAGCAGATAATTAATATTGCCGAACGGCAGAAAAGAAAGGTTGCCGTCTCGGGAAGAAGTATGGTAAACGTAATAGGAAAAAGCGTCGAGCTTGGTTACTTAAAATGCCCTAAGGGTATACTTATAGACATTGACGAGATAAAGAATTACAATCCCGAACAGCTTGTCATAATTACTACCGGAAGTCAGGGCGAGCCTATGTCTGCTCTTACTAGAATGTCGAGAAACGAGCATAGGCAGGTAAACATAACTCCAAAGGACTTTATCATAATTTCCGCAACGCCTATACCGGGTAATGAAAAGCTCGTTACAAATGTTGTAAATGAGCTTATGAAGTCGGGCGCTGAAGTTGTATATGAGAAAATGTATGACGTTCACGTTTCGGGTCACGCCTGCCAGGAGGAACAAAAGCTCATACTTTCGCTTACAAAGCCTAAGTTTTTTATTCCCGTTCACGGTGAGTATAAACATTTGGCAAAGCACGCCGAGACAGCTAGAAAGCTTGGTATTGCCGAGAATAATATAATCATTTCCAGCATTGGCGATGTTATTGAAACTGACGGCGTTGATATGAGGGTCAAAGGCTCAGTCCAGGCAGGAAGGGTACTAGTAGACGGATTAGGCGTCGGAGATGTCGGCTCTATTGTTTTGAGAGACAGAAAACACCTTTCTCAGGACGGACTTCTTATTGCCATTGCAACGGTCAATTCGCCGAGCGGAGAGATTATTGCAGGTCCTGATGTAATATCGAGAGGCTTTGTTTATGTTCGTGAGAGCGAGGAGCTTATGGAGGACGCAAGAAAGCTGTTGTCTTCTACGCTGAGAAAGTGTTTTGAAAACGACATAACCGAGTGGAATGCTATCAAAATAAGAATGAAAGACGTTCTCTCAAACTTTATTTACCAGAAAACAAAGCGCAATCCGATGATTTTGCCAATTATTATGGAGGCGTGATCTAGAAGCAAGATACCGGCGAGCCGGCGAGCCGCCGGTGGCACTGCCGCCTTTGACTAGTAAGATTAAAAGGATAATTTGATAAACGGCGGGTCAAGGAGTGAATTCCTGTCGTTATTGCAGTTGTTTTAATTTGCGTTTATAAAAGAAAACACTTTTTACAATCTTTCCAAAGGCAGAAAGCCGCCGGTGGCACTGCCGCCTTTGGCTAGTAAGATTAATAAGGATAATTTGATAAACGGCGGGTTAAGGAGCGAAGTCCTGTCGTTATTGCAGTCGTTTTGATCTGCGTTTATAAAAAAACACTTTTTACAATCTTTCCAAAGGCAGAGAGCTTCCGGCGGCTCGCCGGCATTGACAATAAGGATAAAATACTATAAAATAATATCAGGCAAATACTCTTTGATTATAAAATTTATGTAAGGAGGAGTGCTCTCGTTTGGGGGCATAGCCGCAATTATGAAAAACAGACTTTCTCCGTTTTTTATAGTTTCATATATAATACTAGGCGCAGCAGGAATTTTTTCTTCGTTGTTTATACGTAAGGCTACTGATTATAAAGTTCTTGGTATAGCGCTTTTTGCTCTGGCTTTGGCAGGGTTTGCTGTTATGACGATAGAGCTTGTGCTGTTTTATTTTGGTAGAATGAGATATGTAGCCCGAATGTCAAGGGATATTTCTATCACTCAGCGTGAGACTCTTTATAACTTTCCCGCTCCTGCGTTTATTATTGACGAAAATAATGTCATAGTTTGGCTAAACTCACGCTTCGATAAAGAGGTGTTCAGAGAAAAGGACGCTTTCGGCGTTCGTTTGGACGACCTTATGGATATTAATTTCAATAAGCTGTTTACTAAGAAGGGTACTCTGGTTACATATAAGGGTAAGTATTACCGTGCTTTGGCAGTTAAACCTGAGACTAATGATTCAGGGCTTACGATGATATATTTCAAAAACGAAACCGACTTTGTAAACCTCGATTACGAATACAGGCAGTCGCGTCCTTCGGTTATGATAATTTCGGTGGACGACTATGAGGACTTGCTTGAAAATGCAAGAGACAGCGAAAAGGCTCATATTTTAGTCGAAATTGAAAAACTTGTCGAAAATTTTATCGACAGCACAACGGGAGTTACCAAGAAAATCTCAAATAACAAATTCTTTGTCGTTCTTGAGGAAAGGCATCTTTCAAAAATTATAGAGAACAGGTTTGATATTCTTGATAAGGCGAGAAAAATAGAAATCGGAGAAAGACAGACGATCACTCTTTCTATAGGCGTTGGTCACGGAGCTAAAACTCTCCACGAGAGCGAGGTCTATGCAAGACAGGCGCTTGATATGTGTCTGGGAAGAGGCGGAGATCAGGCTGCAGTTAAAACGGATAACGGGTTTGAGTTCTTCGGCGGAGTTTCTAAAGGCATTGAAAAAAGAACTAAGGTAAAAACAAGAATAATCGCTAACGCAATTAACGATAGCGTAAAGCAGTCGGATTTGGTTTTAATTATGGGACACAGGCTTGCCGACCTCGACAGCGTCGGCTCGGCTATAGGAGTATGTACTCTTATGCGACAGATAGGTAAGAAGTCGTATGTTGTTGTTGACCCTGAGGAGAACCTTTCGGGGGTCTTAATAGAACATATAAACAAAAATGAAAATGATACCTTTTTCATTCCGCCTGAGCTTGCTATCTCAATGAAAACTGATAAAACAACGCTCATAATAGTTGATACTCATAATCCTGAAATCCTCGACAGCGTTGAGTTATACAAGATGTTTGACAAGGTTATCGTAATCGACCACCACAGAAGAATGGTAAAGTCTATTGAAAATTATATTGTGTTCTACCATGAGCCTTATGCTTCTTCAGCTTCTGAGATGGTGACAGAGCTTGTGCAGTATTTCGGAGATAATATCAAGCTTTCTCCGAGTATTGCAGAGTGTCTTATGGCAGGAATTATGCTGGACACTAAAAACTTTGTTATGCGAACAGGCGTTAGAACATTCGAGGCGGCAGCGTATCTTAAACGCGCAGGCGCCGATACGGTAACTGTAAAAACTATGTTCTCGACCTCGTTTGATTTATATAAAAGAAAAACTGACCTTATTAAAAATTCGGTTATGTATAAGGGCTGTGCAATAACGGTAACTGACGACGAGAACAGCGATACTATAAGAATAGCCGCCCCTCAGGCGGCTGACGAATTGTTGTATATTGAGGGCGTAAAGGCGTCGTTCGTTGTTTACGCTGACAACGGCAAGACATCTATTTCCGCACGTTCTATAGGAGAAATGAATGTGCAGGTGGTTATGGAGTCTATTGGCGGCGGCGGACATCAGACATCTGCAGGCGGTCAGCTTGAAACTAGTCTTGATGAGGCAACAAAAAAATTACAGGAAGCCATTGATAAGTATTACGAATTTAACGAACAAAATAAGTTGTCATAGAATTATTTATCAGTTGTCAATTTAAGAAGAGAATTGCATTTATCCTGCATTTTATATGCCTCTTCCATTAGATATGAGAAAACTCTTATTACATCTTCAGACCCATATGTGGTCTCAAAAAATACGGTCAGGATGTATGATAGCCCTGCCAGCAAATCAGAATTGCATTTGATTTCTTCTATATCGGATATTATTTTGTCTGTAATTACTTTTTCCATTGATGTCAAGTCCCTTCTGTATTATATAGCATAATTATATAATGTCAGGATTATAAAATCAATGGGCAAAATATACAAATATTCACTACTCCCACAAATATATATTGATTATATTGCACAAATATGATATATTTAATGAGAAGAGTGGTCTTATTTTATAGAGGTGGTAATAAATATGTCAGTTAGTAAAGCTCAGTTAAGAGCAACAGCTAAGTATAATAAAAAAAACTATGACAGAATTGATATGAGAGTTCCAAAGGGTAAAAAAGAAAAACTGGCGGCTCATGCGATGAAGCATGATGGCTCTTTGAACAAATTTCTTAATCGAGCAGTTGACGAGACTATAGAAAGAGACAATAATAATTGACAATTGACAATGGATAATTGATAATGAACAATTTACAATGGTTAATTTATAATGGATACAATGGATAGTAGATAGATAATTTAAGAAGCAAGATATTTTTGTAAAGTGCTTGTCTCTGGTCTCTTGCTTCTAGAAAGGACGATAGAATATGAAAGTAATTTTATTAAAGGACGTTAAAGGTTCGGGCAAAGCAGGGGATATTCTTAATGTAGCCGACGGTTATGCGAGAAACTTTCTGATTGCACGCGGTTTTGCCTGCGAGGCAAACGCCAAGAACTTAAACGAGCTTGAGGGCAAAAAAGCATCTAAGCAGCACAAGCTGGAAGTTGAAAAGGCTGAAAACGAGAAAATAGCAGAAAAGCTCAAAGACAAGACTATTGAGATAAAGGCAAAGGCAGGACAGGGCGGAAGGCTGTTCGGCGCGGTTACTGCTCTTAGTATCAGTGAAAAGATAAAAGAGCTTTACGGTATTGAAATTGATAAAAAGAAAATATCAACAAACGGCGAGATAAAAAGCTACGGTGATTTTAATGCAGCGGTCAAGCTTTCGCAGGGGGTTAATTTTTCAATAAAAGTAAAAGTATTAGAACAATAGATATCAAGTTAAGCAAGGGCAATATGTATTGCCTGTTGTTTCGGTATTAATTTGGAAAGGAGCGTCATATAAATGGACTTGAATAATCAGCCAGAAATTACTGGCAGAGAAATTCCATACAGCCTAGAGGCAGAGCAGACTGTTCTGGGCGGCGTATTGATTGACGCACAAAAGGCGCTTCCGACCGTAATTGAAACGCTAAAGCCTGAGTGCTTTTACAACGATATACACAAGCAGATTTTCAATATAATGGTGAGAATGTTCACTAATAATGAAACTGTTGATATAGTAACTGTGGGCAACGAGGCTTATGAAACAGGCGTATTTGAAACAAGCGTAATGGCTAAGACTTACCTTAAAGGTATGATGGAAAACGTACCGTCTGTTTCAAATATAGCGAGCTACTGCAAGATAATTGAAGATAAATTTTATCTGAGGTCGCTAATTGAGACTGCTCAGGATATTATAGAAAAGGCGGCAACAACTGTTGACGCTGAAAATCTGCTTGATATTGCCGAGCAGAGAATATATGACATAAGAAAGGGCAAGGCTTCCAACGGTCTTACGAAAATTGATGAGATCATCATAGAGTCTTATGACAGACTGCAAAAAATTTCTGGTTCTGACAAGGAGAAATTTCTCGGCGCTAAGACGGGATTTGCGCTTCTTGACAGTTATACAACAGGGCTAAATAAATCTGACTTGATAATTCTGGCGGCGCGGCCCGGTATGGGAAAATCCGCATTTGCACTGAATGTTGCTAGAAATATGTGCAAGACTTCTGATAAGCAGGTTGCTATTTTCTCTCTTGAAATGGGCAAGGAACAGCTTGTTTCCCGTATGCTTTCGTCAGAATCGCTGGTAAATAATAATTCTCTGAGAAGCGGTATGCTGGAGGTCGAGGACTGGACTAAACTTGCAGAGGGCGCAAGAGCGTTGTCAGAACTGCCCATATATATAGACGATTCTGCGGGGTTGACTGTTCCGCAGATGAAGGCAAAGCTAAGAAGAATGAGAAATCTGGGTCTTGTTATTATAGACTACCTACAGCTTATGGAAAGTCCTAATCGCCATACTAACCGTGTAACTGAGGTTTCAGAGATTACAAGGCAGCTAAAGCTGATGGCAAAGGAGCTTGATGTTCCGGTAATATGTCTTTCACAGCTAGCCCGTGGACCGGAGAACAGGACAGATCACCGACCCCTGCTGGCTGATTTGCGTGAATCGGGTTCTATTGAGCAGGATGCGGATATTGTAATGTTCCTGTACCGTGAGGGCTACTACGACAAGATGAATCCGAATCAAGGGGATTCTGAATGTATAGTTGCTAAAAACCGTCACGGCGAGACGGGTACTGTTAAACTGGCATGGCTGGGAGAATATCAGTTGTTCAGGAGTATAGACGTTATTAGGGAGCAGTAGATTAAAAGATGGATAACAGATAATTGATAAAAATTGTCTGTTATCCATTAATAATATGAAACGGAGTATTATTATGCTCGAAAAAGTAAAAAATACAATATCAAAATATGATATGCTTTCTTCTTCGGATAGCGTACTTGTCGGGCTTTCCGGCGGAGCAGACAGCGTTGCACTTTTGGTGTGTTTAACTGAACTGGGCTATAATGTGTCAGCTATGCACATAAACCACAATCTAAGAGGTGAGGAGAGCGACCGTGACGAGAGGTTTTGTGTTGAACTTTGCAAAAATCTCGGAATACACCTTACTGTTAAAAGCGTAGACGTTAAAGGATATTGCCAAGGAAATAAGTTGGGTATCGAGGAGGGTGCAAGAGAGCTGAGATATAGTTTTTTTTCAACCGCTAAGACGGATAAGATTTGCACAGCGCACACTCTTTCGGACAGCGTTGAAACTATGCTGATAAATCTCATAAGAGGAACTGCGCTTAAAGGTCTTTGCGGAGTGCCTAACAAACGTGGAAACATAGTGCGTCCGCTGATAGATTGCACAAGAGAGGAAATTGAAGCGTTTTTAAGCGAACGAAATATCGGTTATGTTACTGATTCGACTAATAATTCAAACGACTATACAAGAAACAAGATAAGGCATTTAGTTGTTCCTAAATTAGCCGAGATATCAAAAGAGCAAAACGGGAGTCTTTACCAAAATATAAGCAAAACGCTTAATTCTATAAAACTCGACGAGGATTATTTGAGCACTGAGGCTGAGAATTTGCTCAAAAGGGCTCAGACAGATGAAAATACTTTTGATTATGAAGTTGTTTTTTCGTCACACGAGGCAGTTTTGAACCGTATGCTTATAATGCTTTTAAAAAGGTACGAGGTTGAGGTTTCGGCGGCAAAACTTGAAGATTTAAAGAGAGCGTGTGAAGAAGGCAAGAAAATAAATCTCAAAAAGAATGTTTACGCAAGCGTTAAAACGGGAAAGCTAATTATTACTGGGGAAAAAGAAAAGCCACAGGTTTACTTTAAAGAAATATCATTTGAAAATACTGATAAAGTAAGCGAGTTTTTTTTAGACAGAAGGGTAAAAATCTGTCTTATTGAAAGGGATAGTAATGAATCTAATGTTCACAATATGTTTACAAAGAAAGATATTGATTATGATAAAATAAAAGGCAAGATTTTTCTCAGAAACCGAAAAAGCGGAGATAAAATAAGGCTTGCAGAAAGAGGTCTTACAAAGAGCTTGAAAAAGCTTTTTAATGAGAGCATTCCGCTTGAAGAACGTCATAAGGTTGTTGTTTTAAGCGATAACGACGGAGTTATATATGTCGAAGGCTTCGGCGCAGACGAGCGAGTATCGGCTGATGAAAATACAAAGCGAATTTTAGAGGTTGAAATATCATAAAACTATCACAATTTAGTGTTATATTAGAGGTTAGAAGTTAGAGGTTAGAATTAAGAATCTAGACTTTAAATTCAGGCAGTTGGAAGATAAATTTCTAATCTGTTGTCTTTTAATTCTAATTTCTACGGAATGGAGTTGACAAATTGAAACAAAACAGAAATAAGAGCTTAATTATTTATATTTTGGTATCGTTAGCAATAATAACAGGTCTTGTATTTATGTTGAATAACGTAAATACAAATAAAGACGAGGTTGATTATTCGACTATTACAGGTTATTTTGACGATCTCAGAGTATCGGAGTTTACTCTTGATTTGGGATCAGGAGAGCTTAGTTACAAACTTATCGGTTCATCGCAGGAGAAAAAATACACTGTGCCGAGTGTGACAGCCTTCTACAACAGAATTTTCAACGATCAGTACGATTATCAAAAAGAGTATAACAAAGCGCATCCTGATAAACCTCTTAAGATGAATATGAAAGAGGTAAAGGACAACAGCTTCTGGATAAATCTAATACCCACACTGGTAGTTCTGGGAGCAATGGGCTTATTCGTTTATATGATGATGAAAACTGCCGGCGGCGGAGGAAAGATAGGCAACTTTGGAAAATCTAATGCTAAGCAGCATATGGTTACCAGTAAAAAGGCTACCTTCGACGACGTTGCAGGCGCAGACGAGGAAAAGGAAGAGCTTGCCGAGATTGTCGATTTCTTAAAGGATTCTAAAAAGTATAACGAGATAGGCGCAAGGGTTCCTAAAGGCGTATTGCTTTTAGGTCCTCCGGGAACTGGTAAAACTTTGCTTGCAAGGGCTGTTGCAGGAGAGGCAGGAGTACCGTTTTTCTCGATTTCCGGCTCAGATTTTGTTGAGATGTTTGTCGGCGTGGGTGCGTCGAGAGTAAGAGACTTGTTTTCTGAGGCAAAGAAAAACGCACCTGCAATCATATTTATAGATGAGATAGACGCTGTAGGACGTCAAAGAGGAGCAGGACTGGGCGGCGGTCACGACGAGCGTGAACAGACGCTTAACCAGCTTCTTGTTGAAATGGACGGTTTTACAGGCAACGAGGGTATAATCGTTATGGCGGCTACAAACCGGCGTGATATTCTCGACCCGGCGCTGCTCCGTCCGGGCAGATTCGACAGGCAGATTTTAGTTTCGTATCCCGACGTTAAGGGCAGGGAGGAGATACTGAAAGTACACTCTAGAAACAAGCCGTTAGCGCCCGATGTTGACCTGAAAACCATTGCAAAGACAACGGTCGGATTTACAGGAGCAGATTTGGAGAACCTTATCAACGAGGCAAGTCTGCTTGCGGCAAGAAAGAACAGAAAAGCCATCACCAGCGAGGATTTGGAGGAGGCTTCAATTAAGGTAATTGCCGGACCTGAAAAACGTTCTAAGGTCGTTACTGAAAATGAAAAAAGACTTACTGCGTATCACGAGGGCGGTCACGCTATCTGCACCTACTACTGCGACAGGCAGGATAAGGTGCATCAGGTGTCTATTATTCCGAGAGGTGCGGCAGGAGGATTTACTCTTTCTCTTCCTGAAAAGGATAAGGCTTATGTCTCCAAAAAGGAAATGTATCAGAATATTATAGTTTTGCTCGGCGGACGTGTGGCTGAAAAAATTATTCTTGACGATATTTCAACAGGCGCTTCAAACGACCTTGAGCGTGCTACTTCTACTGCGAGAAGTATGGTTACAAGGTACGGTTTCAGCGAGAAGCTCGGACCAGTTGTTTATGGAAATGACGAGCACGAGGTATTTTTGGGTCGTGACTATACTAACGGAAATCGCTACAGCGAGGAGATCGCTTATCAAATAGACAGCGAGATAAGAAGCATTATCGAAAACTGTTTCAAAGATGCGGAGAAAATTCTCAGAGAGCATATCGACCAGCTCCATTTGGTTGCAGATTATCTTATCAAGAATGAAAAGATCGACGGTGATGATTTTGAGGCTTTAATGAAAGGTGAACTTTCTAAGACTTCAGACACAGAGGATAATGATTCTAAAGCTGATGAAAGCGAATAGAGGAAAATTGTAACGGCAGACAAAGCTGTAATTGTTACTTTCAAAAGTATTGAAATAAAAATCAAAATATGATATAATCTATAAATGACTGATATACTTTATTAGTATCAGTCATTTATTTGCATATTAAGGCGTCAAAGAAGTTGTTATCTAAGCGGAGGTAGATTTTGAAAAAGGTTACTATTATCACAGGGCATTACGGAAGCGGTAAGACAAATATCTCCGTAAATCTTGCACTTGATATGTCTAAAAGCGGAAAAAAAGTTACGGTTGTAGATCTTGACATTGTAAATCCGTATTTCAGAACCGCCGATTTCGGTGACCTGTTTTCAGAAAATAACATTGAGCTTATCACGCCTATGTACGCAAATTCTAATCTTGATATACCTGCGATAAGCTTTGACATCGAAAGGCTGACAAGTGAAGAAGGTTATCTTATAATAGATGTAGGCGGAGACGACAGCGGTTCGACTGCTTTGGGAAGATACAAGTCTGTTTTTGAGAGGCTTTCCAAGTCGGGAGACATTGATATGCTTTATGTTATCAATAAGTACAGACTTCTGACAAGTAAACCTGATGACGCTGTTTCGCTTATGAGAGAGATAGAATATACCGCGCGCTTTAAGCATACGGGTATAATAAACAATTCAAACTTAGGTGAGGAGACAGACACTCAGACCGTTCTGGATTCTCTTGACTATGCTGATGAGGTTTCAAAGCAGACAGGTCTGCCTGTAGTGTTTACCTCGTCGCCCTGTGAGTTTGAATGCGAACGCACGAAAATTAAGGTAATAAAGCGTTATGTACGCAATATATGGGAAAATGGCTAAGCCATTTTCCCAGAGGCAAGAGATTTAGAGGCAAGAAGCAAGACCGGCGGACCGGCAGGGCTGAGCCCTGCACGCTTTGCCGCCTTTGGAAAGTTTGATAAATGTTATAGTTTGTGCAACGGCGGGTTTATTAATTGATAATTGATAATTGATAATTGACAATAGAAAATGGATAATTAAATCATTCTTCCGCTTCTTGCATAAGTTTATAACAATGTTCGCTTAGTCTTTTGGTTTCGTCTGCTAAACATTCAAGCGCTCCTCTTAAAATGTCATCACCATATACGTGTATAAAGTACATTACACATACTTCAGACAGCCCTTCTAGCTTTTCAGCCTCTTTCATTACTTCTTCAAAATCCACTAAATGGATTGCTCCGATTTTTTCTTTCATTGATGTCACTTCCTATATTTTTATTGTAAATATAATAGCATACTGTGCATAGTATTTTCAATGGTTAAAATGCACAAATTTGTAATTTAATTGGAGCAAATTTTTATTAATAAAATACAATTGTATTGAAAGGTTGGTAGAACATATGGGAAAGACATCAACAGCAAGTAAGCAAAAGTATAATAAAAAGGCTTATGAAAGGGTCGTTTTAACTGTAAAAAAGGGCGATAAAGAAAAGATCTTTAAAAAAGCGTCAGAGCTTGGAAAGAGTGTAAACGCATATATTAAAGACCTAATCAACGCAGATACTAATGGAATGTTAAAGGATTAGCGGAGGCGGTAATGTGCCTATAAGATATAAAATTAATGTTTTAGCAGAATTAAAAGCAAAAGGCTATAATACATCACGTTTAAGAAAAGAAAAAATATTAGGAGAAGCTACATTGCAACGATTGAGGCACAACAAAAGTGTATCTTATGCTGTCCTATCAAAGCTTTGCAGTTTGCTTGAATGTGATATAGGTGATATATTAGAGTATAGGGAAGATTAAACGGATATAAGGTGGTAAAAATATGCCTGCTAGTAAAGATAAGATAAAAGCAATTGATAAATACAACAAAGAGCACTATGAAAGAATAGAGATGAGAGTTCCGATAGGTAAAAAGGAAAAACTTGCAGCACATGCAAAGGAGTATGACGGTTCTCTGAACAAGTTTCTTAATCGAGCAGCTGATGAAGCTATAGAAAGAGATAAAAATAGTGTGTAATTGCATTATACACTTGGACGAGTGAATAGTCGATGGTAAACATTCACAATGTTTAGTGAATGTATTTGTGTATTTTGTACAGTTGCCACAAAAATTGTAATAACATATTACTATGAAGTATTCAGTAAGTAATATTGGCAAATAAAAGAGGTGTCTAAAATGCCATTTAAATATGAAAAGCTATTTGAATTGCTAAAACAAAAAGGATTTTCCACATATAAAATCAGAAAGGAAAATCTTATTTCTCAGGCGGCACTGACCAAAATGAAAAATGGCAAGGGAAATATAGATACAAGAACTTTAGAACGTATTTGTAAATTATTAAATTGCCAGCCCGGCGATATTATGGAATATGTAGATGAAGAAGAAACAACAGAGAATGAATAATTGATAATTATTTTGAAAAATAAACGAGGAGGAAAAGTATAAGTATGGCAAAAATTACTGTTAATTTTGAAAAATGCAAAGGCTGTGGTCTTTGCACGACTGCCTGCCCAAAGAAAATAGTTGAGCTTCAGAAGAAAAAGAGAAACTCAAAGGGCTATTTCACAGCGGTATGCATTGACGATGACGCTTGTATAGGCTGTAAAAGCTGTGCAATTATGTGTCCCGACTGTTGTATAACGGTTGAGAGATAGGAAATAAACTATATAAATGGAGTTGAATTAAATGGAGAGAAATTTAATGAAGGGTAACGAGGCATTGGCAGAAGCCGCAATGCGAGCAGGCTGTAAATGCTTTTTCGGTTACCCAATAACACCTCAGACGGAGATATCGGCATATTTGGCAAAGAAAATGCAGGCAAACGGCGGAGTATTTTTACAAGCTGAAAGCGAGATCGCAGCAATAAATATGGTTCTGGGTGCGTCTGCGACAGGAACAAGATGTATGACCTCGAGTTCGTCGCCTGGAATATCGCTTAAAAGCGAGGGAATATCCTACATAGCAGGTTCGGATTTGCCTTGTGTTATTATAAATGTAGAGAGAGGCGGTCCGGGACTGGGCGGAATTCAGCCGTCGCAGTCTGACTACTGGCAGGCAACAAAGGCTCTCGGACATGGAGATTTTCAGCTTTTGGTATTTGCGCCTGCGTCAGTTCAGGAAATGGTAGATATGGTAGTAAAGGCATTTGACAAAGCTGACGAATACAGAATGCCTGCTATGATTTTGGCAGACGGTCTGCTTGGTCAGATGATGGAGCCTGTGACTTTCCCTGAGATAAGCGCCGAGCAAAAACCTAAGCCATGGGCATGCGACGGTACAAAGATGAAGAGAAAGCACAATATTATCAATTCGCTTTATCTTCAGCCAGAAACGCTCGAGAACTCTAACATAAGTCGTTATGAGAGATATAAAAAGATAAAAGAGACCGAAACCGACGCAGAGATTTATCTTTGCGACGACGCTGAAATCGTTGTTACTGCGTTTGGCGCAACGGCAAGAGTTGCAAAGAGCGCTGTCAATACAGCAAGAGAGCAGGGTATAAAGGCAGGACTTTTCCGTCCTAAGACGTTGTGGCCATTCCCTGTTAAGGAGATAAACGAGGCTTGCAAGTCTGCAAAAAATGTGCTGAGCGTTGAGATGTCTATGGGACAGATGATAGACGATGTCAAGCTGGCTCTTGAATGCAGAATTCCTGTGTCATTCTTCGGAAGAACAGGCGGAGTAATTCCAAAGCCTTCGGAAATTTTAGATGAAATAAAGAAACTGGGAGGTGCAACTAATGGCAGTTGTATTTGAAAAACCTCATGCGCTTTGCGATGTTAATCTGCACTATTGCCCGGGCTGTACTCATGGAATTATCCACAGACTTGTCTGTGAGGTAATTGACGAAATGGGCATTGAGGGAAATACTGTTGGCATATGTCCTGTTGGCTGTTCGGTTATGGCATACGACTACTTCAACTGCGATATGATAGAGGCGGCTCACGGCAGAGCTCCTGCTACTGCGACGGGCGTTAAGAGAGCAAGACCCGACCTTATGGTGTTTACATATCAGGGCGACGGCGACTTGGCTGCTATAGGTACGGCTGAGACTGTTCACGCCGCAACAAGAGGTGAGAACATAGTTGTTATTTTTGTAAACAACACCACCTACGGAATGACTGGCGGTCAAATGGCGCCTACTACCTTGCCCGGTCAGGTAACTCAGACAACTCCTTTCGGACGTGATCCAAAGGTTCAGGGTTATCCTATAAGGGTCTGCGAGATGCTTTCGACCCTTTCTGGAACGGCTCTTGCACAGAGAGTTGCCGTTGACAGTGTACCTCACATTAACGAGGCTAAAAAGGCTATAAGAAAAGCCTTTGAAAATGAGAGAGACGAAAAGGGCTTCTCTATTGTCGAAGTGCTTTCCACTTGTCCGACAAACTGGGGGCTTTCTCCTGTAGAGGCTTTGGAGAGACTGAGAACTGATATGATCCCTTACTATCCTCTGGGAGTTTTTAAAGACTGCGATGCTAAAAATCCAAAGGAGGAAAAGTAAGATGTTAAATGAAATAATTTTAGCTGGCTTTGGCGGACAGGGAATTTTGTTCGCTGGAAAGATACTTGCATACGGCGGACTTATGGACAGCAAGGAAATCTCTTGGCTTCCATCATACGGACCTGAGATGAGGGGAGGTACTGCAAACTGCAGCGTTTGCATTTCAGACGACCCTATCGGTTCACCGCTTGTTTTAGAGCCTAATTATCTTATCGCTATGAACACGCCGTCTTTTGACAAGTTTATAGGAAGCGTGCAGCCTGGCGGAAAGGTATTTATTGACAGTACAATGATCGATAAAAAATCAGACAGGGACGACATAGAGTGCTTTTACCTACCTGCCTCTCAGCTTGCGGAGGAAAACGAAATGTCAGGAATGGCAAATATTATACTGCTTGGAAAGTTCATTAAGGAGACAGGCATAATATCGCTAGACACTTTGCATAAAGCATTTGAAAAGGCAATCCCACCTAAGAAGGCGCATCTAATTGATGTTAATATGAAGGCGATAAATATAGGGGGACAGGTGTAATGCCGGAAATAACAAGATTTTACGGAATTATCATTAAGATTTTTCTCACAAGGGAGCATAATCCGCCACATTTTCATGCGGTCTACGGAGAGTATAACGGAACATTTGAAATCTCTACGCTGAAAATGATTGAAGGCGATTTGCCTGCAAAGGCACAGGCTTTGGTGAAAGAATGGGCGGAGCAGTATATCGATGACATTATGAAGATGTGGGAAACAAAAACGCTTAAAAAGTTACCGCCGTTGGAATAATAAAACGGGAGGAGGCTATTATATGGGATTATTCATAAGGGTTACTGATGTAACTCCTGTTAAGGACATGACTCTGTTGGTTACTTTTGAGAATGGAGTAGTAAAAGAGTATGATACAAAGCAATTACTACCTAAATTTTCACATTATGAAAAGCTGAAAGACGAGGCTTTTTTCAAGCTAGTCAAGGTAGAATGTGGAGGCTGTGCAGTAGGCTGGAACGCAGATATTGACATTTCTGAGGTAGAACTGTGGGAGGGTGGAACTTACGTATCGACTGAGCAACAGTGACCGGCGAGCAGGCAACGGTGACGTTGCATCCAGTCCGCTCTTGGTAAATTATCATATGAAACATAGCTTGCAAAACGTCAGGCTTAACAATTGATAATTGATAATGGAAAATGGACAATTAATTATTCATTTATAATCACAAGCAATAGGATTAGAAGTAAGAGATTATTTTCTCTTGCTTCTTTTTTATTAGAGCTAATTTTCATTAATAAAATTAACTTTTTTATCTGTAAAACCGCCTATGTAATCCATACAAACATTATAAAATTCAGCTAATTTTATTACTTGGTCAACTTTTATTAAACTCACTCCGCTCTCGTATTTTGAATAAGTGCTTTGCGTCACATGCAAAATTTCTGCAACCTGTTGCTGAGACAGCCCTGATTCTTTTCTTAACTCTTTTAATCTTTTTAAATAGTTATACATTTTATCACATCCTTTATTTTATCTTAGCATATTTTGAATTTAAAAATGTTCAGATTTAGAACATTATTATTTTAGCATATAAATAATATAAAATCTATTAGCTAATGTTCCAAAATAGAACAGACATTTTTGTGAAAATATGATAAAGTAGAACAAAGGACGTGATTTAATGGATCAATTTGCAAATAGACTTAAACAAGCAAGAAAAAAGGCTGGACTTACTCAGGAGCAAGTATCATTTGAATTAGAGATATCCAGAAGTAATATATCAAAATATGAAAATGGAGATATAAGTCCTAATATTAAAACAATTAAAGCATTGATAAAACTATATAAAGTTGACGCAAATTATCTTTTTGATACTGAAGATGATGCGGAAAACAAAGAGTAATCATAAAATGTAAATATTTTTTGATTGAATCAAAATATGTTAAATTATGTTATAATTAGCATTTTGTTTTCACTTGATTGCCATTGACAATTTGTCTGTAGGTTGATATAATTAATTATAAATTTATTACAATTTTGTTATGGAGGTCATTTGATGAAAATAAAAGGTATACTCAAAAAAGCAACGGCTATTATTCTTGCAGGAGCAATGTCAGCAGCTGTTTTCACAGCCTGTGGGGAAAAGAATAAAAATGAGGCTGAATCGTTATCCGTTAAGGAAATGCTTTCAGATGTATTTGACACGACTTTCAATTCAAGCTCATTTTCCGGTGTGTTTTCGGGCGAGGCTGATACCGCTTCAAAAACAAATGCGACAATTGAGTTTGGAAAAGGCGTTACAGACGCTTTAGGGGCAGAGGTCAAGCCTTTGTCGCTGACATCTGAAACTAAGCTAAAGGGAGCTAAAGCAGGAACTGATATATCTATTACATACGATGGAAATAATCTTGCTTCGTTGAATGGTGTGTATGATAACGAGGCTAAAAAGTTATACATAAAAGTACCTGAACTGTCAGATGCTTATTTAAGTGTTTCCTCAGATGATTTTAAAGACCTTAAGGATCAACTGTTTTCAGCAGAGGCAACCGATTTAAAGTCTGTTACAGGAATTTCAGCTTTGTCGGCTTTATCGTCAATCAAAAATC
Source organism: uncultured Clostridia bacterium (assembly GCA_947626165.1). Classification (GTDB taxonomy): domain Bacteria; phylum Bacillota; class Clostridia; order Oscillospirales; family Ruminococcaceae; genus UMGS1601. The sequence continues at coordinate 61,401 of CANQRG010000009.1, read as the reverse complement.
TTTCTAATATAAAGGTCGATAAATATGATAAGATTTTAGACGATTATATAAAGGTTATAACTGATAAACTTCCTGATGAGTATGAGAAAGATGATTTTAACGGCAAAGTCAAAGAGGTTGAATACTCATATAAGCAGAGAACATATACGCTGACATCTGATAATATTAAAAATATAATAGAAGCTGTTTTTGAAAAGCTAAAAAGCGATGAAGATGTAAAGAAGCTGGCAGTTGATATTTTAGGTTCTGCTCTTGGGTTAACTGAAGATGATTATGCTGCAAAAGTAGATGATGCTAAAAATTCATTGCTCAAAGAGGTTTCTCAGGTAGAAAAAGCCGAAATAAGTTTGATCTACGATGACGATGATGTAGTTGGAATAAAGCTGAATGACGCTACAGTGGTATGCGTTGATGAGAATGACGCTTATGCTTTAAGCGTTGAGGGCGAGGGAGCAAATTGCTTGTTTACTGTGGTAAAGGACGGTAAAAAACTTGACATTGACTGTGAATCAAACATCACTGCCGCTGAGGAAGATACAAAAGATGTATCATTTGTATTGGATATTGAGGATTTTGAAATAACTGACAAGGAAAACGGATTGGCAAAAGGAGATGTTAAGTTTAAAGCTAAGTTTGGTGACGATACAGCAAAATTAGATGTTGTATATAAAGCAGAAGAAAGCAAGCAGAATTCTGAGATCAATATTTCAGTAAATGATACGCAGTATGCGAAAATCACATTGTTAAGTGAGATCACAAATGCTTCGGATGTTTCTATCCCGAGCGGAACAATTTACACAATGGATGAGATAGAGAAATACCAGTCGTCAATGAAGCTCGATAAGTTTATTACTAATATTCAGAAAGCGCTTGGAGATGATTTAACAGCGGCTTTATCATCATTAATCGAAGGTCTTATTGCAGATGAAACAGAAGCGTCAGGTGATGAAGCAGATGCATCAGAAGACGAAGATGCAATAATGCTTGAGGACTATTACAAAGAAGACGGCACTTTTGACTACGATAAACTGAAGAAGGATCTCGGCGAAGAAGATTACAAAGCCTTTATGTCGCAGATCGATATAGACGACTTTGAGATTGATGCTGATGATATTCAAATGTAAATAAAAATAAAGCCTGTCGGTAGGTTTAATCCGGCAGGCTTTTGTATTTTTTTAGTTGTAAAAACTAATCAATAACTTGATAATAATTGGCGGCTTCGTCTTTTTTAACATAGTCGCTTATGCTTATTACTTTAACTTTAAGCGGCTTTTGCCCCATATTAATTTCAATTATATCGCCCACCTTAACGTCATACGACGCACGGGCAATTTTGTCATTGACCGATATCTTTCCCGCGTCACAAGCCTCATTTGCGACGGTACGCCTTTTTATAATTCTTGTTATTTTGAGGTATTTATCCAGTCTCATATGATCACCGTTCCTTACTGTGTTTAAATTAAATAAGTTGTTATACCAAAATTAAAAGCCTGCCAGATAACTGACAGGCAATTATATTGTAATTACTTTGCAACTGCATCCTTAAGAGCCTTTCCAGCCTTGAAAGCAGGAACCTTCTTAGCAGGAACATTGATCTTCTCCTTTGTCATAGGATTGATAGCAGTTTTAGCAGCTCTGTCGCGAACCTCAAAGGTGCCGAAACCTACAAGAGAAATCTTTTCACCCTTTTTAAGTGATGTGGTGATAGCATCAATAACTGTTGCCAATGCTTTTTCAGCATCCTTTTTTGAGTAGTCTCCCTTATCAGCGATAAGGCTTACAAGCTCAGTCTTTGTCATTTTAATTTTCCTCCCAAATTTTTGGCAAATAGCCAAATAATATTATTTGCTTACCGATTTAATGATTTTCGGTTAAGCCTTTGCAAAGAAATTTATAAAAATTTCTTTTAGCCAAAATCATCGTTTGTCTGCCTTTACTTTGTTCCAGTACTTGTCCAATTTTTCCGGCGATAGATCCTGCATATTTTCATTATTGTCGATAGCCATTTTCTCAACCTTTTCAAAGCGTGAAATAAACTTTTCGTTTGCGCTGGTCAAAAGTTCTTCAGCGTTAAGGTTAAGTTTTCTCGCTACATTGACAGTTGAAAACAATACATCTCCCAACTCCTCAGAAATTAGCTCTGTGTTGTTGGATCTAATAGACTCGGACAGTTCTTCGACCTCGTCTTTAAGAGATTGAAATGCGCTGTCAGCGTCCTTAAAATCCAAATTAGCTCTTGAGGCTCTCTTTCCGAGCTTGCCGGCCCTTAAAAGGGAAGGGAACACACGAGGAACACTTTTCAGTGTGTCGGTAAAAGTTTTTTGTCCTTTTGTCTCTTTCTTAATGCTATCCCAGTTTTTCAAAACATCTTCCGAGCTTTCAACAGAAACCTCTCCGAAAACATGAGGATGGCGGACAATCAACTTATTGCAAATATCATTAGTTACATCCGAAAAATTAAATGAGTTTTTTTCGGTTTCGATCTGAGAATGAAACACCACCTGCAAAAGCACATCGCCAAGTTCTTCTCTCAGCATTTCCTCGCTGTCGAAGTCAATAGCTTCAATAACCTCGTAAACCTCTTCAAGAATATCCATACGAATAGATTTATGAGTTTGCTCTTTATCCCAAGGGCAGCCGTTTTCACTTCTCAGAAGTCTTACGATTTCAATTAAGTCATCAATATTATATCTTTCTTTAAAATTGAAATCAACCATTAATAAAACAACTCCGAAAGGTTTTGACTTCTAAATTTATGTAATATTTGCTTCAGCAATACGCAGAATGTTGCAGTTCACTGACTGCGATACTTACAAAATAAAAAAGTCCTATATAATAATACTCCAATTTTAATTTAATTTCAAGTGCTTTTTAAATATTTGTATTAAAAAACAGGCTTTTTATAGTATTTTTGTTGAAAACAGACAATAAACACATAAATAAAATGTACATAATGCCACCAATTATTATAGAAAATGCCATAGAAATAACCTGATTATGGTTTTCATTTACAAAAATGAAGCTGAATAGTATTACAATTGACGACAAAATTCCGGCAAAAAGAGGTTTTATAGTTGTTGTAATCAAATCAATTTTTACATTTGTGTGTTTTACAAAAGTGAGTACGGCGCATATTCCTATAAACATATAGCTTACGCTTGTTGATATTGCGGCTCCGCTTATGTTTAGTATCTGTATGTTCATAAGTGCAATATTTAAACCAAGCTTTATTATCAAACCTACCGCAAGTATTTTCAGCGGAGCTTTAACATTACCCACAGCTTGAAGAAGAGAAAATGTAGTTACTGTTATTGAAATAAAGATCATACCTATACAAAGGTACATAAGAGGTTTAACTGATATGGAAACCTCCAGAGGTCTGGTTCTGAAAAAAAGAGACAGTATAGGCTTGCTTAAAATCATAATACCCAAAGCGCAGGGCATCGCAATAAAGTTAGTTGAAAATAGAGCCGCATTCGCACTTTTGGCAAGAGCGTTCATATTTTTCTTCGAGTAGCAGGCTGCTACGTTTGCAAATGAGCTTTTACCGAATATGCTTGTAAGAGACGGAATAAGACCGAATATAGTAAGCGCAAGACCTACGAACGAGCCGTAAACAAAGTTGGGAATGTCTGGTGCATCTATTTGATCGCCGATTATCTTAAACAAACCTATACTGCTGTTTCTATCATAAAGCGACTTGATTATAGGAGGAATGGTTGCAAGGTCGATCATGGATATTACAGTTGTTATAACAGAGCTTACTGCTATTGGCAATGCGAGCATAAATACCGATTTGAATATTGTTCTCATTCTGTCTGTTACAATGTCGCTTGCTATCATTTGTCTTGTAATGCCGTCGCCTGAAATTTTAGAACGAAGCACACAGTAAACTGCAGCAATAATTGTTGAAAGGGTGACGCCTAGAAGCGAAAACGCTGAGATATAGGGCGTGGCGGCATTTAAAATGTCATCAGAATTGCTTACTGCCTGACCGAAAACTGTACCGTGTTTTTCAAAACCTCTGTTTGCAAGGTAAATAGCAAGATAAGCTCCTCCAAGCCCTAAGACTACTCTGAGCAACGATTCTATTATTTCAGAAATCGCAGTGGGCAGCATATTTCGCAATCCTTCATAATATCCTCTGTAAACAGACATAACGCTTCCTGCCAGAATAGTTGGGGCAATGGCGATAACGCATAAGTATGATTTGCTGTCGCCTGATATGTATTTGGATATAGGGTAGGAGAGGAAAATCATAAAAAGTGTAGCCAACAGAGAAATAAATGAAAAACCTATAAGGGAAACGTGCTTTATGCGTTTTATGTTTTTGTACCTTTCAAATGCATAGTTTTCAGCTACGACCATAGACATAGCTGACGGTATTCCGCTTGCGGCGATAGCATACAGCGGCATAAATACGGTATAGGCAGATGAGTAGTATCCCATACCGGTTCCGCCTAAAATATTTGTAAGGGGAATTCTAAATATCAGCCCCAAAGCCTTTGTTATCAGCATAGTTGTTCCAAGTATAAATGAACCCATCAAAAAGCCTTGTTTTTTCAAATAAATTCTCCTTTGACAAATTGCTTTAAAATATGTTAAAAATTTCCTTAATAAAAATTCAATTAATATATAAATTACTTGTATTTTTTTGATTAATGGTATATAATACTAACAGTGAGAGAACTCATAATAAATCCTACTAAATCAGCAAACAGGCAATAAAGTATGATTCTTTTTGTCGGCTTTACCTTGCAGGCAGAATAATACACCGAAAGAGTGTAGAATGTCGTTTCTGTTGAACCCATTAATACGCTTGCTACACGTCCGGCAAAACCGTCCGGAGAGTTTTCTGAAAGTATTGAATCAAACACGCTTAAAGCTCCGCTGCCCGACAGCGGACGCAATATTGCCAGTGGAATACATTCTTTTGGAAAGCCGAGAAATGACGTTATAGGTGATATTAGCTTGGTTATAAGGTCTATACCGCCCGACGCTCTGAACATTCCTATAGAAACCATTAGCAGCAGAATTGACGGGAATATCTCTACAGCTGTTTTTATATTGTCTATAGCGCCTTTAATAAAAGCGTCCATAATGTTGACTTTCTTTATGTGACCGTAGACAAGTATGGACGATACTATCAGCGGTATTATCAAATCTGAGAATTTGCAGTTTGACAAAAATTCAGGCATTAGTATTTCTCTTTTCAATTCTCCATGTTGTTTTTATAAGAATAACGGCGCAAATAAGGGTTACAAATGATGAGATCAATACCGCTGGGAGTATATCCATAGGACTTTTTGAGCCGTGAGAGTAGCGAATTGCAGCAACTGTTGATGGTATAAGCTGTATTGACGCGGTGTTAAGCAGAGTGAACAGAGCCATATTTTTTGACGGAGAATTTTTGATGTTTTCTTCTTTTTTGAGCTTTTTCATAGCGTCAATCCCTAAAGGTGTGGCAGCGTTTCCAAGACCCAGCAGGTTTGCTGTGACATTCAGCGTTATTGCTTTGTAGGCTTCACCGCAAAGGTTAAGTTTTGAAAATATCAATTTTAAAAAAGGTTTTAGCAAAGATGAGATTTTTTCATCAAGTTTTGATTCCTTCACAATGTTCATCAGACCGCCCCAAAGTGCCATTGTACCGCCTATTGTTAGTATAAACTGTATTGTTTTATCAGTATTATCCATAACAGAATTTGTTATATTATATAATTTATTATTATAAAATCCTAGTATTATGGATATACTAGTAATGATTGTAATAATTGTAGACATAAAATGTACCCCTTGTTAATACTTATAATCAATTTTGAAATCTTGCTTGACAAAAATTTGTATTATGGTAAAATTAATATAAGATTAAATAAAATAAATAATGTTAGTTTTGGATGTTATTATTTTATGAAATTTAGGAGGAAAGAACAAATGAAATCAACAGGAATTGTAAGACCACTTGATGAGCTAGGAAGAATTGTAATTCCAATTGAACTGAGAAGGACATATGACATTGGTCCTAAGGATGCACTTGAGATTTATGTCGACGGTGACAAGATAATCCTTAAGAAGTTCCAGCGTTCATGTACTTTCTGCGGTAACAAGGATGGAGTTGCAGAATTCAAAGGCAAATTTGTTTGTGCTGACTGTGTCAAGGAATTGACAAAATAGTAATGACATTATATTGATGAAGAGACAGCTTATAAGCTGTCTCTTTTATTTTATTACTTGTTTTTTTTCTTTAGAACAATATTATACTCAAATGTTTATTTGAGTACAAGAAAGCTACCATTCTTTGTAGATAAATAATGTAGATAACAGATACAAGAACTCTAACTTCTGACTTCTTATAGTAAAAGCCCCTAAGATTATTTCTTAGGGGCTAATTAAATGCAATTATATTAATATTGAATTTTTGAGAAATTCTCTCTTGTACCATTAAAAGCGCTTAAACTGATATAGTTTTTTGTCTCAGATGTACCGTTTAGCTTTCCTCTTGGACTGTAGCACCAAAGGCTCCAGTTTATTGATTTAGGCTTTGATAATAGATCTATTATCCAGAGCTTGTACCCTGAAAAATCGTCTTTTAAGTATTCCTTGTAAAATTTATCTCCTGTTATAATAATAGGGTTTACAGCATATTCGTTCTTGATAGTTTTGCAGTATTCTTTCAGCTCTTTAATAACTGTTTCTTTTTTCGGCGGAGAAGCTAAAGATAAACCGCTTTTTGTTACTTCTACAGCAGGATAAAGCCTATAACCGTCATTTGAAATTCTTCCGACAGTGTTGATAAAGTTTTTAGCTTGCTCTTCGCCGTCATCAGAAAATGAAAACTTATGATAAGCGCCCGTTTTAACGGTGCTATCTTTAGAATCTTCCCATGAAGCGCTGAATTGCTTGTCTTTAAGTCCTTTGCCTTCGCTCGCTTTAAGATATGCAAAGGATATATTCTCTATTTCAAGGGCGTTAAAGTTTATAGCTCCCTGAAGTGACGATAAAGTTATGCCTTGAACAGGATACTCCTTTCGGGTAGGGGAGTTAAACCAGATTTTTCCTGTGTATAGAAGGACTGACAAGTCAATTAAAATAGCCGCTATGCCTAATGTAATTAGCCACAGTACAATTCTACGTCTTTTTCTGCCTCTGCGTCTTTTTTTTAAAGACCTGACATCATCACCGTCATTGACGTAGTTTGAATCGTCATAATAATCAGGCTCAAAATTATTATCATATAAATCATTGGAGTTATTTGAGGTATATCTCATAAGCCTGAGCCTTTCTTTACTATGATTATTTTAGGGTTATGTAGTTAAAAAGCTCATAGGCTGTTTTAATCTAAATAATCCCTAACCTTGTTGCTTCTGTTCGGGTGACGAAGCTTTCTTAATGCCTTTGCCTCTATTTGACGTATACGCTCACGGGTTACGTTAAATCTTTGTCCTACCTCTTCTAAGGTTCTTGAGCGTCCGTCCTCAAGACCGAAGCGCAGTCTTAAAACCTTCTCCTCACGGTCGGTAAGAGTGGAAAGAACCTGATTGAGCTGTTCTTTTAAAAGAGTTCTGGAAGCAGCCTCTGCCGGAGCGGGGGCTTCATCGTCGGGTATAAAATCTCCCAAATGAGAGTCTTCCTCTTCGCCTATAGGCGTTTCAAGAGAAACAGGATCCTGAGCAATTCTCATAATATCTCTTACTCTTTCAACAGACATATTGAGTTCTTTTGCTATTTCCTCTGAGCTTGGATCGTGGCCGTTTTTGTGAAGGAGCTGGGACGACACCTTTTTCACCTTTGTTATTGTTTCAACCATATGAACAGGGATTCTTATAGTTCTAGCCTGATCGGCAATAGCCCTTGTTATAGCCTGTCTTATCCACCAAGTAGCATAGGTTGAAAACTTAAAGCCCTTTGTGTAGTCGAACTTTTCAACCGCTTTGATAAGACCTAAGTTTCCTTCCTGTATAAGGTCTAAAAAGCTCATACCCCGTCCCACATATCTTTTAGCAATAGATACGACCAGACGCAAATTCGCCTCTGCAAGTTTTTTCCTTGCTTCTACTGCTTTTTCTTCGTCGGAGCTTCCCATTTGCTCGGCAAGCTGAATTTCATCCTCAGCTGTAAGCAGAGGAACCCTGCCTATTTCTTTAAGGTATATTTTTACCGGGTCGTCAATTGAAATACCTTCTGTTGATATAGATATGTCAACGGTATCTTCAGAGCTTTCCTCATTGTTTGCTGTTATGTCCAGTGTTTCGTCAGGAGTTATGTCGTCGATGATTTCAATGTTCATTGCTGCACAGTTGTCATAGAAAGCGTCCATCTGGTCAACATCATAGTCGAGCTTTTCCAAAGCGTCGGTTATGTCCTTTGTCGAGAGCTTTCCTGTAGATTTACCTTTTTCCATCAGGCTCTCTAAAATAAATCTTTTATCCATTGTCATTCACTAATCTCCAATCATAAAATTATTAAATAAGGAAATTCCTTATAAGTTTTTAAATCACTATGATTTTTCGCTTCTCATTTGCTCGGTGAACCTGAGCAGCTGATCGTCCGACATTTCATCAACTGATTGCTGATTAATATTATTATGCGAATTTAACACGTTTATATAATCTGTTAATACTTGTTTGTCAACAGGAATTTCCCGACTTCTTCCGAAAATATTTGCTACATTTCCCATTTCATCGGGAGAAAATTCGCTGTTAAATGACGAAACAGAAAAATCAAGGTCGTTTTTTATCTTAAAAAGAAGGCTTGAATATATGCGTCTGTTTACGTCTGTAACAAACCGCTCGGCAGGTAAGGAGTCGCTGATAAAGTCCGCCTGATCAGGGTTTTTGTAAAGATAATACAATACTCCTTCTTCACATTTTAACTGTTTGTTAAAAGACGACGCCGACGGTGTTGAGTCATTACTAGGGGATACGGTGTTTCTATAAAGCCGCTGCCACTGCTTTCTTCTGTCAAAACTCTGACGTTTCCTGATACGGTTTTCAACCTCGCGAAAGGCGGTTTCCTCAGAAATATTCATTCGTTTAACGAAACTTTTGATAAAAACTTCTCGGTCGATATCGTTTTCTATCTGTGAAAGTATATCATAGCTTTTTTTGATATACTCTATACGGTCAATGTCGCTGTTTTCAATATCAAGACCAGTTTTAGCTTTGTTAAGCTCAAAATCCACAGCGTTATCAGATTTGTCAATTAGCAGCTTAAACCGTGTCGCTCCGAACTTCTTTATATATTCGTCAGGGTCTTTAGCTCCATCCATTTTTATTATTCTTGTTTGAAGTCCAACCTCTGCTAATAGGTCAATAGCCTTTTTTGAAGCCTTTTGTCCTGCTTCGTCTGAGTCGTAGCAGATAACTACTTCTTTGCAGTATTGCGACATCATTCTTGCATGCTCAGGAGTTATTGCGGTACCGCAGGTTGCAACTGTGTTTTCAAAGCCTGCCTGATTCATTGAAATAACGTCCATATTGCCCTCGCATAGCAGAAGCTGTTTTTTCTTTACAGCTGAATCTTTAGCAAAGTTAAGAGAAAACAGCGTTTTGTTCTTTTTAAAAACCATTGTTTCTCTTGAGTTAAGGTACTTTCTTGTATCATCAGGGTCGAGAGTTCTGCCGCCGAAAGCTATAACATTCCCCCTTAAATCAAAGAATGGAAACATAACTCTGTTTTTGAAAAAGTCGTAGGTTCTTCCGCTTTGAGAACGCCCCAGCAGACTTGCTTCGACAAGCTCATTTTCATAATAACCTTTCATAAGCATATGATCTTTCAGGCTTGTCCATTTGTTTTCGGCAAAGCCAAGACCGTATTTCTGGATAGTTTCTGGCTTAAGACCTCTGTCAATTAAATATTTAAGACCAACTTTTCCGTTTGGAGAACGAAGATTGTTAAAGAAAAACCTTGCCGCTTCTCGGTTTATTTCGTAAAGTCTTTGCTTTTTTCTAACGGTATCGTCGCCTTTTGAAGAATCCTCAGGGAGGGGGATACCGCTTCTTTCGGCAAGCATTTTAACGGCTTCTAAGTAATCGAGGTTTTCTATTTTCATAATAAAGGTTATTACGTCTCCGCCTGCGCCGCAGCCAAAGCAGTAGAAACTTTGTGTGTCGTGATAAATAGTACAGGAGGCTGTTTTCTCAGAGTGGAAAGGGCAAAGGCATTTTGAAACAGAACCTGCTCTTTTGATCTGAACATAGTTAGACATAATATCGTCTATTCTGTTAGCGTCCTTGAGCCTGTCCATAAAGTCGGCAGACAAGCGCATTTCTATCACTTCCATTCTGAAAATAGTAAATCAATAAGTTTTATCCGTTCCATCCTTTTGGAATAAAAAGTTCTTCAAAGGTATTTATAGCATAGCTGTCGGTCATTCCGGCAACATAGTCGCAAACCGCTGTTTCCTTAGAGAAGTTATAAGCTAACTCCTTGTATTGCTCAGGCATAACGCTGTCAAAGTTATCATAGAAATAATGAAACAGAGTTCCTAAAAGGTCTTTAACTTTAACTTCCTCCGACTTGCATTTTGGGTTGGTATATACGCTCTGAAACATAAATTTGTGCAGCTTGTCGTGAGCTTCTTTTATATCGTTATCCATACGAATGTTTTCAGCACCGTTTTTAACTATTGAGTTTACAAGCGTTGTAATTCTCTCTGACTTTGAGTGTCCCAAGACATTTGAAATATCAGATGGTATATCCTCCTCAGACAAAACTCCTGCCCGTATAGAATCGTCAATGTCGTGATTGATATAGGCTATAACGTCCGCAAGTCTAACAACATAACCCTCTTTTGTATCTGCTATTTGGTTTGTGTGAGCTAAGATACCGTTTCTGACCTCATATGTAAGATTGAGCTTATCTATATGGTCAACAACTCTCAGGCTTTGTTCATAGTGCTTGAAGCCGTTAGGGGAAAGCTCATTTAAAACTCGCTCACCCTCGTGTCCAAATGGAGTGTGACCTAAATCATGTCCGAGTGCGATAGCCTCTATTAAGTCCTCGTTTAGTCTTAAAGCTCTGCCTATTGTTCGGGCTATCTGTGAGACTTCAAGAGTGTGGGTAAGTCTTGTTCGGTAATGGTCGCCGGTAGGGAATAGAAATACCTGAGCCTTATGTTTGAGACGTCTGAACGCATTTGAGTGTAGTATCCTGTCTCTGTCTCTTTGAAAGTCGGTTCGCAGATCGCATTTTTTTGTGTCTTTCAATCTTCCCTTGGTATTCTTGGAAAGACAAGCCTGTTTACATAGAGTCTGTTCCTCGATAAGCTCTGTTTGTTCTCTTGGTAGAATAGTATCACCACCCGACATTTTGTTATTAGTATATACTGAAAATAACAACTAAAACCTTTTTAAATTAGTTAAATTAACAAATTATTTACATTTGGCTAGGAAATGTGACATAAAAATTTATAATTAGGCAAAATCTCCGAATTTAATCTCTGATTTAGAAATTGAAATTTTACCGTTTGTGATATCATTAAGTTTTTCTTCAAGCTTTTGGTACATATCCGTTTTTACAAGCAGATTAAGTGTTACGATGTTCGAAAATTCATCGGAGATCATTTTTATATCAAATTCAGTCAGGGAATATTCTATTTTACCGTAAAGAGAGTAATTGAATTTTAGTGTTACCTCAAAGCATTCAAACATTTCCATTTTAACGGCGGAGTCAACAGCCAGCTTGCAGGCATGGGAATAGGCTCTTACAAGTCCGCCTCCGCCTAGCAGGATACCTCCGAAGTATCTTGTTACTACAACGCACACATCTGTTAGATTTTCCTTTAACAAAACGTCGAGAACAGGCATACCGGCAGTTCCCTGAGGTTCGCCGTCGTCGCTGTATCTTGTTATGTTGTTATCCCTGAGAATATAAGCGTAAACATTATGTTTTGCCTTTCGGTTTTCTGATTTTATTCTATTTATAAATTCAACAGCTTCTTCATTTGTTTTTACAGGTGTAATATACCCTATAAATTCAGATTTCTTTTCGACAAATCTGTCTTTGGCAAAACCTTTTATTGTCGTATAATTCATAAGATCAATCCTTAGCATTTAAAATAAAAAGAGTGGATTTGATAACCCACCCTAAATTTCTTTGATTGCTATTCAAGATTGAAACGCTTTTTGAATCTGTCAACACGTCCGCCTGTATCTGTAAGCTTCTGCTTACCTGTGTAAAACGGGTGGCACTTTGAACAAATTTCAACCTTGATATCCTTCTTTGTAGAACGAGTATTGATTACATTACCGCAAGCGCAGGTAATAGTAGTTTCTTGATACTCCGGATGAATACCGTCTCTCATTAAAATTCCTCCTCTCAAAACATCAAATCTATGACTTACATAGAAGCCCATCATTTCAGTTTAGACAGTAGTTCTATGAAATAATCATTAACGCATAATAGTATATCATATAAAATATAAAAATGCAAGTGTTTTTTCTATTTTTTTATCATATTCACGTTGATTAGCTGAATAGCCTTTGCATTGCAGTCCTTATCATTAACTTTTACAGCAAACATCTTCTGACACTTTTTCTTATCAGGCTTCTTGGCTTTCTTTTCTGTAATGTCAATGTATACAGTATTTCCGCTGTATTTTACAGAGCTTATCGATATATTAGAATTACTGTTTTCAAAATTGGCAATAGCTAAAAAAATCGTATTCGATTTAAAAGTTTTGTCATTATTAATTTGCTTATAATAGTTGTTTATCTTATCGCTTATCTCAAAATTCTTTTTTAAATCGTCAAAGAAGAATTTAACTACTCTTTTAGCGGTTATAACGGCTGTAACAGGGTAGTCGACTTTTTCACCTTTCTGTTCAATATTAAAGATCTTCTTTGTGAACTTTACATCTGAACCTTTAGATTCGGAATTTGCACCGTTGTTTTCAGTTTTAACAAGGGTAGTGTCCTCGGTATTAATAGTTGTTTCAGCCTGCTGTGAAGCCAAACGTGAGCTTTCAGTAAGTTTTTTGGTTTCCATATCATTTGCTCTTACGACAAAGAATAGTCCGATTGCCAAAAAAACAACAAAGATGATAGGGAAGACCTGTCTTATATTTTTCATTTCTATCTCCGTTTCTGCGGTGACGCACTTAATTTATATAATTACCTAATAGATATTTAATCAAGCAAATAAATTATATCATTATAAGAGATTATAGTCAAGAAACAAGAATAGATTATTTAATATTTAAAAAGACCGCCTTTAAAAATCTTAAAGGCGGTCTCAGCGGATTACGCTATATTATTCAGTTACTTAACTTTTACTCTTAGCTTTTTACTGAACTTTCCATATACCTTATTAGGCTTATTCTTAGAATTCTTGTATGTAGCGTATGTTCTTACTCTTACATAGTAGGTCTTACCCTTCTTGATCTTTGAACCCTTAACTGTAAGTTTTGCCTTAGTAGTAAACTTCTTTAGAACAATGTTCTTGCCCTTAAAGTTCTTCTTTTTAGCTACCTGTACCTGATAACCGTTTACCTTTTTAACCTTTTTCCAAGATACAGAAATCTTCTTAGACTTGCTCTTAACGGAAAGATTCTTTATCTTAGCATTCTTCACTTTAGCTTTAGCAGCCTTTTCAGCATTTGCCGTTGTAGGTGCAGTTGTAGGTGCTTTTGGAGAAGTTGGCGTTGTAGGAGATATGTTACTAGGATTAGTAGGATTTGAAGGAGATACATAATCCGGATCATTTTCTCCGCATACTGTGCATACGCCGTCTACGAATCTATGTCCTTTTGCAGGCAATTCAGTAGTGTAGGAATCATTACATACTGAACATGTATTTGTTCTTACACCCTTTTCAGTACAGGTAGCTGGAGTTGTGGTTTCAGAAACATATTTGTGACTTCCAAAATTCAAAATTGTAGAGTATGTTTCATTACAGTCACTGTCACTGCATTGCATATCGCATTTTCCAAGTTCTATACACGTATTTTCCTTTCTATTTACAACTTTGTAGGAATGAACGTGTCTATCTCCCTGGGCTGATAATGCTGAAACACTTGTTAATGTTATCTCTGGATCACTTGCGCCATAGTAAAGATTGATTCCGTCTGGCTTAAGATTTGGACTGCCTGAATAAGTTGCCAAAATTGCCTGAGCGTCAATTATTGCAGTATATACTCCGTTATCTTCCGTACAATCTTTAACGTAAATTATATTAGGATCCCATCCGCTCCAGTTAGCACTGCAATATGGTTTCAAAATAAAAGCATATGTATCATCAGAAACTTCTCCGCTAACAGTAAATGTAATCTTTAAGTTTACAAACTTTGAAAAGTCAATTGCTGTATTGGAAATAGACTGGATATAGTTATCTTCTTCAGTATTCTTTGAAGATGAAATCTGCGGTTCTGTTATAATTTTTGTCTCAACCAATACTTCAGGATTTGGTTTTAAATCAGCAATAGCAGTTTTTAATTTACTTATAGCGTCCGTACAATCGCTATCACTTGATTCTTCTTTGTTATAAACATCTTTTACACTATTTAAAACATCTGAAAATGACTGCCATGAGTCAGGTAAGTATAAGTTTTCGTCTATTTCTTCTGCTCTAGTAATAGCAAGATTAAGTCTTTCTTTTGCAGATAAGAAAACATTTACTATTCCGTCTACGATTTCCTGCTGTTCAACTTTCAATGTAATTCTGTTAATTAAACCAAAACTGTTTCCGATAGCACCATTATCCCAGTAAACAGGAATACAGCTGTACTTTTTCGAGCACTCACATAATTTTTGGTCGAAATGTGCTCTAAATTTATTGTTTTCAGGATCTGCTGCTGATTTGTTGATACATCCATATTCACCGATAACTACAGGATATCCTTTTTGCACAAACTTATTATAAACTTTTTGAATTTGTACATCCATAAATTCTTCATTATTATTATATTTTGATGATTTTTCAGGATCAGCATCATTTCCCCATTGAGTAATACCATTTGTGTCTGTTCCATCACCGCAGAAATCCCAAGGAGCATAGTAGTGAACAGATAACATTATTCTGTTCTCTTTTATTTCAGAATTTCTGAAAGTATCGGTTGGAAGCTCAAATCCGTAATCGCTGTAAGTGTAATCAATATCAGTGTTCCATCCGCATATGAGAAGCCATCTCTTATCATTGTTTCCGCCTGTCTGACGAACAGTGTCAATAAAGATTTGATTGTAATCGTTAATGTTTTTATATTGTGAACGGATAGGATCACTGTATGAACCGTTAAACTCTTCGTTCATAGATTCAAAAATAAGATGCTCGTCATAGTCTTTGAAAACATTAGCAATCTGCTTCCAACACGCACCGTATTTTTCCTTGATTGCAGGTTGCTGATCATCAGGAGCGTTACAGAACAACCATGCACCGTTATTTTTCATAGAATTGTATCCGTCACCATGCATATTGATAATTACATAAAGTCCTTCATCAATGGCATAGTCGACAACTTGTTTAATTCTTGCAAGCCAGGATGGATCTATTGTGTAATCCGGAGCTTCACCTATTTTGGTTAAATAGGAAACAGGGATTCTTACTGATCTGAAACCTGCAAGTTTAACTGTATGCAAAAGTTCTCTTTTTATAACAGGATTACCCCATGCAGTTTCCGACGGTGCAGTTCCACTGACCGCCTCAAGCTGATTTCCTAAATTCCAGCCCGGCTGCATTGCTTCAGTAATTGATGATTGATTCAAATCGTCAAAAGTTTCGCCTGGATCAACAGCGCTGACTGTTGCAGAAATTGTGCTTATCGTTGCTGATATTGCCATTACAAAACCTAACAGCCCCGATAAAATTCTTTTAGTTTTCATTTTTTTACCTCGTTTCTTTTTATCAATATATGTTAAATATGTATTGATTTATAAATATCTATAAATAATACATAAACAACCTAAATTAAAATTATATTTACATAAGATGTAAAGATGAATTTTAACAACTAATATAAATATAACACCCAAATAATTATAGCAAATATTTTTAGCAAAAACCATTGGTTATTTAGCTAAAATACTATACTAAATTTTATTCATTTTGACAAATGTGGTTAATAAAAGAGCACAGGGATAAGAGATAGCTCTAAATAAAATAGAAAAGAGGTGAGAAGATAAATGCAAAATTAAAGATGTCAGAATCCTATTATGCTTTTAAAATCTTCTGAAATTACTTCTTCCAGTTTTATTGCTTTTTGTCTGCTACTGTCTGTAGTAGTATAATAAGCCTTGATTTTAGGCTCGGTTCCCGACGGACGGATAATAACCTTAGCATTTTTATCTAAAATAAATGATATAACGTCCGACTTAGGAAGTTCAATTGTTTCCTCATTACCATTGATCAAATTTTTCTTAATTCCTGCTTTGTAGTCGGCAATAGCAAGAACCTTAAAACCTCCGATTTCAGACGGCGGGTTTTCCCTTAAATCTGTCATTATTTCAGACATTCTCTCCATACCCGAAAGACCTTCACAGATAAAGCTTTTCTGGGTGTGAACAAAATTACCGTACTTAGCATATAGATTTTCTCTTGCCTGAATAAGAGAGATACCCTTAGTACGGTAGAACGCCGTCATTTCGCATACTAGCATCGAAGCTACAACAGCGTCCTTATCTCTTACATACGAGCCTGCAAGATAGCCGTAGCTTTCCTCAAAGCCGAAGATGTATCTGTTTTCTTCTCCTTTTTCTTCAAGAAGTCCGATCTGCTCTCCTATAAACTTAAAGCCTGTCAGCACCTCGACAAGTTGAACATTATATTCTTTTGCGATTTTTTCAATAATATCGGTTGAAACAATTGTTTTGATTGTTATAGGATTCTTTGGCATTGTGCATAGAGCTGTTCTTTCACAGCAGATATATTCTAACAAAAGCGCACCGACTTCGTTGCCTGAGAATAAAACAAAATCTCCGTTTCCGTCAGGAACAGCAATTCCCATTCTGTCTGCGTCTGGGTCGGAAGCTAAAAGTAAATCAGGTTTAACCTCTTTTGAAAGCTCAAGTCCTTTTTCAAGCGCTTCTTTAATTTCAGGGTTCGGGAAAGGGCAGGTAGGGAAGTTGCCGTCAGGGTTTTCCTGCTCGGGAACTACAACAACGTCTTTTACGCCTATATTTTTCAAAATTTGTCTAATAGGCTTGTTGCCTGTGCCGTTAAGAGGGGTGTAAACTACCTTTAATCCGCTTTCTGCAATAATTTCAGGGTGAATGCTCTGTGCCTTAACATTTTCGAGATACCTATCAATAACAGTTTGTGATATGTACTCGATTTTACCGCTGTTAAGACCTTCTTCAAAGTCGATAACACGCGCTCCGTCAAGAACATCAACGTGAGAGATTTTTTCCAAAACGATATCAGCCGCCTGCGGGGTCATTTGACAGCCGTCTGAGCCGTAAACCTTATATCCGTTGTACTTAGCAGGATTGTGAGAAGCTGTAATAACAATACCTGAATCGCATTTAAGCTCTCTAACTGCAAAAGAAAGCATAGGAGTAGGCATAAGCTCCGGATATATATATACTTTTATTCCGTTTGCGGCAAGAACGCTTGCGGCTTCCTTAGCAAAAACATCAGACTTTATTCTTGAATCATAAGCAATAGCTACTGAGCCGTTTTCAAACTCCTGATTGACATAATCAGCCAATCCCTGAGTAGCCTGACGTACTGTAT
Organism: uncultured Clostridia bacterium; assembly: GCA_947626165.1. Lineage (GTDB taxonomy): Bacteria > Bacillota > Clostridia > Oscillospirales > Ruminococcaceae > UMGS1601. Next base: position 43,740 of record CANQRG010000009.1, on the reverse strand, counting down.
AAATATTCATTCTGTTAGTGCCTGCGCCTATAACGCCCCTTAATCCGGCAGTACCGAATTTAAGAGAAACTGCAAATCTGTCTTCTATTTCCGATTCATTGTTCTCTATACTTTTAAGCTCGGGAATCAAATCAGGGTCATCGACTGCCTTTTCACACCATAATTTATATAATTCTTTAATTGTCACATTATCACCTCATAAGTAATTTAGCAGTGTGCTTAAACAATAAAAAATATTATACCATATTTTTTTGACCTTTCAAGGCTTTTTAATAAATGTTCAATTATTCGTAAAAAGTAAATATTTTGAAGTTGTATTTGTGATTAAAATTTGTTACACATTTTTTTGTATTATAACTTGTTTATTACCTTTTTGTATATGTACTTGTAATATTGTCAAAAATAGAGTAAAATACAAATAACAATGATAAATGACAATTGACAATTCTTATTTTCTTTTGCCTGTGACGTTTAGTCTAGTAGTGAAGGTTTGTAAAAATGAATAATAATCTCAATCAATTAAAAATATTCTACACAGTTGCCGCTGAGGGAAATATTTCCGCTGCGGCAAGAAAGCTGTTTATATCTCAGCCTGCAATAAGTATGGCGTTATCAAAGCTGGAGGAAAGCCTTGATGTGACCCTTTTAAAACGCTCGTCGAGGGGAGTTTCACTAACCTATGAGGGAAAAATACTCTATGAACAGCTTGAAACTGCATTCAGCGCAATCGACGAAGGAGAACAGAAGATAAAGAACATTAAAAATCTTGGTTTGGGAAAGATAAAGATCGGTACGTCGTCTAGTTTGTGCAAGTTTATTTTAATACCTTATTTAAAGAAATATATTGAGGAAAACCCTCATATAAAGATAGTAATAGAATGTCAGTCGTCAGCAAAAAGCCTGCGGCTTTTGGAAAACGGCAGGCTTGATATTGCGCTTGTTGTTAATCAGGAAAACAATATAAAGTCGGATTTTTTACCTCTCGGTGAATTCGAGGATATTTTTATTGCCAATAAAACTTATATTGACAATTTAAAGCTAAGAGAAAAAAGGGAGCTTTCAACTAACGAGATTTTGAAGTCGGGCAATCTAATGCTCTTAGATGAAGAGAACCTGTCCAGAGTTTTTGTAGATAAATATTTGAGGGAACATAAAATCGAGGCAAAGGGAATTATTGAGGTTACAAGTATGGATCTGCTTATAGATTTTGCAAAAATAGGAATGGGGATTTCCTGCGTTATAAAGCAGTTTGTAGAAGATGATTTGATAAACGGCAGTATAACTGAGCTAAAGCTTGAAACACCTATGAATAAGCGTACTATAGGACTTGCATACCCGAAGTTAAATTCAAGAAGCGACTCTGTAACATCGTTTTTGGATTTTGTAAAGAAAAGTATTTGAGGTGAGTGTCAGCTTGCGTTTTTCTGCGCGCTTTTGAAAATAAGCGCCGTTATAAAACCAAACAGCAGCGCTGCGCTAATTCCTGCGGCGGCAGCAGTAAGACCGCCTGTGAAAATTCCTAATATTCCGTTTTCGTCAATGTCCTCACGAACTCCCTTACTTAGTAAATATCCAAAGCCTGTAAGAGGTACGGTTGCACCGCCTCCTGCAAAATCTATTAAACGCTTATATACGTTTATTCCGCCGAGAATTACTCCTGCAACAACGTATGCAACAAGTATTCTTGCCGGTGTGAGTTTTGTGTAGTCAATAAGAACCTGACCTATTGCGCAGAATAAACCGCCTACTAAAAATGCTGTTAAATATTCCATAATAAATCTCCTTTATATTATTGTTTATCGTGTGAAAGCCATACTGCGTGTGCAATGCTGGGTATACTTTCGCCCTGCTGGCTGAGAGTCGGCGACATAAGCGCACCTGTTGCAAGAAATAAAATATTTCTAAGCTCGCCCGATTTGAGCTGGGGAAGAAAATATCCGCAGAGCATACTTGCGGCGCATCCGCAGCCGCTTCCGCCTGCGTGTACGTCTTGGTCGTCGCAGTCAAATATCATAAGACCGCAGTCGTTATGTTCTTTTGATATATCAATACCGTCGTCTCCGAGAAGCTGGAGAAGCAGTCTTGTTCCGACCTTTCCTAAGTCGCCTGTGATTATTTTGTCAAAGTCAGACGCTTTCTTACCTGTGTCGGTTAAAAACTGCTTAATTGTTTCATATGCGGCTGGCGCCATTGCCGCACCCATATTGTTAGCGTCGGTTACTCCCATATCCTGAACTGTTCCGATAGTGACACCTCGTACATACGGTGCGGCGTCCTCGCCGGAAACCACAACCGCTCCGCTTGCGGTAGCAGTCCACTGTGAGGTCGGTGTCCTCTGACCTCCGTATTCAACAGGAAAACGATATTGCCTTTCTGCGGTGCAGAAGTGTGAAGATGTGACAGCAAGAACATTACCTCCTACATTATTATCTACCATTACCGATGAGAGCAAAAGTCCCTCCGCCATTGTAGAGCAGGCACCGTATATCCCTAAAAATGGAATGTTCATATCCCTTATGCCGTATGTTGTACCTACGCATTGGTTTAGTAAGTCTCCGCCGAACATAAAATCAATATCGGTCGGTTTTAGTTCGCCTTTCCTCAGCGCTATAAGAATAGACTGCTTTTGCATTTCGCTTTCTGCCTTTTCAAATGTGTCTGTGGTGAAATAGGGGTCGTTGTTTATCTTGTCAAAATACTCTCCCATCGGTCCTTCGCCCTCTTTTTTTCCGCCTACGCAGGCATAAGTTTTTACATTTGGGCAATTATTTAATATATAAGTACATTTACTCAGCTTTTGAGACATTTATATTTAACTTCCTTTCTTGTTTTAAAGCCGTGATATTAGGGTTTAAACGGCTTTCAGAATTTATTTACATATTTATTTGAAAATAGTTTTTCCTAAAGCTGTTTACTTTATTCAAGGAGCGATAAAAATGAGTTCAAACAGACAAAATTATCAGTCAGATATCCCAAAGGGGAGAAGCACAAGCAGAATAAAAAATGCATCACAAAGTCAAGGCTTCGCAAATAAGGACCTGTACGGCTCGTCTGCTCGTACTGGTACTGTAAACGGTCAGTTTTACAAATCGCAGAACAATAGTCAAAAAGCCTCTCGACAGAGGGCGAATAATTCAAGAAACAATCAAAACAGAACCGCAACCCAAACAAGAAACAAATCAAACAACAACGGAGAAATCAGCGAATCTACTATTGTAAAGGTAATAGCAGGTTCTATACTTGCGGCTGTTATTCTGGCGATAATTATAATAATTGCATTGTCTTTTATGGATTTTCAGATTTAGTTAAAAGTATTCTAACTTCATAATCTATAATCCCCAGCACCATTTGTAAATAAACTATTAACATATATACTACGCCCTTGATTTTTCCTTTTGCAGTGTTATAATACTATTAGCACTCTAATAAGTAGAGTGCTAAAATAATTATTAAGACGTTGAAAGGAATGGTCAAGTTTGGGTACAAAACAATTTAAAGCGGAGTCTAAAAGACTTCTTGAGATGATGATAAACTCAATATATACGCATAAGGAAATATTTTTAAGAGAACTTATTTCTAATGCGTCGGACGCTATAGATAAGCTGTATTTTAAATCGCTTACCGATACAAGTGTTGGACTTAATAAGGACGATTTTGAGATTAATATTGAGATCGACAAGGATAACAGAACTCTAACTATTTCTGATAACGGAATAGGTATGACTAAAGAGGAGTTAGAAAACAATCTCGGTACTATTGCAAAGAGCGGTTCGCTGGCTTTTAAAAATGACAATGAGCTCGGAGAAGATGTCGATATTATCGGACAGTTCGGTGTTGGGTTCTATTCGGCATTTATGGTTGCTAAGAAGGTCACTGTAGTGTCTAAAGCCTACGGCGAGGATACGGCGCATATCTGGAAGTCGTCAGGCGTGTCGGGTTATACTATTGATGATTGCGAATCTGATATGAGCGCAGGTACTGTAATTACACTTGAAATCAAGGACAATACCGACGACGAAAAGTATGACGAGTTCTTGGAGCAGTATAGAATTCAGTCGCTTGTTAAGAAGTATTCCGACTATATTCGTTTTCCTATCAAGATGGAAATGGAGAAAACTGAGTACCCTGAGAAAAAAGAGGGTGAGGATAAAGAGCCTGAACCGATTACCGTCAGGGAAATCGTTACGCTCAATAGTATGGTTCCTATATGGAAGAAGAACAAGAACGAGCTTAAAGACGAGGACTACAACAGTTTCTATACCGATAAGTTTGCCGATTATGAGGCCCCTATCACACATATCCACTCAAAGAACGAGGGTATTGCTACCTATGACGCTTTGCTGTTTGTTCCGTCGAGAGCGCCTTTTGACTACTACTCAAAGAATTATAAAAAGGGCTTGCAGCTTTACTCGAGCGGTGTTATGATAATGGACTGCTGTGAGGACCTGTTGCCTGATTATTTTAACTTTGTAAAGGGTCTTGTAGATTCGCAGGATTTGTCTCTTAACATTTCCAGGGAAATGCTCCAGCACGACAGACAGGTCAAAATTATTGCCAAGAACATTGAAAAGTCTATAAAGAACGAGCTTACCAAAATGCTTAAAAATAAGAGGGAAGACTATGAGAAGTTCTTTAAGGCATTCGGTCTTAACCTCAAATTCGGTATCTATCAAAGCTACGGAATGGCTAAGGAAACTTTGCAGGATCTGCTTTTGTTTAAATCGTCTTTCGAGGGTAAGATGGTTACGCTCGATGAATATGTAAGCCGTATGAAGGACGACCAGAAGTATATTTACTATGCCTGCGGTGAGAGCGATGCTCGTATTGAAATGCTCCCTCAGGCGGAGGCTGTTAAGGATAAGGGCTATGAGATTCTTTACTGCACCGACGACGTTGACGAGTTTGCAATTAAGATGATTATGAACTACAAGGAGAAAGAGTTTAAGTCTATTTCCGCAAGCGACCTCGACCTCAGTACAGATGAGGAGAAAGAAGAAGTCAAAAAGAAAACTGAGGACAGCAAGGGTATGTTCGAATATATGAAGGAGGCTTTAGGCGATAAGGTTTCAGAAGTAAGGCTTTCGTCAAAGCTCAAAACCCACCCTGTTTGTCTTTCTAGCGACGGTCAGGTTTCAATAGAGATGGAAAAGGTATTGAATTCAATGCCTCAGAACGGTGATAACAAGGTGAAGTCTGAAAAGGCTTTGGAAATCAACGCTTCTCACCCGATTTACGACAAGCTGAAAAGCCTTTATGAAACGGACAAGGATAAGTTAAAGGTCTATGCAGGTCTGTTGTATGATCAGGCTCTGCTGATTGAGGGAATGAGTATAGAAAATCCGCTGGAGTTCTCTAATAATATTTGTGACCTTATGGTTTGATAATAATTTTATCTTTGACAAAATGTCGAAAAGTGTTATAATTGTTTATAAGGGTTATTTGAGGTGGAAAATTACGTCCCCGTCCACACGCTGATGGCTTGACAGGGTAACAATACCCGAGAGATGCAGGAGAATGGGACGCCTGCCAAATAACTATTACTTGTTGCACCACTTTGAGAAATCAGGGTGGTGTTTTTTATTAAAAAAAGTAAGAGATTAAAATTTTCTCTTACTTCTTTAATATTTGTCTAAGTATAATAGTTTGACAAAATTTTTATTTTGTTTTATAATTAGCCAAAGGGTGCTGTACATAAACGGTCAGCGGTGGCGGTTTCTCCCTGTGAAGGGAGGTGATAGCAATGATTCATTTTTCAGATATTATTATATTTGGAAATTTTATAGTCAATGTTATCTCTCTTTGTTACAATATACTTTATAAAAAGTAACAAAGCTTTTTATTACATTAATAAAAAGAACAACCGCCTAACTTCTAAGATAACGGTTGTTCTATAACCAATCTTAGGGAAAAACTGCAAGCCGTAAGACTTTGTACAGCACCCTTTTTATATTTATATTATAACACACATTTTTAATATGTCAAGCACCTGTCAGGGGAAAATTTAGCCTTGACAGTTTTTTATTCTGTTTTGGAATTATTCCAAAATTGAATAAAAATTTCTATCTATATATGATAGAATAAATAAAAGAAAGCGAGGTGAAAACAATGGATAAGAATATTAAGCGTATTCAATTTAGAGCAGATACAGAAACGCTGGAAAAAATTAATTACATAGCCGAACATTACGGACGTTCTGTAAAAGAGCAGATAATTCTTTTAATAGAAAACTGCGTTTCCGATTATGAAGAAAAGATAGGTCCGATTGATGATGACCCCAAAAAAGAAAAGTAAGAGAAATTCAATCTCTTACTTTTAATATTTGATATCTTGCTTCTTGCTTCTAAATTTCTTGCTTCTAGTCGTCCAAAGGCAGAACTGCGTGCAGGGGTCTACCCTTACGGTCCGTGATTTTTTATAACCAATGTACTAGCCTGCCGTTTTGCAAAGTAAAAACATTTATCAAACTTTTCAAAGGCAGCAGAGGATGCAACGTCACCGTTGCAAAAAGCACCCAAGCTAATTAAAGCCTGAGTGCGCTTTGCAAATAATTTATAAGTGGGATGGGGGCAAATTAAAATATTTGGAGGTTACCTCTCATCACTCATAATCTAACTTTTATTGCTCTTAGTAAGCCTGCCTTATTAGAGGCAAGTGACCAGAGACAAGGTACAAGACCTAATTTTCCACAAAAGTTCTGATAGTAATATCTTGCTTCTTGCCTCTAAATTTCTTGCTTCTAGCCGCTCAAAGGCAGCAGAGCGTGCAGGGGTGTACCTTTGCGGTTCGTGATTTTATAACCAATGTACTAGCCTGCCGTTTTGCAAAGTAAACACATTTTGCAAACTTGTCAAAGGCAGCAGAGCCACCGGCGGCTCGCCGGTTAGTCGTCTTGAAGAGCGTCGTAGCCCTGCTCGCCGGTACGAACCTTGATTACGTTTTCGATATCGTAAATAAATATCTTACCGTCGCCGATGTGACCTGTGTATAGAGCCGACTTAGCAGCGTCTACAACGGTGTTTACAGGAACCTTGCATACAACGACCTCTGCTTTAACCTTAGGAAGTAGGTTAGCCTCGACCTCAACTCCACGATAGAATTCTGCCTGACCCTTCTGCATACCGCAGCCGAGTACGTTAGTAACAGTAATACCTGTTACGTTGATGTTTTCCATAGCGGCGATGAAGTCTTGCAGTTTTTGCTGTTTAAATACAACAACTATCTTTGTAATCTTAGGATTGCCGACTGTGTAATCCTCAACTTCAACAGCCTTGTTTACAGGAACTGTAGGAGTAGGAGGCGGTGTGATTTTTTCAACGCTGTGAGCGTCGTCAGATGTGTAAGCCGATATAGCTGAAACTGCCGGAGCGAAGTCAGCGTAAGAAGATACAAGACCGTGTTCTGTGGTGTCAAGACCGATGATTTCCTCTTGTCTTGTTGCTCTTAGACCTACAATTTTCTTAATAAGTAAGAATACGATTGTCATAGTAACGGCTGTCCAAGCTGCAACTGAAATAAAACCGGTTAGCTGCTTGCCGAGAAGTGAGAATCCTCCGCCGTAGAAAAGACCGACTAAATCATTTCCGGGAACAGAATCTGTTGCGAAAAGACCGACAGCGAGTGTACCCCATATACCGTTGAACATATGAACGGCAACAGCACCGACAGGGTCGTCAATGTGAAGAACGTAGTCTAAGAACCAAACGCCGAATACAACTAAAAGTCCTGCGACAAGACCGATTATAATAGCACCTGTGCAGTCAACAACGTCGCAGCCGGCCGTGATACCGACAAGTCCTGCAAGCGATGCGTTAAGACACATTGAAACATCAGGCTTGCCGTATTTTATCCAAGTGAAAATCATACAAGCTACAGTTGCAACAGCAGGAGCAACTGTTGTTGTCAGGAAGATAGAGCCTAACTGTTCAACGCTTGTTGCAGCGGCGCCGTTGAAGCCGTACCAGCCGAGCCACAGAATGAACACACCCAAAGCTCCGATAGTTAAGTTGTGACCAGGAATAGCGTGAACCTTGATTTTGCCGTCTTTGGTTTTTGTGAATTTTCCGATACGTGCGCCGAGTATTTTAGCACCAATAAGAGCCGATATACCGCCTACCATATGGATAGCGCAAGAACCTGCGAAATCGTGGAAGCCGAGTTGTGAAAGCCAGCCCTGACCCCAGATCCAGTGAGCCTCGATAGGGTAGATAAGAGCGGAAATCACTCCTGAGTAGATACAGTATGAAAGGAACTTAGTTCTTTCAGCCATAGCGCCCGAAACGATAGTTGCGGTCGTAGCGCAGAATACTAAATTGAATACGAAGTTTGACCAGTCAAAGCTTCCGTATGCTGTGAGGATATCCAATCCAGGCTTACCAATAAAACCTACTAGATCCTCGCCCAATAAGAGGCTGAAACCGATGAAGATGAACATTACAGTACCGATACAGAAGTCCATCAAGTTTTTCATAATAATGTTACCGGCATTCTTTGCTCTTGTGAAACCCGTTTCGACCATTGCAAAGCCTGCCTGCATCCAGAATACTAAAGCCGCACCAATCAGAAACCATACTCCGAATATCAGACCGCTGGTTTCGGACATTACCGTTTCCAGAATGCTGCTGCTTTCAGCTAAAGTTACCATAATAATCTCTCCTTTATTTGTTGGTATAAAATAAATATAAAAAGGTACAAATCCTACTAGGCAGTAAGCCTCAGGGAATTGTACCTCTTTGTACTAAAAATATTTAATTGAACTGTTTATACATAGAAAAGCATTTTACCGTAAGTTGGGTAAGGCCAGTATTTCTCGCCGACAAGAGTTTCAAGCTGATCGGCAGGAGCTCTAAGCATACCCATAGCGGTGAGAACCTCATCGTGATAGAAGGTTGCCGCTTCTTTCATATCCTCAATGCCTGAGGCTTTAACTGTAATATCCTCAAGGTTCTGAAGGTTTTTGTATGTTTCCTTTTCTAAATCTGTCAGCTTCTTGACTAGATCAATCTCGTAAGCAGGGTCAGCGCCGCACTCTTTAGCAAGTTTAGCAGTCTCGCTTAACTTTCTCACATATGATGAAACAGCAGGAAGGATATCCTTCTTAGCCATATCGATCATAGTGAGAGCCTCTATGTTTAGAATCTTAACGTATTCCTCTAAGAGAATTTCGACCCTTGAACGGATCTCAGTTTCGGTATAAACGCCGTGCTTCTCAAAAACTTCAATGTTCTTAGGGTCGGCAAAGTGGGGGATAGCTTCAGGGGTTGATCTGAGGTTCAAAAGACCTCTCTTTTCAGCTTCCTTAGGCCACTCGTCGCTGTAGCCGTCGCCGTTGAAGATTATGTTTTGATTTTCCTTGATAGTTTCCTTTATAAGCTCGTGAAGCGTACCCTGAAAATCGTCAACGCCTGTGAGTTTTTCAGCGAACTCGTCTAAAACTTCTGCAACTATCGTGTTAAGTACAGTATTTGGACCTGCAACTGACAGTCTTGAACCCGGCATTCTAAACTCAAATCTGTTACCTGTGAATGCAAAAGGCGAGGTTCTGTTTCTGTCGGTGTTATCCTTAGGGAATGATGGCAGAACGTCAACGCCTATCTGTAAATCGGCTACGCCGTCGTTGTCGTAATCTACGTCGTTGCAGATAGCGTCCAGGATAGCTGTCAGCTCGTCGCCTAAGAAGATTGAAATTATAGCAGGAGGAGCCTCGTTAGCGCCAAGTCTGTGGTCGTTTCCTGCTGTTGCAACTGAAAGCCTGAGCAGATCCTGATACTTGTTTACAGCCTTGATGACTGCTGTCAAAAAGAGCAGGAATTGTGCGTTTTCAGCAGGTGTCTTACCAGGGTCTAAAAGGTTAATGCCTGTATCTGTTGAAAGCGACCAGTTGTTGTGCTTACCGCTTCCGTTAACACCTGCGAAAGGCTTTTCGTGGAGAAGACATTTAAAGCCGTGCTTTTTAGCAGTCTTTCTCATAGCCTCCATAGTAAGCTGGTTGTGGTCTGAAGCTATATTAGTTGTTGAGAAGATAGGAGCAAGCTCATGCTGTGCAGGAGCAACCTCGTTGTGCTTTGTCTTTGCTGTGATTCCGAGTTTCCAAAGCTCCTCGTCCAAATCCTTCATATATGCCGAAACTCTCATCTTTACAGAACCGAAGTAGTGATCCTCGAGTTCCTGACCTTTAGGAGCAGGAGCGCCGAATAGCGTTCTGCCTGTGTAAATGAGGTCTTTTCTCTTAGCGTAATCTTCTCTTTCAATAAGGAAATATTCCTGTTCAGGTCCGACAGTAGATGAAACCCTGTTAGCCTTTACGCCGAATAGATCAAGAATTTTAAGAGCTGATTTTGACACGGCGTCCATTGAACGAAGCAACGGAGTTTTCTTGTCAAGCGCTTCTCCTGTGTATGAACAGAACGCTGTAGGAATACAAAGAGAACCATCTTTGATAAATGCGTATGAGGTAGGATCCCACGCTGTGTAACCTCTTGCCTCAAATGTCGCTCTCAATCCGCCTGATGGGAATGATGAAGCGTCAGGTTCGCCTTTGATAAGCTCTTTTCCGCTTAACTCCATAATCACTCCGCCGTCAGGGGTAGGTGAGATAAAGCTGTCGTGCTTTTCAGCAGTCAAGCCTGTCATCGGCTGGAACCAGTGAGTAAAGTGGGTCGCACCTTTCTCTACCGCCCAGTCTTTCATTGCGTTTGCCACAACATTTGCGACGGACAAGTCTAACGGTTCAGCGTTGTCAATGGTTTTCTTCAGAGCCTTGAATGTTTCCTTCGGCAGTCTTTGCTTCATAACCTTAAGGTTAAAAACATCTTCACCGAAAAGTTCAGGAATGTTGCTCATTTGAATTTCCTCCATTTCAATTATAAATTATAAATAAAAAGGCACTGCGGACATTAATTGTCCACAGCACCTTTGCTGTTTACATTGTTAGTATATTCTTTTTATTTTCATTTGTCAAGTGTTTTTTAAGTTTTTCTTGAAATTTGTATATTTATTCAATTGGAAAAGCCTTGAAAGATAAAGTTTTAGTAATTTTTAATAACAAATCATACAGAATAAATTCAAATCGTATTATATTAATATAGTATACGATTAAGTTGCAAGTTAAATTAAACAAACTTGCAAAATCATTACAAAAACAAGCGTATTTTTGCTTTTAATTTGAGAAAAAATGAATTTTATTAAAAAAATTCTGCAAAAATGCTTGACAAGGAAATAGTGATGTGATAGAATGTGGAATAGAGTAAAAAAGGTTAATATTCGGGACAATGGTGTTCACTAAGCGACAGGTTTTACTGCGGCTGTTTTGTGAATACTTTTTTTGTGCTTGATTTAATTAATTGAACACTGAATAATATTACATATAATTTATAAGTCAGGAGGAAGCAGTATGCTTAAAGAGGGAGAGATAAGAATTCCGTCGGGCTGTGCGATTTCGGGAATGATTTCGACAAGCGGGAAGAAAATCAACGGTTCTAAAATCGTCCAGTCAATAGCGACTATGCACGACCGTTCCAACGGTTTGGGCGGAGGCTTTGCAGGATATGGTATATATCCGCAGTATAAAGACCTTTACGCCTTTCACGTGTTTTACGATTCAAACAAATCCAGAGAGGAATGCGAAAGATTTTTAGACAGGCATTTTGACATTATCAACTTGTCTAAGATTCCAGTTAAGCCAAATCAGACCATAACGGCTGAGCCACTTATTTGGAGATATTTCGTAAATCCGCTGCCGACGAAGCTAACTGACAGTCAGCTTGATGAAAAGGAGTTTGTTACAAGAAGCGTAATAAATATAAACTCTAATATAGAGGGAGCTTATGTTTTCTCATGCGGAAAGAATATGGGAGTATTCAAAGCGGTAGGTTTTCCAGAGGACGTCGGAGACTATTTCAGATTAGACGAGTATGAGGGATACGCTTGGACCGCTCACGGAAGATACCCTACAAACACTCCCGGTTGGTGGGGAGGAGCTCACCCATTTGCGATGCTTGACTATTCTATAGTACACAACGGAGAGATTTCAAGCTACGACGCAAACAGACGCGATATTGAGATGTACGGCTACAAGTGCACGCTCCAGACGGATACAGAGGTCATTACATATATAATAGATTATCTATTAAGAAAACAGAAGCTGTCCTTAGAGGACGCTGCAAATGTAATTGCCGCGCCTTTCTGGTCAACTATAGAAAGTATGCCTAAGAAGGAAAGAGATAAACTCAATTATCTTAGAAACGCTTTTCCCGGACTTTTGATTACAGGACCGTTTTCAATAATTCTCGGCTTTGAGGGCGGACTTATGGCTCTTAACGACAGGTTAAAGCTGCGTTCAATGGTAGTCGGCGAAAAGGACGATATGGTTTATATGGCAAGCGAGGAGTGTGCTATAAGAATTATCGAGCCTGAGCTTGATAAGATTTGGTCGCCTAAAGGCGGAGAACCTGTTATAGCTACTTTACAGCCAAAGGCGATGGCAAGGCTCTAGATGCAATAAGCAATAAGCAAGAGGCAAGAGATTATAGATTTGAAACTAGATATTAGAAGTTAACATATTTAGAAATAAGAAACTCTAACCTCTTATTTCTAACATCTAATATCTAAACGGAGGTTATTATGGCGATAGATTTTTTATATCCCGAATTTGAAGTTGTGAGGGATAAAGATAAATGCATAGGCTGTCGTGTATGCGAGCGCCAATGTGCAAATGAAGTTCATAAATATGACGAGGATTTGGACTGTATGGTATCGGATAATGCAAAGTGCGTATGCTGTCACAGATGCGTAGCGCTTTGCCCGACAAGGGCTCTGAAAATCGTCAAGACCAATCATACTTTCAGAGAAAACGCAAACTGGAAGAGTGAGAACATATCTGAGATTTACAGACAGGCAGGCACAGGCGGAGTTCTGCTCTCGTCAATGGGTAATCCTAAGAACTATCCTATTTACTGGGATAAGATGCTTATAAATGCGTCGCAGGTAACGAACCCATCAATAGATCCGCTTCGTGAGCCTATGGAGACAAGAGTTTTCTTAGGTGCAAAGCCTGAGAAGGTAGAATTTAACTCAAAGGGCGAGATAAAGAACAATCTAACACCGCAGCTGAAGCTTGATATTCCTATAATGTTCTCGGCAATGTCTTACGGTTCTATAAGCTACAACGCTCACGAGAGCCTCGCAAGAGCCGCAGAGGAGCTTGGAACCTACTATAACACAGGTGAGGGCGGACTTCATAAGGATTTTTATAAATACGGTCCGCATACAATTGTTCAGGTTGCGTCGGGACGTTTCGGAGTTCACAAGGATTACTTAAACGCTGGAGCAGCTATTGAGATCAAAATGGGACAGGGTGCAAAACCGGGTATCGGCGGACACCTTCCTGGAATAAAGGTCGGTGATGATATTTCAAAGACCAGAATGATACCAAAAGGTTCGGACGCTATTTCTCCTGCGCCTCACCACGATATTTATTCGATTGAAGATTTGAGACAGCTTGTTTATTCGCTTAAAGAGGCGTCTGACTACAAAAAGCCTGTTATTGTAAAGATAGCGGCGGTACATAATGTTGCGGCTATAGCTTCTGGTATTGCAAGGGGCGGAGCTGATATTATCGCAATCGACGGCTACAGAGGAGGAACAGGTGCTGCACCGACCAGAATAAGAGACAATGTGGGTATTCCTATTGAGCTTGCGTTGGCGAGCGTTGACCAAAGACTTCGTGAAGAGGGAATAAGAAACAAGGTTTCCATTGTTGTCGGAGGTTCAATTCGTTCATCGGCTGATATTGTAAAGGCTATTGCGCTTGGAGCAGACGCAGTTTATATCGGAACTTCTGCACTTTTAGCTCTTGGCTGTCACCTTTGCAGAAGCTGTCAGCAGGGAAGATGCAACTGGGGCATTGCGACACAGCGAGAGGATTTGGTAAGGCGACTTAACCCTGATATAGGCTATAAGAGGCTTGTTAATCTTCTTACTGCTTGGAACCACGAAATCAAAGAAATAATGGGCGGTATGGGTATCAACTCTATCGAGTCACTTCGTGGTAACAGGCTTATGCTTAGAGGTATTGGCTTAACCGATAAGGAGTTACAAATTCTCGGTATAAAACACGCCGGCGAATAACGGCGAGCCGCCGTTGGTTCTGCTGCCTTTGGTAAACTTGAACAAGGTTATAGTTTGAGAAACGGCAGGCTGTACAAAGAGAAATACTGTGCTGGTGCTAGTTCTGGTTATTTTGATAAACTTGAACAAGGTTATAGTTTGAGTAACGGCAGGCTGTACAAAGAGAAATGTTATAAACTGTGCTGGTGCTAGTTCTGCTGCCTTTAGTAAGCTTGAACAAGGTTATAGCTTGAGTAACGGCAGGCTGTACAAATGAAAATGTTATAAACTGTGCCGGTGCTAGTTCTTCTGATTTTGGTAAGCTTGAACAAGGTTATAGTTTTAGTAACGGCAGGCTGTGCAAATAGAAATGTTGTAAACTGCGCTGGCGTTAGTTCTGCTGATTTTGATAAGCTTGAACAAGGTTATAGTTTAAGCAACGGCGGGCTGTGCAGATAGAAATATTATAAACTTTGCTGGTGCTAGTTCTGCTGATTTTGGTAAGCTAGGCTGTACGAATGGAAATGAGATAGAGTACAATGGATATTAAATTATCAATTATCAATTATCAATTGTCAATTATCAATTATAATGTAGCGGAGGGTAGATTTATGAAGCGAATTTATGTAGATGAAAAATGGTGTTTAGGGTGCCATTTGTGTGAATATAATTGTGCTTTTGCAAATTCAGGGGAAGACGATATGGCAAAAGCACTAAAGAATGTTAAAATCAATCCCAGAATACAAATAGAGGAAAAGGACGGAATATCATTTGCGGTCTCCTGCCGCCACTGCGAAGAACCGCTGTGCGTTAAGGGCTGTATAACCGGAGCATTGTCGGTAGTTGACGGAGTGATTGAGATCGACAAAGAAAAGTGCGTGGGTTGTTATACCTGTGTTCTGTCCTGCCCTTACGGAGCAATAATGCCGTCCGATGACGGAGTTGTTCAAAAGTGTGAGCTTTGTTTGAAGAATTCTAACGGAAAGCCTGCGTGTGTTGAGGGCTGTCCGAACAGAGCGATAATTTATGAAGAAAAGGAATAGGAGGCGGTAATATGAGCAAGTATGTAATTATCGGAAACTCGGCAGGTGGTATCGGCTGTGTTGAGGGAATAAGAAGTATTGACAAGGACGGAGAAATAACATTAATTGCGTCCGAGCCTCACCATACATATTCAAGACCGCTTATTTCTTATCTTTTATACGGTAAGACCGATGAGCAGAGAATGAAATACCGTCCCGACAGCTTTTATAAAGACAACAAGGTAAAGAAAATGCTGGGCAAGACGGTCGTTTCAATTGACAAAAAGGAAAAGAAGGTTTTACTTTCAGACGGCAAGGAAGTGCCATATGAAAAACTTTTGGTGGCAACAGGCTCTGTGCCTTTTGTTCCGCCTATGGACGGACTTGACAAGGTCAAGAAAAAATTCAGCTTTATGACGCTGGACGACGCACATAAGCTTGAAAAGGCAATAACACCGCAGAGCAAGGTGCTTATTGTTGGAGCAGGACTGATAGGTCTTAAATGCGCTGAGGGCATAAACGATAAGGTGGAAAGCATAACTGTCGTTGATTTAGCAGACCGCATTCTGCCGTCAATTCTTGATTCGGACGGCTCGGAAGTTGTTCGTAAGCATATTGAATCACAGGGTGTAAAATTCTATCTAAGCGACAGTGTAAAGAAGTTTGAGAAAAATAAGGCAACTCTTGTAAGCGGTACTGAGATCGATTTTGATATTCTTGTGCTGGCTGTAGGAGTTAGACCTTGTATTTCTCTAATAAAAGATATAGGCGGCAAGGTGAATAAGGGAATTGTTACAGACATTAAGTGCAGAACTTCAATCAAGGATATTTACTCAGCAGGCGACTGTACAGAGTCGCATGATGTTTCCAGCAATACTGATAAGGTTATGGCTTTGTTGCCTAATGCATATATGCAGGGTGAGACGGCAGGTATAAATATGGCAGGCGGTGACGCTTCATACGATAATGCTATTCCTATGAATGCTATAGGCTTTTTTGGACTTCACATTATCACTGCCGGAACATACGAGGGAGAGAGTTATGTAAGCGCTGATGACAGTAATTATAAGAAGCTGTTTTACAAGTCGAACCGACTTAAAGGATACATAATGATAGGCGATGTAAAGAGAGCAGGAATTTACACAAGTCTTATAAAGAAGCGCACACCGCTTAGCTCTATTGATTTTGATTTGATAAAGGAAAAGCCGCAGCTTATGGCGTTTTCAAGAAAAAGCCGAAAAGAGTTTTTGGCAAAGTAATTGAAAGGAGGAAAGCTCTTAAGGGAGCGTGAATATACTTATGAATATTACGGCAGGAGATATGCATTTTCAGCTTTTAAATAAAAAGCTGAAGGCTTGCAAGGATAAAACCATAACGATTGATAAATGTCTTGGGCAGAGGTATATATGTGCAGGTCGCTCAAGTGGAGACGTTGTGATAAACGGAACTCCGGGAAATGCTCTTGGCGCTTATCTTGACGGCAGTAACATCACTGTAAACGGAAGCGCTCAGGACGCTACAGGCGATACAATGAACGACGGTACAATAACCATAAACGGCTCGTCGGGCGACGCAACAGGATATGCAATGAGAGGCGGTAAGATTTTCGTCAGAGACGACGCAGGCTACAGAGCAGGTATTCATATGAAGTCATATATGGATAAGACGCCGGTTCTAGTCATAGGCGGAAAGGCAGGAAGCTTTTTAGGCGAGTATCAGGCAGGCGGATATATCATAGTTCTTGGACTTGGATATGAAGACGAGCAGATTGTAGGTTATTTCTGCGGAACAGGAATGCACGGCGGAAAAATATTTTTAAGGACGGACAATTATCCGGCTGATTTGCCTAAGCAGGTCAAGGCTGATGTTGCCCAAAAGGCAGACCTCAAAGAAATAGACGGATATGTAAGCGAATACTGCAAGAAATTTGGAGTTGATAAGGCTAAGGTTATGGATCACAAATTTTATGTTCTAACTCCGGACACAAAAAATCCATACAAACGTCTTTACACACCCAACTAAATATTGTATAATTTAAGGAATAGTTCAGTTAAGTCTGATATTCCTTAAATTTATTTTCGAGGAGGAATAAAAATGAAATATACCGAAAGAGATGTTTTGCAGTTTATCGAAGAAAATGACGTCAGGTTTGTCAAGCTGGTTTTTTCGGATATGTTTGGAAATCAGAAAAACATATCTATTAACAGCTGTGAGCTTAGACGTGCCTTTGCCGACGGAATAAGATTTGACGCTTCTCATATCGAGGGCTTTATGAACTTTAATCGCTCGGATCTGCTTTTGTTCCCCGACCCGGATACTTTGGCAATGCTTCCGTGGAGACCCCAGAATGGCGGAGTTGCAAGACTTTACTGCGATATAAAAAATATCGACGGAAGTGAGTTCGGCGGTGATGGCAGAGCCATTTTGAGAAACGCTGTAAAAAAAGCTGAAAGGCTCGGATATACATTCAAATTCGGTACATCTTGTGAATTTTACCTGTTTAAGTGTGATGACGACGGAAACCCAACAAAGGTACCCAATGATTACGCAGGGTTCTTAGATGCGTCACCTATCGACAGGGGAGAAAATGTGCGTCGTGAGATTTGTTTAACCCTTGAGCAGATGGATATAATTCCTGAATCGTCAAGGCACGAGAGCGGACCGGGACAGAATGAAGTTTATTTTAAGTACAGTGATCCTCTAAACGCCGCTGATAATTTGCAGACTTTTAAATCGGTCGTTAAGAATATGGCTGATAAAAACGGGCTTTATGCGTCATTTATGCCAAAGCCTATTGCTGATAAAAGCGGAAACGGACTTCACTTTGGTATTTCTATGTCCAAAAACGGCAAGGAGCTTTTTGAGAATTTTTCTGATAAGGGTGTTAGTTCGGGCAGCAGTGCTGTTGCAGGTATTTTAAACAGAGTTGCCGATATGACGGTATTTTTAAACCCTACAGTAAACAGCTTTAAGAGATTTGGAGAGTATCTTGCACCTAAATATCTTACTTGGTCGCACCAAAACCACGCTCAGCTTATTTTAGTACCTATGGATAAGAATAATTCCGCAAGGGTAATTTTGCGTTCGCCCGACTGCGCCTGCAACCCTTATCTTGCAATAGCTTTGCTTATATATGCTTGTCTCGACGGCGTTGAACGAAAGGAAACTCTTTGCGACTCGGTAAATATAAATTTAAGCCGTGCAGATGAAAGCGACTTAAAGGGAATAGCTACTCTTCCGAGTAGTTTGGACGAGGCTGTAAAGCTCGCTGAAAAAAGTGATTTTCTATACAAATATATGCCGAAGGAAATCGTTGACTTCTTCTTAAAATCAAAGAAACAGCAGTTTGAGAATTACAGCAATACTGATGATAAGGATGCTTTTGAGAGAGTTTATTTTCTAACCCTCTAGAAGCAAGAGGTTAGAGGCAAGAGGCAAGACCGGCGAGCCGCCGGTAGCACAAGGGTTATAATAATTACTAATTCTAAAATGAGAGAGGGGGCGAAACAGATTGGAGAGTGTTCTTATAGTATCGTCGGGAGATAAAGCTACAGCTTTGATCGCAGGTATGTTTAAAGGTGTTTCAATGCCGAGAATAGCGATTGCTAAAAGTTCATCTGAAGCTAAGAGACTGCTGTCTAAAGCAGAATTTGATTTAGTTGTAATAAACGCTCCGCTGGGTGACGAGTACGGTCACAATCTGGCTGAGATATGCGTTGAATCGACAAATGCAAGCTGTTTGATGATAGTAAAAAGCGAGCATTATGAGAGCGTAAGCCAATCTGTTGAGCCTATCGGAGTAATGACTATTCAAAAGCCTATCAACAAGGCTTTATTTATACAGGCGATAAGATTTATAAATGCGTCAAGGAACAGGTTATCAGGACTTCGGCTTGAGAATCAGAAGCTTCACAACCGAATCGAGGAGATGAAGCTTATAAACAGAGCGAAGTTTATGCTTATGCAGTATTTGGGGTTTGACGAAAACCGAGCGCATAAGTATTTGGAAAAGCAGGCGATGGATAAAAGGGTAACTAAACGGGAGGTTGCAATAGAAATTATAAAAATTTATGAAAATTAATAGTTTTGACATAGACAAAAGAAGTTTAATAGTGTATACTTATTTAGATAACTAAAACTATGAGGTTTTCATTAAACAACGCAGTATTTTGCATTTGATTTGCGGATAAGAACAGTGTAAGGCAGCCGCAAATCACAATACGGAATGGGAGGATTAAGATGCAGAAAGCGTATCTAATGTTAGAAAACGGAACAATTTTCGAGGGTAAAAGCTTTGGCAAGACCGGCGAGACAGTCGGGGAAATTGTTTTTACAACAGCGATGACCGGATATTTGGAGACTTTGACAGACCCAAGCTATTACGGTCAGATCGTTGTTCAGACTTTCCCTCTTATCGGAAACTACGGCGTTATTCCTTCTGATTTTGAAAGCGCGCATCCTTTTGTTAAGGGTTATATTGTTAGAGATTGGTGTCAAGAGCCCAGCAACTTTCGTTGTGAGGGTGATCTTGACACTTTTTTAAAGAAAGAAGGAATTATAGGTCTTTACGGAATAGATACAAGAGCCCTGACGAAAATAGTCCGAGAATCGGGAGTAATGAACGGCAAGATATTTATGGAGGGTACTACCGATTTCGGATTGACCGAGCTTAAAAGCTACAAGATAATTGACGCTGTAAAGAACACAACCTGCGACAGCGAAACTACATATAAGCCCGAAGGTGAAGTTAAGCACAGAATTTGTCTGCTTGATTTGGGAGCAAAAGCTAATATATGCCGTGAGCTTGTAAAGAGAGGCTGTGAGGTAACGGTAATGCCTAGCTACACCAAAGCTGAGAGAATATTCGAGCTTGATCCTGACGGCGTTATGCTTTCAAACGGTCCGGGAGACCCTGCGGAGAATGTTGAAATAATAGAAGAGATAAAGAAGATATGCGATAGAAAGATCCCTATCTTTGGAATATGTCTCGGACATCAGCTATTAGCTTTGTCTCAGGGGGCAAAGACAGAGAAGCTTAAATACGGTCACAGAGGAGCAAACCAGCCTGCTAAAGATGAGAAAACAGGCAGGGTTTATATAACAAGCCAGAATCACGGTTATGCGGTTGTTAATGACAGTTTGGGAGAAAATGCAACACTAAGCTTTACAAACGCTAACGACGGTACCTGCGAGGGTGTGGATTATAAAAATATGCCTGCGTTTTCGGTACAGTTCCACCCGGAGGCTTGCGGAGGACCGCTTGATACAGGCTTTTTGTTTGACAGGTTTATAAGATTGATAAATACCGGGAAATTAGATTAGAAAAGCATAAAGGATAAAGAAAATAAAATCTTAAATTAGAAAGGAAAATTTCTATGCCTTTAAATAAAGATATAAAGAGAGTTCTGGTTATCGGTTCGGGACCTATAGTTATCGGTCAGGCGGCTGAGTTTGACTATGCGGGAACTCAGGCGTGCCGTGCATTAAAGGAGGAGGGACTTGAGGTAATACTTATAAACTCAAACCCTGCAACTATAATGACCGACAAAGCAATGGCTGATAAGATTTACATAGAACCGCTGACGCTTGAAACGGTAAAGAGGGTAATCAAAAAGGAAAGACCTGACAGTGTTCTTTCAACTTTGGGAGGACAGACGGGGCTTACCCTTTCAATGGAGCTTGCAAAAGAAGGCTTTTTAGACGAGTACAATGTAAAGCTATTGGGCGCAAACCCCGAGACTATAGACAAGGCTGAGGACAGACAGATGTTCAAGGACACAATGGAGTCTATAGGTCAGCCGTGTATACCGTCTAAGGTGGTAAATACAGTCGAGGACGCCGTAGCCTTTGCAAATGAGGAGGGTATCGGTTATCCGCTGATAATACGTCCTGCATTCACGCTTGGCGGAACAGGCGGAGGAATTGTAAACAATGAAAAAGAGCTTATTGATATCGCAAGAAACGGACTTTATCTCTCGCCTATTACACAGGTTCTGGTTGAGAAGTGTATAGCCGGCTGGAAAGAAATAGAGTTTGAAGTTATGCGTGACAAAGAGGGAAATGTAATAACAGTCTGCTCTATGGAGAACTTCGACCCTGTTGGAGTACATACCGGTGATTCAATAGTTATAGCGCCGACTGTTACTCTTGCAGATAAGGAGTATCAAATGCTTCGTTCGGCGGCATTGAAGATAATTGACGCGCTAAAGGTTGAAGGCGGCTGTAACTGTCAGTTTGCTTTAAACCCCGATACTTTTGAATACGCAGTTATCGAGGTAAACCCCAGGGTATCACGTTCGTCGGCTCTTGCATCAAAAGCAACTGGATATCCTATAGCAAAGGTTGCGGCAAAAATCGCAATAGGTTATACACTTGCTGAAATCAAAAACGCAGTTACAGGAAAGACATACGCTTGCTTTGAGCCTGCGCTTGACTATGTTGTAGTTAAGCTCCCCAAATGGCCTTTTGACAAGTTTGTTTACGCTAAGAGAACTTTGGGAACTCAAATGAAGGCAACAGGAGAAGTAATGGCAATTGGCACGACCTTTGAGCAGGCTATTATGAAGGCTGTAAGGGGTGCTGAAATAGGTCATAGCTCACTTTTGTCGGAAAAGCATATTGAAATGAGCGATGAGAAAATCAAAGAGAAGCTTCATAGCTGTGATGATGAGAGGCTGTTTGTTGTCTATGAGGCAATGAGAAGGGGAGTCTCGGTTGACGAAATTCACGAGATAACTAAGATTGACGAGTGGTTCTTGTATAAGCTGATGAAGCTGATAGATGTTGAAAAGGAGCTCAGAAAAGGTGTTTTGACAAACGAGCTTTATTTAAAGGCAAAGAAACTCGGGTATCTTGACAAGGTAATAGAAGAAATATCAGGCTGTACTATAGAGCAAAAGAAGTATGCGTCATTTAAAATGGTTGACACTTGCGCTGCTGAATTTGCCGCACAGACGCCGTATTTCTATTCTACATTTGATGAGGACGACGAGGCAGGTCAGTTTATAAATTCTTCAAAAGAGGGAGATACAAAAACGGTTATAGTGTTCGGTTCGGGACCTATCAGAATCGGACAGGGAATTGAGTTTGACTATGCGTCTGTTCAATGCGTTTGGGCTCTAAAGAGGCAGGGCTTTGACGTTGTAATCGTAAACAACAACCCTGAAACCGTTTCAACTGACTTTGACACGGCCGACAGGCTTTACTTTGAGCCACTGACTAACGAAGATGTTATGAATATAATCAATGTAGAAAAGCCATACGGTGTTGTTGTTGCGTTTGGCGGTCAGACGGCTATCAAGCTGACAAAGCATATGGCTGAAAATGGCGTTAATATTCTGGGAACGCCTCCTGACAGCATTGACGCCGCCGAGGACAGAGAGAGATTTGACGAGCTTTTAGAGGAGCACAAGATAAAGCGTCCGCAGGGATTTACTGTTATGACCACAAAGGAAGCCTTAGAGGTCGCTAACAGGATACATTATCCTGTTCTTATGAGACCTTCATATGTTCTGGGCGGACAGAATATGATCATAGCCTTCAATGACGACGATATAAAAGAGTATATGGCGATAATTCTCGCACAGGAGATTGAAAACCCGATACTTATTGATAAATACCTAATGGGACCTGAAATAGAGGTAGACGCTATATGTGACGGTGAGGATATCCTCATTCCGGGAATAATGGAGCATATCGAGAGAGCTGGAGTTCACTCAGGAGACTCTATTGCGGTGTATCCGGCGTGGAATGTTTCCGATAAGCTGATGGACAGAATTGTTGACTGCTCTAAAAAGTTGGCGGTATCACTAAAAACAAAGGGTCTTGTAAATATTCAGTACCTAATTTATCACGATGAGCTTTATGTAATCGAGGTAAATCCGCGTTCGTCAAGAACTATTCCGTATATATCAAAGGTCACGGGAGTGCCTATGGTTGAGCTTGCAACAAGGGCGATGCTGGGTGAAAAGCTCAGCGATATGGGTTTTGGTACAGGACTTTATCCGAACTCTCCGTATATTGCGGTAAAAGTACCAGTGTTCAGCTTTGAAAAGCTGATAGACGTTGACAACCATTTAGGACCTGAGATGAAATCTACAGGAGAGGTTCTGGCTGTTGCGAATACTCTTGAGGAATCGCTCTATAAGGGACTTATAGCAGCAGGTTATACCCTTGAGAAAGAGGGCGGTGTGTTTATAACGGTAAGAGACTCGGATAAGCCGGAAATTGCGGAGACTGCAAAGGCGTTTCAGGATCTGGGCTTTGAGATTTATGCTACAAGGGGAACAGCAAAAACCTTAGAGCAAAACGGCATAAAGTCTATAGTTGTAGATAAGATACATGAGGGAGAGAACAATACCTTAAAGCTTATCGAAAGCGGAAAGATTCACTATGTTATATCTACATCATCAAAGGGAAGAAATCCCGAGCGTGACAGTGTTAAGATAAGAAGAAAAACAGTTGACAGAAACATTCCTTGTTTGACGTCTATCGACACGGCGAATGCTATTGCTTCAAGCCTAAAGAGCAAGTATTCAGAGCTATCTACCGAGCTTGTAGACATAAATGATATGAGAAAAGAAAAACAGAAGCTGGAATTTTCCAAGATGCACGGCTGTGGAAACGATTATATCTATTTCAACTGCTTTGACCAGCGTCTTGACAATCCTGAGGGACTGAGCATACGTCTGTCAGACAGACATTTCGGAATCGGCGGCGATGGAGTTATACTTATAAGGCGTTCAAAGGTCGCTGATGCTAAGATGAGAATGTTCAATCTTGACGGCTCTGAGGGCAAGATGTGTGGAAACGGAATACGCTGTGTTGCCAAGTTTATGAGAGATAACGGTCTTGTCGACAAGGACGAGATGGATATTGAAACTCTGAGCGGAATTATTCACGTTGAGCTTCAAAGGCACTACGGCGAAGTAGTTGGTGCAAAGGTAACAATGGGCAAGGCGGAGCTTGATCCTAAGAAGATACCAGTTGCATTAAGCGGCGACAGCATTATCGACAGAACAGTAAACATCGGCGGAGAGGATTATAATATCACTTGCGTTTCAATGGGAAATCCTCACTGTGTGACATTTATAAACAATGTAGATACCTTCCCACTGGAGGAGGTAGGACCTAAGTTTGAGAGAAACGAGCTTTTCCCTGAGAGAGTGAACGCTGAGTTTATTCAGGTTATTGACAAAAAAACTCTCAAGATGAGGGTGTGGGAGAGAGGCTCGGGAGAAACTTGGGCTTGCGGAACAGGAGCCTGCGCGGCTGCTGTTGCGGCTATCCTCAACGGATATTGCGAGAGAAATACGGATATAACTGTTAAACTGCGCGGCGGAGATTTAGTTATCAGATACACAGACAATGGAACCGTTTATATGACCGGCGAGGCTGTAACGGTATGTACGGGAACGGTTATCATATAAAATTTACTGGAAAGGGAATAAATAAAATGGCTTTAATGAATGACAACTTTAACAACCTTGTTGCAAATTATCTGTTTGCGGAGATTGCAAAAAGGGTTAATGATTACACAAAAGCACACCCAGAGGCAGATGTTATCAGGCTTGGCATTGGCGACGTTACTTTGCCTTTAGCTCCTGCTGTAATTGAGGCAATGCACAAGGGTGTTGATGAGCTTGCAAACAAGGAGACTTTCAAGGGTTATCCTGACTATGACGGGTATGAGTTTTTGAGAAAGGCTATTGCCGATTATTATAAGAGGAAAAACAATGTAGATATTTCTCCGAATGAGGTGTTTGTTTCGGACGGTGCAAAATCAGACTGCGGAAATATCGTAGATATTTTTGAAAAAGACAATACGGTTCTGGTAACAGACCCTGTTTATCCTGTTTATGTTGATACAAACATAATCAGCGGTAGAAAAATACTGTATGCGGACTCGACCGAAGAAAACGGCTTTGCCGCAATGCCTGACAATAACATAAAAGCAGATTTGATATACCTGTGTTCGCCTAATAATCCTACTGGCTCGGCTTATACAAAAGAACAGCTAAGTGAGTGGATCAAATATGCAAAGAGCCAAAATGCAATTATTTTATACGATGCCGCATATGAGGCATTTATAACAGAAGACGATATTCCTTGTAGTATTTATGAGGTCGAGGGCGCTAAAGAGTGCGCTATTGAGTTTTGTTCTCTTTCAAAGACAGCAGGATTTACAGGAACAAGATGTGGATACACCATAATTCCTAAAGAGCTTAAAATGAAGAATAAGTCTGGCGAGGATGTATCAGTTTACGATACGTGGTACAGACGTCAGGCAACAAAGTTTAACGGAGTTTCATATCCTGTTCAGTGCGGAGCGGCTGCTGTATTCTCAGAAGAAGGACAAAAGCAGATAAAAGAGAATTTAAGCTACTATCAGGAGAATGCAAAAATCATAGCTAATGCACTCGATGAGCTAGGAATTTACTACACAGGCGGTAAGAACTCGCCATATATCTGGCTTAAATGCCCGAATAATATGGGAAGCTGGGAGTTCTTTGATAAGCTTTTGAATGAGGCAAACGTAGTTGGAACGCCAGGAGCAGGCTTTGGAAAGAACGGCGAGGGCTATTTCAGACTTACGGCTTTCGGCGACAGAGAAAAGACAAAAGAAGCGGTTGAAAGAATTAAAAAGCTAAAGTTTTAATTTTAAATAATAAAACCTCTCATAGAAGAATAATCTTCACTGAGAGGTTTTTTAATACTAAAGACTTATTTCTTGTTTTTCGCTTTAAAATTCAAAAACAACACGCTTAAACCAACTACTATCATTATTCCGCCGATTATCAGTAAAACAGTTCCTGCAATATCGCTTTCACCTTCAACAGAGTTTGATATTGCTTCATCGGCTTCGCTGTCGGTGTTTTCAGATTCAGCTTCTTTGTCGGTTTCTGATTTGGCATTGTCCTCGTTTATATCGCTTTTAGAATCTGAGCTTTCGTCTGAGTTTTCCTCAATTCCTTCTGGGATTGAAATTTCGCAGGATTCAACCAACCGGCTAAGCTCGTTGCCGTCGCTGTCTTTAAGAGAAGCGAACTCAATCGTAACGCCTGCGAGTTTTTCATCTGAGTTTTTTATATCAAACATCAGCGAGCATATTTTTCCTCCGGCGCTTAAATCGTTGTCACTCTTGCTGAACTTGACATTCATTCGCCCTTCATCGGCAAACTCCTCTGTTGAAAAGCCGTCAATTGCAAAGTCGTAACCGCTGAGGCTGATGATCGAAGAATTGTAAAGTATGTTGAACTCACCCTCTGAAATTCCCGGGTTTCGGTCGCATACTAAAACAACTTCAGCCGTGTTGTTTTCAGGCTCTTCAGCAGAAAGCGTAAACCTGATCTCATCATCAGCCAAAGCTGAAAATGATGACAATATGCTGAGTGTTATGAAAGTTATGATTGCAAAAATCTTTTTCATATTAAGCTCCTTTTGTGTGTGAAAATATAATTTCACGCTTAGATTTAGTTTACTTCGTTTGATTAAGTATATTAAATAGCCGAGGGTTTGTCAATATTATTAATTGACACAAGCAGTCGAATAAAGTATAATTGTAATGATATGAAAATAATATATATATAATTTATTATAAAGCCCTTTAATTTTGCCTTACGAAAGGAATTGATTTCTTTGCCAAAGCTAAATAAAAAAATGATATCGTTCAGTAAGATACCTGTTATGATTTTTTTATGCTTTCTAAGTTTACTGATTTTACTTTTGTATCTTTTTTTCAGCAGAGCAGCTGCGTCGGCTGACAATAAGCTAAACGATATGATAAAGTATGCAAATCAGTATCATTCAAGCTTTCTGAATAGAACAAATATGCTGTACTTATATGTAGATTCTTCTAATGTTGATTATTATTCAGAATATATGAAAGAGAACGTAGCAACTGGCGATATGAATAATGCGAAAAATATGCTTACTGCAATAGGTCTTGAGGATAGCGAGAAAGATATTTTAACGCAGATAGACAATGCTTGGGAGAAATATATTGCTCCTGCTGAGCAGAACGCTTTAAACAAAATGATACAAGAGGCAAAGCAGAAACAGGCAAGACAATTTATATCAAGCAATGAGTATACCTCCTGTGTAAAATATATAAGCGACTCACAGAAAATGCTAAGAGACGTCATTGTTTCAAGGCTGAGTGATGAAAAGAAAACCTATGAGCTTTGGGAATCAATATTTCAGGTTTTATTATTTTTCACAGTGCTTGGTATAATCGCTGTGTCATTCTCTTGCCGAAATAGAATTAAAAGGCTCGGAATTATGGTCGAAAACGAGCGTGAAAGCCAAAAAGAGATTAGAATTAAAAATGATGTTTTGAAACGCCGTGAGATGAGAAATTCGAGAAAAAGACGGTAAAAAAATAACACCTTGTGAAAGAACAAATCTTTCATAAGGTGTTTTAATATTTATGTATAATTTAGTCGGTAAAATATTTAACTCCGCTTTCAAAAATCTTCTGGTCTTTATTTCCCGGAACATTCTTTGAAACATCATTTCCGATTCTTTCCGAATGTCCCATTTTGCCTAAGACTCTTCCGTCAGGCGAGGTGATACCCTCGATTGCAGACATTGAAGTATTAGGGTTGCAGTGAATATTCATTGTCGGGCGGTTTGCAAAATCTACATACTGAGTTGCTATCTGTCCGTTAGCCGCAAGACTTGCAATTTCCTCCTCGCTTGCGACAAACCTGCCCTCACCGTGTGAGATAGCAACAGTGTGAATGTCGCCTACGTTACAATTTGCAAGCCACGGAGACTTGTTTGAAGCGATTCTCGTGTTTACCATCTTTGACTGGTGACGTGCTATGGTGTTGAATGTTAGGGTAGGAGAGTCGTCACGCATATCTACAATTTCACCGTAAGGCACAAGACCCAGCTTTATAAGTGCCTGGAAACCGTTGCAGATACCCAGCATAAGACCGTCTCTGTATTTCAGAAACTCGTGAACAGCCTGAGTGAGACGAGGATTTCTGAAGAAAGAAGTTATAAACTTACCGCTTCCGTCAGGCTCGTCGCCGCCGCTGAATCCGCCGGGAAGCATAATGATCTGAGATTGCCGTATCAGTTTCTCGACCTCGTTTACCGATTCTGAAATTGCTTCGGCAGAGTAGTTTTTAATAACAAAAACCTCAGGAATAGCTCCCGCTCTTTCAAAAGCTCTGGCGGTGTCGTATTCGCAGTTAGTACCAGGAAATACCGGAATCAAAACTCTCGGCTTTGCAATATGGGCAATAGGCTTGATTTTTTTCTCAGATTTGTATGAAAACTTATCTACAACGCCGTAGTCGTTGTCGATTTTAGCAGGGAACACAGGTTCCAGCTTGTTTTCCCAAAGCTCTTGAAGTCTATCCAAATCAAGCTCATAATC
Source organism: uncultured Clostridia bacterium (assembly GCA_947626165.1). GTDB lineage: Bacteria > Bacillota > Clostridia > Oscillospirales > Ruminococcaceae > UMGS1601. The sequence goes on along the minus strand of CANQRG010000009.1, from coordinate 15,228 downwards.
GGGAGTGTAGATTTTGTATTCTTCGATTGTTTCACCGATAACCCTTTCATCGGTTTCAACATTACTCTTTAACTCGATAACAAAAGCACCGTAGCATGGAGTAAACAGCTCCTTAGGAGTAACGTCGCCTGTGAACTTAAAGCCAATCTTGTTGCCAAAGCTCATCTTAGCAATTGCTTCTGAAACACCGCCGAAGGATACAGCCCAGCAAGACAAAGCCTGTTCCTCTCTAATGAAATTTTCAACCTTTTCAAAAATGCTTTTTACGCTTTCAAAGTCAACAATTCCATTCTCGTCGTATTCAGGTGCGAGATAAATAACCTTTGAGCCGACTTCTTTAAACTCCTGAGAAGTTACGTCGCAGGAATCAGAAATTGAAACAGCGAAGGAAACTAAAGTTGGTGGAACGTCGATTTTCTCAAATGTTCCGCTCATTGAATCCTTACCTCCGATTGAAGCGCAGCCAAGCTCTGTCTGAGCCTTGTATGCTCCAAGAAGCGCCGCAAGAGGCTTACCCCAGCGTTTTGGATCGTTTTGAGTTCTTTCAAAATACTCCTGGAATGTCAGCCAGCACTTTTTATGATCTCCACCTGTCGCAACGACCTTTGCTATAGATTCAACAACAGCGGAGATCGCGCCGTGGTATGGACTCTTTTCAGAAAGGAAAGGATCGTATCCCCAGCCCATAATAGAAGCGGTTGTCGTTTCTCCGTGAAGAACAGGTATTTTAGCTGCCATTGCCTGAGTAGGTGTATTCTGGTACTTTCCGCCGTAAGGCATAAGTATAGTACCTGCGCCGATCGTTGAGTCAAACCTCTCAACGAGTCCTTTCTGGGAGCATATATTCAGGTTTGAAATCATTGCCTCCCATTTTTCAGGGCTGTTATCTATGTTACCGCCGGTTACTATATAAGGGTCAGAAACTGTGATTTTTGTGTGCTTTTCAGCTCCGTTTGAATTTAAGAAATCTCTTGACAGATTGACAATCTCGTTGCCTTTCCAGTTCATTTTCAGACGTCTGTCATCAGTTACATGGGCAACGACGGTAGCCTCAAGATTTTCCTTTTCAGCTTCGGCTAAGAACTTATCAACATCACTTTTAGAAATAACAACAGCCATTCTCTCTTGCGATTCCGAAATAGCAAGCTCTGTACCGTCAAGACCGTCGTATTTTTTGGTTACAGCGTCGAGATTTATCTCCAAACCATCGGTAAGCTCGCCTATAGCTACTGAAACTCCGCCTGCGCCGAAGTCGTTGCATCTTTTGATCATTTTTGTAACTTCAGGCTTTCTAAAAAGTCTTTGAAGTTTTCTTTCCTCGGGTGCGTTACCTTTCTGAACCTCTGCTCCGCAGGTTTCAAGAGAATCCAAAGTGTGAGATTTAGAAGAACCTGTTGCTCCTCCGCAGCCGTCACGACCTGTTTTGCCTCCTAGAAGAATAACAAGGTCGTTTGGCTCTGGGCGTTCACGGCGCACGTTTTCAGCCGGAGCAGCGCCGATAACCGCACCTATCTCCATTCTTTTAGCAACATATCCGGGGTGATATATTTCGCTGACGTGACCTGTAGCAAGTCCTATCTGGTTTCCGTAAGACGAGTATCCGTTAGCCGCGCCGACTGTAATTTTTCTTTGCGGAAGTTTTCCTGTTACGGTGTCTTCAAAAGGCACAAGAGGGTTTGAAGCTCCTGTAACTCTCATTGCCTGGTATACATAGGAGCGTCCCGACAGCGGATCTCTTATCGCTCCGCCAAGACAGGTAGCTGCGCCTCCGAAGGGCTCGATCTCGGTAGGGTGGTTGTGCGTCTCGTTTTTGAACATCAACAGCCAATCTTCGTTTTTGCCGTCAACTTCAACCTTTATCTTAACCGAGCAGGCGTTTATTTCTTCACTTTCGTCAAGTTCGTTTAAAAGACCTTCGCTTCTCAGCTTTTTAGCGCCTATAACCGCAAGGTCCATAAGAGTAATAGGCTTGTCTTTTCTGTCCCCATAAATCTTTTTTCTTGTTTTTAAATAATCTTTAAAGGTTTCATTTATGTAAGGAGTTTTAATATCAGCTTTATCGATGATTGTAGAAAATGTAGTGTGGCGGCAGTGGTCGGACCAGTATGTGTCAATCATACGAATTTCAGTAATAGTTGGGTTTCTCTTTTCTGTGTTTTTAAAATAATCCTGACAGAATTTTATATCGTCAAAATCCATTGCAAGACCTAAAGAGGTCATAAGAGATTTAAGCTCAGTGTCGTTTGAATAGATAAAGCCCTCGATGGTAATGACCCTTTCCGGAATATCATATTTGATATCCAGCGTTTCAACAGGCTTTAGAGACGCTTCACGGCTTTCAACAGGATTGATTAAATAGTTCTTAACTTCGTTAATATCTTTTTCTGAAATATCTCCCTGCAATATATATATAGTAGCCGATCTGACAGTTGGACGGTTGCCTCCGGTAAGAAGGGAAATGCACTGAGCGCATGAGTCTGCTCTTTGGTCAAACTGTCCTGGAAGATATTCAACAGCTATAATATTTTCATTGTTCATAAGCTTAGGAAGCTCATTATAAGTAACGTCAACAGCAGGCTCGGAGAATACAACAGGTATACATTTTTTAAACTCTTCCTCCGACATACCCTCAGCGTCATAGCGGTTTATAACTCTTATCCCTGTCAGTTCAGGGATTTTTAAAACCGATTTGATTCCGCTGAGAAGATTTTCAGCCTGTGAAGCGTAGCTTGGCTTTTTTTCAACATAAATTCGATAAACTGGCATAATCACAGCTCCTTATATTTGTTTTCAGATAAATTCTGGATTGTTAAATCATCGGCAAAGCTGCCGATGCAGCAGCCTTTTTCAGCCTTTTCTATTTTAACATATAATATCTGTTTTCGCAAACTGTTTTGAGGTTTTTTAAGGTTTTTTCTCGGAATTTTTACATTTATATAATTCGGAGTATGACCTTCGTAAAAATCCAAAGACTTCTCTTTTTCAAATAAAACAGGGTAAACCTTACCGACCTGAGCTTTTAAAAACTCCTCTGACGACTTTGCACATACAGCCTCCATAGCTTTAGCACGTTTCTCTTTAGTCTTTCCGTCAATTTGGTCGGTGCGTTTAGCGGCTGCTGTACCTTCTCTCATTGAATAGGGAAATATATGTACTTTTGAAAATTTCATTTTTTCTACAAAGCTCAAAGACTTTAAAAAATCTTCATCGCTTTCGCCCGGAAAACCTACCATAATATCAGTAGTTATAGCGCAGTCGGGAAAGGCTTTTCTAAGTTTGTTGCAAAGAGTTTCGTATTCAGAAGCCGTATACTTTCTGTTCATTTCTTTTAAAGTCTTGTCACACCCGCTTTGAAGAGACAGGTGAAACTGAGGGCAAAGCTTGTTAAGCCTTGACATTCTCTCTATATCCTCGTCAGAAATCATTTCAGGTTCAATCGAGCCGAGCCTTACACGCTCTATACCCTCAACCGAGCAAGCTGTCTCGACAGCATCAATAAGCCTTATGCTTTTGCTATTACTCAAATCCTTGCCGTAACAGCAAAGATTAATACCAACAAGCACGACTTCCTTGTGTCCGCTTTTAGACAGCCTTATAATCTCTTTTCTGATTTCATCCAAGCTCTTTGAACGAATATGCCCTCTTGCATATGGTATAATGCAGTATGAACAATATTGGTCGCAGCCGTCTTGAATTTTAACATTTGCCCTTGTTTTATCTTCATAACCGTTAATGCTCATATTTTCAATTTTATTTGTCTTTGAGTATTTCTCAATACTAATAATCTGCTTTCTTTTACCGTTTTCGTCGGCATTATCATCTGACAGATAATCATTAAGCATTTTTGGTATACTCATCTTATTTGAAGAGCCGCATATAATATCGCAAAAATCAAATGATTTTACTTCTTCTTCAAAAGCCTGAGGAAAACAGCCGGTGAGGATAAGTATGCAGTTTTTATTCTGCTTTCTTATCTTGTGAAGAATCTGTCTGCATTTTACATTTGCTTGTCCTGTCACTGTGCAGGAGTTTACTATTGCAACATCAGCGTCGACGATTGATTTGACGCTTATATTACCTGAATGTTCAAGACATTCTTTTAAGGCCTCGGTTTCGTAGTGGTTTACCTTGCAGCCGAGGGTATAATAATATATTTTCATTTTATTTACTCCATAATAGAAACTAAAAAAGTGTACACATTACTAAATAGATTTTGAGCGTTTTATTTACTCGAACATTATACTATATTTACTTATTTTTTTCAAATACCCCTTGACAATTAAAAATAATATGTTATATTTTAGTTAGAGAGTTAAATAGATGAATAATTCTCTGAATTCCTAAGGGTTTTCAACAACAAAACATTTATTAGGGAGGAATTTATTATGACAAAAGCAAAAGTTTTATTGCAATCAATTTCTGATGTTAAGGAGTTTGTAAGCGCAGTTTCATCGTGTGACTTTGACGTTGATTTGATTTCAGGCAGATATGCTGTAGACGCAAAGTCTATCATGGGTATTTTCAGTTTGGATCTGACAAACGCTATCGAGCTTGTCGCACACACAGATGATTCACAGGCATTGTTTGCGCAAATCTCAAAGTTTGTAGTTAAATAAACAAAACTAAATTTTAATACTTAGTATAATTTACGGTATGGCTTTTGCTGTGCCGTTTTCTTTTTATAAACAAAGTGGCAAGAACTTTAACCAAATTTTTAAATTTACTTGACAAATTTTTTATTTAGTAATATATTAAAATTGCAAATAATATTTTATGATTTTAAATTAAAATATAGGATATACATTAAATGGCATAGGACAAATTAAAAACAAAAAGGAGATTTATTGTGAAAAAACTATTTTGTTTTATAGCTTCGGTTGTTATGTTGATTACATCTGTTTCATTGACGGCGTTTATTACAACTGCTGATACTGCTTTAAACTTTAACAGTAAGTGGGATTTTTGCGGCTCTGTATATGGTGTATTAGATATTGAATACCCAGAAAGTGGTTCGTCTTATTATAGCTGTATTGAAAAATATGACGAGTACAAAGTGTTTAAAAGCAAGGGACTTATAAAAGGTTATAACAAGGAATTTTTCAATGATAATATTCTGTTTGTTAATTGGCTTAACAGTTATAACGGCGGCAGAGGCGGATACGAAAATCCTACAATAACAAAAGGTGCAGATGGAACTATTAAATTCAATTATAAATATAATATATCATATATAAGTATGCCTGTGGTTGCGTATGATATAAATTTGATTGAATTAAAAAAGTCTGAGGTTTCAGGTGTAGATTTTTCAAAAATAACAGTAAATGTTACTCTTAATTATTCTAACGCCACCTCAAATTCAGAACCGAATACAACTCCTGATGAAAATATTACATTGAAAATGATAAATATACTGAATTATACAAGCAAAGTAAAAATAGATGACTCTTTTAGTGTAGACTATAAAATTGGTACAAGAAAAAATTATTACTTTGTAATTAATAATTATAAGGACTACACTGCTTGCGGTTTTAAAGGAAAAAAAGCAAAGTTTTTTAAAAATAATATTCTTTTAGTAAATTGTATTTACGACATTAAGTACACTTGTGAAACGTATGTAAACAAAGGAATGGTTAAAAATGCCGATAACACTTTAACGATGTCATATAATACTTTATGGAGTTTTCCAAAATCTACGAAAGCTAAGCATATAACAGATATAATAGAACTAAAAAAGTCTGAGGTTAAGAATGTTGATTTTTCAAAGCTAACGGTATATAAAAGAAATGAGTTTGACTATAGCACATGGTCTCCGGGTATGGTTGTACCTTCAAATGCTGATACTTACAACAGGATTAAAATAACCTATGTAGATGTTTCATCAGTAATTGCAGGTAATATTAAAGCTATCAAAAAGACACAGGTCAAAAGGCTGAAAGTAAAGCCAATAAAAGAGAAACAGCTAAAAGTATCTTGGAAGAAAATAAGTGGAGTTAAATATGAAGTGAAATTTTCTTTAAAGAAAGGCATGAAAAATGCAAAGGTCAAAAAGAATATCAAGAAGAACAAGGTAATTCTTAAAAAGCTGAAATCAAAGAAAAAGTATTTTGTAAAGGTAAGGGCATATCAAAAGATAGCAAATAAAACTTATTACGGTAAATGGTCTAAGAAGGTAGCAAAAGCGGTTAAATAGATAGCAAAAGCGTTCGGAATTTTCCGAACGCTTTTCTTGCCTCTGGCTTCTTGCTTCGACTTCTAAAAATTATCCATTATCCATTATCAATTATCAATTGATAAGCCTGCCGTTGCACTAACTTGAACATTTTTCAAATTTATAATAGGCAGCACCGGATGCAACGTCACCGTTGCCGTCACGCTGGTCTTGCCTCTTGCCTCTAACCTCTAACCTCTAGCCTCTAATAGCATAAACCCTTGTCTTTAGCATAAAATTAATTAAGCAATATTAATATATAGCAAAAGATAAAGGGGAGTATGGAAATGAAAGTAATCAAAAATCTAACTGCCATTCTGCTGTGTATAGTAACCTTGTCTATGTTCTTTACAAAGGCGTATGCTGACGGCGCAAGCAGTTATAAAACAGTAGATGAAGCGGCAGCGACAGCGCTTGACATATCTAACGAGCATAAGAAGTCGGGGTTATCAGTAACGGCTGAAAAAGCAGTGCTGTTTGAGGCGTCTACAAAGACTGTAATTTATAAAAAAGGAGCTAATGAAAAAGCACCTGTTTCGTATCTTACAAAGCTTATGACCATACTGCTCACAGCAGAAAGATTGAAAATGGATAAGAATTTTACGCTTGATAAAAAACTTATAACGTCTGCGGCTGCTAATTCAAAGCAAGGCTCGCAGATATGGCTGGATGTGGGCGAAAAAATAAGTGTAAAAGAGCTTTTAAAGTCTGTTACGATAGGAAACGCAAACGACGCCTGTGTTGTTTTGGCGGAAGGCATTTCCGGAAATGAGAAGGCATTTGTTCAGGCAATGAACAACCGCGCAAAATCACTGGGAATGAAAAACACAAAATTTGTCGACTGTACAGGGATAAGCGAGTCTAATATTTCAACTGCAAAGGATATAGCGATTTTGTCAGCGGAGCTTTTAAAGCATAAAAATCTAAAAGGCTTTTTTACCAAATGGATGGACAGCGTAAGAGGAGGAAAGGCAGAGCTTGTCAATCTCAATACTCTTGTTAAAAAGTATAAGGGCATAAGCGGTCTTAAAGCGTGCGCTTCTGATAAGTCGGGAAACTGCATTGTTGCTTCGGCAACAAGAAACGAACTCAGTTTGATAGCGGTTGCTCTTAAAACTAAAGATGGCGACAGCAGAGCGATTGACGCACAGGAAATGCTAGATTTTGGCTTTGAAGGTTATGATATTTATGCTCCTGAGATACCAAAGGACGCTGTAGAACCTATTAATGTTACCCACGGATTTGAGTTAAAGGCTGATACCTATGTAGACGGAACTGCAAGACTCGTTGTAAAGAGAGGAACAGCGGGGGATATCAGCGTCACTTGTGATAGAATGAGCAAGCTAGAGGCTCCGGTAGCTAAGAACACAAAGGTAGGAGAACTGGTGTTTAAAATGGGGACAAAGGAATTAATGAAACGCAATATATATACAAAGAATGAAGTAAAACGAATAAACATAGCAGGCGCATTTAGTAAACTTTTGTTAAGTTTACTAAGAAATTAATTAAAAATTGTATCAGTTGCACAAAAACTTAATTGTTACATAAAGTTGCAAAAAGAGCACTTGAAAAATTACTTGTTTTATAGTAAAATGTAATTAGTTAAAACTAGAAAGGAATTTGGAAAGTGTCAATTAGATTAAACACAAAGTATCTTGGTAATTTTATTGCCGAGCACGAAATGGAAGCAATGAAAGCGCAAATAAGCGAAGCGCATAATATTATTGAGAATAGAAACGGTCTGGGTAACGATTTTTTGGGTTGGGTAGACCTTCCTGAGAATTATGATAAAGACGAATTTAAAAGAATTAAAGCTGCAGCTGAGAGGATAAAGGAAAAAGCTGATATCCTTATAGTTATCGGTATTGGAGGCTCATATTTAGGCGCAAGAGCCGCTATTGAGTTATTGAAGTCACCTTTTTACAATAACTTAAAGAAGAATACCCCTGATATATACTTTGTCGGAAACAATATAAACCCGACTTATCTTCAGGAGATTTTATCTATTTGCGAAGGCAAGGATATTTGCGTTAATGTTATCTCAAAGTCGGGAACTACAACCGAACCGGCTCTTGCTTTTAGAATTTTCAAAAAGCTGGTTGAAGATAAGTACGGTAAGGTAGAAGCAAAGAACAGAATTTTTGCAACTACCGACGCTAAGAGGGGAACTTTAAAAGAGCTTTCCGATAAAGAGGGCTATGAAACCTTTGTTATAGCAGACGATATCGGCGGAAGATTTTCGGTGCTTACGGCTGTAGGCTTACTGCCGATTGCAGTTGCTGGCTGTGATATTGATAAGATAATGGCAGGCGCAAAGAAGGGTATGGATAAATATTCAAAGGACGACAATAACGACTGCTACAAGTATGCGGCTGTAAGAAATATTCTGAATAGAAAGGGCAAGTCGGTTGAAATGCTTGTTTCTTATGAGCCTAGCTTTACAATGATGGCAGAGTGGTGGAAACAGCTTTACGGCGAGAGCGAGGGCAAGGACAACAAGGGTATATTCCCGTCATCTGCTACTTTTTCGACAGATCTTCACTCTCTCGGTCAGTTTATCCAGGACGGCTCAAGGATAATGTTTGAGACAGTAGTTGATATAAAGAAGCCTAAGCAGGATCTATTCTTGGAGGAGGACGTTGAAAATTTAGACGGTCTGAATTTCCTTACAAATCAGAATATGTCTGACGTAAACAGAAAGGCTTTAGAGGGTACTATTTTGGCTCATACTGACGGCGGAGTACCTAACGTAGTTATCGAGGTCGATGAGCTTGACGAGGAGAACTTCGGTGAGATGGTATATTTCTTTGAGAAGGCTTGTGCTGTTTCAGGTTATGTTTTAGGAGTAAACCCGTTTAATCAGCCGGGTGTTGAGAGCTATAAAAAGAATATGTTTGCTCTTTTGGGAAAACCGGGTTATGAGGATCAGAAAGCAGAGCTTGAGGAAAAATTGAAGTAGGTCAAGGGCTTATACTATATTTAATATAATCCATTTTCGGACAGGTTTGTCCGTTAAAATAAATTGCCCTAATGGGCGGAACGGAGTGTTGTTATGATCAGCATTATAACAGGAAAAAAAGGAACAGGAAAAACAAAAATCTTGGTTGACAAAATTACCGAGGCTTCCAATAAAGCAACAGGTAATGTTGTTTGTATTGAAAAGGGAATGAAACTGACATACGATCTTCCTCACAGCGTAAGACTTGTTGATGCAGAAGAATATGCTATTGACAGCTATGATACATTCTACGGATTTGTTATGGGTATGCTGGCAGGAAATTATGATATCCAGGAGGTTTTCATCGACGGTATTCTGAAAATTGGCGGAAGAGATTATGATGAGCTTGGCGCTATGTTTGAAAAGCTGAACGCTCATGCTGAAAATGTAAATATAGTTTTCACAGTTTCTACTGACGCACAGGAGCTTCCTGACAGAGTAAAGGCGTTTATGTAAGCCTTAAAGCATTAGTTTGTTTTAAAATTACATAAAAACTATTGACAATGTAAATTATAATAGTTATAATGTAATTTATGATGTTTGAGGTGTTAGAATGAAAATTCAACTGAAGCAGCTGTTCGATATAGTTGGGGAACGCAAGGAAATTGATTATAAAATACCGCTTGAGGAGCTTGACGGTTACAAGGCGGTTTCATTCAAAACACCTGTATCTATAAACGGAGAAGTCGAAAACAGAGCTGGAATTGTAACGCTGAAATTTCATACAAGTTTTGTTTTGAATCACGTTTGTGACAGATGTCTTAAGATGTTCGAGCGGGAATACGATTATGATTTTGAGCATACTATAGTTCGTAATTCTCAAAATGAGGACGACGAGCATATTGTGTGTGAGAATATGGTTCTTGACTTGGACGAGTTGGCTATTTCTGATTTATTGTTGCAGCTGCCTTCAAAGATTTTGTGTAAGGAAGACTGCAAGGGCTTATGCTTCATATGCGGACAAAACCTAAATGAAGCTTCTTGCGAATGCTCAAAGAGTTAATAGCCGCAACAATACTTAATTAAAAATATCCTAAGAGGAGGTGCCACAATGGCAGTACCAAAGAGAAAGGTATCCAAAGCCAGACGTGATAAGAGACGTTCTGCTGTTTGGAAATTAGACGCACCGGCATTAAGCAGATGTTCTAATTGCGGTGAGCTTACAGCTCCACATAAAGTTTGTAAAAATTGCGGATTTTATAAGGGTGTAGAGGTTATCAAAAAAAGCAGCGATGCTGCTAAGTAAGCATCTTTGTAAAGCAGAGGTGGAGTTATTCCTTCTCTGCTTTTTTCTTGTAATAATTTATTGGAGGATAAAGATTTATGGCATTACCTGTAGCCGCTATCGTCGGCAGACCTAATGTTGGAAAATCTACATTATTTAATAAGCTGATAGGACAAAAGCTGTCTATTGTTGAGGATACACCCGGTGTTACCAGAGACAGGATCTACTCAAAGTGCGAGTGGTGCGGCAAGCAGTTTATGCTTGTAGATACAGGCGGAATCGAACCCGAAACAGATGATATTATTCTCAATCAGATGAAGCGTCAGGCAGAGGTTGCAATAACTAGCGCAGATGTAATTATTTTTATTACCGATGTAAGAACAGGTGTAACCGCAAATGACTATGACGTAGCGGCTATGCTTATGAAGTCGGGAAAGCCCGTTGTACTTTGTGTAAATAAATGCGACAGTGTCGGAGATCCTCCCCCTGAAATTTATGAGTTTTACAATTTAGGAATAGGAGATCCAATAGCGGTATCTTCAGTTCACGGACACGGCACTGGCGAACTGCTTGATGAGGTAATTAAATATTTTCCAGATGCTGATGATGAGGAAGACGAAAGTGATACCATAAAAGTAGCTGTAATAGGAAAGCCGAATGCCGGAAAATCCTCAATTATAAATAGGATATGCGGAGAAGAAAGGCTTATCGTTTCAGACATTGCAGGTACGACCAGAGATGCGACCGACACTTTAGTTGAAAATGAAAAAGGCAAGTTTGTTTTTATTGATACAGCAGGCATCAGGAGAAAGTCAAAGGTTTTAGAAAACATCGAGAAATACAGTGTTCTCAGAGCTTATATGGCGGTCGACAGAGCAGACGTTGCGGTTATCGTGATAGATGCTACCGTCGGTTTTACCGAACAGGATTCTAAGGTTGCCGGCTATGCCCACGAGCAGGGTAAGGCGTGCGTTGTAGCTATCAACAAATGGGACGCTGTCGAGAAAGATACAAATACTATGTCTGAATACACAAACAAGCTGAAAAATGATTTCAGTTTTATGTCGTATGTTCCGTTTGTGTTTATTTCAGCAAAAACAGGGCAGAGGTTGGATAAGCTGTTTGACATTATAAAATATGTTGCTGAGAAAAATTCTGTACGAATTTCAACAGGAAAGCTAAACGACGTTTTAGCTTATGCAACAAGCAGAGTTCAGCCACCGTCTGATAAGGGAAAAAGGCTGAAGATTTACTATATGACACAGCCTACTACCAAGCCTCCTACATTTGTTGTATTTGTAAATAAAGCTGAGCTTTTCCACTTTTCATATCAAAGGTATTTGGAAAACCAAATACGTGAAACCTTTGGTCTTGAGGGAACGCCTGTAAGATTTATTGTCAGAGAGCGTGGAGTAAACGATACAAAATAACTTGGGTGATTATTTATGGTAGGATTTTTATGTATTGCAGTCACAGCAATAGCTTCATATTTGTTTGGCAGCTTTAATTCTGCGCTGATAGTTTGCAGGCTTATCAAGCACGACGATATAAGAAAATACGGGAGTAAAAGCGCAGGACTTACTAATGTTCTAAGAGTTTACGGGAAAATACCTGCTTTGATAACTCTTTTATGCGATTTGTTTAAGGGTGTTATTGCGGTAGTTCTGGCAAGGCTTATCGTAACTGACATTCTAGGCGTTTTGTTCTTCGGAGACAGTCTGTTTATTGGATATGTTGCAGGGGTTTGCGTTGTGTTTGGTCATATTTTTCCGCTGTATTACGGTTTTAAAGGCGGAAAGGGTGTTCTGACTGCCTGTACTACAATGCTTGCTGTTGACCCTGTTACAACTCTTTTATGTTTAGCTGTGTTTATTATTATTGTTTCAATCACAAGGTATGTTTCCTTAGGGTCAATAGTATCTATGAGTTTTTATCCCTTTGTTACCGGCATCTCTCAGGCGGTTCGGGGATATGACGGAGTATGGATAAATGTTTTGTTTGCAATTTTGCTGGCAGTTCTTATAATATACAAGCATAAAGCCAACATAGTCAGACTTAAAAACCACGAGGAAAATAAACTGAGTTTTAAAAGTAAGAGATAGTATTAATATAAAATATGACGGAGGATCAATATGGCTGATATAGTTATTCTGGGTTCTGGAGGATTCGGGCTTTCGCTAGCTGTTATGTGTGACAGATTGGGTCACAATGTTACGGTGTGGTCGAGGTTTAAAGATGAAATAGATACCATAGAAAGAACGGGTGAGCTTAAAGCAAAGCTTCCCGGAACTATCATTCCTAAAAGCGTTAAGCTGACTACCGATATTTCCTGTGTAAGAGGTAAGGATATAGCTATTGTGGGTATTCCTTCTTCATTTGTAAGGGAAACTTGTGAGACGGCTAAGCCTTATATGAGTGAAAATACCTATATTGTAAACACGTCAAAGGGTTTAGAAAATGGTACGCTAAAGCGAATGAGCGTTGTTGTTTCTGAAGTCTTTGATAAAAACAGAGTAATTGTACTTACGGGACCTTCTCATGCTGAAGAGCTTGCAAAGGGTATTCCTACAACAGTCGTAGTCTCGTCAAAGGATCACGATGCGGCAAAGTACATTCAGGAAACTATGTCGAGTGAAGTTCTGAGAATATATATTAATGACGATATTATCGGCTGTGAGATAGGGGGTTCGCTCAAAAATATAATTGCTCTTGCGGCTGGAATTTGCGATGGTATGGGCTTTGGAGATAATACAAAGGCGGCTCTTATGACGAGAGGTATCAGCGAGATAGCTCGTCTGGGGGTATCTTTAGGGGCAAATACCAGTACCTTTGCAGGACTGACAGGAATAGGTGATCTAATAGTTACTTGTACTAGTATGCATTCGAGAAACCGACGTGCAGGCATATTGATAGGAAAAGGTCAAACTCCTGAAGAGGCGGTAAGAACGGTAGGAACGGTCGAGGGTTATTACTGTACAAAAACCGCTTATGCACTTGCAAAGACTCAGGGGGTCGAGATGCCGATAACCGAACAGCTTTACGCAGTTTTGTTTCAGGGTAAGCAGGTCGACGCTGCGCTAAAGGAGCTTATGACAAGACCGAAATCCAGTGAGAATGAGAGAATAGTTTTGTAAAAAAAGGTTGCCTGTTACCAGGCAACCTTTTTTAAGAAATGCTTTAATGAATATAAAACACACCAAATGTAAAAGTATAAATAGTTACAAAATTATCCTTTTTAGTTCCTCGACTTTGTCTGTTTTCTCCCATGCAACGTCTAAATCTTCGCGTCCCATATGACCGTATGCTGCAAGTTGTTTATAAATAGGCTTGCGAAGTCCGAGCGTTTCAATAATAGCTGACGGACGTAAGTCGAAAACCTTTCTGACAGCTTCGCTTAACTTATCAGGGTCCAGATTGCTTGTACCGAATGTATTAATATCGATCATAACCGAAACAGGAGACGCAACACCGATAGCGTAAGCAAGCTGAACCTCGCACTTATCGGCAAGACCTGCGGCAACAATGTTTTTGGCAACATATCTTGCCATATAAGCCGCCGAGCGGTCGACTTTTGTGGGGTCTTTACCCGAGAAAGCTCCGCCGCCGTGACGTCCCATTCCGCCGTAGGTATCTATAATGATTTTTCTTCCGGTAAGTCCGCTGTCACCGTGAGGACCGCCGATAACAAATCTTCCTGTGGGATTTACAAAATACTGTGTTTTATCGTCAAGAAGTTCACTTGGTATAACAGCCTTTACAACATATTTGATAATGTCTTTTCTTATTTGTTCAAGCGTTACTTTTTCGTCGTGCTGAGAAGAAATAACTACGGCGTCGATCCTCTTTGGTTTGTTGTTTTCGTATTCAACCGTTACCTGAGTTTTTCCATCAGGACGGAGGTAGGGGAGAGTTCCGTTTTTTCTGACATCAGTTAGCCTTTGGGCAAGCCTATGCGCCAGAGAAATAGGCATAGGCATAAGCTCTGGGGTTTCATTGCAGGCATAACCGAACATCATACCCTGATCTCCTGCGCCTATATCATTTAAGTTCTTTTCCCGTCCTTCCAAAGCGTTGTCAACGCCTTGAGCAATGTCAGGAGACTGCTTGTCTATAGTTGTAATAACAGCGCAGGTATTGCCGTTAAAGCCGTAGGAGTCGTTATCGTATCCTATTTCGTTTACTGTATGTCTGACTATCTCCGGTATATCGACTTGTGCTTTTGTTGTTATTTCACCCATACACATTATCATTCCAGTTGTTGCAACTGTTTCACAGGCAACTCTTGAATAAGGGTCTTGTTCAAGCATTGCGTCTAATATGGCATCTGAAACCTGGTCGCATATTTTATCGGGATGCCCTTCTGTTACTGATTCAGAAGTAAAAAGATTTCTTGACATTTTAAATTCCTCCAAATTTTAATAAACAAAAAAGCGCTTCAAAAACCGAAACGCTTGAATTTATCATCTAAATTCCTCATCTTTCGGATTTATTACCGCAGGATTTAGCACCTTAATAAAAATTAGGTTGCCGGGCTTCACAGGACCTGTTTCCTCCGCCGCTCTTGATAAGGTTGTAGGTTTATTATACAACTACTTTACTTATATGTCAACAAAAAGCAAGATATTTTGATTTAATAAATCTATACATTATTAATTATATAGCTATTATGCCGAATAATAGAGAAAAAAGTCCGGCTTGATTTGTAAAAAATAATGGTTATAATTTTTTGAAAAAAATTTTGAAAAAATGCTTGACAAAGAAAAAGGCACGTGATATAATAATCAGGCACTCGAAAAA
>CANQRG010000008.1 GCA_947626165.1 uncultured Clostridia bacterium | reverse complement strand
TATCGGAACGAAGTGGCACTGCAATTTATGATTTGTATATCAAGTCAGTAAATTAGTTGAATTTTAGATAGCAGGAATTTTAATTAGGAGAAGGGAGAAACTATGACGATAGCTGAGCTTAAGCAGTATAGAAATATATGCGTGGAATTAGCAGAGGTAAGGTCGGAATTAAAAGAGCTTCAAACGGTGGACGCTGTTCAGACAGCTTCTAAGTTCCCGTATAGCAAGCATACTGTGCCTGTGACAGGGCTTCCGCCTAGCAATGATGTTAAATCACTGCAGGATTATGAATTGTCTCTAAGCATTCAAAAGCAGAAAATTGAGAATTATGTAAACAGCATAGAAGATAAAGAGATCAGAACAATAATCAGCTTGAGGTACATAAGAGGCAAGAAAAGAATGTCTTGGCAGGCTATTGCGATGAAGCTCGGCTATCAGTCAGAACATACACCGAAAAATAAATTAAAAAAATTTTTCAAAATTGCGGATTTTGCGGATTTTAAGTGTTAAAATTTAAAATGAGGAAAGTGTAACTCTAGAGGTTTCACCTCAAATTCATAAGGAGTTGATTATTATGCAAAAAACAAAATACAGAAAGAAACCAGTAATTATTGAGGCGTTTCAATATGATGGTGATTTAAAAGATACCAACGGTAATTATTATGTGCCAGAATGGGCTGTAAAGGCTTATGAAGATGGAACATTGTTCTATGGTGCAGAGGATTCACAGTCTCCGCCATGCGAATTGCTTGTAAAAACATTAGAAGGTCATATGTTGGCTTCGGTCGGTGATTATATTATTCAAGGCGTTAATGGAGAACTTTATCCTTGTAAACCTGATATTTTTGAAAAAACTTATGAGCCAGTAGAGGATTGATATTTTGTGTCTATGGGTTAGCGGTTTATCCCTGCTATTAGCTAAAAAACCGCTTTACTGCAGAATAGAGCAGCGGAAGCTCGCCTGCCTCATAAGCAGGAGGTCACAGGTTCAAGTCCTGTTTCTGCAACCAGCCGTAAGGCAATATAATTATTTATTAGTTCTTTAATTTGTCCTTATCCACCGTCTGAGTTACGCTCGGGCGGTGGGTTCTTTTATATAAAATTTACATGGAGTGATAAAATGAAAATCAATATTTTAGGAGCAGAGTATGAAGTTTTATATCAGACAGAGGAAGAAAACTCTAAATTGAGGGAAAGAGACGGCATCTGCGAATTATATACAAAGCAAATTATACTTGCAAAGAGACCGCACGATATTATGGACGTTGACAACATAGAAGAATATTGGAAAAAGGTACTCAGACATGAAATAGTTCATGCTTTTGTATTTGAAAGCGGTTTGTCTGTAAATTGCAATTGGAATGAGGAGCTGATTGCCGATTGGATCGCGTTGCAATCAGCCAAGTTAAATGAAGCGTTTAAACAAGCTGGGTGTGTTTAAGTAAGGTTTAAGAAAGTGTTGTTTTAACACATAAAAACAAAAGAGGTGGTGACCCCTGAATGAAAAGAATTTAATACCTATTCGAAGCGAGAGCGAAGCAAGAGAAAAAGGCTCAAAAGGCGGTAAAGCGTCAGGTGTTGCCAGACGCCGAAAAAAGAGTATGAAACAGGTTATGGAGATGTTGCTTGATATGCCTGCAAATACATCTGATGATTATAGCCTATTGACAGAAGAAGGCATTGACATTGATTCGCTTGACCCTGAATTTATAAACAATATGCTTGTTGTGAATACGGCTTTAATGGCAAGGGCAAAAACAGGTGACCATAAGGCAGTACACGAACTGAGAAGCATTATTCAGGACGATGTGTATACTAAGCATAAAATAAAGATTGATAAGGAAAGATTAAAGCTAGAAAAGAATAAATTAAGCCCTCCTACGCCAGAGGGAAATATATACAGTGGAATACCTGCAAGCCTTGTAGCGCCGTCGTTTTCGTCGGTGCTTTTTGATATTTCAGAACATAATCATTCAGAGTATGTTTTTCCCGGCGGACGTGGCTCTACAAAATCTTCGTTTATATCGGAAAATGTAGTTGATTTGATTATGAAAAATGAGGATATGCACGCTTGTGTTTTAAGGCAGGTAAGCAATACGCTCAAAGATAGCGTGTTTAGTCAGATATTATGGGCAATTTCATCGCTTGGTCTTGATGATGAGTTTGATTATATAAAATCGCCGCTCGAAATCACAAGGAAAAAGACAGGACAAAAGATATATTTCAGAGGTGCAGATGATGAGAATAAAATCAAATCCATTAAACCGTCTTTCGGATATATCGGCATATTGTGGTTTGAGGAGCTTGACCAGTTTAAGGGTGAGGAGGCTGTCCGTAAGATAGAGCAGTCGGTCATCAGAGGCGGAGATACAGCATTTAAGTTTAAATCGTTCAACCCTCCGAAATCGGCTCAGAACTGGGCTAATAAGTATATTAAAATACCCAGAGCAGATAGGCTTGTAACCGAAAGCACATATTTGACTGTTCCTGAGAAGTGGCTCGGAAAGCCGTTTTTAGACGACGCAGCGTTTTTAAAGGAAACTAATCCTATAGCTTATGAAAACGAGTATATGGGCGTTGCTAACGGCACAGGCGGCAATGTTTTTGATAATGTTGTTATAAAAGAGGTCAAAGATGAAGAAATTAAACAGTTCGACCGTATTTACAGAGGAGTTGACTGGGGCTGGTATCCAGATCCATATCACTATACAGCTTGCTATTATGAGCCTGCACACAGCAGGCTTGTTATTTTTGACGAGTATCGCTGTAATAAACGCTCAAACAGGCAGACCGCAGATGAGCTTATGAAAAATCACGGAGTTACTCAGAATGATATGATAATATGCGATAGCTCAGAGAATAAGTCAGTTGGCGATTATCGTTCGTACGGTTTGCTTGCAAGACCAGCTGACAAAGGACCTGGCTCAGTTGAATACTCAATGAAATGGCTACAAAGTCTTAGAGAGATAGTAATAGATAATAAACGCTGTCCTGAAACAGCAAAGGAGTTTTTAGACTATGAGTATGAAAGAGATAAAGAGGGCAATGTCATTTCAGGCTATCCCGATAAGGACAACCATAGCATTGACGCAGTAAGGTATGCACTCAATAGAGTTTGGAAGCGGAAAGGAAAGTAAATGGGATTTATAAATTTTATGAAAGGGCTGATAAGAGGTTTGTTCCCGGTAAAAGATATAAAAACGGCTTTGAATATTGAGCTTGCTCTATCAAGTAAAATGCTCGAAAAAATAGAGCTTTGGCAGAAGTGCTATTCCGGCAATGCAGATTGGCTGAATGAAGAAAAAGGCGTTTCAAGCCTAAGGCTTGAGCAGTCGGTTGTCAGGGAGTTTTCAAATATCACGCTTAATGAAATGACGGCAAGCGTTACATTGCCTGCACTTGATGAATTGTTCAATAAAGCGATAAGAAATATAAATATGCACTTACAGAAGGGCTTGGCAACAGGCGCTATGGTCATAAAACCCTTAGGCGAGGATAAAGTGCAGTATGTATCAGCCAATGCCTTTTTGCCTGTTGAGTTTGATGTTGAGGGACGGCTTATAAAGGTCATTTTCCCTGAAACAAAGAAGTTAAAAGACAAATACTATACAAGGCTTGAATTTCACGATTTGGATTATGAAAAGGGATTGAAAATAACCAATAAGGCTTATGTGTCTGCAAGTCCTAATACTCTGGGCAGGGAGATTTCCCTTGATACTGTTGCCGAATGGAAAAATCTTGAGGAGAATGTGATCTATCCTCTTATGAAGCGTCCTGCCTTTGGATATTACCGAAATCCGATTGAAAACAATATAGACGGCTCTCATTGCGGTGTATCTGTATTTGATTCTGCTTTGGAGATTATAAGCAAGGCGGATAAGCAGTTTGGTCGGTTAGACTGGGAGTTTGAAAGCGGAGAAAGAGCAGTACATATTGACGAGGCGGCTTTGAAAGAGGACGGCAAGCCAGGTAGGCTCAATGAACGGCTTTATGTAGGGCTAGACATTGGAGAAGACGAGCTTTACAAGGAATTTTCTCCGCAGTTTAGGCAAAATGATTTAATAGCAGGACTTGAGGAGTATAAACGCAATATCGAGTTTGAGGTAGGTCTTTCATACGGTGATATTTCAAACCCTCAGACGGTCGATAAGACCGCAACCGAGATTAAATCTGCTAAGAAGCGAAAATACAATACGGTTTCCGCTATTCAACAGAATTTAAAAGACTGTTTAGAGGACCTTGTATATGCTCTTGCGTTTTATAACGGAATGGCTACTAAGAAATATGATTTTATATGCGATTTCAAGGACAGCATTTTAGTTGATGATGAGACAGAGCGTCAGCAGGACAGAAGCGACGTCAATATGGGAGTAATGAGGCTTGAGGAGTACCGTTCTAAATGGTACGGAGAGCCTATTGAAGAAGCCCTTAAAAATCTGCCACAGGCAGCGGAGGTGATGGAATAATGACAGCAATTATAATTACGGCAATAATTTGTGCCACTCTTATTATTCTGGTTAAGGAAAGCAAGGGTAAGTAAATGCTAAAGCCTAACGAAATAGAGGCTATTTCAATGGCATTTGACAAGCCTATGAAACAGCTTGAAAATCGTATAATGCAGGATATAGTTCGCCGTATAAAGATAAACGGCGAGATTACACGTTCAGCCGATTGGCAGATAAACAGGTTATATGAGCTTGGACTTGCCAAAGAGGACATTCAGAAAGCCATTCAGGAGCATTTAAACATAAATGATGATGAGATACAAGATATGTTTAAAAACGCCGTAGAAAGCGGATATGTTCGTGATAAGGCGCTGTATGACAAGCTGGGAAAGTCATTTATTGAGTTTGCTGACAATGCGCCCTTACAGCAAATGCTTTATGCTGCTTCTAAGCAGACAAGCGGTGAATTAAAAAATATTACTCAATCGCTAGGCTTTGCTGTAAGACAGCCTAACGGAAAGCTAAAGTTTTCAATGATAGCTGATTATTATCAAAAAACTCTTGATAGTGCTATGCTTGACATAGCAAGCGGAGCATTCGATTATAACACTGTTTTAAAGCGTACAGTATCTGAAATGACTAACAGCGGACTTCGCACAGTAGATTATGCAAGCGGTTGGAGCAACAGGATAGACGTTGCCGCAAGGCGAGCAGTTATGACAGGCGTCTCTCAGGTTACGGCAAAGGTGAACGAGGACAATGCGAAAGCTCTTGGTACAGAACATTTTGAAGTTTCATATCACATTGGAGCAAGACCCTCTCATCAGGAATGGCAGGGCAGAGTTTATACAAGAGAGGAACTTACTACTGTTTGCGGTCTTGGCTCGGTTACAGGACTTTGCGGTGCTAACTGCTACCACGATTATTACCCGTTTGTTCCCGGTATATCGGAGCGTACATATACAGACGAACAGCTTGATAAAATGAAAGCAGAGGAAAACACACCCTGTGAATACGGAGGCAAGCAGTATACCAAGTATGAGGCATTGCAAAGACAGCGCAGGCTTGAGACAACTATGCGAGCTCAGAGACAGCAAATAAAGCTGTTGCAAGAGGGCGGTGCTAATGAGGAGGATATAATCAACGCACGTTGCCGATATCGAGGTACTTCGGCTGAATACGCACGATTTTCAAACGCAATGAATTTACCACAGCAGAGGGACCGAGTAACGGTTGACGGATTAGGCAATGTAGTAGTTAGGAAGTATAAATCTATTGACAAACAAAATAAAAAGGTTATAATAAATATGGGAAGTGATAAAGTGGCTGAGATTATAAAGCTGGGAAATATAAATACTCAGCCTCTAGAAAAAGAGTTTGGTAAATTACATACAGATGAAATAGTAATAACTGATGAGAGAATAAAACATATAAAATTACGTCATCCATTGGATTACAGTCTATTTGAGGAATATGGTGTTCAAACTGTTAGCAATCCAGATATTATAATAAAGGATTGTAAAAATGAAGGTACTGTCTTTATGGTAAAACGGTTAAAAGATACAAATTTGAATGTAGTTATAAGGCTTGTGCTTGAACAAGATGACAAGAATTTAAAAAACTCTGTTATGACTTTCTATAGAATAAGACATAAAAACTTAATTAAATTAGAAAAGAAAAATAAAACCCTTTACAAGAAGGAATAAATGTGTTATAATATAAGTACAATAACAATAGTATTTTGAAGTAGAGATTGTGCTGCTACGCACCCTTTGGGTCAAAAGAAATGTGGGAAAGGGCACACCCACCAAAATACAGTTGGGAAGCCGTCTTAAAACAAAGACGGCTTCTTTGTATATTGATTTTACCACTTATACTTTGTATGAGTGGTATTTTTATGCCTAAATTTAATGGTTAATTTAAGCACTTGGCTTATTAAGCTGAGTGCTTTTATTATATTCAAAATTACCCCGCCGGAGGTTTATCCGGCTCAATTTCAACCGCAGACAAAGCGGTATATAAGCTATGTAGAAAGGATTTATTATGAAAAGCATTTTTGACATTCTAACTGAAATCGGAGTTGAAATTCCCGAGGAAAAGAAAGGCGATTTTGACAAAGCCTTTAAGGCAAATTACAAGACAGTTGCGGAGGTTGATAAAATAACCGCAGCAAGAGACAATTACAAGTCTCAGCTTGAAACGGCTCAGACCGCCTTAAAAGAGTTTGATGGTGTTGATGTTAAAGACCTGCAGGATAAAATCAACAGCCTAACTGCTGACCTCGAGAAAAAGGACACCGAGTACAATCAGAAGGTTGCCGATATGGAGTTTAACTCTGTACTTGACGGAGCAATCTCTTCTAGCGGCGCAAAAAATGCAAAGGCGGTAAAGGCACTGCTTGACCTTGAAACCTTAAAAGCAAGCAAAAATCAGGCAGACGACATCAAAACGGCTCTTGAAACAGTAAAGTCGGAAAACGATTATATGTTTGAATCTAAAGAGCCTATTAAAAATCCTGTATATCCGACAAATAATCCTAAGATATCAGGTATTACAAAAGAGGATTTTGCGAAAATGGGATATTCGCAAAGGCTTAATCTCAAGAAAACGGATCCCAATAAATATAACGAACTTAAAGGAGAGTAAAAATTATGGCAAGTCAGATGACAAAAATCGCCGACCTCATTGACCCTGAGGTTATGGCGGATATGATTTCCGCAAAGGTTGAATCTAAAATCGTTGTAGCACCGTTTGCAAAGGTAGACAACACTTTGCAGGGCAGAGCCGGTGATACGATTACAGTTCCACAGTATACTTATATCGGAGACGCAAAGGACGTCGGAGAGGGTGAGGAGTGCGAAACTGTAAAGCTTACAGCAAGTACAACTACTGCAAAAGTAAAAAAGGCAATGAAGGCTGTTTCACTGACAGACGAGGCAGTTCTCAGCGGTTATGGTGACCCGGTAGCCGAAACAAATAATCAGATTGCGGCTGCTATTGCAGCCAAGGTAGACGTTGACGCTATGGACGCTTTGCAGACAGCACAGGTAACTTTTGATGGTTCAGAAAATGTGATTTCCTATTCAGGCATTGTTGATGCCATTGATAAGTTTGAGGAGGAGCTTAATACCGAAAAGGTAATTTTTGTTCACCCTCATCAGGTTTCACAGCTTAGAAAGGACCCTGATTTCATTTCTGCTGACAAGTATACAGGCGAAGTAGTAATGAGCGGTGAAATTGGTAAAATTGCAAACTGCCGTGTTGTTCCGTCAAAGAAAGTGCCATTTGAGGGCGATTGCTATAAATGTCCTATTGTAAAACTTACGCAGGACAATGAAACAGAAGATGAGACTTCGGCACTTACAGTATACCTGAAGCGTGATACCAATGTTGAAACAGAGCGTAATACGCTACCAAGAACAACCGATATTTCAGCCGATAAAATCTATACTGTAGCACTTACAAATCAATCAAAGGTAGTAATTGCAAAGTTCAGCGGTACGGTAAAAAACTAATAAGCCCCGACATTGTAACACTCATTGACAAAAATGAAACTGTCCTTGGGAAAAATGTTGGGGATTTAATCGGCGAAGATGTTGAAATTCTTGATGATGGTTCGGTTATCGGCACGTTAAAATATGTCGGTGATTTTGAACAGTTTAGCGACAAGGCAACTGAACAGACAGGAAACTATATGCCTATTAAGCTAACAGGAAAAGCCGGAAGTAAAATGACAATCAAGAAGAATGGTAAAGCGGCAGAGGGAAAAACGGATATGGATTATGATCCTGAAATTATTCTGAGAGTTCCGAGCAATAAGACCGCTTTTGAGATTGAGGTTGACGGTACATCAGTACTTTCACTTAATTTTACAAAGGCAACTCTTGAAACAAAAGACTGATAAGGAGTATTTAAAATGACCGAGCATATCAAATATGAATTTTATAAAACTGAATATCTTATAGGCAAAAAGGCTGTTATTGACGAGGCTTCATTTGCATTTTACATAAGACAGGCTTTAAAAACTCTAATGAGGTATGCTCCGTCATTATCAGATATCTCCGAGTTGCCGGAGTGCGCTATGCTTTGTGCTTGTGAAATTGCAGAGATAATTTGCAAAAATGATGAAGCAGAAAGAAAGCACGGAGGAATATCATCAGAGAGTGTTGGAGGCTGGTCACAAAGCTATGAAAGTACAGATACGGCTATGCAAAACCAGCAGAAAAAGATAAAGGGTATTGTATATAAGTGGCTTTCGGGAACAGGACTGCTGTATCGTGGCGTTAAGCGTAAAAGGCGGTGTGCATTATGATGATTAATGCAGATTGTACACTGTATAAATACGATACAGACACGCAGGGTTTCATCAGACACGAGATAAGGGGAGTTTATTGGCGGTCAAGCCAACAGGCTAATATTTTAAAAAGCGGTCTGACCTCCTGTGACGGTACAACCGTATATATTTACAAAAGCTCAATATATGGAGACAACATACCCGAAACACCTCAAAAGGATATGCTTGTAAAGGGTATTGCCGAGTTTGAATTTGACAATACTTCTCCGCAGGCTGTTTCAAGCAGTATGAAGATGTTCCGTGAGCAGTATCCGCAGTTTGTAACGGTTAGTTCTGTTGACAGTATGCTGTACGGCGGATTGCCTCACATAGAGGTATCTGCAAAGTAGGTGTTGCTATGGCTGAAAAGAGAAAAGTGTATGTTGAAACTCCGAGAGGAAAAATTGTTGATGTGCATCATAAAGATGGAACAATAACAATGGAATTAAAGTGGAATGAGGGATTTTCAACTCGAATGAACAAGCAGTTTAATAATGCACAGGGTTTTGTTGACAGTGAATGTATACGCCTTATGGGACCTTATACACCAATGCAAAATGGTATTTTAGTAAGGTCTGCATCATTAGGAACAAAAATAGGCAGCGGAGAAATACATCAGGTTGCTCCTTATGCACGATATCTGTACTATGGGAAAGTTTATGGTCCTAACATACCTATATTTGAGAAAGATGGGGAAACTATATTCGGAATATCTCCTGAAAATGGTCAGCTAGTAGGGTTTTTCAGTCCAAAAGGTATGAAGAAATATCCCACTGGTGCAGATATAAAATATAGTACCTCAAAGCACCAACGAGCAGGCAAGATGTGGTTTGAGCGTATGAAAGCAGACCATAAAGACGCTATTTTAAAAAGAGCAGCAAAATATGCAGGAGGAAATGCGAAAAAATAAATTTTTCAAAGGTATGGTGATTAAAAATGAATATAATTGAGCTTGTAAAGGATATATTATTGCAGTTTCCCAAAATAAACGAGGTGTGCAATGATATACATATAGACTTTACTGATGATGTTCCGACCAATTACGGTTTATCTTCAACAGGTGACAGCCTTTTATCAGAGGATTTGCTTGGAAATCAGACAAGACAGCATAATTTTGTCTTGTATGCCGTATATCCGTCAATCAATGATTTTGACCGTATGAGCAATTCGGGAGTTTTGCTGGAGCTTGCTATGTGGCTTGAAAGACAGGCAAATGAGCAGGAGATAGAGATAACAATAGGAGATACAACTCTAAAAGGCAGTTTGAAAAAGCTGTCTACAGCAAACGGAATGCTGTATAATATTCCGAATGGAAATTTAAATGATGGAGTGCAATATCAGTTACAGATTATTGCACAATATGAAATTGAAAGTGAGGTTTTTTAAATGGCAGCAGCAAATATAAAAGGTAAGTTAAAAAGAAGCTATCTGCTTCATTATATTGACGCTTCTTTTGGAGGAGAAACACCAAAGTGGTTTTTAATAGGCAAGGATATCGAGGATATGTCGGTCGAGCTAAATCCTGACGTTGAAACTACAAAGAATATCCTTGACGAAACATCTGTAAACGACAACGGATATGAGCCGAGTATGTCAGCAGATCCTTACTATGCAAATCCTGACGATGAGATTTATCCAAAGCTCAAAGATATTGCTATGAACAGGAAAACAGGTGACGATTGCAAGACAAAGGTGCTTGAGGTTTTAGTTGACAAAACTGAAGGACCTTATGACGCTTGGACAGAGGACGCTATTGTTAAACCACAATCATACGGCGGAGCACCAGGCGGAATTAATATTCCTTTTGATGTTACCTTTAACGGCAATCGTGAGGAAGGTACTGTAACTATCACTGATCAAGTACCTAAATTTACAAAGGGTGCGGCAGTAATTATGGCTAAACAGGGTGTAGCAGTAGCACCGGTAAAAACTAAATAATAAAGAGCGGATATTCCGCTCTTTTATTTTTAGCGTATAAGCGCAGAACGGAGGACTATTATGGCAGAAATACTTAAGTTTAATGACGGATTTAAGGAGTTTGCAGTAAACGGAGATGAAAGCCGTATTGTAAGGTTCAATCCTTGTGATTTTGGAATTTTAAAAAGAATAACAGCTTCACAGAAAAGGCTTGAGGAGTTGGAAAAAAAGTATAAAGACGCTGAGGCAAGCGATACTGATGAATTAGGAAAAATCGCCGCTGAATGTGACAGAGAGATAAGAGAAGAGATAAACACTGTTTTTGGTAATGATGTTTGTACTCCTGCTTTTGGAACAGTTAACTGTCTGTCTCTTGCCGGAGGGCAACCTTTATATGCAAATTTAATTGACGCTTTACTTCCTATCGTTGAAAGCTCATTAGATAAGGAAACGAAGCAATCTAAGAAAAGAATTGCTAAATATACAAATGCGGTGAAATAATGATAGGTATTCTTCCCAAAAGCCTGGATATAGACGGTAAAGACTATCCGATAAGAAGCGATTACCGTGTTGCTTTGCTTATTTTTGAGGCGTTTGACGATAGAAGTCTTAATATTGCTGAAAAGGTACAGGTATGTGTAGAGTGTCTCTTTGAGAAAGTACCTGACGATATAGAAAAGGCATACGAAAAAGCCTCTTGGTTTTTAGACGGCGGCGATATGCCTAAGTCAAAGAAAGCACCTTCCAAGCTAATTGATTGGAAACAAGATGAGCATTATATATTCTCTGCAATCAATAAAGCAGCCGGAAAGGAAGTAAGAGAGCTTGGATATATGCACTGGTGGACGTTTCTTGGACTGTTTTCTGAGATGGGCGAGGGCTTATATTCTCAGGTAGTTAATATTCGCAGAAAAAAGGCAAAAGGCAAAAAGCTCGAGAAATATGAGCAGGAATTTTACAGAGACAACAAGGACATTATTGATATTCACCCCGTTTACACTGAGGAGGAAAAGGCGGAAATCGACTTCATAAACAATTTAGTCGGTGAAGTTTGAGTGAAAAGAGGAGATAGGAATTGAGAAGTTAGTAAAGGTTAAATGTAAAAAGTGCGGAAAAGTGCTTTTTGAAGCTAACTGCAAAGGGATAATAAGAAAAATTTGTCCTAAATGCAAGAAAGAAAATATATTCAGATTTAAATAACAGCCGAGCGCACCTAGCGAGCCAGTGGCAATATGAAAGTTAGGTGATACTATGGCTGTTGACGGCAGCTTAAATTTTGATACTAAAATAGACAGCAAAGGCTTTAACAAAGGAACAAGCAATTTAGGAAAATCTCTGAATTTGCTTAAAGGCAAGATGTCAGGCATTTTCAATCCATTCAGCAAAGGTGCAGTAAGCGCTCAAAATTCGATATCAGGATTGAGAAGCTCGTTTATGAGCTTTGCAAAGGTCGCTGCCGGAGCATTTGCAGGAGTAAAGATATTTAACTTCGGCAAAGAAGCTATCGAATCTGCGTCTGACCTTGCTGAGGCTCAAAACGTAGTTGATGTTTCTTTCGGTAAATCTTCTGAAAAAATGGAGAAATTCGCTGAAACCTGTGTTGAGACCTACGGTATATCAAAGCTGACTGCAAAGCAGACAGGTTCTATATTTGCCGCTATGGGTTCAGGTATGGGACTAAGTGAGGACGCTGCCACCGATATGGCTGTAGCGTTGACGGGTCTTTCGGCAGATATGGCGTCGTTTTACAATGTCAAGCAGGATATAGCGAGCATTGCGCTTAAATCAATTTATACAGGTGAAACTGAAACCTTAAAGCAGTTTGGTGTTGTAATGACTGAGGCTAATCTTGAGGCTTACGCATTATCTCAGGGTATACAAACATCATACAGAGAGATGTCACAGGCTGAAAAGGTACAGCTAAGATACAATTACGTTATGCAGCAGACATCTCTTGCACAGGGTGACTTTGCAAGAACTTCAAACGGCTGGGCTAACCAAACAAGAATGCTTTCTGAGAAGTGGAAGGAGTTTTCCACTGTTATAGGCGGCGTACTAATGAATGTGTTGCTTCCTGCTGTAAGGACTTTAAACGGTGCAATGTCACAGCTTATCAAGGTAGCACAAAATGCGGCTGACGCTCTTGCAAGTGTATTCGGTATAGAAATGCAAAGCTCAAGCGGTGCAGGGGCAGTAGCCTCCAGTACGGCAGAGGTAGCCGATTCATCAAGTGAGGCGGCTGACAACTATTCTGAAATGGCTAGCAATGCAAAAAAGGCGGAGAAGGCAAACAAGGGAAGCCTTGCCAGCTTTGATAAATTAAATACTTTATCAAAGAAAAGTGATGATTCAAAGACAGGAAGCTCTGCGTTGTCTGCGGCAACTTCACCTACAGTTGATACAGGTAAAGCGGAAAAGGCATTAAAAAATCTTGATATTAAGGGAATACAAGACATTTTAAAGGACTTTGGAGCTAAGATAAATGATTTTTTCAGAAATGTAGACTGGAAAGGCATTGGAAGTAATCTTGGCAGTAAAATCAATGATGTATTGTCAGTTATAAACACGGCTTTAACATCTGTAGACTGGAAACTTATTGGTGCATCTTTAGCACAAGGGTTGAACGGAATAATAAGCGCAGTTGATTGGGACTTATTAGGACAAACTGTAGGTAACAAGATGAATGTAACAATCGGTTTGTTTGACGGTTTTATAAGTAACTTCGATTGGGCAACTTTGGGAACATCCTTAGCTACATATGTAACAAGTTTATTTAACACAATTGATTGGCAGGGTGTTGTAAACATAATTGTTAACGGATTAAATGGTGTTGCAACAACACTTTATAATTTTGTTAATAATATTGACTGGACTAAATTAGGCACAGGTATGGCTAATCGTCTTAATCAAGTGATTTCAGGGATAGACTGGGCTTTGATTGGTCAAGCACTTGGAGATTCTGTTCAAGGTTTAATAGATACTGCCTATGGTTTTGTCATTACTTATGATTGGGGTAGCTTTGCAAGCGGTATATCTACTTCTATTAATGAGTTTTTTAGTTCCATAGACTGGTCGAAAGCCGGAAAGACAGTAGGTGAAGCCATTAAGGGGCTTTTTACTGAAATAGGAACATATTTAGGCGAGGTAGATTGGAATAAAATAGGGCAGGATATTGGAACTTTTCTTTCTAATATAGATTGGTCTGGAATTTTTGATAGAGTTATGACTGCAATAGGAAATGCTATTTCAGGAAGTTTCGGAACAGTAAAAGGAATAGTACAAGGTTTGGCAAGTGACGGCGTATCTCCATTAGAAGGTGCATTTATAGGTCTTGCAGGAACGATTGGTACTGTTAAGATTGGAAGTACTTTTGTTTCAGAAGTAAAAAAAGGAATAAACAGTATTAAAGATTTTGCTGAAAAGATAAAGGATATACCGAATAAAATAAATAAATTTGTAGGTGAAGTGAAGAATGGAATATCCAAAATAGGTGAGTTTGCAAGTAAAATAAAGGACGGCGCAACGAAACTCGCAGAATTTGCACAGAACATTGCTACGGCAACAACCAATATTATTAAAAATACGGCAGCTATTATCAAAAACAAGATAGGTGAATTTGCAAGTAAAGTAAAAGACGGTGCAGCAAAGCTTGCAAGTTTCGCACAAAATATAGCTACTGCAACAGCTAATATCATAAAAAACACTGCAGCTATTATGAAGAATATAATTCAACTAGCATTACAGAAAGCAGCATTAATAGCTCAAAAGGTTGCAACTGTAGCAACGTCCGCTGCTCAAGGTGCGTTAAACCTTGTTATGAGTATGAATCCAATCTCATTAATCATTATTGCTATAACTGCTTTAATAGGAGTTTTCGTTTTACTTTGGAACAAATGCGAAGGATTCAGAGAATTTTGGAAAAATCTCTGGGATAAGGTAAAAGAAATAGCTGGCGTTGTATGGGAAGCTGTTAAAGGATTTTTCATTGGCGCTTGGGATGTTATAAAAGGCGTTTGGAGCAAAGTAAAAGAATTTTTCAGCAAGGTTTGGCAAGGTATTAAAAACGTATTTTCTGGAGTAGTTGCTTGGTTTAAAAATATATTCACAAACGCTTTTAATGCCATAAAAAATGTTTTTTCTAAGGTAAAAGAGTTTTTCAGTAATATTTGGTCTGGAATAAAAACCGTATTTTCAAATGTGGGTACTTGGTTTAAGGAGAAGTTCACAGCAGCCATTAACGGTATAAAAAATGTTTTTGGGGCAATTGGCGAATGGTTTTCAAATAGATGGTCTGATATCAAGAATGTTTTCAGTGGCATTGGAACGTGGTTTAAGAATATATTTTCGGGTGCTTGGAATGGCATAAAAGAAATTTGGAGTAAGGTTGCCAATTGGTTCAGCGACCATGTAACAAAACCTATTAAATCGGCTTTCAGTAAAATGTGGAGTGGTATTAAGGACATAATAAATGCAATTCTTGGAGGAGTAGAGAGTTTTATTAATTTCTTTATCAGCGGAATTAATCTGCTTATAAAAGGACTTAATAAGGTTTCCTTTGATGTTCCTGACTGGGTTCCTGCAATTGGAGGAAAGAAGTTCGGCTTTGATTTGAAAACACTTGGAGAAGTTGAATTACCGCGTCTTGCAACAGGAACAGTAGTACCGGCTAACTTCGGTGAGTTTACTGCTGTGCTTGGTGATAACAAGCGTGAGCCGGAGGTCGTTTCCCCTGTAAGCACTATGAAGCAGGCATTTCTTGATGCTTTGAAAGAATCGGGAATAGGCAATGGCAGTACAAACGTTGTGATAGAGGTAAGCGGAAATGAATCTGAATTTATAAAGTACCTGACATTTAAAATCAAACGTGAGGAAAAGCGTCAGGGAACAAATAACGGAAATCTGGTGAGAGTGTAATGGCATATAAAGCAGAAAGAGGTATTACCGTTGACGGAAAACTGTATGATGTAGATGTTCTATCCGTCAGCCTTGATACAGAATTTATATATAAATACGCTGAACGTACAGAGGATTATAAATTAAATTATGAGCTGGGCGGTGTGTTTTTTAATCAATCCATAACAATAGGCTACGGATACGGAGCAGAAAAGCAATCAACCGATTTTTCAAAGCTATGGAAGCTGTTAAGCTCTGAAAGCACTATTGATAACGGAACGGGGCATAACGTAAAGGTGTGGACACCATTAGGCAGGGTCACATTTCTTATGTATCCTGACAAGGTAACAGTAGCGTTAAAACGCGACCGAGATAAACAGGGTACATGGTGGGAATCTATGACTGTCAATTTTATTGCGGTCGGTCCGCATAGTGTTGACGAAATATAAGCGGAGGATTTTATGAGAAAAACAAGCTGTATAGTAAAAGTACCTGAAAAAGGATTGGTGTTCTCAGAGGCTCAGATTAGAAGCGTTACTATTTTGGAAGAGGTAGATCCTTTATCAATTAATCTGAGCAGTAATAAGGCGACAATATCGTTATATCGTCCTGACGGCGACCTTGATTTATTGCTTGAGGAAAACATATTTGGACTAGCTGAAAATGACAAAATAGAGATTTACGAAAAAATAGACGGAGTAGAACGATTTATGGGATTGTTCTACTATGACATCGCTACATCTGCTGACAGCACTCAGATAACGATTGAATGCTTGGACGCAATAAATCTATTAGGCAAAACCACATTTTACTGGGGAGAGTATTATAACACAATAGTAGACCAGAATGTATATTCAAAATCGCGAAAAACTGCAGGAGAACTTGCGGCAGACATTTTAAACGACGCCGGATTTGAATATTACATAGAAGATTCATTAAAAGATTTGCCGGTATACGGGCATTTGCCGGTTGTAACTCACAGAGTGGCGCTTCAATATCTTGCCTTTGCTATAGGTGCGGAAGTAAGCTGTGCCAGAAGTGATAAGATAAATATTATCAAAAACAAAGAGAATACTCGATATACGATTACTAAAGGTCAGAAATTTGAAAGCACAGCAGAGCTTACAGATTATATTGGTTCAATTGCTGTTACAGCACACGATTTAAAAACATCAACACAGTCTGCTTCAACGGATGGAAGCAATCAGTTGATTTGGACGAAAGCTAACGGAAATAATACAGCAACTTGTTATACAGGTAATAAGCTGTGGATATTCGGTGAGCTTATATGTATGCAGCCTATAAAGGAGGTACAAGCAGGTTCAGACGGTTACTATAATGCTAATATTAGGTGGGGGTTTAACTCGGAGACAGGAAGCTTTAGTACAACGGGACCTATTGATAGATCTGATAGATATATTAAAGATGCAAAAAAGAATAATTATTTAGTTAATGCTACAATTCTTAATTTGAATTACCCAAGAGATTATTTTGCAACGACATTTTTCTCACGTTTTATGTATTTTGCTGATGATACGCCAAATAGTATGAAAGCGTCTAGTTACGACGGGGCTATCAATGCTTTAAGGTTAGTTGATAATCAAACAGTGTTTACTGTCGGAGAGCAAGAACAAGATACTCAGGCAGAGATTAAAGATTGTACGTTGATAACATCAGAAAATGCCGAAGAAATAGGAAATAGGTGCTTAGAATATTATCAAAAGCGTAAAAAGATAACATTCAAACTTGTGCTTAACGACGAACAGGTAGGTAAAACATATATTATTTGGGTGCGAAACAGATACTATATTGGTACTATAACAAGCCTGTCAATCGACTGTACTGGAGGCTTTTTAGCAACGGCAATTGCAATCTGTTCCAAAGAGTACAGCAATTATCAAGATGGCGATTATTTTATTACGGCTGACGGACATCGGTTGCAGACAAATGAAAGTAGTTATTTTAAGGTAAAGCCATAATTAAAAGGAGGAAAATATATGAGCGATTACAACAGTATATTTACAGGAACAGAGATAGACGATACTATTTCGTTAATGAAAAACGGCATTGAGTTAGAAAGTGGAGCAGATTTGAATACTGTGTTTACACCCGGATGGTATTACGGACTTGGAACAGTTTCATATTCAAATATTCCAATTGTAAGCAGGAATTTTGTACTTTGTGTATTTCCATCAGCAGACGGTAGCAGTACGGGAGAAAGAGTAGGACAGTTATTTATCACAACTGGATATACGTCAACAGCTTCAAGCACATATCCCTCTGCATTGTTTGTTAGAGGAGTAAGGCGTACTAGAAGTTCATCTTCTGGTTCATATTCATATACTACTACAGGCTGGACATCTTTAGCGACATCTACAGATATATCTAGTTTATCTAATGATATATCTAGTTTAGAGGACAAGATTACTAGTTCTTCTGTTCCTCAATATGCTTGCGGTACATTGCATTTCACTTCGGATGGAGGCGACAATGCAGATAGTTACTATAAAGTTATTAACTTTGTCCCTAGCATAATAAAAATTTACTATATAGGCACAAGTTCTAGTGCAAATGCTCAATTATGCACAGTTCTTACACCGCCATCCTCATATACTAGCAGTAGCTATACGTCGGTTACTACTACTTGGAAAGGTAATAAGGTTGTAAACGGTACTATAGCTCAAATAAGTAAGGGTACAACCTATTACTGGCACCCTACAGGGAATGTTGGATATTACATATATGAAATTATGGGATATAAGGAGACGACATAATAAATACTTTCAAAATTTATAAGGAGATGAAACAATGTCAATAAACTATGAAAAATCACTTGGCAAGCGGTTAGCTGATTTTAACAGCAAGTATTATAAACCACCGATAAACACTGCCTCAAGAGGTCAGTGTGTATGGTATACACAAGGACGAGCTTATGAAAGGAAAGGCGTTTATATTGGCGCAAGAGGTAACGCTAAAGACGTTTATCAAAGCTGTAAGAATGACGGCTTTCAGGTTTCAAAATACCCTAAGCCAAATTCTATAGCTTGTTTTAACGGCGGTACATACGGTCACGTTAGATACATTGAATATGTAATCGGTAATACAGTGTATTTCACAGAGGCGAATGGGAACGCTGATAATGCTGTATCTTATGATGACGGCGTACTAAAAAAGATGTCGCTTGATAATTGGATGAAACAATTTAATTTGCAAGGTCACGTTGTAGTAAAGAAAGAGGAGCTTATAACCTTTAATGTTGTAACAAAGAAAGGCAAACTGGGTCTTTACAAATCAACTAGTATCAAAAAGAAAAACAAGGTCAAGAGTATAAAGGCAAAAACGGTAAAGGTCGTAGCCGGAAGCGGAGAGAAAAAAGGCGGTCGAGAGCTTGTAAAGGTTCTGTATGATAACCGCTACTACTGGGCGATAAGAAAAACCAGAACTAAAAAACAGCAGTTGAGGAGGAAAGGATAATGACAAGTGAAATAATAGTTGCCATAGTATCGTTGCTCGGAACTGCTTTAGGAAGTTACAGCGGATTTCGTGTGATGAGTTACCGAGTTAAACAGCTAGAGATAAAGGTTGAGAAGCATAACAACTTTGCTCAAAGAATGCCTGTAGTTGAGGAAAAACTTAAGGTAGCAGATCACAGAATATCAGATTTAGAGGAGGAAATAAAGAAATGAAAAAAATTAACATAACTAAAGGAACACTTATAAGGACAATATTACTTGTTCTTGCACTTATTAATCAGATACTTGCAGTATTCGGAAAATCACCAATACCGATAGACGATGACACTGTAACAAACCTTATATCAACAATATGGACGGTTATAGCGTCGCTTATCGCTTGGTGGAAAAACAACAGCTTTACCGATAAGGCTATTAAAGCGGATAAGATGTTGTAATACATAATAAAAAGTAATACATAGCAGAGGGTGATTATGTGAGTTTAAAAAAGGTCGGCATTTACGATTTAGAGATACATCAAGGCGATACGGTTTGTTTAGATATTACCATTTGCAAAATGCCGTTTGAGTTAAACCCTAAAGACAAATTGATTTTTTCGGTAGCTAACTGTATGACTGCTAAAAACGCGTTAATAGTTAAAGAAGTATATGCTTCAGATTTTAATGGTTTGACCGCTACATTTTTCATTGGCGAAAGCGATACGGCTAGATTAGAACCAGGCGAATATTTTTACGGTGTACGGTACTATCAATCAGCAGATGATACTTATTACAAATTTACAGCCGTTGCAGAGCGTAAATTTATCATTAAACCGCATACGCCTGATTCATTGGAGGTAGGCGAGAATGGTTTATAAAACAATAGATTTACCTATTGAAATAAGAGCAAAGGAACAAATGGCTTTAGAGATAAAGCAGAAAACAGGAGTTGAGATAAGAACAGATCTTCCTCAATTCATTTCTGCTCAAAGCGTAGTCATAAAGTCAAGCTATTTGCTGTTCCCTATTCAGGGTCAGGACAATGTTTTATATGTAGACAAGTCTAACAAGCAAATTTACATATATGATATTGAAACAATGCAGTATCAGGCTATTGTGCAAAACCTAACGCCAATGACAGATGAAGAAGTTAAAAATATGGTTGATAAAATAAAGGGAGTTGATTAAAATGGCAGAAACAAAGTATGTAAGTCCTGAAAATTTAGAAGCAGTTGAAACAGAATTAAAAAGCTGGATTATAGAAAAGGTCAAAACGGCGATAGATCAGTTGGTTGACGGTGCGCCTGAAGCATTAAACACGCTGAAAGAAATATCTGAATACATATCTTCACACACAGACGAATATAACGCACTTATTGCGCTTGTGGGAGACAAGGCAAGTAAAACAGACCTAACGGAATTGCAGACCACTGTAGCGAGCCTGCAGAAGCAATTAAGCACATCATCTCACAGTCACAGCAATAAGACTATATTAGACGAGACTACAGCAAGTTTCACTTCTGAATTACTTACTAAATTAAACGGTTTATCAAACTATGATGACAGCGGAATAAAGAAAGATATTACAGGCTTAAAAGAAAAGGAGCATAACCACTCCAATAAGCTGGTATTAGACAAAATCACAGCCGGCTATACGGTAGAGGAACAAACCAAGCTATCAGGAATAGATGAAGGCGCTAATAAGACCACAGTAGACACAGAGCTTGATGAAACGTCTGAAAATCCTGTGCAAAACAAAATTATTGCTGCGAAAGTCAAGGAACAAGAAGAAACTATCAAGACATTGAAAGAAGATGTAGAAAACTTGTCTTTGAGCCTACAGCCGATGACGCCTGAAGAAGTAAGTCAGATGTTTGAAAGGGTTTTTAATGGTGATTAATTATGTCAGTTGTAAGTAATGAAAACATAGAAGAATTATGGTCTCTTTTAAAGACATATATAGACGAATACTTAGTATCAAAAAACAACTTACCAAGTCATGCGTCGCCAAACACTATTTATGGTTTAGGCAGCAGTTCTAATTATGGACATGTGAAATTATCTGACAGCACGACCAGTACAAGCGGAGTATCGAGTGGAGTTGCTGCTACACCGGCGGCGGTTAAAGCGGCAGCGGATAAATCTATTATTCCGCAATATGCTTATGGTACATTGCATTTTACAACGGCAGGAGGCTATGATGCTACTAGTACATATAAAGTTATTAACTTTATACCAAGTATAATAAAGGTTTATTTTATAGGTAATAGTTCATCTACTGGAGATGCTCAATTATGTACAGTTCTTACACCGCCATCCTCATATACTAATACTAGTTATAAGGATGTTACTACTACTTGGAAAGGTAGTGAAGTTGTAAACGGTTCTATAGCACAAATAAGTAAGGGTAAAACCTATTACTGGCAACCTAAAGGGAGTGTTGGATATTATGTATATGAAATTATGGGATATAAAGAGACGACATAATAAAACCGCTCGGCAGTAACTAAGCTGTCGGGCGGTTTTTTGTTTAGATATACAATTTTCAGTTTTGTAAAAGCTACTGCAATACTATTGCAGTAATAGCAACAAAAAAAGCACGATAAATAGGCTTACATCGTGCTTTTTAATCTGGTGGAAGAGGGTGGATTCGAACCACCGAAGCGTAAAGCAACAGATTTACAGTCTGCCCCCTTTGGCCACTCGGGAACTCTTCCATATTAAATTACATATAAACTTAAAATGGAGCTGGTGGACGGACTTGAACCCCCGACCTGCTGATTACAAATCAGCTGCTCTACCAACTGAGCTACACCAGCTTAAATAACGCAAGTTAAATTATATCATAGTCTGATGAAGTTGTCAAGATAAAAATACAAAAAATACCTAATTTTTTTTATAATAGCAGTTAATAAATTTAATAAAAGTAAAAACGCGAGAAATAAAAGATTCACGTTCAACAAATTTAAAACGCGAACAGCCTGCGGCGGCTCGCCGCTGGTCGGGATGACAGGACTTGAACCTGCGGCATCTTGGTCCCAAACCAAGCACTCTACCAAACTGAGTTACATCCCGATCTATGTAAAGTCAAACAGCGTAAATATTACAAACCGTTTGACAGCTATATAATTATAAAGTATAAAAACAACTTTGTCAATACCTTTTTAAGAAAAAAATTATAAAAATTTTTTCACCAAATGCTTGACAAATCATATAATATGTAATATACTATAAATACTTTCAATATTTTAAATGCTTTGACAGGAAAAAAGACTTTTACTTCTAAGCGCAGAGAGCTGACGGTTGGTGTAAGTCGGCGTTGGGGAAAGGTTATAACTCGTCCTTGAGCAGGTGCGGTGAATTTAAATAGCTTCACACGGGAACTCCCGTTATAGAGTAACACATTGATAGATGTGGCTGAGGTGTATAGTGTGAGCTGTACATAAATGAGAGTGGTAACACGGGTATTTCGCTCGTCTCTGGTTTTTCGGAGACGGGCGTTTTTGATTAACCGATGAAATTTCACAGGCAGGAAAAATCCGCGAATATGATTTATAAGTAAAGGGAGGATCATTATGAAAAACGTACAAAAATACCAAAGAGGCTATTATATGCCGCCAAGTGAGTGTCTTAACTGGACTAAGAAAGAATACATAGACCACGCTCCTATGTGGTGCTCTGTAGATTTGAGAGACGGAAATCAGGCACTTATCATTCCGATGAGCTTAGAGGAAAAACTCGAGTTCTGGGACGTTCTGGTCAAGGTGGGCTTTAAGGAAATTGAAATAGGCTTTCCTGCCGCGTCTGAGACCGAATATGAGTTCTGCCGTACTCTGATAGAAAAAGACTTGATCCCCGACGACGTTACCATTCAAGTTCTAACGCAGTCAAGAGAGCATATTATAAAGAAAACCTTCGAGGCTCTTGAGGGCTGCAAAAACGCAGTAGTACATCTTTATAATTCGACCTCTGTTGCTCAAAGAGAACAGGTTTTCCGCAAGAACAAGGACGAGATCAAGGAAATTGCGGTAAGCGGAGCGAAAATCTGCGAGGAATACCGTCAAAAAACCGACGGCAATTTCATTTTCGAGTATTCCCCTGAAAGCTTTACAGGTACAGAGCCTGAGTATGCACTGGAAGTTTGCAACGCTGTTCTTGACGTATGGAAGCCAACCCCTGAGAGAAAGGTCATCATCAATCTGCCTGTTACGGTAGAGATGTCTATGCCTCACGTTTACGCGTCTCAGATAGAGTATATGTGCAATAATATAAATTACCGTGAAAATGTTATTATTTCACTTCACCCGCATAACGACAGAGGCTGCGGAGTTGCCGATTCAGAACTGGGACTGCTTGCAGGAGCAGACAGAATAGAGGGTACATTGTTCGGAAACGGCGAGAGAACAGGCAATGTTGATATAGTGACTCTTGCTATGAATATGTATACGCACGGCGTTGACCCTAAGCTCAACTTTGAAAACCTGCCTGAAATTATCGAGGTTTACGAGCGTGTAACAAGAATGAAGGTTTACGAGCGTATGCCTTATTCAGGAGCGCTGGTATTCGCGGCATTTTCAGGCTCGCATCAGGACGCTATTGCAAAGGGTATGACTTGGCGTGAAACAAAGAACTTAAACCAGTGGACCGTACCGTATCTGCCTATCGACCCTAAGGATATAGGCAGAGAATATGAGGGAGACGTTATAAGGATCAATTCCCAGTCGGGAAAGGGCGGAATAGGATATCTTCTTCAGCAGCAATACGGATATGATCTTCCTAAAAAGATGAGAGAGGACTTCGGCTACACAGTCAAAGCTGTTTCAGACCATAAGCACAAAGAACTTATGCCGAACGAGGTTTACGATATTTTCTGCGAGAGGTATATGAATATAGATGCTCCTGTAAAGGTTATCGAGTCTCATTATATTCAGCAGCCTGACGGAAAGATCACCGCTTTTGTAACTGCGGATATCAAGGGCAGAGACAAGGTGGGAACATACAAAGCCGACGGAAACGGGCGTCTTGACGCTGTTTCAAACGCACTAAAAGAGGCTCTGGACGTTGACTTTACGATTGTTGACTACAATGAACATTCGCTTGAAAAGACATCAAAATCGCAGGCGGTCTCTTATGTGGGAATTGAACACAACGGAGAGACATTCTGGGGTGCAGGACGAGACACGGATATTATCAATTCATCTATACTTGCTTTGGTTTCAGCTATTAATAAAATTATAGCTTGATTTTAAGGGTATGCCCTAAATAAAGGGCTGCCCTTAAAACTTTATAACGTATAAAAATAAGAATTTTGAATATACATTGGAAGTGATAAAATGAGACAAAGCAGAATAAAGACTCTTGTTGTCACAATTTTAACTCTGGGAGCAATAATTCTAATGACAGCTACTTCATACAGCGATGATTATAAATTAAAATACGATTCAGTATCCGCAGAAGTTTCAAAAGAAACCTTAACAAAGCCTGTACTGACAGCTAAACTTAAAAAAAGCGGTCTGAAACTCAATTGGACAAAAGCCG
Source organism: uncultured Clostridia bacterium (assembly GCA_947626165.1). Classification (GTDB taxonomy): domain Bacteria; phylum Bacillota; class Clostridia; order Oscillospirales; family Ruminococcaceae; genus UMGS1601. The sequence continues at coordinate 109,164 of CANQRG010000008.1, read as the reverse complement.
AAGGTGCAGACGAATATAAAATATACCGTTCAAAGAAGAAAAGCGGAAAGTACAAAAAGCTTGCCGAACTAACGTCAGACGCTCTTTCCTTCTCAGACAGAGACTTTAAAGGTGAAAGAAAAAAATACTTCTACAGAGTAAAGGCGGTTTCACGTTCGGGAGAAAGTATCGAGTACATATATTCAAACACAATAAAAAAGACCGTGTACAAACGCAAATCAAAAGTACACGGAGTTGCCTACATAGACGGTATTTTAATAGCAAATAAAACGTACAAACTTCCCAAGAACTACGATCCGGGAACAAATAAAAATGCATATAAAGCCTTCAAAAAAATGCAGTCAGACGCACGCAAGGACGGAATAAATCTTTTTATAGCGTCGGGATACAGGTCATACTCATATCAAAAAAGCCTTTATAACAGCTATAAGGCGAGAGACGGCAAAGAAAAAGCAGATACATATTCCGCAAGGGCAGGTCATTCAGAGCACCAGACGGGTCTGGCATTTGATATAAACGACCCAAGCAGTTCGTTTGAAAACACAAAAGAGGCAAAGTGGCTTGCAAGCAACTGCACAAAATACGGCTTTATAATCAGATATGAAAAGTCAAAAGAAAAGATGACCGGATATAAATACGAGCCGTGGCACATCAGATATTTAGGCAAAGATTTAGCAAAAAAGGTAAAAAAATCGGGCAAATGTCTTGAAGAGTATCTGGGTGTTAAATCAGAGTACTCATAAAGAAGCAAGAGACCAGAGGCAAGAAACAAGATATTACTTTTAAAAAGATATCTATTGCCTCTGGCTTTCAGTTTTAAATTAAAGACTTAACCTAATGTCAATAGTCTGCTTTCTTATCCAAACTTTTAATATACTTAAAGGTCGCCTTCTCTCCCTTTTGAGACAGCATAACCAAAAGCGACTCCAAAAGCTCCGAAGTTTCAGGGTGGATCATTCTTCGAGGTTTTCCGTTTACAAAGTATTCAAGCGGGTGGCTGTCAGTGTAACTCTTACCTCTGTAGACCTTGCTTGCCGCAACCCTGTCGCAGAACATCTCTATAACATACTTCATTGGCATTTTAACGGGAGCAAGACGTTTTTCTGTCTTGCTGTAATCGGTCCAGTATTCAAAATGATGCTTGTTTCTACCCTTGTGATGCATCCAAGCCTTTGAGTAACCGTATGCCTCACGCTCCCCTTCGTTAGGGCTTTTGTCTCCCTGATAAAACTTGGCGCCTGATAAAAACTCAGTCGGGGAATACTTTGATAGATCGTGAAAAAGCCCCTGCCGTAAGATACCTGCTTTTGCGCAGTTTCTTATGACCTTGTGGCGGTGCTTTGTTATTGTTATAAAATGCTTTAATGCGTTAAACGACAATGGGTTCACCTCGATATTATTGTATGTTTATTTTATCATAGTTTTTTTAGAAAATCAATTGCGATTCTTATTGCGTTAAAATAGCGTATGAAAAATTTCTTAAAAACGCTTGACAAGAATATTTTCATATGATAAAATAATAAAGCTGTCTTTAGATGAAGCGTTATTAGAAAGCCAATTGAATAATTATGGAGAGATACCGAAGTGGTCATAACGGAACGGTCTTGAAAACCGTCGTACCGTCAGGTACCGTGGGTTCGAATCCCACTCTCTCCGCCAGATTTAAAAGCACGATGTAAGCCTATTTATCGTGCTTTTCTTTTGTTATTACTGTAATAGTATTGCAGTAACTTTACAAAACTGAAAATTGCATATCTTAGTCTCCTCCAAAGTATAATTACTGCTGAGTGAGTTTGTTATGTTTTCTGTTATTATAAAGAAAATTAATGATCGCCATAGCGACGATTAAAGCATACCCCAAAAAGCTCAAAGCGTCTGGGATTTGATTGAAAATAAAGAACGAGAAAAGGGTAGTGAAAATAATCTGCGTGTAGTCGTAGATTGAGATTTCCCTCGCAGGTGCGTATACATACGCGGCGGTTATTGTGAACTGTCCGCCTGCGGCAGATAAACCACACAGGAGCAGAAAAATAGCTTGTTTTAGAGTCATAGGTGTGAAATTAAATATAAGGTAGGGTAGTGTTACAAGGCAGGAGAACGTCGAAAAGAAAAATACTATAAACGGACCTTTAACGCCCCTGTTGCCCAGAACTCTTACAAATGTATATGCCACTCCTGCGGAAAATCCGCTGAATAATCCAATTAGAGAGGGGAGCAAATCGGCATTGATTAGCGACGGTTTGATTACAAAAAGGCTTCCGATAAATGCAATAAGCACCACAAGCCCTTGAAAAGGTGTGAACTTTTCTTTTAATATAAAGTATGAGCAGAGTATTGCAAAGAACGGGGACATCTTGTTGAGTATTGATGCGTCCGACAATACGAGGTGGTCTACAGCATAGAAATTGCATAGTATACCTGCCGTACCGAATGCCGCACGAAGTATTAAATACTTCATATCTCCTTTATGAATCTTAAATGCGCTCTTATCACGAAGCAGTATGATAAGAGCGAATATAAGTGCTACAAAGTTTCTGAAAAAGCTCTTTTGAACAGACGGAATATCACCTGCAAGTTTTACAAAAACCCCCATCAGACCAAACATAAACGCTGACAGAATTATATATATAATGCCTTTGTACTTTGGATCAATGCTTAATTTCAAAATGTTTTCTCCTCGTTTAGTTTAATATAGTAATAATATATTAGCACCAAAGCTATAGAGTGTCAAACAGATATTAATTGATAATTGAGAATGGATAATGGACGATGTTCAATTAAGTATAAATAAAAGGCGAGCATAAATTTGTAACTTACAAAATATGCTCGCCTAATTTTTTACTTTTTAATCCGCCATTTATCAAACTATCAACTTTGTCAATATTTACAAAGGCGACAGTTCGCCGCTCACCGTTGTCCAGTAGAGCCAAAGCCTCCTGCGCCCCTTGCAGTGTCCGAAAGCTCGTCTGTTTCAACAAATGAAGCTTTCAAGAATGGAGCTATAACAAGCTGTGCAATTCTCTCGCCGTCTGAAATAGTCTGCACCTTGTTTGAGTGATTATGTAACGCCACCATTATCTCTCCTCTGTAGTCGGCATCAACAACTCCTACCTTGTTCGCAGGAGCAAGACCTTTTTTTGAGGCAAGTCCAGAACGTGCATAGATGAGACCGGCATATCCAACAGGTATCTCCATAGAAAGATATGTGTGTACCATAACCGTTTCTCCCGAAGCAATTTCTATGTCCCCATCGGTAACGGCGTATAAATCACAGCCTGCCGAGAAGTCAGACCCATAGGTCGGTATAACCGCACGGTTGTTTAGCTTTTTGATTTTCACTTCCTGATTTATCATAATTTCTCCTGTTTGTTTTATTTTATATCATATTAAGTCTAGGGTCATCGTCCTTGATAATGCAAACCTTGCCCTCTTTTAGCGATTTCTGAACATCGATAATTCTTTGGTTTTCCGAGCCTCTGAACTTGATATTCAGATTCTTTTTCTCCTCAATAAACTCGCCGTCAACCAGTATGTCGATGCAGGATAAAAGCTCCTTTGTACATTCGCAGTTGACCTTGCTTTTGTCTGTTAAATCCTTGTCGAATAGATACCCCGAATAGCACCAGATGCTCTTCTGAGGGAACTCAGCTTTTACTCTGTTGACAAAAGATACAAGCGAGCGTTGGTTTTCAACCTCGAAAGGTTCTCCGCCGAGAAGCGAAAAACCATCAATGTAGTCGGGCTTTAATGCTTCAAGAATTTCATTTTCTGTATCAAAAGTGAAAGGCTTACCGTAGTTAAATTCCCATGTTTCTTGATTAAAGCAGCCCTTGCAGTGATGCGAACAGCCGCTTACAAACAGCGAAACCCTTACCCCAGGACCGTTTGCAATATCGTATTTTTTTATTGTTGCATAATTCATCTGTGTTATCCTTTGCTTACAATATTACAGATGTAGAACTCTTGACTTGATTTCCTTAGTCTTACCGACATTCCAGAAGTTTTCGCCTAAATAACCGCAGGTTCTTCTGGTGACGTTCATCTTAGCGTGATCCTTGTTGTGACATTGAGGGCATTCCCACTCGTTGTCGTCGTTGATGATTATCTCGCCGTCGTAGCCGCAAGCCTGACAGTAATCGCTCTTTGTGTTAAATTCAGCGTACTGAATGTTGTCATAGATGAACTTAACGGCGTTTGAAAGAGCCTTCAGGTTGTTTCTCATATTAGGAATTTCAACGTATGAGATAGCTCCGCCAGAGGAGATTTTCTGGAATTGACTTTCAAACTTAAATTTGTCGAAAGCGTCTATGTTCTCACGAACGTCAACGTGATATGAGTTAGTATAATATCCCTTATCTGTAACGTCCTCGATCGTTCCGAATTTTTCTTTATCTATTCTTGCAAATCGGTAGCAAAGCGATTCGGCAGGAGTGCCGTAAAGAGCGAATCCTATGCCTGTATCAGCTTTCCACTTGTCACAAGCTGATCTTAATTTATTCATAAGTCTAAGTGCAAAATCAAGACCCTCCGGCTCGGTCTGAGGAACGCCCTTCATCAGCTTTGTAACCTCGTAAAGACCGATGTATCCGAGAGAAATTGAAGAGTAGCCGTTCATAAGATACTTGTCTATCTTTTCACCCTTTTTAAGACGCGCTATAGCTCCGTACTGCCAGTGGATAGGAGAAACATCGCTCTTTGTTCCCATTAATGCGTTGTGTCTGCACATCAAAGCCTCATAGCAAAGCTCAAGACGCTCATCTAAAAGCTTCCAGAATTTATCTTCGTTACCCTTAGCGATAATACCGATTTGAGGAAGATTGATAGATACAACGCCCTGATTGAATCTGCCCTCAAATTTGTAGTTGCCGTTTTCGTCCTTCCAAGGAGCAAGGAAAGAACGGCATCCCATAGGTGAAAATACGTTGCCTTCGTAGTTTTCACGCATCTTTTTAGCAGAAATGTAATCGGGGTACATTCTCTTAGCCGAACACTTAACAGCAAGCTGAGTTAAATAGTCATACCTTCCGCCCTTTAAGCAGTTGTTCTCGTCAAGAACATATACAAGTTTAGGGAATGCGGGCGTAACATAAACGCCTTGTTCGTTCTTAATGCCCTGAAGTCTCTGCTGTAGGATTTCCTCAATGATAATTGCGTTTTCTTCAATGTACTCGTCATTTTCATCAAGGTGCAGGAATAACGTAACAAATGGAGACTGACCGTTTGTGGTCATAAGTGTATTGATTTGATACTGAATGGTCTGAACACCGGATTTAAGCTCGCTTTTAAGACGTTCGTCAACGAGCTTGTCTATAGTTTCCTGAGGGGTGTTCTTTCCGCAGGATTTTTTAATAGCCTTTTCAAACTTAACCTTTGATTTTCTGAGATACTTTCCTAAATGCTTTAAATCAACAGACTGTCCGCCGTATTGGCTTGAAGCCACTGCGGCAATTATCTGAGTTGTAATAGTGCAGGCTACCTGAAAGCTCTTGGGGCTTTCAATGAGCTTACCGTTCATAACGGTGCCGTTGTCAAGCATATCGCCGATATTTATAAGACAGCAGTTGAAAATAGGCTGGAGAAAATAATCAGCGTCATGGAAATGAAATACGCCCTCCTCGTGAGCCTTTGAAAGCTTTTCAGGTAAAAGAACTCTCTTAGTTAAATCCCTTGAAACCTCTCCTGCTATATAGTCTCTCTGAGTTGACGCAAGAATAGTATTCTTATTTGAGTTCTCCTCAGCAAGCTCTTTGTTTTCGTTTCTTATAAGACTTAATATTGAATCGTCTGTAGTATTTGCTTTACGAACTAACGCTCTTTGATAGCGGTAAATAATATAAGTCTTAGCAAGAACAAAAAGCTCAAACTCCATAAGTTTTTCTTCAATGATATCCTGAATATCCTCTACAAGCATTCTTTTTCTGTTCTTGCCTTCAATGTAGGTAAGAATAGACTCTATCTGAGTGTCTGTGGCTCTCTCTTTTTCTTCAACTTCCGCATTTGCCTTTTTTATAGCAATAACAATCTTACTGCGGTCATAGTCTACCGCACGTCCGTCTCTCTTTACAACCTTCATAGCTGCCATCTCCTTATACATATCCTTATTTTTCTTTAAACATTATTTTAACGAGACTGGTATTAGTATATTACTATTATCAGGTCATGTCAGTTGCAAATGCAACTATTTTTATAATAAATACAATATATAGTGATTTTTTATGGAAAGAATACATATAACTAGTGTTTTGTGCTTTATACAAATTAACTTTTTGTTCTTAAATTGTAGATTATAAACAAAAAAATCAGGCAAAGTTTGGTCAAGTTAACACTAACGAAAGCAAACAACAATAGTTGCATTTGCAACTATTATATGATAATATAAAAATAGAATTCAAAGTGAATAGCAGAAAGGATGTCTGAAATGCTTGATACAAGAATATTTGACAATATAACCGACGGCGAAATAGACAAGATGAAAAATTGTTTTAAGGCTGTCAACAGAAAATATATTGAGGGAGAGACAATTAATAACATTGAAAACGGAAGTCTGGGAATAGTTGTATCAGGAGTTGTTGAAATAATAAGATTTGATTTTGACGGCAACAGAACTATTTTAGAACGCATAAATGAGAACGGAATATTCGGTAGACTGTTTTTCTCTCAAATTGACGAAGGAGACGTTGAAATAATCTGCTTGACTGATTGTGAGATTATGTTTATAGATTACGACCATTTGACAAAGCAGTGTCATAATGCCTGCAGTCATCACAGCACGCTTATCAGGAATATGCTTTCAATAGTATCTGAGAAATCTATAAAGCTTAGCAACAGAGTAGAGATACTAAGTCAAAGAACACTCAGAAAAAAGCTAATTACATACTTTAATATGATTTCAAAAGAAACGGGAAAGAAAAACATAGTTGTTCCGTTTTCGTTAAGCAACCTTTCAGATTATCTTTGCGTTGACAGAAGCGCAATGCTTAGAGAGATGAAGAAAATGCGAGAGGAGGGTCTTATTGACTCTCACGCAAAAAAGGTAACAATACTATATGATCAGACTATGTTTTAATTATTATATTGTTTTATATATAGTATAACATTTTATATTTGTGATAACAAGTAATAGATATTGGCTTGTTTACCAATACTATAAAAAGCCGTACACTTTCGTGATAGAAAATGTACGGCTAAATTTGTATCAGTATGTTTTATTGTTCAATTAACTGTGTTCAAAGTCTAATATTACTCTAATAGCCATAAATGGCTGTCCTGCATAAACTTTTCTTCGTTAAATAATACCACTACAGAATCGATCTGCTCCATTTCGTTCAACGTATCAAATATACTGGAATTTAAATATCTTAGATCCACCATAACAATATTCTCAAAATTATAAGTCAGGTATGGTATCATACAATTTGCAAAAGAATCTTTTATTAGAACGAGACTCTTTCCATTAGTGCAGCCGGTGTGTATTTTTATAACGCCGTAATTTCCGCCTAAAAAATAATTGTATTTGTCCTCAGTGTCAAGGGCAGATTCATCATAAATGTTATCCCTAAGCTCTTTGTCTCCTGAAATATCATATTCTAATTCGCAGTTTTTTGCTGTGTCGACATCATACTTTGTAATGATATCTTTTTGCGGAGCGTAATGTATTTTATTAAATGTTGTTCCCCTAAAGTTTGTGCTCACATTAGTTTTAGAAGAAACTGTGCACATATCCAAATCCATAGATTTCATAAGCGTATGATATCCATACAAAGCGCCAAGACCTGTCCAGTGGTGGTCTGTTTTATAATAAATGTATTCGTCGCTATGTTCTTTTAAAGTATCGCCTAAATCAATGAGTATCTCTTGAGTCTTTAGTTTGCTTTTCAGCATATCTTTCATATATTCATTCATTTTAGAAGTGGAAGCGTATAACGGCAGCTTACTTTGCAACGCATTCACTTTGCTAGGAATTAATGCTATTTTCACATTATTACTGCCTATACTGTTTACCGCCGAATTTATAAATCTGGTTAGACAACGTACATTTTCTTTGATTTCTTTTTTGTCAAAATCCTTATCCTCATATTTTTCAATAAGATACCCGTCGTTACACATATAGACGCCGTTTTGTTCTTTTTTTCCTATCATTTTATTTGCCAGTGAGCTTACTGTAACACACTGATCTCTAAAAACAACATGGTCGTTCAAAAAGTCGTCAAGACCTTTTTGAAATTCTCCTTTTAAAACGGTATCCTTTGTAACCTTTGGAAATGCAGCAAGTTTTCTTTTTTCAAATTCAGAATATGTTTTTCTTCCTCCCAGTATCGTAAAAATACCGGCAGCAAAAAGAATAACAAGAAATATTATAATTGTTAATACCTTTACCTTTTTCTCCATATGTAAACCTCATTAGACCTTAACCGCAAGCAATTGCATTTATAAAGCACATTAAATTTGCGTCAAGTATCGTTGTTTTAAAATCTAAAATATAAGAACGGATTATAAGAATCAGAAACAATAAATGCAATAGAAACAGTCATAACTACGGCTACAAACAAAAGCTCAAAAACTCTTCTTAAAGTTGGTTTTTTGCTTAATAAAAGCTCGCTTAATCTTTTCGGTATAGATGTAGAGCCGATTATTGCAATAACTATGAGTACGCCGAAGCTTATCAATAAGTATGCAGTGTGTTTGTCCAAAATCCCTTGCTTTGCCTGAAACAGCAGGGCTTTAACAAAACCTGTTCTGTAGCTTATATCATCAAGAGCAAAAATTGCCCAGCCAATCACAAAAGCGATAATTGTATATAAACGACCGAAAATATTCGGAATTTTATCTAACACTTTTTTCAAAAACAGCTTTTCAAGAATTAAAATTACCGCGTAATAAAAGCCCCACAGAACAAAGTTCCAAGACGCGCCGTGCCATAGTCCTGTCAGCGTCCAGACGATAAGTATGTTGATAAGCTGTCTTTTAATACCCTTTCTGTTTCCGCCCAGCGGGTAATATACATATTCTCTGAACCATGTGCTGAGACTGATATGCCATCTTCTCCAAAACTCAGTTATGGATTTAGATTCATAAGGATAGTCGAAGTTTTCAAGAAAATGAAATCCTAGCATTCTTCCCATACCGATAGCCATATCGGAGTATCCTGAAAAGTCGAAATAAATTTGCAGAGTAAAAGCCAATACTGCCAGCCATGCCATTGAAGTTGACAGCTTGTCCGGTGATGTCCCTGCAATTTCCTTGAAGATCACAGCTATATTATTTGCGATCAAAACCTTTTTGCCTAAACCTACGGTAAACCTTATAATGCCCTGATAAAAGTCATCAAGTGTACATTTTCTTTCCCGCAGTTCGCTTTCTACAGTTTTATAACGAACTATAGGTCCTGCGATCAATTGCGGAAACATAGTAATATATGCCGCAAAATTAATGATGTTTTTGTTTCCTTTTACCTCTTTGCGATAGACGTCAATTACATATGACATCGCCTGAAAGGTATAAAAGCTGATACCAATAGGTAATGCGATATTTAAAAGCTCTATATGCTTTCCAAATAATAGATTGTATGTTCCAATAGTGAAATCTGCATACTTGAAAACAAATAACAACCCTACGTTGATAACTATTGCTGAAATTAACAGGGCTCTTCTTTTTGCCGTTGACTGCGGATCTGTTCGGGTAATAAGTATGCCCGAAATATAGTTAAGGAGAATAGAGAACAGCATTAGCAGAATATATATTGGTTCTCCCCAGCTATAGAAAATTAGGCTGACTGCCAACAGACACAGATTTCTAAACCTGTCAGGCAGAATATAGTATATCAGTAGGGTAGCAGGTAAGAATACTACTAAAAAAATCAAACTGCTAAAAACCATAATTTATGTCCTTTGTCAAATAAATTAAATTTAATATAGCTCAACAAGTAATCTTACACATTCTTTTTAAATGCCTTGACCGCCTTACTGTTTTTTGAAGTGTCTAAAATGAAAAGATAAACATATTTTCCTTTTGAACCTACTTTTGCATTATTCAAAAGCTGCTTTCCATAAGAAGAAAAATAATTTGCGTTGCTTGATTTTTCTTTTTTAACGAATTTCTTTAAAGCCTTTTTGATTTTTGTAACTTTGTTTTTACTGGTTGCCTTAAATATTGCGATTACATATTCCTGACTGCTGTCGGATTTTCTTGCTGCCTTGTAGTATTTAAAATTCTTTGCCGATACGCCCAAAACCTTTGAATACTTTCCGAAGATATTTTTTCTTGCAGTATTTATTTCATTGTTGGAGCTCAACGGGTATGAGCTTCCATACGCCCTTTGTACCGCTGAAAAAGCCGATGCCTCAGATGCGTATACATTCATACCCACCTGAATAAGCATTTGCATAACAAATGTGAATACTATTGCAATTGATAAAATTCTTTTTACTTTTTTCATTTTATTTTCCTCTACTTTCCTTTTGTTAATTTATTTGAATACTTTTTAATATCATTTACAACATCAACAGTTGCCTGATAACTCCAGTGTCCGCCGTCGCCGCCATTGGCATATGACTTTAAATATCCGTTTTTATCAGTTATCAACTTTCGGTATCCGGAATAATAATATACGTTTTCTGTATGATCAGCTAAATATTTATAAGCCTTGTTATAATGATTGATATTCTTGTTGCCAGCGAATCCCGAAACATGATTTGCAGCTACCGGAGGTAACGCAAGCAGAACAATCTCTACATTAGGATTTGCCTTTTTCAAAAGCTGGATCATTTTCTTATAATTATTTATTGTACTGTTAGTATTCCAATTTCCTGCCTCGTTCATTCCATCAAGAAAAATGACCCTGTCAGGGCGATAATAAGCGATTCGCTCAACAGCTGTAAGCGTCATACCCTTGTAGTTGATATAATTGGTATTTAAAAGACCATAGGTGCTTATCCCAACTTTATAAACCAATCGGTAGTTATTCGGCACATGCGATTTGGCGTACAATCCCATTCCTTCTACAAAACACTCGCCGCATATCACTGTCAATGGCTTTTTCGGTCTTACATAGACCTTTTCAACATTTGAATCTTTGCTTTTGTATTCTACACCCGAAACCTTTGCTGCGGCAGCTACTTTGTATTTATAGGTTTTCCTTTTCTTGGCTTTTTTATCTACAAAGCTTGTCTTTTTTGTTTCTTTTATCTTTATGTATTTATTCTTTTTTGCACGATATACTATGTAATACTTTGCGTTTTCTACCTTTTTCCACGATATCTTTACGTGCTTTTCGTATCTTTTCTTTACCTCGATCTTTGGCTTTGTTAAACTTACTTTAGTTGTTGTTTTTACAGAGCTTTCTTCGATTGCTACATTTGTTGTCTGAACATCGTCTGCTTGTATACTCGTTTGGTTAAAGCCGACAATAAACAAACTGTAGATTATCATAAAGCATATTGTTATTGCTATGCTGGAACTGTTAAATTTTTTTTGTGTTGTTATTCTGATTTTCATTTTTTAACCCTTCTGTAAACTAAAATAAATTTATTTGCAAAATGCCGAAACGTGTTAACGCATTTGAATAAACACACATCGGCAGTCGCGTATTAGTATAACATAAAAAGAATAATTTGTAAAGAGGTGATATTGATGAACGGATAAAACATTATTTTACACAAACAGTATAATATAGTTGTTTTCAGGCTCTTCCTGCATATGAAATATCCCCAGAAACAACGGGTATATTAATCTTTAAAAATTGTGTAAGAAGCATTTAAAAATTGTAACAAAGTTTGTAATATTTGACTATGAATTATTCTAGCTATGTAATCAATTTGTAATAAATAACTATGCATCGACAATGATTTGCACAATTATCAGGTATAATTATACAAGAAATTATATAAAACAGATAAAAAATACATTTTATAAAGGTTACAAAAGATTTGACTTTTGTAACCTTTTACTTTAGAATATCGAAAGCACTTTAAGAAAAACAGCCGGTTACTGTTTTTTGTGCAGATTTGAAAACATATAAAACGTGTAATTATTTTGGAGACAAGTGAAAATTCACTTGTGATTGGAGGATGAAATGAAAATTCTATATTATGTCAAGATGTTTTTCTTTAAACATTTTGAAAAGGTCGTTGCGTGTGTCTCGGTTATGCTTATATCCGTAACTATGTTTCAGGGAATAAGCACTATGAGCTTTGATGGGAAATCTGGTTCTGAATCTGGTTCTGATAGTATAACAGATTCTGCGGTTTGTGTAAGATCGGTATCGACATCAAGCGGAAAAAAGATAGTGAAAGGTAAAAAATCTAATAAAAAGAAATCAAAGCAAAAAACTAAAAAGAATCTCAAATCTAAAAAGAAGTCAAAATCAAAAAAATCTAAAAAATCAAAGACAAAAAAGAAAACCAACACTGACAAAACAAAAAATAATAAAGAAAAAAACAGATTAAACTCTGCTGAGTTAAAGCCTAAAGAGTTTCTTAACGGTAAAGATGAAAAAATCCTTAAAAAGCATTTAAATAAAATAATTGACGATGATATGTCAAACTATAAAAAGGCTAAGACTTGCTATGATTACCTCATAAACAATACCTATTATGCGTACGGCGGTTGGGGTAATGCGATTGAGTCTGTTCTTGAAAAGGGATTTGGCACCTGTACAGAGTATTCTTATGTATATATGGCTATGATGAAGTATCTTGGGTTTAACGCTAAAACGGTTGACGGCAGCACTGCTATGGCGGCTGGCGGATACGGCTATCATATGTGGACAGAGGTTAAGCTGAATGGAAATACATATGTTTTCGATCCTCAGGTCGAAGATGATATGACAAATGGGAAAATTAATTATTATAGGTTTTGCAAGACCTATTCAGAGGTTTCTGGATCGTATATAAAATAAAAAAATAATAATCGGCGGACACTTTATATTAATGATTTGTCCGCCTTTTGGTTTTTATTGAATAAATTTGAAGAGTATGCCAATAATCTATTTAGAATTAGAAAGTGAGGCATACATATGCAGAATAAATCATCTAAAAAAAATCGATTAATCTTTAATAGAGAAAGACTTAAAATCGCTTTGCTAATCGGCTTTATGCTGGCAGCGCTTATATCGTTCACGGCAGAAGAAGAAATAAGAGAGCTTTCGTTTTTGTTTCCAGAGTTTAGCATATCTCCTTCGGTGAAATTGGACGAGGAAAGTGAAAGTAAAGCAAAAGACTCTGACGATTTGGTAGTTGAGGTAGATGAAAATGATAAGCCAAAGGTAAGATTTTTTATAGTGGATTTTATTAAATCTCTGCTATAAGATGGTAAGTTAGAGGCTGTAGATTATAAATAAGAGATTATCATAAAAGCGTTCGGAATTTTTCCGAACGCTTTTATCTTGCTTCTGTCAATTGTCCATTGTCCATTGTCCATTATCAATTGATAAGCCTGCCGTTGCACTAACTTTAACATTTTTCAAATTTATAATAGGCAGCAGAGCAACCGGCGTCACGCCGGCACCCCTGCCGGCTCGCCGGTCTTGCTTCTAGTAAATTGACCTTCCTGCTCATTTGTGATATAATATTTTTATAATTGAAATAATATTAGATGCTGCAAAATGGGTGAGATAAATGTTAAGAATTGTAACCGGAGGAATGGGAAGCAGTAAAACAGATATAATGACAGATGAAATAAAAAAATCTGTGCTTGCCGATGAAAATGTAATAGTAATTGTTCCTGATCAGTATTCATTTGAATATGATAAACAGCTTTATAACGAGCTCGGAGCAAAGAGCTTTAATAGGCTCAAAACTCTTGGCTTTAACCGATTTGCGGAAGTAATTTTAAAAGAATACGGTACAAAGTCGGGCGTTCTGGCAGACAAAAACGCAAAGCTTATATCTATGTTTAAGGCTGTAAAAGCTTTTAAGGGGTCTGGTCTTGGAAGTAAAAGCTATTATTCACGTTCACTTGACAAGCCTCAGTTCATTTCTGACACTATTTCGCTTATTGACGACTTAAAGAAATCTGATATTGACTGCAATACTCTTGAAAGCGCTTTGGCTCAAACTGACGGCAGCCTTTCTGAAAAGCTGGAATCTATCTCCAAGCTGTATAAGCTATATCTGGATGAGCTTTCCGCATCAGGTCTTACAGATGAAGCAACAGCAATATCAGAGGCTGCTAAAGTCGCACATGATAACGGTTATTTTGATAATGCGGTTGTTTTTATACACGAGTTTTCAAGTTTTACGGCAGATGAGTATGAGGTCATAAAGGTAATTTTGAGCGATGCGAAAAGCCTAACGGTGTCGCTTATTATTGGCGGAGGAAACAACCTGACTTCAAATATGTCGCCGTTTTCAATGTGCATTAAAACTCGATCTAGGCTTGTTGATTTAGCTGGCGGTTTGGGTAAGGTAGAGAACATAAGTGCTGATGAGCATACGGGTTATAAGACGAACGCTCTAAAGCATCTTGAATCAAATATATTCTGTCTTGTAAATAATCCGTGTGCAGACAATGAAGGAATAAAACTCGTATGTGCAAGAAATTTGTATGACGAGATAGATTATGTAGCTGCTAGCATAAAAAAGCTGATAAGAGAGCAGGGGTATTCGTATAAAGATATTGCCGTTGTCTCACGCTCGCTTGACGATTATTCAAGCCTGATAGACGGTGCGTTTAATAGGTATGAGATACCGTTTTTTATGGATAGGAGAAAGAGCGTTTTGCGTTCTTCGCTTGTCATATATGTTTTGTCGCTGTTTGACTGCGTTTTGACAAAGAAGTATAAAACTGAAAATATACTAAGATACATAAAATCTCCGCTTTCAAGCATTGAGGATTTTAAAGCGGCGGCGATTGAGGAATATTGTTACAAATGGGGCGTAGAGGGAGATATGTGGCTTTCTGATTTTACTCCGTTTGATAGCAGAAAGGAAGGAAACTCTAATGAGTTTCTTACACTTATAAACGATATAAGAAAGAGAATTATTTGCCCTCTTGAGGATTTTAAGGAAAAAACAAAGAACACAACCGCCGGAGAGATTTGTCTGGCATTAAACGAGCTTATGGGAAGAATAGAACTTTCTGAAAAAACCTTTTCGCTCATAAGCAGGTCTGTTGAGTCAGATGACGCGTCTGTAGTTGAAATTGCAAGGGATTTTAAACAGCTTTGGTCGCTATTTCTGGGGGCAATTAATTCAATATACAAAAATATGGGCGATGAGAAAATTTCTCTGCGTCAGTTTTATAATTTGTTAAAACTTATGCTTTCCGAGATGACGATTTCGTCTCCTCCGCAGAAGCTGGACGCTGTAACTGTCGCAAAGGCGGAACATTCAAGACTGGGCAGTATGAAAGCGGTTTTTGTAATAGGGTTAAACGACGGTCTGTTTCCGAGAAATATTCAAAACTCAGGACTGCTGACCGAACGTGAAAAGTCAAAGCTAAGCGATTTGGGAATCAGTATAAGCAGTAACACTCAGACATTTTTAGATAATGAACGTCTGATTTCTTATATTGCTCTTGGGTCGGCAAGCGAGTGGCTCATTGCGTCATATCCTGAATCATCGGTGAAAAACGATGCTTTAAGACCGTCTTTATTGGCTCGTGATATAGAAAAGATATTCGGAAAAAGTGTTAAGGTGAATGTATCTGATCTTTCTTTGGATTATTTCTGCGAAAACGAAAACAGCGCTTATTATTGCTTTGTTTCAAATTATCAAAATGATTCCAAAGAGCAGGAAAGTTTAAGAGAGGCTTTGTATTCTGATGTTGAATACAAAAGAAAAATAAAATTTCTCGATGATTTATCAGACAATGAAAAGCACTCTGAATACAAGCTTTCAAAGAGTATTGCAAAAGCTGTATTCTTCCCGCACGATATTAATATGTCTGCAACAAGGGCGGACGACTTTTATAAATGTCCGTTTAACTATTTCTGCAAAAACGGATTGAAGGTTTACCCTGTTGAGAGAGTTGATATTTCACCTATGACTAAGGGAAGCCTTATACATTTTATTTTGCAGAACATTTTAAGCTCGGTTGACGAAAACGGAAACATATGCTTTAACGATGATTACGCAAGTCTTAGCGATGATGAAATTAAAAGGCTTATTAGCGACTATTGCAATGAGTATGTGAATAATGAGCTGGGAGGAAATTTTGGTAAGACGAGCAGGTTTTCTTACAATTTAAAAAACCTTGAACAGACAGCGTTTTATGTTGTTAAAAATCTTATTCAGGAGCTTGAGGGCTGTTTTTTCAAGCCGGTTGCGTTTGAGTATGATTTGACAGATGAAAACGGCGAAAGCATTTTAAAGATAAAGGTTGATAAGGACGTCAACATCTGTATGCGGGGAAGTATAGATAGGGTCGATATATATAAGGACGAGAACGGTAAGCGTTATGTTCGTATTGTTGACTATAAAACGGGCGGTAAGGATTTTGATTTAGCGTCGCTGTATCATGGTCTCAATATGCAGATGCTTATTTATCTTCTTGCTCTTGTTGATACCGATAACGAGTTCAACCGTGACGGAGAGCTTTCTCCTGCCGGAGTTATGTATATGCCTGCAAAGTATGTGGAGAATTACTTACCAAGAGAGAGGCTTAGAGAAAGTTCTGATGAAGAACGTGAGGAAAAATTAAAGAACGAACGCAATAAGAAATTCAAACGCAACGGTTTATTTGTATACAACGATTTGACCCTTGAAGCAATGGATGAGCGTGCGTCGGGATTATTTGCGCCCTTAAAGAAAACCTCCAAAGGAGAAAATATAGACGAAAATCAGGTGGTAGACGCCGATATTTTCGAGGCGATTGAAAGATTTTCTAAGGACAAAATAATAGAAATGGGAAAATCTCTTGCGGACGGCGAGATAGCCGCAATGCCTGTGATGAAGTCGGGTAATATAGACACGATAAGCTGTAGATACTGCAATTACTGGTCGGTTTGCGGAAAATACAACCGCCGTGACGCAGAGCAGATATTAAGCGAAGATAAAGAAAAACTGCTTGAGGAAATAAAAGAGCAAGAAAGGAAGTAGTTGTAATGCCTGTTTGGACAGAGGATCAGTTAAGCGCAATAAAAGAAACAGAAAAGGGCGTTGTTGTTTCCGCTGCGGCAGGAAGCGGAAAAACTGCCGTTTTAATTGAGCGCACAATAAGGCTTCTTTCAGATGAAGAAAGAAAAATAGAGGCAGACAGACTTTTAGCTGTAACTTTCACAAGGGCTGCTGCTGAACAGATTCGTGAAAAGCTGTCTCAGGCGATAATTAAAGCGCTTGACAATAATCCGCAAAGCGCGTGGCTTATAAATCAGCAAAAAAGGCTACAGATGGCAAAGATAACTACTATCAATGCGTTTTGTCTCGAATTTGTAAAGGAAAATATACAGAGCTTTGATTTTGAAAGTAACTTAAGGATTTTAGAGGACAATGAAAAAACGGTATTACTAAATCAGGCTATCGACGATACGCTAGAGTATTATTATGAGCAAAAGCCTGAAAGAATTTCAGTAATACTTGAGGCTCTCGGCGGTGAAAACGACAACGGTCTTGTCAATGTCATTACCGATATGCATAAGTTTTTTGAAAGTATTCCGTTTCGTGACGAATGGATAAAAAGCGTGCTAAAACTATTTGACAGCCAAGATTATATAAGTCAACTGCTTTTGTCTAGCTGTGAAAAAATAAAAAATAAGGCTCGGTCGGCAGAGCTTTTGTATAAGGACCTTATTGAAAAAAGCAATGGTCTGAGAATTTTAACTTCTATAACTCAGCTTTTGGAGAATGACTGCGCTATTGCTTTGAGGTTGCAAGGTATAAATGCAGACTGTTGGGACGATCTCTATAAAGAGTGCCGTCAATTTAGTTTTGACAGGTTCAATTCGACCATTACAAAAAAAGCAAGAGAGGGTTACAGCGATAAGGATGTAGAAGCAGAGAAGAAACTTATAGGTGAAATAAAAAACGACAGAGACAGGTTGAAGTCAGAGCTTACCAAGATAATGTCCATTGTATCCTCTCCTGTTGAAGAAATTAAAAGCGATTTAGCCGTTATAAAGGGTTTGTTTGAGATAGTCTGTGAAATGACTGTGTATGCTGAGGACGTTTTGCACGATTTAATGGTTTCAAAAAACGCAGTTGATTTTTCAAGCGTTGAGCATATGACGACAGAGCTTTTAGCAGTGTGCAAAAACGGGGTCGTTTCAAGAACTCCTCTTTGTGAGGAGATAGTAAAAAACAAAGATTACAAAATCATTCTGCTTGATGAATTTCAGGACGTCAATAATCTCCAGGATTTGATTTTTAAGTGCCTGTCGGACACTGATGATATAAACGTAATAGGCAGGAATGTTTTTGTAGTTGGCGATGTAAAGCAGTCTATTTATAGATTCCGTCAGGCTAATCCAAAGCTGTTTATTGACGCAAGAAAAAAAGCCAATGACAAAGCATACAAAGGTACAAAAGAAATTACTTTAAAAAAGAATTTCAGAAGCCGCAGGGAAGTTATAAATATAGTAAACTTTCTGTTTTCTCAGCTTATGAGTAAGGCTACAGGGGAGATAGATTATACAGATGATGAAAGGCTTGTGCTGGGGCTTGATATTCCCGATAACGGAGATTATTCAACAGAGCTTATGCTGATAGACGACAGGGGCGATTTTTCAAAGTACCTTCCGTATAATGTTGAGCATTATGAGATTGCAAAGAGAATAAGCGAGCTGTTAAAAAACAAAACGGAAGTTTATGATTTAAGCGTCGGCGAAAACGGCGGTTTTCGTCCTTGCAGACCGTCTGACATTTGCGTTATATCACGAAACAATGATGACGGGCGATGTGTTTCAAAGGCGCTTGAGAGCTTTGGAATAAAGACAAACGCTGAAATGACAAGCGGTTATCTGCGTTCAAGGGAGATATCGGTCATTATCAATCTCCTGAGGGTGCTTGATAATCCTATGCAGGATATCCCGCTTTTGTCGGTGCTAATGTCGCCTGTATTTATGTTTTCTCCTGATGACGCTGCAATGGTGAGACTGACCAAAGTAAACAGCGCAAAGCCTAAGCTGTATCAGCAGCTTTTGCATTTTGAGGATAATGCGTCAAAGGAAAATACTGAACTGGTATTGTTGTGTAAAAAAGCAGTTGAGAAAATCAAGGAGCTTCGCTTTTATGCGGCAAGCCTAAATCTTGTTGATTTGATAAGAAAGATTTACGATACCTGCGATTATTACGGCATTTCCTCCGTTTATGAGGACGGTCACCAAAAGCGTGCAAATTTGAATTTGCTTTTAGAGTATGCAAATGAATATGATAAATCAAACGGCGGAGGACTTACGGGATTTATCCGCTATATTGATAATATTATAGAAAATAAAAAAGATTTCTCTCAGGCTGTTGTCAGCTTTGACGAAGGAGAAGCTGTCAACATTATGACAATGCACGGCTCAAAGGGTCTTGAGTTCCCTTTTGTGTTTATCTGCAATATTTTTAAGCGGTTCAACGACCAGGATAATAAAAAGAAAATGATAATAAATCAGGAACTTGGCGTTTCAATGAAGTTTAACATTGCAGAGGAAAATATGTCGGTCACGCCGTTTTCGTATAATGTTTTAAAGAGCATCGCCGACAGCGAAATGAAAAACGAGGAGCTGAGACTTCTGTATGTTGCCCTTACCCGTGCAAAGGATAAACTTTTTATTCCTGTTGTTTTTAATGAAAAGACAGCTAAACTTATGAAAGGTATTTATTCAAACCTTGCTGTTTTGGGTCATGTTTCTGACGATATGGTATCAGATGCAGGCTCTTTTGGAGAATGGCTTGCTGGATGTTTTCTTTTGCACCCCGACGCAGATTTGTTAAGACGTCATATATTTGAATTTCTTGATTTGGAATTTGACAAGGAATTGGTTACCGCAAAAACTGATTCAACTCTCGTTGTTTCAAAGTGTGCTGAAACAGAGAAAAGTGAGAAACGTGTTCTGAAACAGAAAAAATCAGTTTCCGACCCGAAGCTAGTAAAAGAGCTTTTAGATAGATTTGAATTTAAGTATGATATAAAGGAATCTAAAACTCCGTCAAAACTGTCTGTATCAGATATTGCAAAGGACGAAAAGAAAGCGTATTATTATCCTCAGATCCCTAAATTCTCTGAGGAGATAGGAAAGCTGACAGCATCGGAAAAGGGTACTATAACTCACAGATTTATGGAGCTTTGCAGCTTTGAAAAGGCAAAGGAAAATTTGGACGAGGAAATCACGCGTCTTGTTTCCATTGGTAAACTTACAGCATATCAAGCGGAGGGAATAGACAGAGAAACGGTAAAAGCATTTTTTGAAAGCGATGTTTATAAGCGTATTCAAAAGAGCAGATCAGTTATGAGGGAAAAGCAGTTTCTAGTTAAATTCTCAGATTTGGATATAAGCGAAGAAATAGGGGAGTATAAAGGCTCAAACGGAATGTTACAGGGTATTGCCGACTGCATTTTTGAAGAGAGCGACGGATATGTGCTTTTGGATTACAAAACCGATAGGAATACGACCGCCGAGCAATTAAGAGACAACTATACAGTTCAGCTTAGGCTTTATAAAGCGGCGTTTGACTTGCTTTTAGATAAGCCTGTTAAGACGGGTTATATATATTCTTTCAGTTTGAAAGAGGGAATAGAGGTAAGCTTCTAAACGGTTTTGTAAACACTACAAGTTTGAAAAGGTTGGTGTTGAATATGAATTATTATCAGGAAAAAATCGAAACAAACTCTTTGATACCGGCTAAAATATATTTCGGGTACGGAAGCGATGATACATCGCATTATCCGCTTCATTGGCACAGCAATCTTGAATTTGATTTAGTAATAGAGGGAAAGATAAACGGCGTTATAAATGGAAAACCTGTTGAGGTCTGTTCGGGAGATTTTTTCTTTGTAAACAGCGGCGAGCTTCACGAAACACGCTCTGACGATATCAATTCGCTGAATACTGTGACTATTTTATTGTCATATGATTTACTTAGAGAGTATTGCAGTGATATTGATTCTTACTACTTTGATTTTACAGGCAAAGAAAAGGCAAAGCAAAAGGTCAAAAGATTAATTATTGAGTGCGCTTATCTGTTTGAGCAGAAAGAGGAATTTTACGAGCTTGAAATATCAATTGTTTTGAGGAAAATTTGCAGCGTGCTTTTAAAAGAATGTAAAAAGGAAAAGCAGGAAAAAGGATATGACAGATACGAGCAAAAGAGTATGATAAATATTAAAAAAGCAATCGGCTTTATGGAAAAGAATTTTTCAACCGGCTTTTCGCTTTCTGATATTGCGTCAGAGATCGGTATGTCGCCGACATATTTTTCAAAGTTTTTTAAGAAGAATACCGGAGAGACGTTTTATTCTTATTTGAATAAGATAAGACTTTACCATGCGTACAGAGAGCTTTTGAACAGCGACCGTTCAGTTACTGAGATTGCTTATAGCAACGGTTTTGCAAATGTAAAATCGTTTATCGAGACTTTTAAAAGCGTGTATAATACCACGCCGTCGAGGTATAAAAGAAGCATCGGGAATTAATTGCAAAAAATTTTTCTAAAAATGCTTGACAAAGTGAAAATTGAAGTGTATAATAACGTGGTAAGTAAAGCAGAACTCCGTTCTCACCTTAAGCGATCAAGTGAAAAGGTCAATACAGTTAAGTATAGCTATGCTGTTTATTGTATGAGTGCGGATGTTTTATCTGCACTCATATTTTATTCGGAAATACTTTTAGTAAATTTGCGGAGGTGTTTGATCATTAGCAACAAAATTGATACTCAAATCAACGAAGCAATCAACGATAAGGAAGTCAGACTTATCGGCGAGGACGGAAGCCAGCTTGGTATAGTGTCAGGCAAGGAAGCCCAGAGGGTTGCATATGAAAAGGACTTGGACCTTGTTAAAATTGCGCCTATGGCAAAGCCGCCTGTATGTAAGATAATGGATTACGGAAAGTATTGCTTTGAACAGGCTAAGAAGGAAAAAGAAGCAAGAAAGAACCAGAAGGTCGTTGAGGTCAAGGAAGTAAGAATGTCTTCCACTATCGACACACATGATTTTGAAACTAAGGCTAATCAGGCAAGAAAGTTTTTAAAATCGGGCGATAAGCTGAAGGTTTCGGTTCGTTTCAGAAAACGTGCTGTTGCTCATCCGCAGCTTGGCGTAGAGTTGCTAGAGAGATTTAAAGAAGCTGTATCCGAGTGCGGAACAGTTGACAAGAAGCCTAAAATGGAAGGACGGAGTCTTGTTATGTTCGTCAATCCGAAAACGAATAAGTAACAGATTTACTAAAGTATTTTTATTAAGGAGGAAAAATTATGCCTAAGATGAAAACACACTCAGGTGCTAAAAAGCGTTTTAAGGTAACAGGCTCGGGAAAAGTTAAGTATATGCGTACAAACAAGAGCCACAGACTAATTCAAAAAGGTCACAAAAAAGCCAGACAAACTCGTAATTCTGCATATGCTTCAGCAGCAGACCAGAAGAACTTGAGAGAGCTTATCCCTTACAAATAAACGAGTATAGGGAACCGAAGAAATTAATTAAATTAGGAGGAATTTACTATGGCTCGTGTAAAGGGAGCAATGATGACTCGAAAGAGAAGAAATAAGACCCTCAAACTTGCAAAAGGTTACTGGGGAGCAAAGAGCAAGCACTTCAAGATGGCTAAGGAAGCCGTAATGAAGTCGGGACAATATGCTTATATCGGCAGAAAGCAGAAGAAAAGAGAATTCAGAAAACTGTGGATCACAAGAATTTCTGCTGCCTGCAAGATGAACGGCATTAACTACTCACAGTTTATGAACGGTGTTAAGAAAGCCGGAATCACATTAAACAGAAAGATGCTTTCAGAAATCGCAATCAGCGATCCGGAGGGCTTTAAATCAATAGTTGAGCAGGCAAAGACTGCTCTTAACTAAACAAACCAACACGCTGAGTGAAATGCTCTGGCGTGTTTTGTTGTTTATAGAAAATGTTAAATGTTGTATTTAGATAAGGGGATTTTATGCTTATTACGAGTAATGAAAATATAAATGTAAAGCAGTATGTCAGGCTTTCTACAAGCAAAAAAGCCCGTGATGAGCATAATCAGTTCACCCTTGAGGGGAGCAGACTTTTAAAAGACGCAGTTTCGGAGAAATCGGATATTCAAACGATTTTTGCAACAGAAACGGCGTTTGAAAGAGACAGGGAGTTCTTGAGTGAGTATTCTGATAAGATAACACTTGTCAGTGAAGGTGTTGCTAAAAGGCTAAGCAATACAAAGTCAGATCAGGGGATATTTGCAATAGTGAATAAGCTAAAGAACAAACTGTTAAGTAATTGCACGCTTAGCGGAAAGTTTGTGGTTTTGAATAATATTCAGGATCCGGGAAATCTGGGCACAATTCTCAGAACCGCTGACGCTATGGGAGTATCTGGCGTTATACTTTGTGAAAACTGCTGTGATCTATATAATCCAAAGGTCGTGCGTTCAACTATGGGCAGTCTTTTCAGGCTTAAAATATATATTGAAGACGATTTTGACGGTGTTTTAAGTAGATTGAGGCTTGAGGGCGTGAAAACCTATGCGGCTGTTATTTCAAAGCAGGCTGGAGAAATACGTTCTGTGAAGTTTCCCTTAAATTCCGCTATAGTTATCGGAAACGAGGGCAACGGCTTAAAGAGTGAACATTCGGCTCTTTGCGACGAGCAGGTCACAATTGAAATGAACGGAAATATTGATTCGCTTAACGCAAGCGTAGCGGCGGCGATTTTGATGTGGGAAATGACAAAGACATAATAGTTTTGACGTAAATAAAGAGGCGATGACTTTGACAGAAAACAGAAGTGAAAATTTAAAATACTGGGTATGGCTTACCATTGCTTTCGGACCTGCTAATCCGAGAAAATGGGAGGTTTTAGAAAGGTATGACAGTATTGTAGATTTTTATGATGATGCGGTGAAGGATAAGTTCCCACGAGGTCTTTTGTCTAAGGAGATAAGCTCCATTCGGTCGGCGTCGATGTTTACGGCAGAGCAGACTATAGCATATTGTGAGCAAAAGGGCATAAATATATATTGCTATGAGGATGATGATTTTCCTCAAATGCTCAGAGAGATCTCAAATCCGCCGTCAGTATTATTTACTTATGGTGATTTGAGTTTTATCAATGAAAGGGTTATAATAGCAGTTGTAGGTGCAAGAGACTCTTCAGCATACAGCCTTAATGCTGAAAAGACTTTATTGTCATCAATGTTAAGAAAAGGAATACGCTTTGTAAGCGGTTTTGCGGTAGGAGCAGATTCGCTGGCTAACGAGGTTTCGATAGACGCAAATGAAAAATCGGCTGCGGTGTTAGCCTGCGGACTGGAGTATGATTATCCTGCGGGTACAACGTCGCTAAAAAAGTCAATAGCGAAATGCGGTGCGGTAATTTCTGAATACTTCCCTAATCACAAGCCAAGGTCTAAGGATTTTGTTGCTAGAAACAGGCTGCTTGCGGGGTTGAGTATGGGCGTGTTTGTAATAGAGGCAAGCGAGAGAAGCGGAGCGTTAAGCTCGGCTTCAATAGCGCTTAATCAGGGAAAAGACATTTTTACGATAGTTCCTCACGATATTTTTGACAAGCGTTATTTCGGTCAGAGAAATCTGCTTAAAGACGGCGCTATCCCCGTTTTTTCTGCTGAGGATATTGCCAATGAATATATAAACAATTTTTCGCACAAATTAAACTTTATTCCGAACAATTCAGAGCTGGTTTCAATAGAGCGCAAGTTTGATAACGCTATCAGCAGAGCGAACTCAAACAAATCGGCAAAACAGCATAGGGTCTCAAAGCCATTAAGGGAAATGGACAGCGAGCTTAATCAGCTATCAGCCGATGATGATGGAAAGACCCTGAGCATAACCGCAACTTATGTTGATACTTCCGATTTAAGCGAAATACAAAAGCGTATTTATGACGAGCTTTCTAGCGGAGTTATGCATATTGATAAGCTTTGCGAAAAGCTGTCGCTGGATATATCAGTGTTGTTAGTTGAGCTTACCGAGCTTGAGCTTTTGGGAATTGTGAAATCACTTTCGGGTAAGAGATATATGCTTTCATAATATAGAAAGAGCAAAGAAATTTTAAAGGGTATGGTGATTAGTATGTCTAATCTTATAATAGTTGAGTCGCCTAAAAAGGTCGAAACAATAAAGAGATACTTAAAGGGCGATTATGAGGTTATCGCATCTATGGGGCATCTCAGAGATTTGCCAAAGTCTAAAATCGGCGTTGATATTGAACACGATTTTAAGCCTGAGTATTGCGACATAAAGGGAAAAGAAAAAACTATTTCTGAAATAAAGAAAAAGGCAAAAAAAGCCGATAATGTTTATCTTGCCGCCGACCCTGATAGGGAGGGCGAAGCAATATCATGGCATTTAGCTAACATTCTTAATCTTGATTTGAATGATAACAACCGAGTTACTTTTAATGAAATAACCAAGTCGGGCATAGAGGCAGGAATAAAAGCTCCGCGAACTATTGACATAAACAAGGTAAACGCACAGCAGGCCAGAAGAATACTTGACAGAATAGTGGGATACAAGTTGTCGCCGTTTTTGTGGAAAAAGGTAAGGCGTGGTCTTTCGGCAGGGCGTGTGCAATCGGCGGCTGTAAGAATGATCGTTGACCGCGAGAACGAAATAAAGAACTTTGTGTCACAGGAATATTGGTCTATTGACGCTAAGCTCTGCCCAGAGGGTTCAAGAAAGGCGTTTGACGCAACACTTTCAACAGTTGACGGCAAGAAATTCGAGGCGGATAATCATATACCGGTCGACGAGCTTGTAGAAAGACTTAACTCCGCTGAGTTCGTTGTTGCAAACATAAAAAAGAGCGTTAGGAAGAAAACTCCTCAGGCGCCGTTTACAACCTCAACGCTCCAGCAGGACGCTTCAAGGAGACTGGGCTTTCAGACAACAAGGACAATGAGAACTGCTCAGGAGCTTTATGAGGGAGTTGATATAAAAGGACAGGGACTTGTCGGTCTAATAACATATATGAGAACAGACAGCTTGAGGATATCTGATGAAGCTAGAGCAAACGCGCATAAGTTTATAGAAGAAAAATTCGGCAAGGATTATATTCCTAAACAGCCTAAGAAATTTAAAACAAAGAGTAATGCGCAGGACGCTCACGAGGCTATTAGACCTACCATTCCGTCGCTTACCCCTGAAGAAGTAAAGCAAAGCGGTGTTACAAATGACCAGTATAAGCTTTATAAGCTCATCTGGGAGCGTTTTATTGCAAGTCAGATGGAAAACTGTCTTTTGAATACCGTCGCTGTTGATATTGAAGCTGACGGATGTATTTTCAAGGCTTCGGGACATACTGTAAGGTTTGACGGTTTTACGGTTATTTATGATGATACGTCAAAGGAAGATGCGAAAAAGATTCTTCCGGAGCTTAAAAACGGAGATAAGCTGAAGGTAAAGTCATTAGAGGGCAATCAGCATTTTACCCAGCCTCCTGCTAGGTATACAGAGGGTACGCTTGTTAAAGCATTTGAAGAAAACGGAATAGGACGTCCTTCAACGTATGCATCTACGATAAAAACCATTTTTGACCGAAACTATGTTGAGCGTGAGGGTAAACAAATCAAGCCGACTGTTTTAGGCGAGGTCATAACAACTCTTATGCTTGAGCATTTTAACAGAATAGTAGATTTAAAGTTTACAGCGAGAATGGAAAATGACCTTGACGACGTTGAAGAGGGTAAAAAGGAATGGACAAAAACTCTTGGTTCATTTTACAAGGATTTTGACAAGCTTTTAACAGATGCAGAAGTGACAATGGAGGGAAAAAGGGTTAAGATACCCGACGAGCAGACTGACCAGGTGTGCGAAGTTTGCGGAAAGCCTATGGTAATAAAAATCGGAAAGTTCGGAAAGTTCTTAGCTTGCTCAGGCTTTCCTGAGTGTACCAATACAAAGAAGATAGTTATAGAAACAGACGGGATATGTCCTTATTGCGGTAAAAAGGTTTTGGAGAAAAAGTCAAAGAGGGGTAAAAAGTATTACGGTTGTGAGGATAACCCTAACTGCGAGTTTATGACGTGGGACGTTCCGACAGCTGAGAAATGCCCTGACTGCGGTTCAACGCTGTTCCAAAAGGGCGGAAAGAAAGGAAAACTTATCTGTCATAAGCCCGATTGCGGTTATGAAAAGGACTTGTCAAATGAATAATGAGGTAATCGTTATAGGAGCAGGACTTGCAGGTGTCGAAGCGGCGTTTACTCTAGCAAAGGGCGGAGCTTTGGTTAAGCTGTATGAAATGAAGCCTAAAAAATTCTCGCCTGCGCATAAGTATAACGGCTTTGCCGAGCTGGTATGCTCAAACTCATTAAAAGCGGACAGGTTAGAATCCGCCGCAGGAATGTTAAAAGAGGAAATGAGAATACTTGGCTCGCTCACTATGGAGTCTGCGAATGAGAACAGAGTTTCAGCAGGGGGAGCGTTAGCCGTTGACAGAGAGGGTTTTTCAGACTTTATAACTCAAAGGATAAAGTCGCACCCTAATATTTATGTAATAAACGAAGAGGTCTGCGAAATACTGCTTGATAAAAATGTTATAATAGCAACAGGTCCGCTGACATCAGACGGTCTGGCGGAGGCAATAAAAAAGCTCTGCGGAGACAGCTTGTATTTTCACGATGCGGCAGCGCCTATCGTCACCTATGAAAGTCTTGATAAGGATAAGGTGTTTTTTGCTTCGCGTTACGGAAAGGGCAAGGCAGATTATATAAATTGCCCTATGGATAGGGACGAGTATATGAAGTTTTACACTGAGCTTATTCACGCTGAGTCTGTAGAACTAAAGGACTTTGAAAAGGAAATCAATGACCCCGAAAAGCCAAATTCAAAGGATAGATTCAAGGTTTATGAAGGCTGTATGCCTATTGAGGTTTTGGCAGGCAGAGGTGAGGATACAATGCGTTTTGGTCCTTTGAAGCCTGTTGGGCTTGTTGATCCTCACACAGGAAAGCGTCCGTATGCTGTTGTTCAGTTAAGAGCTGAAAACCGAAACGGCACTCTATACAATATGGTAGGTTTTCAGACAAACTTGAGATTCGGCGAGCAAAAAAGGGTATTCTCACTTGTTCCCGGACTTGAAAACGCTGAATTTATGAGATACGGGGTTATGCACAGAAACACTTTTATAAATTCGCCAAAGCTGCTTACAGAGCATTTTAATATGTGTGAACACAGTAATATATTCTTTGCCGGTCAGATAACCGGAGTGGAGGGGTATATCGAATCTGCGGCAAGCGGGATATTAGCAGGGAAAAATATGCTGAGATTTATTGAGGGAAAGGATATGTTGTCCTTGCCAAGAGAGAGTATGCTCGGAGCTTTATCCAAATACATAAGCGACGAATCGGTTGTTGATTTTCAGCCTATGGGAGCAAATATGGGTATACTTCCGCCGCTAAATGTGAGAATTAAAGATAAAAAGGAAAGATATAAGCAGATTGCAGTAAGAGGACTGGAAAAATTGAGAGAAATGATTTGACATTCGCAGTTTTTAACATCGAGAGGAGGAAACGCTCCAACGGAGTGATATGATATATGAAAATAATAATCGACGCTTTCGGGGGGGATAATGCTCCTCTGGAGGTCATAAAGGGAAGTATAAAGGCCAGATCTGATTTTAATGCCGATATATGCTTGGTTGGCGATGAGGAGAAAATTAAAAAGTGTGCAAAGGATAACTCGATTGATATTTCGTCTCTTGAAATCAGACACGCGCCAAGCGTTATAGATATATGTGAGGAGCCGACAGAAATTATAAAATCAAGGTCCGATTGTTCTATGGCGGTTGGAATGAAAATGCTTGCAAACGGTGAGGGCGACGCTTTTGTTTCCGCCGGTTCAACGGGGGCTCTTGTTGTAGGAGCAACATTTATAGTCAAGAGAATAAAGGGAATAAAAAGGGCGGCGCTTGCTACAGTCTTGCCTACAAGGACAAATCCTCTTATGCTTTTAGACGCTGGCGCCAATTCCGATTGCCGTCCTGAGATGCTTGTTCAGTTTGCGGTTATGGGCAGTATTTATATGAACAAAATAATGTCTGTTGATAAGCCTAAGGTAATGCTTGCAAACATTGGTGAAGAAGCTTCAAAGGGCAGAGAGCTTGAGATTGAGACCTATAATCTTCTTGAAACGGCGCCTTTGAATTTCTGCGGAAATGTTGAGGCTAGAGAACTTCCGAACGGCGTGTGCGACGTTGTTGTTACAGACGGCTATACAGGCAATATAATGTTAAAGCTGTATGAGGGCTTGGGAAAGTTCTTTTCATCAGAGCTTAAGGAAATGCTTTTAGATAATTTTAAATCAAAAATTGCCGCACTTTTGCTTCTTAAAAAGGTTAAACATTTCAGAAAGAAAATGGATTATACAGAGTACGGCGGAGCTCCGCTTTTAGGTACGTCAAAGCCTGTAATCAAGGCTCACGGAAGCTCCAATGCAAAGGCGTTTTACAATGCTATAAGACAAGCTTGCAGATTTACCGAGACGAATGTCATAGGAGAAGTAAGCGAAAGTCTTTTGAAGATGAAAGATAATAAAAATACGGTTTAACAGAAGCGAAAAATGGATATAAAACGAGAGGGAAAATTATGAAAAGTGATTTTGAAAATATGAAAAGCAGACTTTGTGAATTTGAAGAGATAATAGGATATAAGTTCAAAAAACAAAAGCTGCTGTATAAAGCGCTTACGCATTCATCTTATGCTAATGAGCAGAATATGGGGCATAACAAAAGCAATGAGCGTCTGGAGTTTTTAGGCGATTCTGTTTTGTCTATTGTTGTTTCTGATTATCTATACAGACACTTTAAGCATCTTCCCGAAGGCGAGCTTACCAGAGTTCGAGCCTCGCTTGTTTGCGAAAAAACACTGTTTGAGTTTGCAAACCAGATAAAACTAAGTGAATTTATCTTGCTTGGAAAAGGTGAAAAGGTCAGTCATGGCAATAAACGCCCCTCTATTCTTTCCGATGCATTTGAAGCCTTGATCGCGGCGATATATTTAGACGGCGGATTAGAGGCTGCTAAAAAGCATATTATGAGATTTATGCCTTATAAAACTATCTCAAAGAAAAAAGACAGCAATGATAATTATAAAACCGTATTACAAGAGGTTATACAGCGCAATCCTGAAGAAAAGGTGGAGTATCGTCTTGTGGGTGAAAGTGGTCCTGCTCATGATAAGAAATTCACTGTAAGAGTTATGCTCAACTCCAATGTAATAGGCGAGGGAACGGGAAAAAGCAAGAAAATTGCCGAACAAATAGCGGCGAAAGAGGCTTTGGAGCTTATGGGATATGGCAAAAATTAATATATCATTTTTTATTCCCCATGTTGGTTGTCCTCACAAATGTAGCTTTTGCAATCAAAACTCAATAACAGGGCAGTCGAAGATACCTCATTCGGAGGATATTAAAAGCACTCTCACAAAAGCATTGAGAGAGATCGACAAGACGGACAGAGAAAATACTGAAATTGCTTTCTTCGGGGGCAGCTTTACAGCAATAAACCGTGAATATATGCAAGAGCTTTTATCATCGGCTCAGCCTTTTATCGGAGAAGGGAAATTTGCAGGTATAAGGGTTTCTACAAGACCTGATTATATTGACAAAGATATTCTCACACTTTTAAAAGACAATCACGTTACGACTATTGAGCTTGGCTGTCAGTCTATGAACGATACGGTGCTGTCTGCCAACGAGCGTGGACACACAAGGCAGGACGTTATAAATGCGTCGAGACTGATAAAAGAATTTGGCTTCAGGCTTGGTTTACAGATGATGGTGGGGCTTTATAAATCAACCCCTGAAATTGATATGTATACGGCAAATGAGATCGTAAAACTTTTACCTGATGAAGCAAGAATTTATCCTGTAGTGATTATGGAAAACACCCGTCTCGGCGATTTGTTTAAAAGCGGTGAGTATGTTCCCTTTAGCTTTGACTGCGCAGTAGAGCTTTCGGCGCGAATTTTGTCTTTGTTTGAAGAAAACGGCATATCTGTTATAAAACTTGGACTTCACGCAAGCGAGGTCGTAGAAAAGGAATGTATAGGCGGTTTTTATCACCCTGCTTTCAGAGAATTATGTGAAAGCGAAATTTATAAAAAAGAGATTTGCCAGATGCTAGAAGGCTGCGGCAGGAAGGTTAATAAAGCGGTGATAAGCGTAAAGCCGGAGCTTTTGAGCAGAGTTATAGGTCAAAAAAGGTCTAATATAGAGTATTTTAAAAGTATAGGTACAGAAATTAGAGTTGTTCAGAATAATAGACAAAAAGAGAACGTCAGAATAATAGAGACTGAGTAAGAATTTAAAAGAATCAGAAAGGCGTATTATATATGTATTTGAAATCACTTGAAATGCACGGATTTAAGTCTTTTCCGGATAAGATCGTGCTTGACTTCAATAAGGGTTTAACAGGAGTAGTAGGTCCTAACGGCAGCGGAAAGTCAAATATCGGCGACGCTGTTCGCTGGGTTCTTGGAGAGCAGTCATCAAAGAGCCTTAGAGGCGGCAAGATGGAGGACGTTATATTTGCCGGAACACAGCTTAGAAAGTCGGTAGGGTTTGCGTCGGTTACTTTAAATATAGATAACTCTGACAGATCGCTTGATATGGAAAACGACCTTGTTTCTGTTACAAGAAAACTTTACCGCAACGGCGACAGCGAATACATAATAAACGGCAATCAGGTAAGGCTTAAAGATATTGTAGAGCTTTTTATGGATACAGGTCTTGGAAAAGACGGATATTCAATTATCGGTCAGGGAAGAATAGCCGATATAGTTTCGGGTAAATCAACAGAACGCCGTGAGATATTTGAAGAAGCGGCAGGGATATCAAAATTCAGATATAAAAAGGCAGAGGCTGAGAGAAAATTAGCGGCGTCTGAGGATAACATACTCAGGCTTACCGATATTTTAGGAGAGCTTGAAGGACGTGTTGGACCGTTAAAAACTCAGTCAGAAAAGGCGAAGAAATATCTTGTTCTGAGAGACGAACGAAAGGCACTTGAGGTTTCGCTCTGGGTCGCAAAGCTAGATGAGATAAAAACTACCTTGTCAGGTTTAGAGGAAAAAGTGCTTTCATGTACCGCTGAATATGAGGCACTTACCCGTGAGCTTGACGAAATAGACGAAACTATTGATAAGAGCAATCTGGGCAGGGCAAAATGTAATGATAGAATAGATGAGCTGAGAGAGCTTATTCATAATACCGAGCTTGAAAGCAGCGAGGCTAATTCTAAAATTGCCGTATTGGAAAACGACATTGAGCATATAAATGAAGCCATAAAAGGAATAGAGGAGCAGATTTTAAAAACGCAGAGCAGTGACAGTGAGTTTAAAGAGCAGATTAATCAAAAGGAGGCTGAACTCACAACGCTTGCGGAATTAAAATCATCTGCACAGAGGGATATAGAAGCAACAGAGGCTGAGCTTTCGGGGCTTACTGTCAAATCAGATGAATTTGATAAAAGCATCAGCGATAAGGGAAGTGAGATAAATAGCCTTTATATAAAGAAATCAGAGCTTACGTTTACTGTCGAGAGCAGTTTATCGAATATTGACGACAATAAAGGGCTTATTGAAGAGGGTAAAGCCTATATAGAAAATGCAGAGAAATTAATCGCTGAGAATAACGAAGAAAAGCGGGAAATTCAAAAGGCAATCAGTGAGGCTGAGGAGAAAATCTCGGAATTTAACAACAGAATAGCAGGCATTACTAAACTTAATGAGTCAAAAACAAAGGCGCTGAATGAAGCCAGAGAAAGCTATACAAAAAAGGAAATAAGGCTCAGGGAACTTAGAGGCAAGGTAAATCTTTTAAATGACCTTGAGAACTCTATGGAGGGATTTGCAAACTCGGTCAAGCAGATTATGAAGGCTAAGAAGCACGGTCAGATCAAGGGGGTTTTCGGGTCTGTAGCACAGCTTATAACGGTTGAGGGCAGATACTCGACCGCTATTGAAACTGCTCTCGGCGGAGCGATGCAGTATATAATCGTTGATAATGAGGATACGGCAAAGCGTTCTATAAGACACTTGAAAGAAACCCGTTCAGGCAGAGCGACTTTTTTGCCGATAACGTCAGTTAAGCCGAGGGAGTTTAAAGAAAGCGGATTTGAAAGCTGCGAGGGTTTTGTAGCCATTGCAAGCGAGCTTGTTTCCGCTGACGACAGATTTTCGGGCATTATTAAATCATTACTTGGCAGGATAGTAATCGCAGAGGATATTGACCTTGCTACTTTGATAGCTAAAAAGTACGGCTATAGATTTAAGATTTGCACCTTAGACGGACAGGTTATCAATGCAGGCGGTTCGTTTACAGGAGGAAGCGTCTCACGCTCGACAGGTATTCTAACAAGGAAAAATGAGATTGAGGAAATCAAGGTTGAAATAGCGGAACTTGAATCTGAAACTGTTGAGCTTTCTCAGACATTTGAAAGCCTAAAGCAGGAGGTAAACAAGCTGCGTCTGGACATAGAGGGCGAAAGGGAGCTTTTATCAGAGTATACGACAGATAAGGTACGTTTTGAGGGTGAGCTAAATCGCTTAAAAGATTTAGGCGCAGGCTATGAAGATAAGCTGAATGATGCTGAGAATCAGATTGAGATACTTACCTCTAAAATAACGTCTGCGCAGGAGAGCTATAAAAATGCGCAAAAAGAGCTTGAGGATATTAATATTCAGATAGCTGAAAAGGAAAAGAACTTAGACGAGACTCAGTCGAAGATCCAAAGTTTTAAGGAGGGCAGGCAAACTCTTTCAGAAAAGCTGTCTGAGCAGAAGATAAAGGTTATCGAGCTTGAACGCGACGAGCAGGCGGTTATGCTTTCTATTGAGCAGTTAAAAGAAGCGGCAAGAAATGCAAGCGATGCAAAGACGCGTCTTGATTTACGGATACTTGAAAACAGAGCGCTTATCGAGGAAAAGCACAAGACGATCAACAGTATCAGAAACGGTATTACAAGCTCTAAGGGTATAATAGAAAAATACAATGAAGATATAAGAAAAGAGCAGACAGCTTATCGGGATTATGAAGCTAAAATAGCAAAACAAAGAGTTTATCAGAAAATCAAGATAGATGAGCGTGAAAATATATCCCGTGAGCTCGAGAGAGATTCGGAGAAGAAAAATACTTTTCAAGCCGAGTTTGATAAAATCATTTCAGAGCTTTACGAGGTATACGAGCTTACTAGAAGCGAGGCGATAGCTGAGGCTAAACCTATTGAGAACAATACTGAAGCCAATAAGGAGCTTAATTCCATTAAGAATAAGATGAAGGCTTTAGGCTCGGTAAATCTTGAAGCTATTGATGAATATGCAGAGGTTTCAAAGCGGTATGAGTTTATGAAGGCTCAGCTTGGAGACGTTGTGAAATCTAAAAACGAGCTTGAAAAGCTTATCGACGAGCTGACCGAAAATATGAAGGTTATATTCTCTGATAGCTTTAATAAAATAAATGATAATTTCAAGAAAATTTTTGTTGAGCTTTTCGAAGGAGGTAAGGCAGAGCTTGTGCTGTCCAACCCTGAGAATATACTTGAATCGGGCATTGAGATAAAGGTAGCCCCTCCGGGAAAGGTCATTAAAAACCTTATGAGCTTGTCGGGAGGAGAGCAGGCATTTGTTGCGATTGCAATTTACTTCTCTATTTTGAAAATAAAGCCGTCGCCGTTTTGTATTCTCGATGAGATAGAAGCGGCTCTTGATGATGTTAATGTTACGAAATACGCGCAGTACCTTAGAAACTTTACTGATAAAACTCAGTTTATACTTATTACTCACAGGCGTGGAACAATGGAGGAATGTGATATTCTTTACGGTGTTACAATGCAGGAGAAAGGCGTATCAAAGCTTCTTAAAATGGAAGTCGGACAGCAGATAGAAATAGAATAATATATTACAGGTGAATTTACTATGGGCTTATTTAAAAAATTGAAATCAGGATTATCAAAAACTAACAATGCGTTTTTAGGTAAAATAAACGCAATGCTCGGAGTGTTTACGAAAATTGACGAGGAGCTTTTTGAGGAGCTTGAGGAAACTCTTATTATGTGCGATATAGGTGTAAATACTTCAATGCGTATATGTGACGAGCTTAGAGAACGCGTTAAAATTCAGGGTATAACCGATCCAGCTATGATAAAGGATCTGCTTAAAGATGTTATCTCTGATATGCTGGGCGAGGAAAAGGGACTTGACCTTTCTACAAAGCCGTCTGTAATTCTGGTTATCGGAGTAAACGGAGTTGGTAAGACAACTACTATAGGAAAACTTGCGAATCAGCTTAAAAACGACGGCAAAAAGGTTCTTGTTGCCGCTGCCGATACATTTCGTGCCGCCGCTATTGAACAGCTTGAGGTATGGACGCAGAGAGCAGGTGTTCCTATTATCAAACAAAAGGAGGGTTCTGACCCTGCCGCTGTGGTTTTCGACGCTTTGACTGCCGCAAAGGCACGTTCGGTTGACGTGGTTATATGCGATACCGCCGGAAGGCTTCACAATAAGAAAAATCTTATGGATGAGCTTAAAAAGATATCAAAAATAGTTCACGAGCAGGCGCAGGGGTGTTCACTTGAAATTCTATTAGCGCTCGACGCTACTACCGGACAAAATGCAGTTAATCAGGCAAAGCAGTTTAACGAGGTCGCTGATATTACGGGAATTATTCTTACAAAGCTCGACGGTACGGCAAAGGGCGGAATAATCATTTCCATAACCGAGGATTTGAAAATCCCCGTTAAGCTGGTAACTGTCGGCGAGGGGATTGACGATATAGAGCCGTTTAATACCCGTGATTTTGTAGACGCTTTGTTTGAGTAAAGGAGAATTAATATGAGTTTATTATTTATAGAATATCCTAAATGCACTACCTGTAAGAGAGCAAAGGCTTTTTTAGATGCTAAGGGTGTAGAATATAAAGACCGTAATATCAAAGAAGAAAACCCAACCTTTGATGAGCTAAAAGAATGGGTTGAAAAATCAGGTCTTGATACAAAAAGGTTTTTCAATACAAGCGGAATTGTCTACCGTGAGTTGGGTCTAAAGGATGAACTTGATGATATGTCAGATGATGAAAGGCTTAAACTTCTTTCCAGCAACGGTATGCTTGTTAAACGACCGTTACTTATAGGAGACGATTTTGTTCTTTTAGGATTTAAAGAGAGCCAGTGGGAAGGAAAGGTTAAGTAATGAAACTTATTCTAGCGACAAATAATAAGGGAAAGGTCAAAGAGTTTAAAGAGATTTTAGCTCCATTGGGCTTTGAGGTCGTTTCTCAGTCGGAAGCAGGAATTGATATAGAGGTTGAAGAAACAGGTACCAGCTTTAAGGAGAATGCTATCTTAAAAGCTAAGGCTGTTTATGAGATTTCAAAAACCTATGTCATAGCAGACGACAGCGGACTTGAGGTAGATGCTCTTGATAAAAAGCCGGGAATATATTCTGCTCGTTATGAGGGGCTTAAAACTCCTCACGAGCGAAATATGAGAATACTTGAGCAGCTTGAAGGTGTTGATGACGAAAAGCGTACGGCAAGGTTTGTCTGCACGATTTGTCTTATCAGAGATAACGGCGAGATAGAAACTGTAAGAGGTACCTGTGAGGGCATGATAGGTTATGAAGAAAGGGGAACAAACGGCTTCGGTTATGACCCTATATTTGTCTATGGAGACAGAACTCTTGCGCAGATGAGCGAGAGTGAAAAGAACAGTATTTCTCACAGAGGGAATGCAATAAAAGAGTTGTTAAAGATTATATAAAGTTGATTATAAGAAAGGCGGATGTTTATATAAATGCTTACTTCAAAGCAAAGGGCATATTTAAAAAGTATATCTAATAAACTTGATCCTGTGTTTCAGATCGGCAAAAGCGGACTTTCAGCATCACTGATAAGTCAGGTTGACGATTACCTAAGAGTGCATGAGATTATGAAAATACGGGTGCTTGATAATTCGCTTTACACTGCTAAGGAGGCTGCCGCTGAAATCGCACAGGCAATTGAGGCAGATGTTGTTCAAGTCATAGGTTCGATAGGGATTTTGTATAAGAAAAACAAAAAAGAGCCTGTGATTAAGCTTCCGTAATGAGGAATGAAATTATATGAAAAATATTGCTGTATTCGGAGGAACATTCAATCCGTTTCATAAAGGGCATAAAAGGCTTATAACTGAAGCGTCTTATGCTGTTGATTTTGATAAAATTATAATAATTCCATCAAAGGTACCTCCGCATAAAAAAGCTGAATGTTTAGCAAGTGAGAAAGACAGAATAACAATGATAGAGCTTTCAATACACGATAATGATATTAGCTGTGATGATATAAGTGTAAGCGATATTGAACTAAAAAGAGATGGCAAAAGCTACTCTTATAATACGCTTATAGAGCTTAAAAAGGTTTATTCCGACAGCGAGTACGAGTTTTATTTTGTAATGGGCAGTGATATGCTTATACATTTTAACGAGTGGTATAAGTATGAGGAAATACTAAAGCTGTGTACATTGGTTTGTTTAAGCCGTCGCGATGAGGACACAAGCCGTCTTGAGAAATTCGCAGACAAAATTACTAATATGGGCGGAGAAGTTATAATTGTGCCGGTAAAACCGCTTGATGTATCTTCCACCGATTTAAGAAATGCGGTTAGAAGTAAGGATTTTGAAAAACTTACTTGCTATTTGGACGAAAAGGTTGTAAAATACATTTTGGAGAGGAATTTATATATTGACAGATTTTGAAGATTTAACCTCTTTAAATTATGAGGATAAAATAAAATATTATAAAAGCTGTTTAAAGAAACGTCTAAGCAAGGAGCGTTATCATCATTCAATTTGTGTGGCAAGCGAGGCAAAGGCTCTTGCCAAAGAGAATGATTTTGATGAGAAAAAGGCATACCTTGCAGGTCTTGTACACGACGTTTGCAAAGAGGACGGTACAAAAAAACAGCTAGAGCTTATGTCGAGATGCAAAACTTATATCGACGATGTTGAAAGAACGTCAAAGGCTTTGTATCATGCTATTGCAGGCTCTGTGTATATCGAGGAGAATTTTAAAATAACCGATAATGATATTCAGAATGCTGTTAGATATCATACTGTTGCAAGAGAGGGTATGTCAACGCTTGAAAAGATAGTATATCTTGCAGATCTGGTATCAGTCGACCGAACATACAGCGACGTTAAGAAGTACAGAAAGCTCGCGCACAAGAATTTGGATATAGGAATGTTGGAAGCGTTAAAATATTCTATAAAAAGTACAGTAAATAAAGAGTGCGAAATAGTAAAATCAACGCTTTCGGCGTATAATGAATATATAGCTAAGTTAAAAAGCAAGAAGTAAAAAAGGAGAAATGTAAATGACTCTTGATGAGAAGTTAGAGCTTATTATAAAAACATTGGATTCTAAAAAGGCTGAGGATATACAGGCAATCAAAATCAGCGATTTGACTATAATTGCCGATTATTTTGTTATAGCAAACGGTACGTCAACAACGCAGACAAGAGCATTGGCGGACGAGGTTGAATTCAAAATGAAACAGCAGGGTGCAGAACCTCTGAGAATCGAGGGAGAGCGAAACGCCAGCTGGATAATTATAGATTACGGCGACGTTGTTGCTCATGTGTTTTATAAAGAAACAAGAGAGCATTATAATCTTGAGCGCCTTTGGGCTGATGGAGAGCGTATTGACGTTTCTAAATTTTTGACTTAAACTTAAGATGACAAATTTGATTTTAGACAGATAAATTATATAAAGGATTGAAGTAAGAATGGATTACAATTTTAAAGACATTGAAAAGAAGTGGCAGGACATCTGGGACAAAAACAAGACGTTTGCGGCGTCAGATGATTATTCTAAACCGAAATATTATGCGCTTGTTGAGTTTCCGTATCCGTCAGGGCAGGGATTACATATAGGTCATCCCCGTCCGTATACAGCAATGGATATTGTTTCAAGAAAGAAAAGACTGCAAGGATATAACGTACTGTT
The DNA here is from genome assembly GCA_947626165.1 of uncultured Clostridia bacterium. GTDB lineage: Bacteria > Bacillota > Clostridia > Oscillospirales > Ruminococcaceae > UMGS1601. Next base: position 70,107 of record CANQRG010000008.1, on the reverse strand, counting down.
CCCAATGGGTTGGGACGCTTTTGGACTGCCTACTGAAAATTTTGCAATCAAGAATAAGGTACACCCGGCATTAGTAACAGAGAAAAATATAGAGAGATTTAAGGGTCAGCTTAAAATGCTCGGTCTTTCATTTGACTGGGACAGAGAGGTCAACACGACCGACCCTGACTACTTTAAATGGACTCAGTGGATTTTTATTCAGATGTTCAAGAAAGGTCTTGCGTATAAGAGTGAAATGGCGGTAAACTGGTGTACTTCCTGTAAGGTCGTTTTAGCTAATGAAGAGGTTGTCGGAGGCGTTTGCGAGCGCTGCGGTGGAGAAGTAGTACACAAAGTAAAGAGTCAGTGGATGCTGAAGATAACCGAGTATGCTCAAAGGCTTATCGACGATTTATCAGAGGTAAACTACCTTGACAAAATAAAGACTACCCAGAAAAACTGGATAGGACGCTCTGAGGGTGCGGAAGTCGACTTCACAACGTCAGAGGGAGATATTCTCACTGTTTATACAACACGTCCGGATACGCTTTTCGGTGCAACGTATATGGTTATTTCGCCTGAGCACCCCATTTTGAAAAAGTGGGAGCCGAAGCTCAAAAACAACGACGCTATTTTTGAGTATCAGGAGAAATCGGCAAGAAAATCTGATTTTGAAAGAACAGAAATGGCAAAGGAAAAGACAGGCGTTAAGCTTGACGGAGTTTATGCAATAAATCCTGTAAACAACAGAGAAATACCTATATTTATTTCCGATTATGTTTTGATGGGCTACGGTACTGGAGCTATTATGGCTGTTCCAGCACACGATACCCGTGACTATGACTTTGCTAAGGTTTTTGATCTTCCTATAATCGAGGTCGTTAAGGGCGGAGACGTGACAAAAGAGGCATTTACCGATTGTGCGACCGGAATAATGACAAACTCCGGATTTTTGGACGGGCTGTCGGTTGAAGATGCAAAGGTTAAAATCAAAGACTGGCTTGAAGAAACTGGTAAGGGAAAGAAAAAGGTAAATTACAAGCTGCGTGACTGGGTATTTTCACGTCAGAGATATTGGGGTGAGCCGATTCCTATAGTTCACTGTGATAAGTGCGGTTATGTACCTATTCCTGAAAGCGAGCTGCCTTTAACGCTTCCTGAGGTTGAAAGCTATATGCCGACTGATAACGGAGAATCACCGCTTTCAACCCTTGACAGCTTTATAAATACAACCTGTCCTAAATGTGGGGGACCCGCTAAGAGAGAAACAGATACTATGCCTCAGTGGGCAGGCTCGTCGTGGTACTTCTTAAGATACTGCGATCCTCATAACGACAAGGAGCTAGCGTCAAAAGAAGCACTCAATTACTGGATGCCTGTAGATTGGTATAACGGCGGAATGGAGCATACTACTCTACACCTTTTGTATTCGCGGTTCTGGCACAAGTTCTTATACGATTTAGGCGCTGTTACTACCAAAGAGCCTTATATGAGAAGGACTTCTCACGGTATGATCTTAGGCGAGGACGGGCAGAAGATGTCTAAGTCGAGAGGAAATGTTATCAATCCTGATGATGTTGTAAACGAGTATGGTGCGGATTCTCTGCGTTTATATGAGATGTTTGTGGGCGACTTTGAAAAGACCGCTCCGTGGAGTACCAAATCAATTAAGGGCTGCAAGAGGTTTCTCGACAGAGTTTGGGCGCTTCAGGATATGTTAATTGATGGCGACGATTACCGTGATGAGCTAAAGGCTTCGTTCCACAAGACGGTTAAGAAGGTTTCGGAGGATATTGAAAATCTGAAATTTAATACGGCTATCGCTGCTCTTATGTCTCTTATCAATGAGATATACGCAACAAAGCAGATAAATAAGGCTGAACTTAAAACCTTTATTACTCTGCTCAATCCATTCGCACCTCACATCACTGAGGAAATATATGAGAACGTCGGCTTTGGCGGAATGTTAAATGAGCAGAAATGGCCTGAGTATGACGAGTCGCTTTGCGTTGACGATACTATTGAAATAGTTGCTCAGATAAACGGCAAGGTTAAAGCTAAGCTTGTTGTAAGCGTTGATGAGAACAAAGACGATGTTATTTCAAAAGTGAAATCAGAGCCTAAAATTCAGGATGCAATAAGCGGAAAAAATATTATAAAAGAAATATATGTTCCTGGAAAACTTGTAAATATTGTGGTTAAATAAGATAAACCCTTGACTTTTATGAAAAGTTATAGTATAATCTACTTTGTTAAGTTGATGAATTGGTGAATTTGACAGATAAAACAGAGGTATGAGCTTGTAGGAAAGCTCTAAGGGAAGAATTCCTTCATTATTACTATCTGTTAAATTCTTTGCATTAACTTTGATACCTCTGTTATAGGTAACAAAGGGAGGGAATTAAATATGGCAGAAATCCGTGTTGGTAAAAACGAATCTCTGGATACTGCTCTTAAGCGTTTTAAAAGAAGCTGCGCTAAGGACGGCGTTATCGCTGAGGTTCGCAAAAGAGAACACTATGAAAAGCCTTCTGTAAGAAGAAAAAAGAAGTCAGAAGCTGCTCGTAAAAGAAAATATTAAGCAACGGTGACGTTGCATATGCAAGCCTCCGCCTGCTTGGCGGTCTTGATTTTTGCATTATAAAAAGGAGAGCCTTTACTGGACTCTCCTTTTATTTATATAAAAGTGTTTTTATTTTGATTTCCTTTTGATTTTTGAATAAATACTTTGAAATTGTTATATACCTCTCTTTCAAGAGGCGCTGTAAGAAATTTATTACGCTTATACAGTGTTTTCATTCTCTCGGCTCGAAATTCAGACGCTGTGTGTGAAATATCGCAAACAGACGATATTTCGTTCGGTGTTTTTAAGCCAAGCGCCCATATAACACAAGCAGGAGCTAACAGTCTTGACGCGAATATGTTTGCCTCTTGTTCGGCATAAGATTCGGACTGTTTAATGGTTTTTGTGATTTGATTTCGTTTCTCCAGCTCATGACCGAGAAAGATATGCCCTAATTCATGCGCAACAGTAAATCGGCATCTTTGTCTGGAACAGTTGTCATTATAAACAATGTACCACCGTTTATTGAAAATAATACTTATACCGCTTTCATTAGGTAAAAGCCAGTTTACCTTGCTGTTTTTTACAACCTTTATTCCTGCCGATTTTGCAATACCTATAACCGAAACAGGAAGCGAGGTCAAATTATAATCAATAAGACACTGCCATGCGGCATTTCTTGCATTTTTATATTTACCGTAAATCATTTTTGTCGCCCCATTAAGGATTATCCCCTTAATGGGTTTTTTTATTATCGTTTGTTTACCTTAAAAATCATCGTCGGTTTCAGGAGCATTTAATAACTTGTCTATCTGCTCTTGAGAAACTTGAACATAACCGTCACCTTCACCGTCATCACTGCGGGCTGCTTTGTATACGGTTATCCTCTTCTTGTTCTTATTGTTCTTAACTCCAAGCAGTCTGTCGACAGCCGGCTGCATATCTGAATTTTCACGATATGCCGTTACGACCTCCTTTTCATGATGAGATACAGTAAAGACATCTCTCTCAACTTCTCTAAACTCTGACAAGATATCTTTTACATTATATAAATCACAAAGATTCATAAGCATATCTGCATCAGGTTGTCCTCTGTTGTTCTCCCAAGCGTTTACAGTTTTACCGCTCTTTCCAATAAGAGCACCTACTTCACTTGCTGTTAATCCGCTTTGTAATCTTAATCTTCTTAGTGTCTTCGCTATAGCTTCACGAGACATATTTAACACCACCAATTCATGTTTTTTCTTAATTATATATTTATTGTTATTAATTGTCAATAGAAAATTTCGCATTTTTCGAAAAAATTTTTAAAAAACTCTTGACAAACTAAAAAATATAGATTATAATAGCATTACAATCTAAATAATATAGAAGCAAGGAGACTTGTCATGAGTATTGTCGAGAAACTTAATGAGTATGTAAATCAAAACGGAATAACTCAAATTTATATTGCGCAGAAAACCGGTTTGGATGAGGATACCGTTTCTGATATGCTTAACGGTAATCGGCGTATGCTCGCTGATGAGTTTTTGCTGATATGCGTTGCACTAAATATTGATCCCAACATTTTCAGAAACAAATCAGCATTTTAGAACAATTACTTTTATGATTTGACAGAATTTAACCTCAATGTTGTTTACAAATTTAAGTAAAGAGGTGGTGTGTGGATCGGCAGTTGATTGAAAATCAAGGTATGCAGGCGCTTTGGTTGGAGATTATTGCTTGTATCAAAAAAATTGTTTATAGGAATTGCCTGCATACTTTATTTTTATCGAAAGGATTGATTTTTATGAAATCTAATGAAATTATTAAGAATGGGGGTCGTGGGATGTTAGAAAAAGTCATAAGTTCATTCATAGCCGCTACAGTTGTAATTTCATATTCTGCTTCTTTAATAGGCTCGTCATTAGACAATAGTTATTTTAAGTTTGACAGAAATTCTAATGGATATAATGTTTCGCTTAATTCTGAGGCAGATTTTGCTAATACATCAAAAGTAGAATTCCCGTCTACGTATAATGATGGGAATAGTGTTGCTGAAGTTACTTTTACTAGCGCAGGTATTTCTAATAATACTATTACATCTATAACAATTCCTACTGCTACACCTGGTAATGCAAGTGCATTTAGTGGCTTGTCTGCATTAGAAGAGGTAAATTATACCAATGATGGTGTTTTACCTTTTACAGCTAGGACGTTTCAAAGTTGTTCAAGTACTTTAAAAACAATAAGAATAAATGCAACTTCTGTTACTTTTAATGTGGCAAAAACAGGAGGTTCAGCGTTTATTAATTTTATTAATAATGCTGAATCAAAAATCTATGTAGTAAGCGATGAGGTAAAACAGCAGATAATCAGCGGAACGGCTAATGGTTCTGCACCTGTAACGGGAGATAAAATAGAGGTAGTGGAAAGCAACTTACCAAAGCCCACCATCAAAGTAACCTGCGATGATATTAAGTACGGAGACGCCAAATTCAATCCTTCTGTAGAAGTAACATATGTTGACGCTGAGGAAAAGACAATTACAGTTGAGGAGCCTACAGTTACATATGGTCTTTTCACTGATGAAGATTGTACTCAGTCAGCATCAGGAAGTGATCCTATTGTGAATGCATCAGAGATATTGCCAGGTACATATTATCTGAAAGCAACCTTAGAAGGAACTGCTGATTATCAAGGCGGAAGCAAAGTTATTCCGGTTAAAGTAACAGAGTGGGCAGATAAGAGTAATCTTAACAAAGCTTTAGAGAGTGCATATAAAACGCTCTATACTGATGATGATCATCAAGTAGAAGCAGATTTAAGTGAATATGTACCAAAAGCAGTCCAGAATCTGAAAAACGCTGTACAGAGTGCTACTATGTATAATTTCAGAAACACAGATCCAGATGTTTCAGGTTATGATGCGGAGAATAGTAATTCGAAGCAGTCTACACTTGCTGATCCTAAGGCTTGTCAGGCCGAAGTTGACTATGTAACAAAAGTTATTAATACAGCATTAGAAGGACTAGTCAAAAAGGCCGACTTTGATGACAGTGTTAAGGCAAAGATGCAGGCTAGGTACAATAAGTATGTTAATGTCACTGAAACAAATTATACATCTGATTCATTTGAAGCATTTAAGACAACTCGAGATGAGTTTAATGAAAGCTACGGAAAAATGGGTAGCGGTACATTAACAAATGAAAATGCTCTTGCAGTCATTGAGAAAATTGATGAGGCATACAAAAATCTTAAGTATAAGAATCCACCTACTTTTGATGATTTGAAAGCAGCCATAGAAAAGGCTGAGCCGTATTTGGAAGAGGTAGAAAAATATACAGAAGATACACTGCAAGCATTAGATAATGCAATAACCAGTGGAAAGAGTATGTTAGATTATGCTGATAAGGGAGCACTTGAAACTGACAAAGTTGTGGAAACAGATCTTGAAGATGTAGAAGGCGGATTTACTTTTGATGTTCCGAAAGTTAAACAGTCTGATGTAAACACCGCTGCAAGTGCAGTAAATAGATGTGTATCTAGTCTGGTAACCAAAGAACAGCGTGCAGCATATCTTGATCTTCAGGAGAAAGTTTCAGATGTAGCAGAAAATTATTCAGACCCAGACTTATTTACAACAAGTAGCTATGCAGCATTAACAGAAGCATTAACCGCAGCAAACAATGTCAAAGAAACCGACGATGTAGAAGACATAAAATCAGCAGCAGAAGCATTGCAGAAAGCTATTGATGGTCTTAAGCATGTAGAAGGTTACTTACCGGCAGGAGATCCGATAAAGTATATCAAGTATGGATATAATGCGGATCCTCTCATAAGCGGAGTATATGATGGAAAATCAGCAGCAACGCAGGTAAGATTGACATTTGACTGCGCACCGGATGTGAACTTCGGACCGTATGCGTCACTAGAGTTAGAAGCACAAGTAGACGGAAAGCAGATAGGTTATGCAAAGCTAACTGGAAAGAATGCTACATCAGAGAATGGAGCAAAGAATGCTAAAGCAGTATTGAAGCTTGGTACTCCACTCGAAGTAGGAAATAACTATTTATTGAACGCATACACATATTCATGGCAAGGCAAGGAATATGCATATGCAGTAACAAAGATAGAGTTCCTAGACGACGAGGGAAATATCTTGAAGGCATTCAATGACATCACAGCAGCAAAAGAGAATCTAAAGCAATCAGTAGAAGCAGCTAAGAAACTGGCAGAAGATGAATACACAGCAGAAAGTTATAGCAAATTAGAAGAAGCAATAGCAAAAGCAGAAGAAGTAATAGCAAACGAAAACGTAACAAAGAACGAAGTAGATGCTGCGGCAGCAGCATTAGAAGAAGCGATAAGAGGCTTGCGTGAAAAACAGCAACCAACATCGCAAAACCCGTCGAATTCAAGCACTGTTAAGCCAGCGCCTAACAAACGCAGTAATGCTGACGTACAGAAGGATAAGCAGGCAGCAGTGAATAAAATGAAGACGGCAAAAATTAAAAAGCTCACAGTAAAGAGCAAAACAAAGAAGAAGATCACAGTAACTTGGAAAAAGGTGAAGAAAGCAAAGGGCTATCAAGTTCAGGTTTCGACATCCAAGAAATTCAAGAAGAGCAAGATCATCTTCAGGAAGTTTACAAAGAAGAAGACTTTAAAGATCTCAAGCAAGAAGATCAAGAGCAAGAAGACTTACTATGTCAGAGTGAGAGCGTACACAACGTACAATGATATTAATGGAAAACCTCAGAAAGTATATAGCAAGTGGAACAAAAAGCTCAGAACCGTTAAGGTTAAATAAGCCTTCAAAATATTCCTATATATAAGCCCTAAAGGGCGAGCAATGCCTGAATCGGGGATGGTTCAGGCATTGTTTTAATCAAAAGAAAATCCCCAGTTGTACGGGGGATTAATATCGAGCATTATAACATTTTATAGCATTTTGTTAAAAAATAATGAATTGTTTCAAGGTGTTGACAAATTGCCAAAATTTAGTTATAATTAGCTCAATAAAAAACTAATCACAAGGAGCGAATATAACAATGCATTTTAATTTCAAAAAAGTAATAGCCGGCTCTTTAGCGACGGCTATGTTAATAACAAACTTTTCTATTAATTCTTTAGCAAATGTTTCAGCAGCAAATGAAGCATATCCAACTTCAGGTAAATGTGGTGAAAACGCAACTTGGCTTATTAACTCAGACAGTGTTTTAGTTATCAGCGGAACAGGTGAGATAAGTCGTTACGCGGATAATCAATCAACAGATTGGGGCTGGAGAAAATATGGCTACAACATTAATGAGATTGTTGTTGAAAATGATATTACCGTTGTCGGTTCAATGGCTTTTCAACAAAATTTATGTAAATATGTTTCAAAGATTATATTACCGCCTAGTTTAACAAAATTAAATGGATGTATAAGTCCAGATGCAAATCAATATGTCAATTTAAAAGATATATATATTTATTCTAAGGATATATCCGATGCTTCAACAATTAACAATACTTTATATAACAGCTGGTCTAAGTCAGATACTGTTTGGCATGTGTATAAAGATAGTACAACTGAAGCTTCTTTAAGAGAAAATTTATTACTTAGCGACAATCAAATTGAATATATCCCTGCTGATGAACAAATGCCTAGTTTAAGCAATAAAACTCCAGTTGAGCTTGAACCGATAAATGAAACTTCAGGACCTGCCGGATTAACTTCAAAATATGAATGGGATGAAACAAGCAAAACTCTTACATTCAGCGGAAAAGGTACTATATCAATAGCTGACTATTTTGTAAAATATAAAAACACTGCAGAGCATATAGTAATAAATTCTGGAATTACAAGCATATATGCATACACTGGTGTAATTATTGATGAATCTGTAAGCGGTGCATTCTACAATTTTACAGCGCTTAAAGATGTTAAGTTGCCTGATACCTTAAGAGAAATAAAAGATCATTCATTTTATGGAGCTGCGCTAACTAATATTAACCTTCCTGAAGGTCTTGTGAAAATTGATAATGGAGCCTTTAAAAATTGTTCAAGTTTAGAAGATATTTCCTTTCCTGAAAGTTTGAACGAAATTGGAGATAGTGCATTTCAATATTGTTCAAAACTTAAATCAATAAATCTTCACGAGGGAATGACAATCGGCGGCAGAGCGTTTGTAGGTTGTGAATCGCTTAAAGAGTTAACAATACCTAAGAATGTTAGTTTTTTAAGATCGGTATATGATGCACAGGGAATGTCGCGTGAACCTGCTACTTTTATGGCTTGTACAGGACTTGAAAAGATTGTTATTGAGGACGGATGTTGGTTAGGTGATTCGTTCGGCAATGAACTTACGAAGAATGGAATTGCTGATCAATTTTGTTTACAATGCTATTCATTAAAAACGGTAGTCATTAAAGGTGATGTTGATTGTATAAGACTAGCAGCATTCGGATCTTGCACTGCACTTACTGATATTTATTTATATAATACAGGTTTGACGACAATTACAGCTAAAGGTACAACCAATTGGGCAAACGGTGGAAATCCTGAAGACCCTGATGATTGGAGAGACTCTTTTTGGACCGGCAATAACCCAACTTTCCATGTTGTAAAAGGCAGCCAAACTGAAGAAACGCTGAGAAATGCAGGTTATTTGAATGATGAAAATACAGAATATTTAACCAATTTTACTGCACTAGATGCAAAAATTAAAGAAGCTGATAATTTGGATACTAGCAAGTATACAGATGACTCTGTAGCTGCTTTGAAATCAGCAATAGATAGCGGTAAAACTGTTTTGAACAATGAAAATGCTACACAAGAGCAAGTTGACAGTGCTTTGACTGCTATTGAAAACGCAATTAAAAATCTTAAGTCAAAAGTTTCTCCAACAATTCCAACTGGCAATGCTCCAATCGTTACAACAACCAGAAGCCCAGAGGTAGTTAAAAAGGATAAAACTACTGCCGAAAATCTTATGAAACAGGCAAAAATAACTAAACTTACGGTCAAGAGCAAATCTAAAAACAAGATAAATGTAACTTGGAAAAAGGTTAAAACGGCAGTCGGTTATCAGGTTCAGGTCTCAAAGAAGAGTAACTTTAAGAAGAGAATACTTAATAAATTTACTACAAAGAAGAAGTTCACTATAACCAAAAAGATAAAAAGTGGAAAGACCTATTTTGTAAGAGTTCGTGCTTATGCAACCTATAAAGACGCCTTCGGCAAGCCACAAAAGGTTTACAGTAAGTGGAATAAAAAACTCAGAAAGGTCAAAGTTAAATAGTTGACATCATCCTTCTAAATTTATATATATCCCAAAACGGCAAACCGCCTGAACAAAATGTTCAGGCGGTTTTTATGTGGTAAATACTAAAAAATATCAATAACATACCTAATTTTTATATAAATTGTAAATAAAAAATAAATAATTTGAAAAATATATCAAAAAATAGATGATTATGCCTTGAATTTTTTGTATAATTTTGGTATAGTATTCTTGGAGGTTGATAACATGTATCGAATTGCTGTTTGTGATAACGACGAAAAAATTGTAAATGAAATTTCAGAAACACTATACAAAATTGCACAAAGAAACAAAGCAAATATACATGTGTTTACTTACACAAATGGAAAGGAGATGTTAGATTCACACATTAGGTTTAATTTGATATTTACGGATGTAAAGCTTAAAGGAATAAATGGAATAAATTTAGCAAAAAGAATACGAAAAAATGATGCTAAGGTACAAATAGTATATGTAACCGAGCATTTAGATTATTTAAAAGAAGCGTATAAGATACACGCATTTGATTACATTCAAAAGCCATTTACGCCTGATGATATAAGACGTGAGTTTATAGATTACTTAAAGTTTGTAAGTTTTATAGATAAAGATGTATTAAAATTCACGCAATTAAACAGTAGGGAATTATTTTTACCTGTTAATAAAATAATTTACATATCATGCGGGGCAAAAAAGCGAGAAGTTATAATAATAACATGTGATAGAGACTATGTGTGTAAAGGAGTAATCAATGAGATATATTCTGAGTTAAACAGTTTTGATTTCTTTATGCCACACAGAAGTCATATAATTAATTTATCACATGTTAAGTCTTACATAAAGAAAGAAAAGATTTTTATGGTTAATGATGATGAAATACCATTATCAAAAGGTCATTCAAACGAATTTGAAAAAATATTTGAAAGAAAAATGGAAGAATTGGCGTAGTTAATTGACGTTTGCATTGTGAAATATGTTAGTTTTTAGTATTTTTTATCAAATTTTTTATACAGTTTTTTGTTATTTCGAGACATAATATGGAATTTCGGGACAAGCATATTGACAAATAAGAAATTACATATTATAGTAAAATTAAGCAATTAAATCAAGTTAATTAGGTTAACCGACATTAATATTTAATTGTAACCATGAACAGAAATGTTTATGGGAATAACCGTTGACTGGTATTTGATTCTAGAGCTTATACTGGGAGACAAAAAATAAAATTTTTAAACTAGGGGGTTTAAAAAATGAAAAAATTCAAGAAGTTATTGTCTTGTGCTGCAGCTGCAACATTAGCAGTTACAGGTATTGTAGGAGGAGCATCCTTAGGCGCTAACGCTGTGGACGACCTTATTACAAATGGCGGTCCTTATACAGAGGATGCAGAGTATATTTCCACTTACATGAGTGCTGATTATTTTCATCAGACAGCATTTGTACTTCAGTTCAAGTATGATGTTGTAGGAACACCTTCAGCACCTCAAGAGGGTGAAGATGATCTCGGATACAACGATACTTTCGAATTTCTTGTTTTCGATGATGAGTGGCACGGATGGGATAGGACAACTGTAGGTCCAACAGGTTATGACTTAGGTCAGAGCTATGTTAAGCCTGAAGAGGATGTAGTTTATACTGTAGAAGTTCCTATCGAAGCAATTGAAGACAAGCTTTCAACAGGTAAAGAACCATTTGGTATTAACCTTCAGACAGGTGCACAGCTTGGTACTTCAGAAGTAACAATTGTTTCACTTAAGTACAAAGATACCGAATATGTTCAAACTCCATTTACAATTACAGGTAATTGGAAAAAGGGTACAGCAAGCACAATGACTGTTGATCCTGCTGGCTCAGCATTCGTTAATGCCAATGCAGACAACATTATCATTTCTGCACTTGACCTCAGCAACTGGTATAATCCAACTGTTGAAGTTACAGTAACTTATGCTGAAACAAGTGAAAATTCTGTACAAGCTGAAATCGGACTGCCAACAGGTAAAACTGATCCGGAAACTCTGGGTGAAATTTATGAGACACCAGATCCTAACTATGTTAAGCCAGTGGCTGGAGAGCGTACATTTGTAACCGAAATCCCTAATACAACTACGAGATTTATGGCTGCATATGATCAATGCACAGTTACAAAGATTTACGTGTATGATAACAACACAGGTCTTGTAGATAACCCTGTATCAGATCAAACAGCTACAACTATCTCTCAAAACATGGGTCTTGCTTGGAACTTAGGTAATGCTCTTGATTTAGTTGATGCTAATGGCAACGTAAATGAAAAGGCTACTGGTAATGCAAAAGCTACCAGAAAGCTTATTCAGGCTGTAAAGGCTGCCGGCTTTAACACAATTAAAATCCCTGTTTCATTCATAGATATGGTTGGTGCAGACGGTAATGTAAATGATGATTACATTGCTAGAATTCAGCAAGTTGTAAACTATGCATATGATATGGGTATGTATTCTATAGTTAGCTTGCACAGTGATGGTATGCCGACTGTTAAGGGTAGTTGGATAAATATCGATGCAACAGGCACAGCATTTAATGACATACTAAATAAGTATGGTGCTTTATGGACAGAAGTAGCTACTGCATTTGCTGGCTATGATCAAAAGGTATTATTCCAGTCTGGTAACGAGTTTATGAATTCTGCTGGTAATTATGATGCAGCACCAACAGAAAATGAGTACAAAAACATAAACGCTCTTAATCAAGCGTTTGTTGATTCTGTACGTAATGCAGGTGGGGCTAATACAGACCGTGTATTATCAGTTGTAGGTTATAGAAATGATATTAACTATACTGTTATGGAAAATGGATTTGTAAAGCCTACAGATACAGCTACAAACAGATTAATGCTTTGTGTTAACTATTATACTCCACCAACATTTACATTAGGCGGATACGAAGGTGGTAGTGATAGTGCAACCACATGGGATGCAAATGGAGATTTTGGTGATTCATATATGAATAGTCAGTTCTCTAAAATCTTTACTTTTGCAAGTACTTTAGGCATGCCTGTAATGATTGGTGAATATGGTCCTGCAAATAAGAATAATACTGATGCAAGGGCTCTTTATGATAATCATTTAAATTATTATGCTGCTTTATATGGTATAGTAACTGCATATTGGGATAATGGTGTTACTGGTGATTTAGGTACAGCATTATTTGATAGATCAACTAATGAAATTACATCAACAGGAACAACTCTTGTAACTGCTATTAAGGATGGTAAAGCTCTTAAACTATATCCTTAAATCTCCAAATAATATTTAGGTGTATTTATTAATAAATACACCTAACATATTTTTATTAATTATTATGATTATTTTCTGTGGCATTAACATATGCCACAGAATTTAGTCATATATATATAGAGTAAATAATTATTTTGGAGGTAGGCATTTACAATGCTAAAAAAGGTTTTAAGTTTTTTTGCAGCAATTACGGTAATAATTTCATCATCTGTTTCACTAATTAGTTCAGCGGCAACTGATAATTCTTATTTCGATTTTCAGTATGGTACAACTCAGTATTTAGCTCAACTTAATGAAAGTGTGAATTCTTCTGAATTAGCAGAAGTTGAATTCCCATCTGCATATGATGATAAGAGTAATGGTGAATTACCAGTTGTTTTCAATAAGGACGGAATAACTAATAATACAACTCTAAAGACTTTAATAACTCCTTCCTCGGTAGCATCTATACAACCAATGGCATTTCAAGGATTGAAAGCTTTAGAAGTTGTTAAATATACATGTACGGGAAATTTAACCTTTTCTGCTATAACATTTATGAATTGTCCTGCTACATTAAACGAAATTCGCATAGATGCAAGTTCGGTAACTTTTACGCCTTTAGGTGTTAATGCATTTATGAACTTTGCCTCAACTCACCAAAATGCAAAAATTTATGTAACTACAGAAGAAATTAAGAATACTATAGTTAATAGTACAAATTCTGATGCAACGGCGGCCGTTCCTGAAAATATGATAGAGGTAGTGGCAAGCAAATTACCAAAACCCACCATCAATGTAACCTGCGATGATATTAAGTACGGAGACGCCAAATTCAATCCTTCTGTAGAAGTATCATATGTTGACGCTGAGGAACATACAATTCCAGTTGAGGATCCTAAAGTTACATATGCTCTGTTCACTGATGAAGATTGTATTCATTCAGCATCAGGAAGTGATCCTACTGTGAATGCATCAGAGACATTGCCAGGTACATATTATCTGAAAGCAACCTTAGAAGGAACTGCTGACTATCAAGGCGGAAGTAAAGTTATTCAGGTTAAAATAACAGAGTGGGCAGATAAGAGTAATCTTAACAAAGCTTTAGAGAGTGCATATAAAACGCTCTATACTGATGATGATCATCAACAAGAGGCAGATTTAAGTGAATATGTACCAATATCAGTCAAGAATCTGAAAGACGCTGTACAGAGTGCTACTCAATATAGCTTCAGAAACACAAATCCAGATGTTTCAGGTTATGATGCAGAGAATAGTAATTCGATGCGGTCTACACTTGCTGATCCTAAGGCTTGTCAGGCTGAAGTTGACTATGTAACAAAAGTTATTAATACAGCTTTAGAAGGACTAGTCAAAAAAGGCGAGTTTGATGAGAGCGTTAAAGCAAAGATGCAGGCTAGGTACAATAAGTATGTTAATGTCATTGAATCAAATTATACATCTGATTCATTTGCAGCATTTAAGACAGCTCGAGATGAGTTTAATGAAAGCTACGGAAAAATGGGTAGCGGTACATTAAAAAATGAAAATGCTCTTGCAGTCATTGATAAAATTGATGAGGCATACGGAAATCTTAAGTATAAGAATCCACCTACTTTTGATGAGCTGAAAACAGCCATAGAAAAGGCTGAACCATATTTGAAAGAGGTAGAAAAATATACGGAAGATACACTGCAAGCATTAGATAATGCAGTAACCAGTGGAAAGAGTATGTTAAATGACTATGCTGATAAGGGAGCACTCAAAACTGACAAAGTTGTGGAAACAGATCTTGAAGATGTAGAAGGCGGATTTACTTTCGATGTTCCGAAAGTTAGACAGTCAGATGTAAACACCGCTGCAAGTGCAGTAAATAGAGGTGTATCAAGACTGGTAACAAAAGAACAGAGAGCAGCATATCTTGATCTTCAGGAGAAAGTTTCAGATGTAGCAGAAAATTATTCAGACCCAGACTTATTTACAGCTAGCAGCTATGCAGCATTAACAGAAGCATTAACCACAGCAAACAATGTCAAAGAAACCGACGATGTAGAAGACATAAAATCAGCAGCAGAAGCATTGCAGAAAGCTATTGATGGTCTTAAGCATGTAGAAGGTTACTTACCGGCAGGAGATCCGATAAAGTATATCAAGTATGGATATAATGCGGATCCTCTCATAAGCGGAGTATATGATGGAAAATCAGCAGCAACGCAGGTAAGATTGACATTTGACTGCGCACCGGATGTGAACTTCGGACCGTATGCGTCACTAGAGTTAGAAGCACAAGTAGACGGAAAGCAGATAGGTTATGCAAAGCTAACTGGAAAGAATGCTACATCAGAGAATGGAGCAAAGAATGCTAAAGCAGTATTGAAGCTTGGTACTCCACTCGAAGTAGGAAATAACTATTTATTGAACGCATACACATATTCATGGCAAGGCAAGGAATATGCATATGCAGTAACAAAGATAGAGTTCCTAGACGACGAGGGAAATATCTTGAAGGCATTCAATGACATCACAGCAGCAAAAGAGAATCTAAAGCAATCAGTAGAAGCAGCTAAGAAACTGGCAGAAGATGAATACACAGCAGAAAGTTATAGCAAATTAGAAGAAGCAATAGCAAAAGCAGAAGAAGTAATAGCAAACGAAAACGTAACAAAGAACGAAGTAGATGCTGCGGCAGCAGCATTAGAAGAAGCGATAAGAGGCTTGCGTGAAAAACAGCAACCAACATCGCAAAACCCGTCGAATTCAAGCACTGTTAAGCCAGCGCCTAACAAACGCAGTAATGCTGACGTACAGAAGGATAAGCAGGCAGCAGTGAATAAAATGAAGACGGCAAAAATTAAAAAGCTCACAGTAAAGAGCAAAACAAAGAAGAAGATCACAGTAACTTGGAAAAAGGTGAAGAAAGCAAAGGGCTATCAAGTTCAGGTTTCGACATCCAAGAAATTCAAGAAGAGCAAGATCATCTTCAGGAAGTTTACAAAGAAGAAGACTTTAAAGATCTCAAGCAAGAAGATCAAGAGCAAGAAGACTTACTATGTCAGAGTGAGAGCGTACACAACGTACAATGATATTAATGGAAAACCTCAGAAAGTATATAGCAAGTGGAACAAAAAGCTCAGAACCGTTAAGGTTAAATAAGTTTTCTCAGTATTCCTAATTAGCCCTTATGGGCAAAATTATCCAAACTCGACAGTAAAATTCAATGGCTGCTTCTCATAATGCAGAAGCAGCGGTTGAACTGTCGTATGATTATAACTATTACTGTAGTTGTAATATAAAATTGAATATTAATTAAAATTCCCGAATGACTAAGCTCTTCGGGATTTTTATTTTTATAATAAATTTAGTGTATTTAAGATACAGCTTCAATGTAGTTTTATCCAACTTTAATTTTCAATTTCTAATATTCTGCATATGGAATTATCCATTGTCAATTATCCATTATCAATTGTCAATTGATAAATCTGCCGTTGCACCAACTTGAACATTTTTCAAATTTATAATAGGCAGTAGAGCCTCCGCCGGCTCGGCGGTGCAACGTCACCGTTGCCTTTGTCTTCTTACATCTAGGTACTAGTCTGCCGTTTATCAAAGTAAATACATTTTGCAAACTACCCAAAGGCAGCAGAGCCACCAGTGTCACGCTGGTCTTGATTTTTATATGTAAAATATGTTATACTTATACCAATTAGCATCATTATACGTATAAGGAGTATGGTAATAAATGAATTATAACTTTTCCGAAAAGGTGTCTAATCTTCAGGCATCGGCTATTCGTGAAATACTAAAGTTCACATCTGACCCTGAGGTTATTTCTTTCGCAGCCGGAAATCCCGCGCCTGAGGCTTTTCCTGTAGAGGACGTAAAGAGAATTTCAAAGGATATTTTAGAGAAAAATCCTATATTAGCGCTTCAGTATTCAGTTACAGAGGGATATACGCCTCTAAGAGACGTTCTCAAAGAGAGAATGAAAGAGCAAGGAAATTTTAATCCCGATAGTGATGAGTTGATTATTACGTCCGGCGCACAGCAGTCTAATGAGCTTGTAGCTAAGGTTCTCTGCAACGAAGGCGATACTATAATCTGCGAAGCGCCGTCGTTTATAGGTTCGCTCAATGCTTTCAAGTCATATAACGTCAATCTTGTTGGCGTAGAGCTTGATGACGACGGCATAAACATTGAAAAGCTAGAGGAGACTATTAAGTCAAACAAGAATACAAGACTTATTTATCTCATTCCTAATTTTCAGAATCCAACAGGGCTTACAATGTCTCTTGAAAAGAGAAAGAAAGTTTATGAGCTTGCAGAGAAGTATGATGTTTTCATTTTAGAGGATAATCCTTACGGCGATATTAGATTTGCAGGCGAGGATATACAAAGCATAAAGAGTATGGATAAAAGCGGTCGGGTTATCTATTCTGGAACATTTTCAAAGGTTCTTGCACCCGGTATCAGAGTGGGTTACTGTTCAGCACCAAAGGAGATTATTTCTAAAATTATAGTGTGCAAACAGGTTTCTGATGTTCATACAAATATCTGGGCGCAGATTTTGGCAGAGAGATTTCTTTCGACTTGTGATATGGAAAATCATCTTAAAGACATTAGGAAGATTTATAAGCATAAGTGCGAACTTATGCTGAGCGAGATCAAAAAGAATTTCTCAAGCAAGGTTAAATTTACAAAACCTGAGGGCGGATTGTTTATATGGTGCACACTGCCTGATGACTGTGATATGATGGGATTTTGTAAAAGAGCTGTTTCCGAGTTTAAGGTAGCGGTTGTTCCGGGTACGGCGTTTACAATTAACGAGACTGATAAAACGACATCGTTCAGGCTAAACTTCTCAACGCCTACTGACGAGCAGATAATTAAGGGCTGTGAGCTAATAGGTGAGTTGTCAAAAGAAATGTTCCACTAGATGCAAGAAGCTAGACCGGCGAGCCGCCGGAGGCGGTGTTGCCTTTGGAATGTATGTACAATGTATTTACTTTGTGCAACGGCAGGTTTATTAATTGATAATTGACAATTGACAATTGATAAATTACCAGAAGTAAGACCGGTGAGCTGCCGGAGGCATTTTGCCTTTGGAATGTTTGTACGATGTATTTACTTTTACAACGGCAGGCTATCATCTATAGGATAAATACAAATAAAGAGTGGCAATTGCCGCCAGATATGTTTTGGAAAGCATAAAATAAAAAAGCAATAAAGGAGATTAACTATGCCAGAGTTTGATAAAGAAAAAAAGATTATTTTCAGCGGAATACAGCCAACGGGAGTGTTTACGCTGGGAAATTATTTAGGAGCGGTCCGCAACTGGGGAACGCTTCAGGACGAATATAACTGCATATACTCAATAGTTGACCTGCACGCTATAACTGTCAGGCAGGAGCCTTCAAAGCTGAGACAAAACTCATTACAGGCTTATGCTTTGCTTTTGGCGTGCGGAATCGACCCTAAAAAGTCTATAGCTTTTTTCCAGAGCCATAATAAGTGTCATGCTGAACTGAATTGGGTTTTGGCTTGTTCAACGCAGTTTGGAGAGCTTTCAAGAATGACGCAGTTTAAGGATAAGTCAAAAAAACACGCTGATGACGTCAACGCAGGATTGTTTACATATCCTGTTTTAATGGCAGCGGATATTCTGGCTTATAATGCGGATCTAGTGCCTATTGGCGCTGATCAGAAACAGCATTTAGAGCTTGCGAGAAATGTTGCAGGAAGATTTAATAATAAGTACGGTGAGTTTTTCAAACTGCCTGAGCCTTATATACCGCCTGTGGGAGCGAGTGTTAAATCCCTTGCAGACCCTTCTAAGAAGATGTCGAAGTCAGACGAAAATCAGAATGCGACTGTTTATATACTTGACGACAAAGATACTATTATCAGAAAATTTAAAAGAGCGGTTACCGACAGCGAAACGGAGATCTGTTACCGTGAGGGCAAGGATGGAATAAATAATCTTATGTCTATTTACTCTTGCGTTACGGGGAAGACCTATGACGAGATCGAGAGTGAGTTTGCGTCAAAGGGTTATGGTGATTTTAAACTGGCGGTAGGAGAGGCGGTAGCCGATTACTTAAAGCCGGTGAGAGATGATTTTGCAAGACTTATCGCAGATAAAGCGTATTTGAAGGAATGCTACACAAGCGGAGCCGAGTCTGCGATGAGAATAACGAACAGGATTCTTTCAAAGGTATATCATAAGGTAGGCTTTGTTGACGCAAGATAGAAATTGTGATGCGGAGTGTTTATACTAATGGATAAAGTATAATACAGGAGGAAAAATTCATATGAAATTGGGTATGGTAGGATTACCAAACGTAGGAAAAAGTACGCTTTTTAACGCGCTTACAAACGCAGGAGCAGAGTCGGCTAACTATCCGTTTTGCACTATAGAGCCAAATGTAGGAATAGTATCAGTTCCGGACGAACGTCTTGATAAATTAAGGGAGATGTATAACCCTGTTAAGTTTACGCCGGCAACTTTGGAGTTCGTTGACATTGCAGGACTTGTAAAAGGCGCTTCCAAAGGCGAGGGACTGGGAAACAAGTTTCTTTCAAATATCAGGGAGGTCGACGCAATAGTCCACGTTGTAAGGTGCTTTGAGGACGAGAATATTATTCACGTTGACGGAAGCATTAATCCGAGACGCGATATTGAAACCATTGATTTAGAGCTTATTTTCTCAGACGTTGAAATGATTGAACGTCGTTTAGACAGAACCAAAAAGGCTATGAAGGGCGATAAGTCTCTCGCAGGGGTGGTTGACTTTTTAGAAAGACTAAAGACACACCTTGAGGACGGCAAGCCTGCAAGAAGCTTTGAAATGACCGATGATGAGACCGAGTGGATAAAGGAAACACCGCTTTTGTCAGGCAAGCCGGTTATCTATGCCGCTAATCTATCGGAGAAGGATTTTACAAACAATATAGAAACTAATGAAAACTATAAAATCGTTTGTCAGCATGCTAAAGAAGAGGGCAGCGCTGTTTTGCCGATTTGCGCTCAGATCGAGGCAGAGATTTCCGATATGAACGACGAGGATAAGCAGATGTTTTTGTCTGAGCTTGGTCTTGAGATTTCGGGTCTTGGAAGAATAATAAAAGAGGGATATTCGCTACTCGGACTTATATCTTTTCTCACAGCAGGAGAGCCGGAGGTTCGTGCCTGGACGATAAAGAAAGGTACTAAGGCTCCTCAGGCTGCTGGAAAAATTCATACTGACTTTGAAAAGGGCTTTATTCGCGCCGAGGTTGTTTCGTTTGACGATTTAATGGCTTGCGGAACTATGGCTCACGTTAAGGAAAAGGGTCTTATGAGGCTTGAGGGTAAGGATTATGTTATGCAGGACGGAGATATAGTTCTGTTTAGATTTAATGTTTAACTGTTTAAGGTTAAATTTTTGAAAAAATGCTTGACAAATGCAGATTACTTGTATATAATGTAGTAGTCGGCTTTAAAGCGTTAAAGTTTTAAACCATAAAAAGCCAAAAGTATTAACAAACAAATTAGTTATGAAAGGGGGAAGCTCCAGCTTTGGAGCAAAATAATTATGAGTGAGAATAAAAAGGGTAATTTAATTTCAGTAAGAGACGATTTAAAGGTCGTTGACGCAACTGTAAGAGACGGCGGATTGGTGAACAATTTCCGCTTTACAGACGAGTTTGTAAAGGATTTATATGAGACAAATATCGCTGCAGGCGTTGATTATATGGAGTTCGGATATAAGGCTTCAAAGAAGATTTTCCCTGAGGAAGATTTCGGCAAGTGGAAGTTTTGCGATGAGGAGTCTATAAGGGGGATCGTCGGTGAAAATGACAGTGATTTAAAGATTTCTGTTATGGCTGACGTCGGCAGAACTGATATGGACACTATTCTTCCAAAGAGCGAGAGTGTGGTTGACATTATGCGTACTGCTACATATGTATATCAGATCCCCTCTTGCATAGAGATGATAGAGACTTTTCACAAACTAGGCTATGAGACTTCTGCTAATATTATGGCTGTGTCAACAGCAAGCGATGGTGACCTCGATCAGGCTTTGGAGCTTCTTGGTAAAAGCTGTGTCGATGTAATCTATCTTGTTGACAGCTTTGGTGCTTTGTATCCTGAGGATATCAGAAGGCTTACTACTAAATACTTAGAGTTTGGCGAGAAGTACAATAAAAAGATAGGTATTCACGCACACGACAATCAACAGCTTGCATTTGCAAATACTATTGAGTCTATGATAATGGGAACAAGCTATCTTGACGGCACAGTAAGGTCGCTTGGCAGAGGAGCAGGAAACTGCGCTCTGGAAACTCTTCTCGGATTTTTAAAGAATCCGAAGTACGATTTAGTTCCGCTGCTCAACTTTATTGAGAAGCATATGGTTAAGCTTCACAACGACGGTTTGGTATGGGGATATGATGTTCCTTACTTGCTGACAGGAAGATTTAACTGCCACCCAAGGACAGCTATTGCGTTTATGAAAGAAAAAAGAACTGATTATGCTAAGTTTTTTCAGGAGACTTACGACCAAGACAATTAAGCGGTAAAGCTGGGGTTATGTTACATTAGATTCGCGTTTTGCATTTGCAGAACGTGGATTTTTTTATATCTTGCGTTTTATTTTGCGATAAAATTAATAGTTATAAAGATTTTTAGCGAGAAAGTCCTGGTTTTTCGGGGCTTTTTTGCGTTAAAAAAGCAATATAAATGAATAGTTTTCTGTAGATGCATTTTGCTGAATTTACGGAACTGTAAGGACTCAAACTATCACCAATCAAACATTTGAAAAAAATCTATGTTTCTATTTTGTCTAAGAGCAAATTTGACAAACTCTGATGGTCAGGATATAATTGAAGAAACAGGAAACGTAGTATATCATAAATACTACGAAACAGAGAATAAAAAAGTAGAGACTATAGGAGATAAAACAAAAGCAACAGAAACCATTTCTGATAATGATACATTAACAAAAATCAAATTAGCAGGTAATCAATATTGTTATTTGACCCATAATAAGAATACAGATAAGTTTGGCAGAACGACAAGCGAATTAATGCATAAAGATACTGTAAGTGTAAGTAAAAATTTGTATAATAAAGAGTATAGCTATTATAGTTAGAGATAACAATCTAGTAACGGAATATGAATGGAAGTAATCATATGAGAAAAAAGATTATACATATTTTGGTTTATACGTTTATAATTTTACTAATGTTATATTTTATAGTATTGCCAGTTATCAAGTGGAATATATCTTATGATTTATCATCTATTACCAGTGGTGAAAAGGCTGTTGAGTATTACTTGAACGCAATAGATGAGAAGAATCCCAAAAAGGCGTCAATGATATATCCGTCTTTAAACGAAGGAGATAGTAGACTTGGAATATTTGATTTTACCTTTATTGAATATTGCAAAATTGATAATATAGAGGAATATGATAATTATAATTCCAATGGTACATTGCTTACTCCGGGTGAAAAGATTTATTATGCTGAATTTTCATGGAGATTTGCGTTTAGTGAATCGCCTGATGTGTTTATGGGATTAACAGATGGAGATGGAACTGGACTTTATTTTCATGTTGCAGAAAATGAACAAACAGGAAATTGGTATATAGTTGATGCTTATACAGGGGTATAGTATTAATACAATGTATGGTGAAACTGCTGCATCAAATGATTATGGTTTAGTAGATTATTTTAATAAAGTACCTAAAGGTAAAAGTGGTTACATAGCATACTTTGCAATTTACTGATTGTGAGTTTTTAATATTTAACTATGGAGATGAATTTTATATGAGAAAATTATATTTAGCCAATACTTTTCTTTTATCGGTGTTTATATTAATATGGCTGATTGAGATTATAAGTTGTTTTATTTACGATTCAGTTTTGATCATTAATAACGAATCTTTCTTTATTATTCTTACTCTATTTGCATTATTTCTTAGTTCTCTTTTATTTAAAAAATTTAAAATAAGTTATTTAAGCATACTTTATTTATTAATAGCTTCGGGATTTACGCTGTTGATTTTAAGAGATAGTATATTATTCTACTTACCATTTTATCATAGCGAAAGTTTTTCGATAGCTAAATGTATTATTATATATTATTCTTTACTGACATTTGTCTTTGCAATTATAAGCGGTGTTATTGCTGTTGTATGTCATTACACGAAAAATTAAGGTGTTAACACTATGAAAAAAGTTTTAAAAACAATTCTTATTCTTTTTGGTATGTTGGCTTTTGTTGTTTCGGTGTTTTTTCTGTATATCTACAAGCCCAACAATCTTAATCCTGAAGATACTATAAAAAAATATATAAATTATTGGAAGGATGATTTCACTATCGGAATGAAATCCTTAGAGTCAAAAGAAGCTGAATTTGTTGATATTAAAAGACACGAGTATAAAATAACTAAAATAGATAATGTAAAAATTCAGGATGTAACGGATGAGGACATTGACCAGAATAAGGAGCAATATGAAGAAACATTTTCTAAAGACGAGTTAAAGAATTTAAAAGTATATAGTGTTGAATTTAAAGCTAAATCTGATGATAAGATTTGGGATGGCGAACACACATTTAATCTTAGATTAGTACATGAAAAGCAAGGTTGGCTTGTACTTAGTTTTAGGCATCCATAATAGGCATTCATTTAACAATATAGAATTACGAGGTTGGCTTGCAGATTTATTATTAAAAAACTGTAGAACTTGACATTTGTTTTCGGTGTGATATAATAAAAGACGAAAGAGATAAAACCATATAAATTTTTTATTTGTGCGTAAAAGCTTTTTAAGGAGATGTTTTTATGAAAGCAAAGAAATTGATTTCAGGTTTGTTGGCTGCCTGCATAATGTTGAGTTCTTTGTCATTTCAGGGGATATTAACTGTAACAGGTATAGCTGAAGATGGAGTTATGCGTGATAATATGACTGCACAGGACTATGCCGACGATATGGGGCTCGGTATCAATCTTGGTAATACAATGGAATCTTATGATGCAGCTAATTGTACGAGTTTGTCATATACATGGCCTCCAGTTGTAAAAGACAACACACCTCAGGATTATGAAACTTGCTGGGGAGCAGTTGTAACTACTCAAAAAATTATTGACGGAATGAAAAATGCAGGATTTAATACTATTAGAATTCCTGTATTTTGGGGTAATATGATGGTAAATGACGGTACATATACTATTTCTAAAGCGTATATAAACCGTGTTAAGGAAATTGTTGATTATTGCCGTAATGCTGGTGTTTACGCAGTAATCAATATTCATCATTTTGACGAGTTTATAATCAGACGTAACACAAAAGAGAATGCAGCAGAAATATTTAAAAAAATCTGGACTCAGATTGCCAACTATTTTAAAGAATATTCAGATTACTTAATGTTTGAGGGCTTTAATGAATATCTAGGAGGAGGTCAGATAGACTCTAATAATGAAATAAACGATTTGCCCGAAAGTGAAGGATATGATTGGACAAACAAAATGAATCAGGCATTTGTAGACGCTGTAAGAGCTACGGGCGGAAATAATACAAAAAGAATGCTTATTGTTTCGGGCTATTTTACAAATGTAGAAAAAACCACTAATTCAGCTTTTAAGATGCCAGAAGACAAAGCCAAAGACAGAATGATGGTATCAGTTCATTATGTTGACGGAAATGCATATTGGTCTAAGCAAATAGGAAGTAAATTTTGGAGATTATTTAGTATAAATCAGTTAAATCTCTTGAAAAAATCTTTCTCAGAAAAAGGAATACCGGTATTTATAGGTGAGACAACTTCTATATATGACAATGATCGTTTTTCTGAAAATGCTGCAGTAAATTCAACAAGTGAAGCTGTAGATTATATTATTAGACTTATTAAAAGTTATGGATTTGTTCCTGTTCTGTGGGATGTAAATGATAATTTTTATTCAAGAACGCAGTTTAAAATAAAGCAGGAAACGGATGCTAAGGTTATAGAAAAGCTTGCTAAAGAGATTTCAGATGGCACTTTTGTTCCTATTGATACAAGTTATTATGAACCAATGGCAAAAGAAGATGCACTTGGATTAATTAAATCAGGTGGTATACCTGTTAATTTGGAAAGCGGCACAGCTGATGCTTCAATTGCAGGTGCGGTAAAGATAAGATATATATTTGATTGTGCTGATGATGTTTCATTTAATCCATATGCTGTCATTAATTTATCGGCAAATGTTGCAGGTAAAGAATCAAAGAATACTGTAACGGGTGAAAATTATATTAACGGAGAAACTGCAATTGAAGTTACTTTAGACCTTTCTAATCAGATTAACAATGGTGACAGTTACAGTGTTTATGCTTCAACGTATTCGTGGAATGATGCTAAAGACTATGTATATTTGATCAGATGTGTTGAATTTCTTGATGTAAGCGGAAATATTCTCAAAACAATTGGAAATTCAAATATGCCTTCAGATCCGTCAGTGCCATCTAACCCATCTGATTCGTCAACCCCATCTGATAGTTCAAGTAATCCATCAGATTCATCAAACCCGTCAGGCAGTGGTCAGTCAGAGCCGTCTAACTCAGGTTCTAGCCAACCTACATCGGCACAGCCTGCTACTAATGCTCCTACAACGGCATCGCCAAAGGTAACACCGCCGACTACAACAACGGTTACGAAACCTGCGAAGGTTAAGAACGTTAAGCTAAAGGCAAAGAAAAAGAAGCTAAATGTATCATGGAAAAAGGTAAGCGGAGCAACAGGGTACGAGGTCAAAGCGGCAACGAACAGCAAGTTTACCAAAGGTAAAAAGACTGTCACAGTTAAGAAAAACAATGCAACAATCAAAAATTTTAAACCAAAGAAGAAATACTTTGTAAAAGTGCGAGCATACAAGCTAGCAAACGGCAGGAAGTTTTATGGTAAGTGGTCAAAGGTTGTTAAGAAAAAAGTGAAGTAGACTCCTAAAATAAATCTATATAATTTTGTAAAACCGCCCAGACAAAAATATGTCTGGGCGGTTTTATCTTGCATCTTGCATCTTACATCTTACATCTTGCATCTTGCTTCTAGTTTCTAATAGGGCAGCACTGCGTGCAGGGGTCACCCCTGCCGTCACGCCGTCACCCCTGCTGGTTCGGCGGTTAGTAGTTATTCATTCTCAGTTTGTAACCCTCTCCGTATATTTCATTTGCGGAGGTCACTATCATAAACGAATCACGGTCGGTTTGCAGAATGTATTCCTGAAGTTGAGGAAGATCACGCTTTTTTATAGCGCACATAACTGTGTGACGCTTTTCCCCTGAATATGCACCCTGACAGTCAAGTAAAGTACAGCCAATATCCAGCTTTTTCAAAATGTAGTCAGCAATCTCTTTTTCTTTTTTGGTGATTATATAAACAAGCCTTGCTTCGTCGCTTCCGTATAAAACTATGTCTAAAACAATGCTCGAAACGACAAGTGCAAGCAGTGCATAAAGCGCATTGTCAGGATTTCTGAAAACTATTCCTGATGCAATTGATATTATCCCGTCAACGGCAATGAATATGATACCTGTTTTTAAGTGCTTGTGCCTTAGCTTTATAAGCCTAACTATGATATCCGTTCCGCCTGATGTGTATCCTGCTTTGAAGATAAGTCCTATTGCTATTGCTAGAGAAACGCCTCCGCCTAAAGCTGAAAGCATTACATTATTAGTAAGCGGAGGAAGTTTTGCAAATAAGTCGGTGAGAGCAGATGTGAGAAATATAGTTATCATTGTACCCCAAAAGAAGCTTTTTCCAAGTTTTATAAGCCCTATAATAAGAAGCGGAATATTCAGCAGAAATATAAACGCTCCTACTCCAATACCTGTAAGGTGTCCCAACATAATTGCAATACCAGAAACACCTCCTGGAGCTATTTTATTCGGTGTAAGTAATAGGCTTACTGAAAACGCATACATTGCAGAACCGATAATTATTAACAATGCATTTTTTAATAATTTATTTTTCATATTTAACTCCTCTCTGCTTGTTTTAAACTTTTTTACCCTTAAAATACTTGTTTGGCTTTGATTCAGAAGCGTCTGGTTCTGTGCTTTGAACAATATCATTTGGATTTAGATTGCCGTTCATTATACTGAGAACCTCTCTCATAAGCTCGGCAGATTTTTGTTTTTTAGGCTTTTGTATGAGATTTACTCTAAAGTGCGGTTTTTTTACTTCCTCAAAGTCAACCCTGTGCCTGTAAGCCTGCCTTAGAGCAGTGATCTGTTCAATAGTGGGCGATTTGATGTAAAAATAAAGCCATTCGCCGCGCTGTGTGATTTCTGTTATGCCCAGTTTTGACGCTGTGTTTCGCATAAGCGCGATATTAATAAGCCCCAAAACAGCGGAGGGCGCTTTGCCGTATCTGTCAGTTAATTCATCTAAAACATCAGTGCTGTCCTCATCGTTTTGAATTGAAGCTATTTTTCTGTAAGCGTCAATTCTCTGCGAGAGATTTTCTATATATTTTTCGGGAATATATGCGTCGATCGCAATATCAACAAGGCAATCTTCCGGCGAGGAAGGAAGTGCTTCTCCCTTTTGCTCGGCAACAGCCTCGTTTAAAAGTCTGATATACATATCGTAGCCCACAGCCTCCATATGACCATGTTGTTTTCCCGAGAGGACAGAGCCTGCGCCTCTTATCTCAAGGTCACGCAGAGCTATTCTGAATCCAGAGCCGAACTGTGTAAACTCTCTTATTGCGTTTAGTCTTTTAGAAGCTATTTCTGTAAGCACCTTTCCTCTTTTAAAGGTAAAATACGCAAACGCACGTCTGCTGCTTCTTCCTACTCTTCCTCTAAGCTGATAAAGCTGAGAAAGTCCAAGCTTGTCGGCGTCCTCTATTATAAGTGTGTTTACGTTCGGAACATCAACGCCTGTTTCAATAATAGTTGTGCAAACCAAGATGTTGATTTCCTTATCAATAAGCTGCCGCCAGATTTCTGACAGCTCGTTTTCATTGATCTGACCGTGAGCCACACCAATTCTGGCATCGGGCAGAAGACTTTGTAGTTTTGAAACACAGCGGTAGATAGTTTCAATACGATTGTGTATATAGTAAACCTGACCGCCCCGTCGCAGTTCCTTTGATATTGCATTTGCAATAACTCCGTCATTGTGTTCGATAACATAGGTCTGAACGGGATATCTGTCCTGCGGGGGTTCCTCAATTACCGACATATCCCGTATTCCGCTCATAGCCATATTGAGAGTTCTCGGTATAGGTGTTGCTGAAAGAGTCAAAATATCAATGCCAGAAAACATCTCCTTAAAGCGTTCCTTATGAGCAACGCCGAATCTCTGTTCTTCGTCTATAACTGCCAGACCTAGGTTTTTAAACTCGACGTCTTTTTGAAGAAGCCTGTGGGTTCCAATTACCATATCTATAACTCCTCTTTTCAGGTCCTTAATTATATCCCATTGCTGTTTTGGGGTTCTAAATCGGGAGAGAAGTTCAATTTTAACAGGGAAGTGTTCAAAGCGTTTTATAGCAGTCTGATAGTGCTGCCACGCAAGAACGGTAGTTGGGGCGAGAATAACGCATTGCTTTGAATCAAGCATACATTTAAAGCAGGCTCTAAGGGCAACCTCTGTCTTTCCAAAGCCTACGTCTCCGCATAGAAGTCTGTCCATCGGAATAGGCTTTTGCATATCTTCTTTTATTTCATTTGTTGACCTGAGCTGATCGTCCGTCTCCTGATATTCAAAGCGTTCTTCAAAATCTGCTTGCCAGTCGTTATCCGGAGAAAATGCAAAGCCTTTTGACATCTGTCTTTTTGCGTACAGCTTAATAAGCTCGTTAGCCATATCCTTAACTGCGGTTTTAACACGTTTTCTTGTTTTTTGCCATTCCAAAGAATTAAGTTTATTTAGCTTAATATTTGCATCGTCACGGGGTCCAATGTAACGTGACACCAAATCAAGCTGGGTTACAGGAACGTATAGAATATCCGAGCCTGCATAGTTTATTTTGATATAGTCTTTGGTAACGCCGTTTGTTTCAAGCTTTTGAATACCTGAAAACCGCCCTATTCCGTAAAGCGAGTGAACGACCAGATCTCCGTTTGAAATGTCGGAGAGATTTTTGATTTCTTCGCCCTTTTTGTATTTTCTCTTTGGCTTCTTCTTAGTCGGGCTTATTTTTTGACCTGTTATCATCGCACACTTTATTTCGGGGTACTCAAAGCCTCCGCTTAAGCTGCCATAGGTAACATATACAAGTCCATACTTTATTTCTGATTTATCGGTGAGTATCTCAGCAGGTATATTGCTGTCCCGCAGATCGTTTACCAAAACAGGCAGAGTTTTTTCGCTTCCTGCGAAAACAATAACGCAGTAATTTTGATTGCAGTATGCTGTTAAGTCTTCAATAAGATGTCTTATATCCCCGCCCCAGCTTGATGTCTGAAGCGGATTTGCGTTGATAAGGCTTTGTAGTTTTAAATCGCTTCCGCTGCGCATAAAGGTATCAAGGTATATAAACGATGTATTTTCCGTTTTTAACGTAAGTTCTGCATATTCGCAGTAAAATCCCTCAAGCGGTTTGAAAAGAATGCCGTCCTCATAGAGCATTTTTATATCTTCAGAAAGCTGAGTTGAAAGTGCTTTAGCCTGCTCCTTGCAGTTTGAGTTTTCAGATATAATAACTATATCATCTTTGAAATAATCAACAACCGAGCAGAACTTGTCATAGGCAAGGGAATAGTATTTATCAAGATTATTAAGAGAAATTCCTGACTCAAGCAATTCTAAATCAGCATAAAGCTTTTCCTTGATTTTATCTGCTTTTTTTCCTCTGGGCTTTTTTATAACCTCCCGTATCCTTTGGGCAAATTCATCCGAAGACGGGAATATAACTTCCAGAGCAGGAGAGACTGTAAAAGAATTAACCTTCTCAAGTCTTCTTTGAGATTCAACCTCGAACATATGAATACTATCTACAGTATCGCCCCATAGTTCAACTCTGTAAGGCTGAGGGGAATGAACAGGAAAAATATCCGCTATTCCTCCTCTGATTGAAAACTGTGCCTGTCCCTCGACCTGTTCGCACTCAGTGTAACCTGCTGAAACAAGTGATGAAGTCAGATTTGACAAGTTTAAATCCTCGCCTGTTTTTATATCAAAGGAGTATTCCTCAAGTTTTTCAGGCGGAATTGTACCTTGCATACTGGCTTCGACCGTTGTGACTATAATTTTGGACAAGCCTTTTCTTATTTTGGTGAGAGCCTCTATTCTTTTATGCTCATATTCTCTTGAAAAGCTGTCAACATACGCAAAATTGAAATCTTTTGCAGGAAATAAACAGGCAGTCTCTTCGTTAGAAAGAGCATTTATATCCTCACAAATACGTCTTGCTGTAGTTTCGGTATCACAGATAATACAGCAAGGCTTCAGCTCGCTGAGAGCCAAAGCCAGATGCGATTTATGAACGGAGGAAACTCCCGTTAGCGACAGGGGAGTTTTACCGATTTTTATAGACCTTTCTATCTCCTGATAGAAGTCGAGCTTGCAGCAAATTTCATTAAAGATGTTTTTCATACGCTTACCTATTATATATATTGTTGATTACGAATTATATAAATTCATAGCCTTGTCAATATTGCCTTCGACAATAAAGCCAAGCGAATCGACCGCTTTTTCCAGCACAGGTTCAAGAGCCTGCCTATCCTCCTCGCTGAATTTCGACAGCACCCAGTCGGCAAGATTGTAATTTGGGTTAGGCTTTTTGCCGACGCCGATTTTAATTCTCGGAAACTCATCGCTTCCGGTAAGAGCGATTATACTCTTTATACCGTTGTGACCGCCGTCCGAGCCTTTTCTGCGAATACGAAGTCTTCCCGGTTCAAGTGAAATATCATCATAAATCACTATTACGTTTTCAATCGGGATTTTGTAAAAGCTCATAGCTTCAGCAACAGCTTCTCCGCTGTTGTTCATATATGTCGTAGGCTTGAGTACAAGACACCGCTTGCCATTAATAAGCGTTTCTCCTGTTTTTGACTTAAACTTGACCCTGCTTATATCAAAGCCGTTTTTCTTAGAAAGTCTATCTACCGCCATAAAACCTGCGTTGTGTCTTGTTTCATTATATTCTATACCGAAATTTCCGAGACCTACTATAATATATTCAATTTTTCCCTTTACATTGTTATTCCCGTTTTCTATTTTTTTAAATATATCCCAGATGCTCATAATTTTCTCCTTGATTTAATAAGTATATACACCACTTTAACCCCCATTTCTCATAGGACAGGGGGTAAAGCATTTTATTTAATTGATAATTTACAATGGATAATTGATAATTAAAGTAACCTGTTTTTTAATTCTTGCTGTTGTTATCAGCTTCTCGCTGAGCTTTTGCCTTTGCGATTTTTTCGTTTCTGTTCTTTAACATTCTGTCAGCGTAGCCGTCTTTAATAACGCCTTGACCTCTTTCTATCATCAGCGCTCCGTCGGGAACATCCTTTGTAACTGTCGAGCCTGCCGCAGTATATGCATTTTTGCCTACCTTCACAGGTGCGATAAGGTTTGTGTTGCAGCCGATAAACGAGTTGTCGCCTATGGTCGTTCTGAATTTCTTGTCGCCGTTGTAGTTCACTGTGACAACGCCGCAGCCGAAGTTGACATTTTCACCGACATCGCTGTCGCCGACATATGTAAGATGTGCAACAGCCGTACTTTCGCCGATATTTGAATTCTTTATCTCTACAAAGTCGCCTATCTTAGCTCCGTTTGCAATATGTGTGTTCGGTCTTAGCTGAACCCAAGGACCTATAGTTACTCCGTTTCCTATAACGCTTTCGTTGGCGACAACATTGTTGAGCTTAGTGTCTCTGCCTACCTTTGTGTTGTTAAGACAGGTGTTAGGACCTATCTCACAGCCGTTGCCTATTTCTGTGTTTCCCTTGAGGATAACTCCTGAATGTATGACCGTACCTGTACCGATTTTAACACCGTTTGAAATGCTTACGCCGTCTGTGCAGGTGAACTCAATTCCGTTATCAAGATGCTTGTTAATTATCTGTCGTCTTGCGATATCGTTTAAGTGGAGAAGTCCTCGCCTGTCATTTGCACCGAGCGAAACATTCTCGTTATCAGAAATATAAGCGTCTGCTGATTTGCCGTTTTTGATAAGCAGCGATATACAGTCGGTGAGATAGTATTCGCCTTGTGCATTGTCTGGCTTTATGCTGAACAGCACGTCCAGCAGATCCTTTGTCTTGAACCAGAAACAGCCGGAATTTATCTCTTTAATTTTTTTCTGCTCATCGGTGCAGTCACGTTCCTCGACAATTCCTGATATGCCGTTTTCAGTCCTGATAATCCTGCCGTATCCGTAAGGCTCGTCAACAATAGATGTTACAACAGTAACAGACAAGTCTTTTTTCTCGTGTAGTTTAAGTGAGTTTTTTATAGTTCTGCTGTCGATAAAGGGTGCGTCTCCGCAGAGGATAAGAGTGTTGCCGTCTGAATGTTTGCGCAGAAAGTTTACCGCCTGCATAACTGCATGGCCCGTTCCCAGACGGTCAGCTTGGAGCGCAGTCTGATATTTTCCCTGCAAAAAGCTTTCTATATATTCTCCTGCAAAGCCTTTAACAACACATATGTTATTTAAGCCGGCTTTCTCACAGGCTTCGATAACCCATTGAAGCATAGGCTTTCCCAAAACCTCACACAGTGCTTTCGGCATATCGGTTTTCATACGCTTGCCTTGTCCGCCTGCAAGAATAACAACAGAATTTTTCATAAAAATGTCTCCGTTTCAAAAGTTTTTATGTATTATGCTTTAATTATACAATATAAATTTGTCGTTTACAACACCATTTGTGCCAAATTTATATATAACTAACAAAAAAGTTAATAATTTTTTCCCTCAATTTTGCAAACAAATTACCAAAAAGGGCTAGCATTTTAAAAATAAATCTGTTATAATCTTTATATGTCCGTCGGGATTAGGCTGAGCGCCGTTCCCACCGGAAGAATTTTAAATTTTTTTATGGAGGTAAATACCAATGAGCAAAAAATGGGTTTATTTGTTCTCAGAGGGCGACGCTACTATGAGAGAGCTTCTCGGTGGTAAGGGTGCTAACCTTGCTGAGATGACAAAGCTCGGACTGCCTGTTCCGCAGGGCTTTACAATTTCTACAGAGGCTTGTACTCAGTATTATGAGGACGGCAAGCAGATCAATGATGAGATTCAGGCTCAGATTATGGAGTA
This sequence comes from uncultured Clostridia bacterium, assembly GCA_947626165.1. GTDB lineage: Bacteria > Bacillota > Clostridia > Oscillospirales > Ruminococcaceae > UMGS1601. Next base: position 36,797 of record CANQRG010000008.1, on the reverse strand, counting down.
TATCGGAAAGATGGAGGAGATCACCGGAAAGAAGTTCGGCGACGACGAAAATCCTCTTCTCGTTTCAGTACGTTCTGGAGCTCGTGCTTCAATGCCGGGTATGATGGACACTATCTTAAACCTCGGTCTTAACGAAAAGGTTGTAGAGGTTATGGCTAAGAAGTCGGGCAACCCTCGTTGGGCTTGGGACTGCTACAGAAGATTCATTCAGATGTATTCTGACGTAGTTATGGAAGTCGGCAAGAAGTATTTTGAAGAGCTTATCGACGAAATGAAGGAAAAGAAGGGCGTTACTCAGGACGTTGAGCTTACTGCTGACGACTTGAAGGAGCTTGCTTCACAGTTCAAGGCAGAGTATAAGGAAAAGATAGGTGAGGACTTCCCGACAGATCCTGTTGAACAGCTTATGGGAGCTGTTAAGGCTGTATTCCGTTCATGGGATAACCCTCGTGCTAACGTATACCGCCGTGACAATGATATCCCGTATTCATGGGGTACTGCTGTAAATGTACAGATGATGGCATTTGGTAATATGGGCGAAACATCAGGTACAGGCGTTGCGTTTACCCGTGACCCTGCTACAGGTGAAAAACACCTCATGGGCGAGTTCTTGATGAACGCTCAGGGCGAGGACGTTGTTGCAGGTGTAAGAACACCGCAGCCTATCTCACAGCTTAAAGAGGTTATGCCTGAGGTTTACGAACAGTTTGTTAATATCTGCAACACTCTTGAGGATCACTACAGAGATATGCAGGATATGGAGTTCACTATTGAAGACAGAAAGCTCTATATGCTTCAGACAAGAAACGGTAAGAGAACAGCGCCTGCTGCTTTGAAGATCGCCTGCGACCTTGTTGACGAGGGTATGATTTCAGAGGAAAAGGCTGTTTTGATGATCGACCCAAGAAACCTCGACACACTTCTTCACCCGCAGTTTGACGCTAAGGAGCTAAAGGCTGCTACACCTATCGGAAAGGGTCTTGGCGCTTCTCCTGGAGCTGCCTGCGGTAAGATAGTATTCACAGCAGAGGACGCTGAAAACTGGAACGCTAAGGGCGAAAAGGTCGTTCTTGTACGTCTTGAGACTTCACCTGAGGATATTACAGGTATGAAGGCTTCACAGGGTATTCTCACAGTTCGCGGAGGTATGACATCTCACGCTGCCGTTGTTGCCCGTGGTATGGGTACTTGCTGTGTATCCGGCTGTTCCGAAATAGTTATGGACGAGGAGAACAAGAAGTTCACACTCGCTGGAAAGACATTTAACGAGGGCGATTACATTTCAATAGACGGTTCAACAGGTAATATCTACGACGGTATTATTCCTACTGTTGACGCTACAATAGCAGGCGAGTTCGGCAGAATTATGGGCTGGGCTGACAAGTATAGAGAGTTAAAGGTAAGAACAAATGCTGATACTCCTGCTGACGCTAAGAAGGCTAGAGAGCTTGGCGCTGAGGGTATCGGACTTTGCCGTACAGAGCATATGTTCTTTGAGGCTGACAGGATAGCAGCATTCAGAGAGATGATCTGTTCAGACACAGTTGAGGAAAGAGAAGCTGCTCTTGCTAAGATTCTTCCTATGCAGCAGGCTGACTTTGAGGCTCTTTACGAGGCTCTCGAGGGCAACCCTGTAACAATCAGATTCCTTGATCCTCCTCTGCACGAGTTTGTTCCTACAGAAGAGGCTGATATTGAGGCTCTGGCTAAGGCTCAGGGCAAGAGCGTTGAGGAAATCAAGGCAATCATTTCTTCACTTCACGAGTTCAACCCTATGATGGGACACCGTGGATGCCGTCTTGCAGTAACATATCCTGAGATTGCTAAGATGCAGACTAGCGCTGTTATCCGTGCTGCAATCAATGTTAAAAAGGCACATCCTGACTGGACTATCGTTCCAGAGATCATGATTCCGCTTGTTGGAGACATTAAAGAGCTCAAATGTGTTAAGAAGGTAGTAGTTGAAACTGCTGACGCAGAGATCGCTGCTGCTAATGCTGACCTTAAATACGAGGTTGGTACAATGATTGAGATTCCGAGAGCTGCTTTGACAGCAGACGAAATCGCAACAGAGGCTGACTTCTTCTGCTTCGGTACTAACGACCTTACACAGATGACATTCGGCTTCTCAAGAGACGACGCAGGCAAATTCCTTGACGCTTACTATGACGCTAAGATATTCGAATCTGATCCTTTTGCAAGACTTGACCAGAGTGGCGTTGGTAAACTTATGGATATGGCTATCAAGCTTGGTAAGCCTGTTAATCCAAATCTCCACATCGGTATCTGCGGAGAGCACGGCGGAGACCCAACATCAGTTGAGTTCTGCCACAATATTGGTCTTAACTATGTTTCATGCTCACCGTTCCGTGTACCTATAGCAAGACTTGCTGCTGCACAGGCTGCAATTCAGAATCCTAGAAAGTAAAACGGCGAGACTTCGTTATGAAGAATAATTTGATAAACAGCGGATTGTGATAGTTTAAAAATACAAAGCGTTCGGAATTTTTCCGAACGCTTTTCTTAAGCTGCTAGCCTGTGATAGCTAAGGATTGTATCTTAAATAAAAAAACAGCCTTGCAAACTGACAAAGGCTGTTTTGGTGAGCTATCGGGGATTCGAACCCCGGACCCTTTGATTAAAAGTCAAATGCTCTGCCAACTGAGCTAATAACTCATAAATATAATCTGTTCTAAATCACAGCTTTATAATTATAACAAATCAGAAAATGCTTGTCAATAGTTTTTTATAAAAAATTTTATAAATAAAATAGGACACCACAAAGACAAAGCGAGCGCAGTTGGAAATTGGGTTATACTATTTTAGCACATGTTGTATAAAATTTTAATATATTAAAATAATATAATGGAGTTCTGTAATTTCAATAACAAATTATTACAAAAAAATTTTAATAAATTGTAAAGTGTATTGACAAGCATTTTCTCATATGGTATAATTCAATAGTTGAACTTGTTACGACACATATTTTTGCATTATGGGATATAGCCAAGCGGTAAGGCAACGGACTTTGACTCCGTCATTCCGGTGGTTCGAATCCACCTATCCCAACCAAATATTATATTATTCAAAAAATTTTATATATGTATATTGGGGTATCGCCAAGTGGTAAGGCAACGGACTCTGACTCCGTCATTCCGAAGGTTCGAATCCTTCTACCCCAGCCAGATTAAAAAGCACGATGAAAGCCAATTTATCGTGCTTTTCTTGTTGCTATTACTGCAATACTTGTAGGGAATGTTAAATATATTATAGTTGTTATAAGTTTTTTGTATTAGTTCTTTTAATTTTATGCCAATATTGCAGAAGCAGATACCACAGTAAAATCAGATGATTGTATGGTTTGCAGCGGCTTTAGGTAATTGACTTATCTACTTCTATATGGTAAAATAATATAAATAAATCATCTGCAAAAGAAGGTGTTTGTTGATGTTAAAAAGCGCGGGATTATTTTTTAAAAAATGGTTCAGAAAATTATTACTGCCTATTTTGATGTGTTTAGTTGTTATCGCTGTAATCATAATAGGGATCGTATATTTTAATTTTATTTCTCAGCGGATTTATAAGGATAGTACAGATCATCTGGGAGAGATCTATGGACAGGTAAACCGCTCATTCGGAGCCTTTGTCGAGAGAAACTGGGGTCTATTGGAAGGCTGGAGCGATTATTTTACAATGTCTAAAAACAAAAAGAGCGAAGTTTCCGATTTTATTTCTGGGGAGCAGGATTACTGGGGTTTTTCTGAGTTTTACTTTATCTCCAAAGACGAAACTTGTATGACGCTGAACGGCGCCAAGGTAAATATGACCCTAGAGGGAGCATGGGAGAACCTCATACAGCAGAGAAAGCCTGTAATGGCAGGAGAAACCTTGTCCGCCGGTCAGGAAATCACTGTTTTTGCAGTTCCGGTACAGCATGGGAAATATAACGGTTTTGACTTTGACGCTATCGCTATAAGTTATACAAATAAAGATATGGCAAATTCACTGAATGTTGACGCCTTTTCCGGTGAAGCTAAATGTTTCGTAATCAGCAACGATGGAAATGTGCTTCTTTCTACACAGGAAGGCGGCAGTATATTTGGCAATTATCTTACCTATCTAAGGGCGGCTTCCGATTTAGATGAAGAAAGTATGTCAAAGCTCAAAAACGACTGGAACAAAGGAAACTCAGGCTTGTTACAGTGTGAGATAGGCGGCGTCAGACACTGTATTTTGTATCAGCCTGTAGGCTTTCAGGATTATTTTTTGCTTAGCGCAGTACCGCAGAGCGCAGTCAGCGGCGGTTTTCTTTCGGTTCAAAAAACAACTATGAATGTTTTGGTCATAATTTTCCTGTTGGTGGGTGCAACGGTAATTGCCTTGATAGCTTTGCGAAGCCACAAACAGTCACGCAAAAGCAAGATAGAGCTTCAATACAGAGAGCAAATGTTTGACGTACTTTCAAACAGTGTTGACGACATATTTATAATGCTCGATTCTAAGAACAAAAGCGTTGATTATATAAGCCCTAATTTAGAGAGACTGCTGGGTATTAAAGTAAAGGACGCGCGTGAAAATATCAGAGTGATGGAAAAATGTGCGATAAACTTTGACGTTGTTATTCCCGCAAAGGAGCTCAACGCGATTCCTCTAAACGGCAACCGTTATTGGGAATGTGAGTATATGCACCAAAAAACCGGCGAACGCCGATGGTATAGAATGACTATATATCATATGAGCATTCAAGACATTAAGAAATATATTATTGTAATGTCTGACCGCACTCAGGAACAGCAAATGAATCAAAAGCTTCAAGAAGCGTTGACGGCGGCTAAAGACGCTAACGACGCAAAGAGTAATTTCCTTTCTAATATGTCACATGATATCCGAACTCCTATGAATGCTATTGTTGGATTTTCAGTGCTTCTTGAAAAAGATGCGGACAACACAGATAAGGTAAGAGAATACACACGCAAAATAATGGCATCCAGTCATCATCTGCTAAGTCTTATAAACGACGTACTGGATATGAGCAAAATAGAAAGCGGCAAAACGTCTATGAATGTAGATCGTTTCAGCCTGCCCGAACTTCTGGAAGAACTGAACATCATACTTATGCCTCAGGCTAAAGCTAAAAATCAGAGCTTCACTATTCAGGCGCAGGGAGCTCCGCCGGAGCAAATGCTGGGCGACAAGCTGCGTCTTAATCAAATACTTATCAATTTGCTTTCCAATGCAATCAAATACACCCCTAACGGAGGTAAAATTGAATTTCTGGTTAGTGAAATTAAAAAATCTGCGCATCATAATCAGTATGTAAAGCTGAGGTTCACTGTTCGTGACAACGGCATTGGTATGAGCGAAGAATTTCAAAAGCAGATTTTTGCCCCGTTCAGCAGAGAAGTCAGCTCTCTTACCAACAAAATACAGGGAACAGGGCTGGGTATGGCTATAACTAAAAACCTGGTAGACTTAATGGGCGGTATTATTCAAGTAGAGAGCCGTCTTGGAGAAGGCAGTACATTTACTGTAGAGCTGTCCTTTGCACTTCCGGAGAAAGAGGAAGCGGATTCATGGTATCACCAAAAGATAACCCGTATGCTGGTTGCAGACGATGAGGAAGACATTTGCCTGAATATAAAGGAAATGATGCGCGATACCGGCGTAGAAGTATCCTTCGTTACAGAGGGCTCAGCCGCTGTAGAAGCTGCAATCAAAGCGCACCGCAGCGGAGAGGATTTCCACGTTATTTTGCTGGATTGGAAGATGCCGGGAATGGACGGTGTAGAAACTGCCCGAAAGATACGTGAACAGATTGGAACTGAGGTTCCTATACTTGTTCTGACATCATACGATTGGAGCGAAATTGAAACGGAGGCTCGCCAAGCGGGGATCAACGCTTTTATGCCAAAGCCGTTTTTCGTTTCGACCTTATGGCAAACTATAAAGCCGCTGTTTTTGGAGCACCAGGAGCAGACGGATAACATAGACGACATAACAGAAGAAGGTGTTATGGAAGGACGTCTGTTCCTTGTGGCAGAGGACAACGAACTTAATGCAGAGATACTGACAGAGATGCTTTCAATGGAGGGCGCAAGCTGCGAATTGGCGGTGAACGGTCAGGAAGCTGTAGAGATGTTCAAAAACTCTGAACCAGGTCATTATGACATAATACTGATGGACGTACAAATGCCTCTGTTAAACGGTTATGATGCAACGAGGCAGATAAGAGCGTCCGCTCACCCAGAAGCATCGACTATACCCATTGTCGCTATGACAGCCAACACTTTTGCAGAAGATGTGAGGAACGCACTGGATGCCGGAATGGACGGTCATCTTGCAAAGCCTATTAATATGGAGACTGTAAAAGAAGTGGTCGGTCAGCTTTTAAATAAAAGTAAAAATAAAGCAAAATAAACAGAGAAAGAAGGAGTAGATAGTAAATGATAAAAAGACGCTTTCCATTGCTGTTAATTCTTACCATTGTGCTTTTTCTAACGTCCTGCAGCGGTAATCATAAGAGTAAAACGGACAACAACACTCTTACAATAATGGGCAGAAAAAGCGATATGGAAAAAAGCTATATGACAAGCATTTTTGAACAGTACGAAAACGCTACCGGAAATAAGCTGGATATAATAGAATTTGACGATGCTGAATTTGAGGTGAATGCCGCTAAAAAATTTGCAGACGGAGACGCCCCAGATGTATTTATGCATTTTAACAATGCAGATTTAAACCGTTTTGACGTTTCAAACAATTTCTATTATCTCAATAATGAGAGCTGGGTCTCAGACCTTACGGACAGCTCCCGTGCTTACTGTCAGGACAAGGAAGGAAACCTTCTCGGACTGCCGTTTTGGGAAAGCTCTGTTTCGGGATGTTTTTACAATAAAACATTGCTGGACAGCCTTGGGCTGAAGCCTGCCACAACACAGGCAGAGTTTGACGTCCTTTGTCAAGTGCTTGCCGACATTGGTCATACGCCTATATGCTGGCCTGCCGACGGCTGCACATGGATGTTCCAGTTCGGTATGGATCCTATCTTTGCAGACGATCCATCATTGCTTGAAAAGCTTAATAAAAATGAAATATCATACTCGGATATCCCTGCCGTAGCAAATATGGTAAAGTGGGTATCGGACGCCGCTGACAAAGGTTGGTTCGGGTCTGAATATCTTGAAAACGGTTGGTCTGATATCAGTACGATTATGGGCTCAGGCAAAGCGGTTATGACTTTTATCTGGGATACATGGTTTTACACTGATTTTGAACAGGGAAATAAATATACCGTTGACGATTTTGCCCTAATGCCTGCGTTTATGAATACCGCAGACAGCGGCACTTATGAAGGCGGCAATTTGAATATGATGATGGTAAATAAGAACAGTAAAAAGCTAGTTAAGGCATTGGGATTTCTGTCATTCTGCGCTGATGCGAAGAATTATAATATAGCATTCGACGGAATTTCCACAGTAAGCTGTTTCAAAGGGCAGACTACTAACATTCAATCTCCTATGGTAACAAATGCCGGCACATCTATTGCCGCTAATGAGCGCGTATCCACTGCCGCTTCTAAGATTATCGGCTACAGTGCTGACGATATGTCCGCAGCATTTGACCGTCTCTTTAACAAAAAGACAGATGTCGCAGGCTGTGTAAAGCTTATGGACGATTATCGTATTAAGGAAGCTGAAAAGCAGGGATCAAACTGATCTTTTATAACGGCGTATAGACTTAAGTCTATACGCCTTTTTTGTATATAAAATGTATATATAAAGAAATTCTGGGAACAATATTTACAAAATTAAAGGAAGGTGTTTATATGTTCAAACACGAAAAACAGTTATTTCATCCAGTAGAAGTTGAAAAGCCTAATCCTCAGTATGCGGCGCTGATGCAGGAACAGCTCGGAGGTGCAAACGGAGAGCTTAAAGCGGCTTTGCAGTATATGTCTCAGAGTTTTAGAATAAAAGACCCTGACATTAAGGATTTGTTTCTTGATATTGCGGCAGAGGAACTGGGGCATATGGAGATGGTGGCAGAGACGATCAATCTGCTTAACGGTCACGATGTAGACGCTCAATCTGTACCTGCGGGAGAAATTGAAACCCACGTTCTCTTAGGATTGAATCCAGGACTGATAAATGCGTCGGGCTATTCGTGGACGGGAGATTATGTTTCTGTTACTGGAGATTTGTGCGCAGACTTGCTTTCTAATATAGCTTCTGAGCAGAGGGCAAAGGTAGTTTACGAATACCTCTATAGACAGATTAATGATAAGAAGGTAAAAGAGACAATAGACTTTCTCCTAAACAGAGAAGAGGCGCATAACGCGTTGTTCAGAGAGGCGTTTAACAAGGTACAGGAAACTGGTTCAAACCGTGATTTCGGAACGACTAAAGCGGCGAAAATGTATTTCAGTATGTCGGAGCCTTCGCCGTCGGACAACAGCTTTTCACATACTAATGTTACTCCGCCATCGTTTAGTTAGTTTGGGTTGATATAGAAAGCGGCAATCATCGTAGTTTGATGATTGCCGTTTTTAATTTGCAGATGCTTTATATTTCTCTCCACAATTATTCACAGCGTCAAGAATGGGTTTGCCCTGCCCAAGCTCGGTAATAGAATATTCCACTACCGGAGGCACTTCGGCATAAACACTTTGTTGGTGAGTATAATATTTTTGAATTTAGCTTTTATACAGTTTTAAAACATTTTATTTGACAATGCATTTCCATAGTAGTATAATATGGGTTAGCAACAACTAATTGTTTATGATTTACAGTGATTTCAAGTGGGGGGAAGCCTATTTATGAAAAATAAATTTGCCATTTCGGGAATGACCTGTTCGGCTTGCTCTGCAAGGGTTGAGAGGGCAGTTTCAAAGCTTGAGGGTATAAAAAGCGTTTCTGTCAATCTTCTTACAAATTCTATGACGGCAGAATACGACGACAGCCTGAGCACAGATGATATAATAGCAGCTGTCAAAGACGCAGGCTACGGCGCTAATATTTTTGACGCCAAAAGCAGTATAACAAAAGGCGTAAAAAGCGAAGCTGAAAAAACAATGCTTAAGAGGCTTATTTCATCAGTATGCCTTTTAATTCCCCTTATGTATATTTCTATGGGTCATATGCTGGGACTTTCTATACCTTCAATATTTATGGGTGCTAAAAACGCTCTTAATTTTGCATTGATACAGCTTGTTTTTTGTATACCTATAATGATAATAAACTATAAATACTATACCGTAGGATTTAAAAATCTTTTTAAAGGCGCTCCTAATATGGACAGTCTTATAGCCATAGGTTCAGCGTCAGCTTTCTTATACGGCTTGTATGCGATAATCCGAATAGCTGTTGGGTTAAAGATAGGCGATATGGAAACTGTGGAAAAATTCCATATGGATCTGTATTTTGAGTCTGCGGCTACAATACTTACACTTATAACAGTAGGAAAATATCTTGAGACGCGGTCTAAATCTAAAACCAGCGAGGCTATAGACAGGCTTTTAAATCTTGCTCCCGAAACGGCAACGGTAATAAAAGACGGCAAAGAAACCGAGATTTTAGTTGAGGATATTCGTGAGGGAGACATAGTATTAGCCAAGGCAGGAGAAAGAATTGCCGTTGACGGAGAGATAATAGAGGGAGAGGGAAGCCTTGACCAGTCGGCTATTACAGGAGAAAGCGTACCTGTTTCAAAAACGGCTGGGGAAAGCGTTATATCAGCTACTATGCTTAGCAGTGGGTATATAAAATACAAAGCTACAAGAGTAGGCGAGAATACGACTCTTTCTCAAATCATCAAGCTTGTTGAGGAGGCGTCCTCGTCAAAAGCGCCTATTGCAAAAATAGCGGATAAGGTGTCGGGAATTTTTGTTCCTATTGTGATAGTTATTGCAATTATTGCGTTAATAGTATGGCTTATCTGCGGAGCAAGCTTTGAGTTTGCTATGAGTATAGCTATTTCGGTTCTGGTGGTTTCCTGTCCATGCGCGTTAGGTCTTGCAACTCCTGTTGCAATTATGGTAGGAACAGGAAAATCAGCGCAGAACGGTATTTTGATAAAATCGGGAGAGGCTTTAGAGGCTCTTCACAATGTCACCGACGTTGTTCTTGATAAGACGGGAACGCTGACTGAGGGAAAACCTGGAGTCACTGATATTATTGCTCATGGGCTTGATGAAAAGACGCTTATACAGATCGCAGGAAGCATTGAAAATATGAGCGAGCATCCGCTTGCGGACGCTGTGGTAAGAGAGTGTGAAAGGCAAGAACTTTCATTTCTTAATGTTAATGGCTTTAAAGCAGAGTTCGGCAAAGGCGTTTTCGGAGAGGTTGACGGAAAAGGGTATTATATAGGTAATTCTGCTTACATCAAAGCAAATAATATTGACTATGAAAATGTAGAAAATGAATTGGAAAGGTTATCTCTTGAGGGAAAAACTCCTTTGTTAGTCGCTGATGAAAATAAGGCTGTTGGCATTATCGCGGTCGCCGATAAGGTAAAGCCGACAAGCTATGACGCTGTTAAACTTTTGAAAAAAAGCGGAGTAAGGGTCACTATGCTTACAGGCGATAACAAAAATACTGCCGAAGCGGTCAGAAAGAAGCTGGGCATTGACAATGTGATTGCAAATGTGCTTCCGCAGGAAAAGGAGGGTGTTGTTGCGTCCATTCAAAAAAGCGGAAACAAGGTTGCTATGGTGGGCGACGGTATCAACGACGCTCCTGCGCTTGCAAGGGCGGACGTAGGAATTGCGATAGGCGCTGGCGTTGATATTGCCATTGAGAGTGCTGATGTTGTTTTGATGAAAAATGATATTCTTGACGTTTGCACAGCGATTGATTTGAGCAAGGCAGTCATTAAAAACATAAAGGAAAATCTGTTCTGGGCGTTTTTCTACAACACAGTAGGTATACCGATAGCGGCAGGAGTTTTCTATAGCGCATTTAGTATAAAGCTGTCGCCAATGCTTGCGGCGGCGGCGATGAGCTTAAGCAGCGTATGCGTTGTAACAAACGCATTAAGGCTTAAATTTTTCAAGCCTAAAAATCTAAATAAAAGCTCTGATAAGGGGCTTAATAATACAAAGGAGGACAAAGATATGTTTGGAAAGGTAAAGTGTGATGTTACGTTAAAAGTTGAGGGTATGAGCTGTTCTCACTGCTCCGGAGCTGTTGAGTCTGCTCTTAATGCAATTGACGGCGTAAAGGCTGAGGTCAATCTGAAAAAGGGGCTTGCTTATATCAATTTATCGAAGGACGTTGATACTCAAACGCTTATTAAAGCGGTCGAGGACGCAGGATACAAAGCAAGTGAAAAATAAGTGAAAACAAAATAATCTCTTAAAGGACTCCTGCAAAGCGATTTTCAGGGGTTCTTTTTTGCTTGAAAAGGAATATCAACTGTGATATACTTATATTTAATACATTGTTTTGCAGTATTTTTGCTTAGAATAAAAATATATGGCGGTGATTAAATGCACATAGACAAGCTAAGATATTTGTCTGATGTTATCAATAAAGAAATTGCAGACGGTAAGATATCGGGAGCGAGTACGGCAGTTTTAAAAGACGGCGAGGTCGTATTCAGAAAGGAATACGGTTATGCAGACATAGAAAAAGGCAAGAGAATGAGCAGTGATACGATTTTCAGACTTTTTTCTCTTACCAAGCCGATAACTTCCGTTGCAGCAATGATTTTGTTTGAGAGAGGTTTAATTGACCTTGAAAACCCTGTTAAGAACTACATAAGCGGTTATGAAAATATGAAAGTTATAAAAGACGGCAAATACATTCCGGCTAACAGCGATATTACGCTTCATAATCTTTTGAATATGACAGCAGGAATGGTCTACGGAGGAGACTGGTGCGAATCTTGCGCTGAGATGCAGAAGCTTTATGATGATTTGAAAATGCGTATGGAAAACGGCGAGGAGTTCACCACCTTGCAAATCGCCGAGCTTTTAGCGCAAAAGCCTTTGATGTTCCACCCCGGAGAGAGCTGGACATACGGAACGTGTTCAGACGTTATGGGAGCGGTTGTAGAAAAGGTAAGCGGTATGAGGTTCTCTGAATTTTTGAAGAAAGAAATTTTTGAACCGCTTGGAATGGTCGACACGGGATTTTATATACCCAGTGAAAAATATGACAGGCTGGCTCAGATCTATTATTACGATGAAGTTGAAAAGAAACCTGTGGTTTTCAACGATTATCATTTGCTCCTTACCGACTATAAAAAGCCTCCTGCATTTGAATCGGGAGGAGCAGGGCTTGTTTCGACCCTTGACGATTATATGAAGTTTGCAAGTATGCTGCTTAATAAGGGCGAGTATAACGGTAAGAGAATTCTGGGCAGAAAGACGGTCGAGTATATGACTACAAACCAGATGACCGATTATCAGATGCCTGCACTTTACTACGGCGCAACAAAGGGATATGGTTACGGTAATTATCTGAGAATTCTAACCGATAAGGCTGCCGCCGCTACAAACGCAAGTTTGGGAGAGTTCGGCTGGGACGGCTGGACAGGCGATTATGTAACGATCTCGCCAAAGGATAATATGATATTTTTATACTTTATCCAGCGCTGCGGAGCAGGCTGTAATGAGACAACAAGAAAATTGAGACAGATAGTGTACGGAGCTTTGAAGTAGCATTTAATTGATAAAATATGATGTATAAATTAAGTATGACTAGTAAAAAGAATGAATGTTAAAAGGGGAGAATAAAAATGAATATCCATAAAAATTTAGACAATAAGATTATAAAAACAGCATTAACGACTTTGTTTATAGCTTTGATTTGTGTGATTATTCCTGTTGCAATAACATCTTATGCATTGGGGAACGAGATTGAAGTCTCAAAGAGTGTTTTTAATTTGACTATCGGGCAAACTGCTCAGATAGAGGCAAAAATTTCGTCTGGAGGAACTTTGATTTATAAAAGCGAAGACGAAGGCATTTGCACAGTTGACGAAAACGGACTGATAACGGCAGTAGCATTTGGAAGTACGAGGATTTGCGTGTCTGCGCAGGACGAAACGGCAGAGCCGGTTTATTGTGAGGTAAATGTTAAACATCCAATAAATATAAATGATGTTGAAATACTTGAAATACCGAATCATACATATAAAGGTGTAGAAATTACCCCTGATGTTAACGCTGAGTATGAAGATTATAAATTAGTTAAGGACATAGACTATACTTTAACTTATACTAATAACATCAATGTCGGTACAGCTGCGGTGACAGTCAAAGGAATTGGAAATTTCACAGGAGAGAAAACTCTTGAATTTATAATAGATGCGGCTAACATAAATTCTGACGTAACTATTTCAGTTGAAAATGTAACATATACAGGAAGTGCTGTTACGCCCGATATATTAGCTATAATAGATGATTACAAGCTTGTATTGGGAAAGGATTATACACTAAGCTATTCAAACAACATAGATGTAGGTACAGCGACGATAACTATTACAGGAATAGAAAACGTAACGGGAATCAGAGTTATTGAATTTAAGATAGTACCTAAAGCTAACAGCCTTACATCATACGGAAGTTCTAAAAAGACATCATTAAAACTGCATTGGACAAAGGCAAGCGGTATAACAGGTTATAAAATTTTTGTTTATGATTCCTTGTTAAAGGATTATGCGTTGATCAAAACCATAAGTGATCCGAACACTTTATCTTGTACTATTAAAGGTCTTAAAGCTGGAAATGCATATAACTTCAAGATAGCTACTTACTGTATAGTAGACGGAGCGGATTATATTTCATTTTTATCTAGCGATGTGCTGGCTGCAATGACTGTTCCTGCTGATTCAAAAATTGTTCAGCTTTTGGGTAAAAATCACTCTGTACAAATAAGGTGGAAAAAAATCGAAGGCGCCAGCGGTTACATAATTTACAGATACAACAAAAAGACCAAAAAGTATGTAAAGATCGCAAAAATCAAGGGGAATACCAAATTTACATACACAAATAAAAAGTTGAAAAAGTCTACTACATATAAATATAAGGTGAAAGCGTATAAAGAACTTAACGGCAAAACGTTAAATGGGAAAATTTCAGCTAAGAAATCTGTTCTGACATTGTCGTTCAGATGGCCTGTGCCCGGGTATTATTATATATCTCAAACGTATAACAATAAGTCGAGTATGTATGCCTCGGGAAGCCATTCGGGAACGGATATCGCTTCAAACGGAAAAAGCATAAAGGGTGCAAAAATCATAGCTTCCAGAGGCGGAATAGTAGATTCGATAAATAAGGGCTGTAAGCATAACTACGGTAAAACAAAGTCCTGCGGCTGCGGAGGCGGTTTCGGAAATTATGTTGTTGTTAGAAGTACGTTTAAGATAGACGGAAAAAAGATTACTTTGCGTGTTATCTATGGTCATATGACAAGCGTTAAGGTCAAGGTAGGACAGTACATATCATCTGGTCAGAAGCTCGGAACTGTTGGCTCTACCGGCTATTCAACAGGTCCTCATCTTCACTTTGAGTTCAGGGTTCAGGATAACCCTTATGCTAAAATAAAGAAAAGACTTGATCCGCTTAAATATGTAAAGCATTAATTAAAAAATCGGAGACGTTCCTTGCACAGCATAAGTACAGGTGAATTATCTCCGATTTTTGTTTATCTAATTCCGTAAAATCCTCTTGGGTCTAAGAACAAGTTGATATGTGGAGTCGAGAAAGTGAATACTATAAATATTATCCAGACTAAAATAAAAATTATAATACCTAGTATGTTATTGCTTTTGTTCGGCTTGTAGTTTTTTACAAAATAAAGAGTAGATATTAAAACGCTGATATAGAAAATCAAAACGTCCGGTATCATATAGTTTTGCCCGATAATACCTGTGTAGGTATAATAAAGAACTAAAACGCTTAGCATTCCTAGCAGTATTGATTTAGCTTTGATGCAGAAAAAACCCTTATGCATTTTGCCAATGAAAAAGTATTCAAAAACAGCAAAAGCCAAAAGTGGGAAAAAGGTTAGCTTTAGATGCTCAAAAACGCTTTCGTTTACCGGAGCTATAAGAGCTGTTATCGGACTTTCGTTTGTCCATTCATAGACAAAATGCATAAGCGTTCCTACAACTGACGCAAAGAAAAATGAAGCTGTTTCAAACCTTTGGATTTTTTTCATATTTATCACCAAATACATTTTATGCAGAAAATTTTACTTATAGCACAAGTGATAATAAATTTTTCACAATAAAGCAAATCAGTATTCCAATGCAAAGAGGAAGTAAAAACGCTATCACCGTATACTTTTTGCTTTTAGTCTCCTTATAAATAGAGATCATAGTCGTAGAACAGGGAAAGTGGCAGAGCGAAAAGAGCATTGTGCATATTGCGGTGGTAACGGTCCAGCCGTTTGCGAGCAGAAGATCGTGCAGCTGAGAAAGGCTTTCGTACTCAATAAGCGAACCTTGCGAAAGATATGCCATAAGTATAATAGGAAAGACTATTTCATTAGCGGGAAATCCCAGAATAAAAGCAAGCAGTATAATACCGTCTAAACCTATTAATGACGCAAACGGGTCGAGAAAGCCGGAAACTGCATTTATCAATGTGTTGTTACCAATATGAACATTAGCAAAAATCCATATGATAGCTCCTGCCGGAACGGCGACTGTTACAGCACGCCCTAAGACGAAAAGTGTTCTGTCTAAAATTGACCGAATTATAACCTTACCTATTTGCGGTCTGCGGTAAGGGGGCAGTTCAAGAGCAAAGCAGGTCGATTCTCCCTTCAATATTGTTTTTGAAAGAAATCTTGAGGCTGTGAGCGTAATAATAACTCCGAGAACTATTACAAACAACAGAACTAATGCGCATAATAGAGAATTTCCCAATGACGAGCTTACTCCGCCTATCAAAAACATAGTTATAATTGCAATAAGCGTTGGGAAACGCCCGTTGCAGGGAACAAAAGAGTTTGTAAGCATTGCAATAATGCGCTCTCTGGGAGATGATATTATTCGGCATCCGATAACTCCACAGGCGTTGCAGCCAAAGCCCATACACATTGTGAGCGCGGCTTTGCCGTCGGCGCCTGATTTTCTAAAGAATTTGTCTAAGTTAAACGCTACTCTCGGCAGATAGCCGAAATCCTCAAGCAGTGTGAAAAGAGGAAAGAAAATCGCCATAGGCGGCAGCATTACCGAAACCACCCAAGTGACGGTCTTATATACTCCGTCAATCAGGATACCGCTTAGCCATAGTGGTGCATTTATGTAGTCAAAAAACGAGGAAATATATGTTTGCAGAAAGTTAAAAAACTTTGATAACATCTCCGACGGATAGTTTGCACCTACTATTGTCAGCCAGAAGATACCGCCTAAAAGCAGAAGCATTATAGGTATTCCGGTGAGCCGTGAGGTGAATATTTTGTCGAGTATCCTGTCGCGCTTGTCGTAATGCTTTTTGTTAAATATAACGCACTTTTTTGCTATTTCTTCGCTTGCGGAAACGTACTTTTCTGTGCGTTCCTCCTCAGTTTTACAGTCACTGAAATCTATCCTTTTCAAGAATTTCTGAGGAGGGGAGCTGCAAACGTCTTCTACCTTTGCTTTAAGCTCATCGAGTCCCTTTTCACTTCTGGCAACTACGCTTACCACTTCACAGCCAAGTTGTAAGGAAAGCTCGTCGCAATCAATTGTTATACCTTTTTTCTCAGCCTCGTCCATAAGGTTTACACATAATATCACACGGCTTGAAATGTTGATGATCTGCAAAGTAAGGTTTAAGTTCCTCTCCAGACAGGTTGCGTCGCATACTATAATAACTGCGTCAGGTTCGCCGCTTTCAATATAATCCCTTGCGACCTCCTCCTCGGCTGAACCTGCAAAAAGAGAATATGTACCCGGCAGGTCAACAAGCTCGTATGTCTTATCTTTATAAGTATATTTCCCTACTGCGTTTGATACGGTTTTTCCCGTCCAGTTACCTGTATGTTGGTTAAGACCCGTAAGTGCATTGAAGATTGTTGATTTCCCTACATTGGGATTGCCTGCAAGTGCGATTGTTCTTATTTCGGCGTTTTTATTGTCACAGAGCGTATCCTGAATTTTGTTTTGCGGCAACAGAATCTCCTCCTTTGTGGAATAAATCTATGTAAAAATATAAGTGCGTTAGGGGTAACGCACTTTTTAGTTTTATGCAATAATTTGTTTATATCTTTTCAACTAGAATTTTTTTTGTGTCCTCGTCTCTAAGAGCTATTACTGCTCCTCTTATAAAATATGCAACGGGATCTCCGGCGGGACTTTTTTGAAGAACCTCAATATATGTACCCTTTATAAGCCCCATATCAAGCATTCTCCTTTTTATAAAATCAGAAGTTTCAATGTTTTGGACCTTTGCTTTTTCTCCAACCGATAAATCCCATAAATAAACTGTTTCATTATTCATGCGCTTACCATTCTTTCTTGTTTTGTATCGGACGGAATTTGCAAAACAGCAGTCAGCGGATATGTTATGCACGCTTTAAAGATTTTAAAGCTTTCCGCCTCTAACAATATAATATGTAATTTGTTCTTTAGTGTGAATGTTAATTTGAATATTATAAATCTGGGTTTGTTTTAATGTTGTATTACACAAAGAAAGACGATTATTTTTGTATAAGTCTACAAAGTTGCTTAAATTACATAAAATTTACTTTACTTTCTATAACTTTCATAATATAATAAAACTATAGATTTATATAATCTTAAATTTAATCAACAAGGACGTGACAATATGAAACTTAAACAATTTTTATGTTTAACACTTGCAACAACAATGACATTTACCGCAACACTAAGTTCATCAGCTTCAATTTTTGCTGATGATGCTGAAAGCCCGAAGACCGAGGAAAGTCAGAGTTTCGCCTCAAAATTTTTTGATGAACTGGTTACACTATCAGAAGATACTAATAATGAAAATCAAAACGACTACCAGATATCACCCATGTGGCTAAAAGAAGATCATGATGATATTATTGATGCAAATGTGGTTCTTATTTCAGAAGAAAAAAGAACTATAATGAAGCATTGTTCTGAATGGGCTGATACTTGTTTTAAAGCAACAAATCCTACAGTTGTTAGTGTACCAGGATTACATGGACCTGGTAACTATGTAATAAATCTCAAATTTTTGTGGTATTTTGCAATATACTTAGGCAAGAAGGACAATCCTACCAGTACTAGTGATATGGATAATAAAATTAATGCAGCCAAAAACAGTGCAGTGGAAAAAATAAAAGGTACAAAAGGATATAACACTAGTCAGCTACAAGATCTAATTAAAAAATCTGGAACACTTGTTAAATATAATGGTGCTAAAATGCAAAATGATACTCTTCTTAAATCTGCAAAAATGAAAACAAGAATATTAGGATATGCTGCGCATTTAGTAGGAGATGTTTATTCTCATAGAACTATACTTCCTGACACAAAAGACTTAACAATGAGTTTATTTACATCAAATTTAGCGACTGATGTTGCTAAAGGAATTGTCGAATACAGATTTTTAGGTAAACTTCCTAAGGATGGTGGTTATTTATTAAATGAAAAAGATAAAAAACACGTAAACGAAACTTGTATTGATAGTCCTTATTACCGTCCAAATCGTTATAACGATGCTACAGCAGATGTTTCAGATATGATTACACGAACAGCTGAGAATTTTGATTATTATGCGTTTATTGTTCCATGGAGTAATGATGTAAAACTGAGTAAATTAAAACAATATGTTAAAAACTCAGGTTTAGACACTTCCAGACTGACAGAAAGTGAGTGGGCAAAATTTTCTACATAATCTACATAATTAGAGGAGGAGATTTTTATGAAACTAAAAAAGCTATTTTGTTTATTAACCACAGCTGTAATAGCAGTCAGTGCATTTGCAGGTAATGCTTTTGCATATTATGATGGTTCGACTTCTTATTCTGACGCGCCTAGAACGAGAATAGGTGGTTTTACTTATATTTTAAAAGAAAATGTGCAGTATGGTGAAAATGTAAAGGTACCTTATTCTGCTACGGTTGTTGATATTCCGAATGTTCAAAAGGTAGAGATACCTGGAAAGATAACCTGTGATGGATTGGAATTTTTAGTGACTGATGTAGATTTGTGTGGGGATATGGTTCTATATCCTGTAAAACCTAATAAATATACGAATGTAGAAGAAGTGATATTACCTGATACTATTTATAATATAACGGAATTTGCATATTTCCCACAAATTTTAAGGGTAAACATCCCAAAGAACACAGCTATTGGAAGATACTATAGTGAAGGTTTTGTAGACTACGATTACAACCAAAAGAAATATATAGTTGATAGAACTATATACTATAGTGACCTTGGTTCCAAGAGAGTTGTTTTTGATGATTTTACTCTTTCAGATCAATATGGATACTTTAGTTATTGTAATACTAAACTAAAGTTGTCTGTTGACCCCAATAATCCATACTATAGTTATAAAAACGATTTGCTATTATCAAAAGATGGTAAAGAAGTTTATATGTCGTTTAATGAGAGTACAAATATTACTATTCCTGATGGAGTAGAGAATTTGTATAGTCTTGGTGGATACAAGTTTTACCACGTCAAAAATGTAAATCTTCCTGATACATTGAAGTATTTGGGAGGGGGATGGAGTTCTATCACAAAAATTACTTTGCCTAACGGACTTGAAGAAATAGGATATGAAGCTTTTGAGAATTCAAAACTTACTAAAATAGTTATTCCTGACAGTGTAAAAAAAATAGGTGAGCGTGCTTTTTGCGGTTCAAATCTAAAGACTATAAAATTCGGAAAGAATTTAACTGTAATCGAAAATGGTGCTTTTAGGGCTTGTTATAATCTCAAGAGTGTAACTATTCCTAAAAAAGTTAAAGAAATTGAAATGTCTGTATTTCGAGATTGTAAAAGTTTAAAAAGTATAACTATCCCTAAAAAAGTTGAAAATATATATTCGTCTGCATTTAATAATTGTAAAAATATAAAAAATGTAAAAATACTTTCAAGCAAAGTTGATATTTGGTGTCGTGCTTTTTACAATTGCGCAAAACTTAAGAGTGTTACAATAAATAATGCAGAGAAAATAGATCAAAGAGCTTTTAACAATTGTAAGAAGCTATCAAAAATAACTATTAACAACAAAAAGAAATCACCGAAAATGGTACGTTTAGTCTATGGTTTTAGAAACACCAAAAATGGTTTGAAGTTTGTTGTTAAAAACAAAAAGATAGCAAAACAGCTTAAAAAGCGGTTAAAAGGCAGCAAAGTTAAAAACGCAAAAATCCTGATAGGCAAAAAGGTAATTTATAAAAATATAAATGGGTAGCATTAAAGCAGGCACTGATGTGCCTGCTTTTGTTAATAGTATTTGCTGATTAAATAAATGCCTCTTTAAATGCGTTTTTTATCGAGTATGTACCGACAACTTGCATATTGTATTTTGAAGTGTCAATGCCTTTCAGCGAGCTTTTCGGAACAATGCATTTTTCAAAGCCGAGCCTTTCTATTTCTGAAAGACGTTGGGTAATGTGAGAAATGCTTCTAAGCTCTCCGCCAAGACCTATTTCACCCAGCGCTATCAGCTTGTCGGGGATAACCTTGTCGGTAAGGCTTGAATATAGTGCCAAAGCTATTGATAAGTCAGCGGCAGGCTCGTCTAACCTCAAGCCGCCTACTATATTCATAAATACGTCGAGGTTGCCAAAGTAAAATCCCAGACGTTTCTCCAAAACCGCAATAATTATCGACATTCTGTTGTAATCAAAGCCTGTTGAGGTTCGTCTAGGTGAGGCGAATCCGCTTTTTGCAACAAGCGCCTGAACCTCTGCCATGATCGGTCGGGAACCCTCCATAACGCACGCAACACAACAGCCTGATACGTCTACGGGACGTCCGGATAAAAGCATCATAGACGGGTTGTCAACTTCCATTAGACCTTTGTCAGTCATCTCGAAAACACCTATCTCATTCGTTGAGCCGTATCTGTTTTTAACGGCTCTCAAAATACGGTATGACATATTTCTTTGCCCCTCGAAATAAAGAACGGCGTCAACAATGTGCTCCATAACCTTAGGACCTGCGATAGCGCCGTCCTTGTTGACGTGACCTACGATAAAGAACGGGATCTCCTCAGACTTTGCCGTTCTCATAAACAGGTTTGTACATTCTCTTACCTGCGTTATGCTTCCCTGAGAGGAAGATATAGCCGATATGTTCATAGTTTGAATGGAATCTATGATAACAATATCGGGCTTTTCCTTTTTTACAGCCTCGCATACGGCTTCTGCATCGGTATGAGCAAGCAGGTACAGATTGTCGCTCAAAACGCCTAGACGTTCCGCACGCATTTTTATCTGGCGCATTGATTCCTCGCCCGAAACGTAAAGTACGGTTTTATTTTGACAAAGAGTTTTGCAAATTTGCAGAAGAATAGTAGACTTTCCTATTCCCGGCTCACCGCCCAGAAGAACGAGCGAGCCCTTCACAAGTCCTCCTCCGAGAACTCTGTCAAGCTCAGAAAGCCCTGTGCTGTATCTTACCTCGTCAAAGCTGCCGTCGATCTCGTTTATCGACCTTATACCGCCTGTTATGTCGGCTGTTTTTTTAGTTGTGTTTCTGCCTGATTTTACAACAGCGGCAGTTGTTTCCTCAAAGGTGTTCCACTCACCGCAGCTAGGGCATTTTCCGTTCCACTTTGAGCTTTCATACCCGCAGTTTGAGCAGACATAAACCTGTTTTAAGTTAGCCATAATGACCTCCGTTTTATCTGTGTTTTATTTATCATACAAAATGAATTGTACAAAAATATGTACTGAAAGATGCCAGTGCTAGATGCAAGAGGTAAGAAGCAAGAAGCAAGAGGCAAGAATAGAAGTTAGAAGCAATAATTATAAATATATTATATTATTTTTATAAAGCTATTGCAATATCAGCAGGAAAATAAATAGAATAAAATTGCATTTGTAAATTTCCTCGATATATGCTACAATGTATGTAAGAAACAATAAAGGAAGTGTTATTATGTCGGCGCTATTCGGACCTGCCGGAAACAGCGACAGTTTTTCAGCTAAATATAAAAGCTCTGTTGACGCTCCGAAGTTTATAAAAGAGCTTGGTATAGACGCTTATGAATATCAGTGCGGAAAGGGAGTGAGGGTATCTGACAATACGGCTTTTGCTCTTTTTGAAAATGCAGAGAAATTCGGAATTAAGTTATCACTTCACGCACCGTATTTTATATCTCTTTCGAGCGTTGAAAAGGAAAAGCGTGACAACAGCATAAATTACATACTTCAAAGCGCAGATGCTGCTAAGAGAATCGGCGCAGACAGAATTATAATCCACGCAGGCTCGTGTGCAAAAATAACCCGTGAGGAGGCTTTAGAGCTTGCTAAAGATACGCTTATCCGTGCGAGAGCTGAGGTAGTATCAAAAGGGCTGGGCGATATACATTTTTGCCCCGAAACTATGGGTAAGGTAAATCAGCTTGGTAATCTGGAGGAGGTTTTGGAGCTTTGCGCTTTAGATGAAACTTTTATTCCGTGCATCGACTTTGGTCATCTCAATGCAAGAACCTTTGGAGGCATAAAGGGAAAAGCAGAGTATGAGGGGATTCTTGATAAAATTGAGAATAAACTAGGAAGCGACAGACTGAAAATATTTCACAGTCATTTTTCAAAGATAATGTATACAGAACCGGGCGGAGAGAAAAAGCATCTTACATTTGAGGACGAGATATACGGACCTCAGTATGAACCGCTTATGGAGCTTGTTGCTAAGAAGAATTTGTCCCCAACATTTATCTGTGAGAGTTCGGGAACTCAGGCAGAGGACGCTTTGGCTATGAAAAAGTATTATCTTTCGGTACGGAATCAATAATAAGTTTTTAGGATTGTATATTATGAAAAAAATAATTACACGGATATTTTTGATAATAACTATATTAACAATGGCTTCAGGAATAACAAGAGTTACAGTCTATGGAGCAAACTCTAATAACATAGCAAAAGTATATAATGTTAAAATTACAGTTAAATCAAATAAAGCAGCAATTAAGTGGAAAAAAGTAAAAAATGCAAAAGGCTATCAGATTAAAATTTCAACAAGTAAAAAATTTAAAAAATCTGAAACAAGAACATTTAATAAGAAATCATCTAAGTTAAATACAAGGCTAGATGATAATAAAACATATTATATTAAAGTTCGGGCATATAAAAAGACTAATGGAATAAAAAAATATGGTAAATGGTCTAAAAAGAAAAGTTTTACAATAAAGAAAAAAACAGATAAATCAACAGGCTATTGGTGTGATGAAGGTGGAATGCACCATTCTTGTACTGATAATACAATAGGATGGTATAATACAGCAGTAAAAGCAGAAGATGTAGCAAAAGAATATATACTCAAAAATGGCAAATATGGAACAGGTAATTATTTACTTGAGCAATGTGATTTTTGTGGGAAGTGGACATCTATTATAAAACTTGATTAATTGTTATTTTGTAAAGTAAGTGTTAATTATTGTATTATTGAAGGAGAAAAAATGAAAAACGTATTTATTCGGATGTTTTTAGTTATGACTATCGTAATAATGACTATGGCTACATCAATAGTCACTATCTATGGAGTAAATATTAGCAATGTAAGTAAAGTAACAAGTGTTAAAATTGTTAAAAAGCCTGATAAAGTAGTATTCAAATGGAAAAAAGTTAAAAAGGCTAAAGGCTATCAAATCAAAGTTACAAAAGACAAAGATTTTAAAAAAGAACTCTTAAAGATAACTGTTACAAAAAATAAAAACAAATATGTATATAAAAAATTAAAGACTTTTACTAAGGGAAAAAAATATTATATTAAAGTAAGAGCATATAAAAAGACTAATGGAATAAAAAAATATGGTAAATGGTCTAAAATAAAAAATTTTAAGATAAAGGAAAAAAATAATAGTACAGGTTATTGGTGTGATGATGGTGGAACACATCATTCTTTTAGTGATAATACAATAGGTTGGTATAATACAGCTATTGAGGCAGAGAAAAAAGCTAGAGAGCTAAAGCAATATACACATTATCAGTTAGAGCAATGTGATTTTTGTGGTAAGTGGACGGCTATTCTTTGGTAAAAGTTTATAAATACATATTATGAAAGGTTAAAGAAATGAAAAAAGTATTAGTTATACAAGGTCCTAACCTAAACCTTCTGGGAGAGAGAGAACCCGGAATTTACGGTACGGACAGTTACGAGAGTATTAATAACGAGATTATGCAAAATGCAAAAGAGCGAGGCTTTGACTGTGAGATATTCCAGTCTAACCACGAAGGAGCAATAATTGACAAGCTCCACGAGGCGAGAAAAGTGTTTGACGGAATTGTGATCAATGCAGGAGCATATACTCATTATAGCTATGCAATAAGAGACGCAATTTCCGCAATAAAAATACCTGTGGTCGAGGTGCATCTTAGCGATATTCATTCCCGTGAGGGGTTCAGGTCGCAGTCTGTGATTAAAGACGTTTGCATAGCTCAGATTTCAGGGTATGGCAAGAAGAGTTACTTTTTGGGGCTAGATGAGTTGAAAGCGGTTTTTGAAAAGGGAGATCAATTTGACTAATATTGAAAAACTACAGTCTAAAATCGGTGATTTCTGCGACTGTGCAATAATAACCTCAGATGTGAACAGACGTTATTTTACCGATATGAAGTCTTCGGCAGGAACAGTTTTGGTTTTTCCTGATTGTGCGTATTTGATAATAGACTTTCGGTACATAGAAAAGGCTAGAAGAAAGGTCACAAACTGCGAGGTTGTAGAACAGCAGAGGCTTTTTCATCAGATAAATAGTCTGTTAAAAAAACACGGAGCAAAAATTATTGCTATTGAAAGCGACTATTTAACAGTCAGCGGACTTATTGATTTTAAGGCAAATCTTAAGGGTAAGATAAAGTCTGATAAGGAGTTAAGCCGGCTTATTGCAAGTCTGCGGACTGTTAAAAGTGATGATGAGATTATAAAAATTGAAAAAGCGCAGAGAATTGCCGAATCGGCTTTTGACGATATTTTAAAATTTATTAAGGTCGGCAGAACCGAGCGAGAGATAGCATTAAGGCTTGACAGCCTTATGCTTGAATACGGTGCGGAGGCTATGTCGTTTGAGACCATAGTTCTGTCGGGAAAGAACACTTCAATGCCTCACGGAGCGCCGAGTGATAAAAGGGTTGATAGCGGCGATTTTGTATTAATGGATTTCGGGGCAGTCTATGACGGTTATCACAGCGATATGACAAGAACGGTCTGCGTGGGAGAACCAACCGACAAGCAGCGAAAGATTTACGATATAGTTTTAACTGCACAGAGAGAAAGTATAAAGTATGCAAAAGCAGGGTTAAGCGGAAGTCAGCTTGACAGCGTTGCCCGTGAAATAATAATCAATGAGGGTTACGGTGACTGTTTCGGTCATTCGCTAGGTCATGGCGTCGGACTTGAAATACATGAGTATCCGAACGCGTCTCCTAATTCTGATTGCGAGCTTTTGGAAAACTCTGTTGTGACTATTGAGCCCGGAATTTATATTGCAGGCGAGTTCGGAGTGAGAATAGAGGATTTTGTTGTGCTTAAAGAGGACGGCTGTATAAACCTTACAAAAGCGCCGAAAGAGCTTATCATACTGTAGATTATTTTAGGGGTTGCAATTACAATAAATATTTGGTATAATGTTATAGATTTGTAGATTCAAATTATAATATTGAGTCGCAGAATTTAAAAACGATAACAATTTGGAGGATAAATTTATGGTATCAGCAGGAGATTTCAGAAACGGAATGACTTTTGAAGAAGACGGCAATGTAATGCAGATAGTTGAGTTCCAGCACGTTAAGCCGGGAAAGGGCGCTGCATTTGTAAGAGCAAAGGTGAGAAACATCATTACAGGCTCGGTCGTTGAGAAAACCTACAACCCGACAGCTAAGTTTCCTACGGCTTATGTTGAAAGAAAGGATATGGAGTATTCCTATACAGACGGTGATTTGTACTACTTTATGGATCCTGAGACATATGAGCAGCTTCCTATAGATGCGTCTGAGCTTGGCGACAATTTCAAGTTTGTCAAAGAGCAGATGATTTGCAAGGTTCTTTCATACAAGGGTAACGTATTCGGCGTTGAGCCTCCTAACTTTGTAGAGCTGGAGGTTACCGCAACAGACCCTGGCTTTAAGGGCGATACTGCAACTAACGCTACCAAGCCTGCGACTTTGGAAACAGGTGCTGAGATAAAGGTTCCGCTATTTATTGAAATCGGCGATAGGATAAGAATCGACACAAGAACAGGCGAGTATATGGAAAGGGCTTAGTGAAAAAAAGCTGCGCCCATTTAAATAAAAATAAAATATTAAGTTTCAGGGGGTGGTGAAATTCCACACCGGTGGTTAAAGTCCACGAACAGAGATTTTATCTCTGCCGATTTGGTGAAATTCCAAAACCGACGGTCAAAGTCCGGATGGAAGAAACGACAGTATTTTTGTAATTATGCAAAAGTAAACCTCTGAACATTATGTTCAGAGGTTTTTTTCTGGTGTTTCTCCCGAATGTTTTTGGAGAATTGCCTAAGGTTTAACTTAGGCAAGCATATATTTTATAATCAGAAAGGATGACTTATTAATGTCAAACACAAGAAACAATAATTTAAAAAAGCTCTCGGTATTGGGCTTATTTATTGCATTGGGGTACATATGTCTTTTTGTGTTCCGCTTTAGAGTACAGTTCTTGACGCTTGATTTTAAAGACGTGTTTATCACGCTTGCAGGCTTTATTTACGGACCTGTTGCAGCGGTCACAGTCGCATTTATAGAGGCTCTGCTTGAGCTTATTACTGTTTCGAGTACAGGCTTTTGGGGTGCTATTATGAATTTCGCCGGCAGTGCAGCATTTGCGGTAACAGCTTCTCTAATTTACAAGTATAATAAAAGCTTTAAAGGTGCAATAGCTGCTCTTGTTTCTGCGGTATTTTCAACAACAGCCGTAATGATGCTGGCAAACCTGATAATTACCCCTATTTATACCCATACTGATATTAAAACGGTTGCAAATATGATTTTGCCGTTATTGCTGCCTTTTAATCTTATTAAAAGTGTGCTTAACGCAGTATTTACATTTGTACTTTACAAACCTGTTACTCAGGCTCTTAGATCAATGAATATTCTGCCTAAATCAGAAAACGTATTCGCTCTTAATAAACGCACTGTATGCGGAATTATTACAGCTTGTGTTATTTTGATTATTTCAGTTGCGGTAATGATAGTATTGCTTGGCGGGGATTTTGAATTTGTAAAGCATAGCTGACTAGCATATCAATATTATTAATATATTTGTGTAATTCACGTTCTGTATTTTGCGGAGCGTGTTTTTTTGACAGAAATAAAATTAAATGTTATAATTTTTATAGTATATTGTTTTGAAAGAAGGTTTTAAAATGAAAAGAATTCTTTTGTTGGCTTTAATGGCAGTGTTAGTTTTGTGTGGTTGTTCAAATAATAAGAAAAGCGTGGAAAATTCAGCGACCGGTTCAGACGTGAACAGTCAAGAAGAATATTCTATGCAAGAGACCGAAAACGATACACAAAGCGAGGAAAATTCAACATCTGGTTCAGACACAAGTAATCAAGAAGAACATGATGAGAAAATCGCAAAAAAGGTTATGAAAAGCGACGGAGTTTTAGAAAAAATGAGTTTTGGCGAATTAACTAAAAAACTATCTAAATTGAACAAAAAAACGACTATGACAGATTTGATAGATATTTTTGGCAAAGCACCTCATATGGTTATTGAAGCAGACAGCAATCTTTATAATTATTTTTGCGGAGATGTACAAATATGTTTATGGGGAGTTGATCTATATGGAGGTGGTAGCTTATTTCAAGTAATTGTAGATAATAATGATTCTAGTTCCTCAAATGATTCTGGTTTCTCAATAAATTTACCAAAAGAAAAAGCGGAATAAAATTTAAAGGCAGCTGATAAAACGGCTGCCTTATATCTTTTATAGTTATATTTTAAATAATTCAAATATAATTTGGTAAAACCCCGACGTTTATCAAAATCTGTTTTAATCAACTTTATTCAAAGTCGGAGCGGATGCAACGTCACCGTTGCCTGCTTCGTTAGCCTCGTCTGTACTCGGGATATCAAGGGCGTAGAGCTCGTCAATGGTAAGAGGCTTTTTGCTTTTGTTTGTTTTATAGAGATGTTCTACATCGTTTTTATAATAGTTTGTCGAGACGGGCAGTTTTTTCCTTTTTAGTTTCTTTTCAATAGAATCTCTTGAAAGGCTGTAAATTACAGCAAAAGTAGGAACGGACAAGAGCATTCCGACAAATCCGAACAGTCCTCCGCCGACTAAAAGCGAAATCAATACCCATATTGCCGGAAGACCCGTTGAATCGCCTAAAATTCTCGGTCCTAAGAAGTTTCCGTCGAACTGCTGGAGCAAAATCACAAAAATCACAAACGGAATAAATTTTCCGGGATCTACAAGTAGAACTAAAAGTCCTGTAGGTATTGCGCCGATAAACGGACCGAAAAACGGTATTACGTTAGTTATGCCTATTATAACGGCTATCATTACAGCGTATGGAATTTTCAGTATAAGAAGAAACGGAGCGGCTATCAGACCTATAATGAGTGAGTCTAAAACTTTTCCTGTAATAAATCCTCCGAAAACATTGTGACACTTTTTAGATACTTCAAAAACCTTTTCACATTTTCTTCTGGAAAGGTTTGCAAGAAGTATTTTCTTTATTTGTGCAAGAAGATTATCCTTGCTGCAAAGGAAGTAAACTGAAACTATAACGCCGAGTACGAAGTCTCTTAAAAAGCCTAAAAAGCCCCATGCGCCGGAAACAAGATTATTGAGCATAGGCTCTGCTCTGTCGACTAAGTCTTCAGCATTTGTTGAATACTCGCTGATTTTATCTGAAATAAAAGAGTAGATTTTAGGGTGATCTGAAAACAGCGACTTTGCGTATTCCTGAAGCTTGCTGAACAAAAGTGTGATGTTTGAGAAAATTTCCGATACGCTGTTCAGTAAAGCAGGAATGATTATCGACATTACGCCCAGTATAAAAGCTATAAATAAAAGCTCAACTATAGTTACTGAAATAGCTGCAGACAGTTTTGGCATTTGCCTTTTTTTAAAAAGCCTTTTATTCAAGAGATTATTTATTCCCATTGAAATAGGATTTAGTATATATGCAATGGCAAAGCCCCAGATTACAGGCATTAGAATATCCGCAATCGTACCGAGTATTTTTAATATAGTAGAGAATTTAAACACAGCTACTATCATAACAAACCCGATTGCCAGAACAATAAGTACATAAGCCGCTATAGTGTTGTATTTTTTGTTTGAATATAGTTTCAATGCAATTCCTCCGTGATACTAATGAAAACAAATACGTCAATTAAATTATACAACAACGGTTATGAAAAATCTATAGTTTTGAAGAATTATTTTCTTAATTTAGATTTAAAAACCTTTAAAATTACTTTAATGTGTGTTATAATAGCGTTATATTGCATTATAAATTTGTTTTTGTATATAAATTCAGGAGGTTAAAAAGCTCAATGAGCAATGATAAATACATAAGTCTTAAAAGAAGTGCTTTGGAAAAATATTTTGAGAAGATGAATCCCGAGCAGAGAAAGGCGATTTTCAAAATAAGAGGACCTGTTTTGATTTTAGCCGGAGCAGGAAGCGGCAAGACTACTGTTTTAGTAAACCGAATAGCAAATATGATATATTTCGGCAACGCATATAACAGCAATGAAACCTTGTTTACAGATGAAGACGCAGAGTTTTTAAAGCGTTATGCAGACGGTTTGGAAACTGATAGTCAAATGCTAAAGAAAATTGTATCGGTAAATACCATAAATCCGTGGAATATTCTTGCCATTACTTTTACAAACAAGGCGGCAGGAGAATTAAAGGAACGTATATCCAATATGTTGGGCGAGGCAGGAGACGGTCTTACTGCGGCTACGTTTCACTCGGCGTGCGTTAGGATTTTAAGACGCGAGTGTGAGAAAATAGGTTTTACAAGTGAATTTACGATATACGACAGCGACGATTCCCAAAGGGTTATGAAGTCCTGCCTTCAGGAGCTGGATATTTCTGATAAAATGTTTCCGCCGAGGGCTGTTTTGTCGGAAATATCACGGCAAAAGGATATGATGATAACTCCTTTAGAATATGAAAATCAGAATCAGACGGATTATAGAAAGTCGACTATCGCCAAGCTGTATAAGCTGTACCAGCACAAGCTGCTGACCTCAAACGCAATGGATTTTGACGACATCATCTACCAAACGGTAAAGTTGTTTGAGGAAAACCCCGATGTTTTAGACCATTATCAGAATTTGTATAAATACATACTTGTAGACGAGTATCAGGACACAAATATGGTTCAGTACCGTCTTGTATCGATGCTTTCTTCTAAGTATAAAAACCTTTGTGTTGTTGGTGACGACGACCAGAGCATTTATAAATTCAGAGGAGCGACTATTGAGAACATTCTTTCCTTTGAGCACCAGTTTGATGATTGTACGGTTATCAGGCTTGAACAGAATTACCGTTCTACGCAGAATATTCTTACCTGCGCAAATGAACTTATAAAAAACAACAAGGGCAGAAAGGGTAAAAACCTTTGGACTGCAATGGGCGACGGCGATAAGGTCAACGTATATAACGCAAACAGCGAAAGAAATGAAGCAAGATTTGTTGCTGACACTATTCTGTCGGGAATAAAAGAGGGCAGAAAGTACAACGAATACGCTGTTCTCTACAGAATGAACGCACAATCCAATGCTGTTGAGCAGGCGTTTGTGCAAAGCGGAATTTCTTATAAGATAATCGGAGGCAGGAAGTTCTTTGACCGCAAGGAAATAAAGGATGTTTTGTCTTATCTGGCGGTTGTAAATAACCACAATGATATTCTTAGATTAAGGAGAATTATCAACGAGCCTAAGCGTTCTATCGGAAACGCAACGGTTAATGCTTTAGAGCAGATAACCTCAGATCTTGGGATTTCACCAATTGAAGTTATGAAAGAGAGCGAAAGCTTAGTTCCGCTTTCAAGAAAGGCAAGCGTTTTAATGCCTTTAGCTCAGATGTTTGAGCATCTCACTGATATTTCTGAAATAGTTTCTTTAGAGGAACTTTTAGACGAGCTTATGGAAGTATCGGGGTACAGAGCTTTCTTGAAATCTCAAGGTGATGAAGGCGAAATGCGTCTTGAAAATATCGAGGAGTTAAAGTCTACAATGATAAAATACTCTGAGGAAGCGGAAGAACCCAGCTTATCAGGCTTTTTGGAGGAAATCTCGCTCTTTACCGATGTTGACGATTTAGACCAAGACAGCGATTATGTTGTTATGATGACTATACATTCGTCAAAGGGTCTTGAGTTTCCAACGGTTTTTGTTGTGGGAATGGAGGAAAATATTTTTCCGTCACAGAGAAGTATGGAGAGCGAAGCGGAGGTCGAGGAGGAACGCCGTTTAGCTTATGTTGCGATAACAAGGGCAAAGCGAGAGCTTTATCTTACACACAGCAATGAGAGAATACTTTTCGGTGTTACAAACAGAAACAGAAAGTCCCGTTTTCTTGAGGAACTTCCCGATGATCTTTTAAATGAGGAAAGCGAGGGCTTGATTCAGCCATTGGGTATGGAACGTGAGTATAGAGAAGCAAATTCTGATTCAAATATGTTAAATATGCAGATGGCTTTTAAGAGAAGGTCTGAGACTAGGACGGCATCGGATCAGAACTTCGAGGTAGGGAACAGAGTATCACATAACATTTTCGGCGAGGGTACGGTTCTTGCCGCTAAAAGAATGGCGAACGACACGATGCTTGAGATTGCTTTTGATACAAAGGGAACAAAGAAAATTATGGCTAATTTCGCAAGGATAAAAAAGCTATAGCCGGAGAACCTCCGGAGGCACTGCCGCCTTTGGTAAATTAGATAAATGTTATAATTTGGACAACGGCGGATTTTCACTTGCAAGTGAGGATAAAATACTGTGTTTGGCGAGCCGCCGGAGTCATTACCGCCTTTGGAAAGTCGGATAAATGTTATAATTTGAACAACGGCGGATTTTCATTTGTAAGCGAGGATAAAACGCTGTGTTTGGCGAGCCGCCGGAGGCATTGCCCGATTAGAAGCTAGAGAATAGAAGCAAGAGGCAAGACCGGCGAACCGCCGGAGATACTTATGCCTTTACTTCTTTAATAGTTTAGATTAATAGATTTTATATAAAGGAAATAATCATTATGAAAAAGTTTTATGTAGAGCTAAAAAAGGTTGTTGACGATTCCTACTATATAGAAATCGGACACAGTCTTGTAGACACGCTTATAGCAGATTTAAAAAACGGACTTGTGCCTAATGCTAAAAGGTATGCTGTCATTACTGACAGCAATGTAAAAGGTCTTTATGCAGATGATGTTTTGGCGAGACTTACTGATGCAGGATTGAAAGCGGATTTATTTGTATTTCCTGCGGGAGAGAAATCGAAAACCCGTGAGACTAAGGCAAAAATCGAGGACGAGATGCTGAGCTTAGGTTACCGCAGAGACTGCTGTGTAATAGCGGTCGGCGGAGGGGTCGTCACCGACCTTGCAGGCTTTATAGCAGGCACTTTCGGTCGGGGAGTACCTTTTATAAACTACGCTACAACGCTCTTGTCTGCGGCAGACGCGTCTGTTGGAGGAAAGACCGCTGTTGACACTCCTCTAGCGACAAATCTTATCGGACTTTTCAACCAGCCTGAGAGAATCTACATAGATATAGACGCTTGGAAAATGCTTCCCAAAAGAGAGCTGTCAAGCGGTCTGGCTGAAACGATTAAGCATGCTATATTAGCGGATAACGAATTCTTTTGCTATTTAGAAAAGAATATAGAAAAGGTATTTGACTGTGAAACCGAAGTCTGCGAGCATATTGCTGAGAAAAATTGCGAAATCAAGTATCAGGTAGTTATGAAAGACGAGCTTGAAACAGGTCTAAGAGAAATTCTCAATCTGGGGCATACGGTCGGACGTGCTATTGAAACGGTAAGCGATTACAGACTTCTTCACGGAGAGGCTGTATCTATCGGTCTGGTTGCTGAGGTGAAGCTCGCAAAATCTCTAGGGCTTGCAAGCGATGACAACGAAAGCAGAGTTGTCAGTCTGCTTGAGCGTGTGCAATTGCCGATTACTATTCCTGATTACATAGATAAGGGCGAGCTTGTTAAAAAGCTCTACACCGATAAAAAGGTAAGAGACGGCAAGCTGAGATTTGTTATTCAGGACGGGATAGGCAAGATAAAAGAGTTTGATAATGGAAGTTTCGCAAAGGAGATTGCCGAAGACGATATAGCAAAAATAATTTATAGTATGTGATATACAACTAAAAGGGGAATTACAATGGACGTAAAAATCACACCGTCAATTTTAAAGGGTAATGTAAGAATACCTCCGTCGAAGAGCGTTGCACATAGGCTGATAATTGCAGCAGGTCTTGCTAACGGAGAAAGCGTTATTTCAAATATTTATATGTCGAAGGATATTATAGCAACTATCGAGGCTATGAAAGCTTTGGGAGCAGAGATAAACTCATCAAAGGACGGAAACGGCTTATATACAATAAATGTTAAGGGGATTACAAAGCCTGTTGAAAATGCCGTAATTGACTGTAACGAATCAGGCTCGACGTTGAGATTTCTAATACCTGTTGCGTCTGTTCTTGGTGTTAATGCGACTTTTTTAGGCAGGGGAAGGCTTCCGCAGAGACCTATTACGCCTTACCTTACCGAGATGACAAAAAACGGGGTCGAGTTTGACTATAATAACACAATGCCGTTTTCTGTTTTGGGAAAGCTAAGGGCAGGAGAATACAAAATTGCAGGAGATATATCCTCGCAGTTTATAACAGGGCTTTTGCTGGCTTTGTCTGTTGCAGAGGGCGAGAGCAAAATAATTTTAACATCACATCTTGAATCAAGACCGTACATTGATATAACTATTGACTGTTTAAATAAATTCGGCGCGCAGATCAAGGAAACTCCGAACGGTTATACAGTAATGGGCGTGGAGGCTCTTAAACCTCATAATGAGGCAGTCGAGGGAGACTATTCGCAGGCGGCATTTTTCTGTGTTGCGAACAGTCTGGGCTGTGACATAAATATCGAGGGATTATTTGATAATAGCTTTCAAGGCGACAAAAAGATTATTGAAATATGCAATGAAATAGTGTATAATTCAGATAAAAATGAACTCAAGCCCTTTGACATTGATTGTTCGGACATACCCGACCTTGTACCTATTCTGGCGGTTTTGGGCAGTTTTTGCAAAGGCGTGTCGAACATAAGAAACGCCGCAAGGCTGAGAATTAAGGAAAGCGATCGCTTGTCGGCTATATCAAATGCTTTAAACGCAGTAGGAGGAAAGGTCAAAGAATTAAAAGACGGGCTTGAAATCACAGGAGTTGATTTCTTGACAGGCGGTGAGATCGATTCTTGCAACGACCACAGAATACCAATGGCTATGACGGTAGCGTCAGTTAAATGTAAAGGCGACCTTACAATAAAAGGTGCGGAATGTGTAAGAAAATCTTATCCCGACTTTTTTGAGGTTGTTAAATCTCTCGGAGGCATTGTCGAGACAATAGGCTAGAATGTGTAAGAATTAAGGAGGACA
Source organism: uncultured Clostridia bacterium (assembly GCA_947626165.1). GTDB lineage: Bacteria > Bacillota > Clostridia > Oscillospirales > Ruminococcaceae > UMGS1601. The sequence continues at coordinate 2,041 of CANQRG010000008.1, read as the reverse complement.
AAAAATGGCATCAATTTGGAATCACAACATCAATTTATCTATTTTCGGGGAGAGCCACGGACCTGCTATCGGCGTAGTGCTTGATAATCTGCCGTCAGGCGAGCATATTGATATGAACGCTCTTATGTCGTTTATGGCAAGGCGAGCTCCGAAGAAAAACAAAACATCTACTCAAAGGCGTGAGAAGGATATGCCTCAGATCATGTCAGGGCTTTATAATGATAAAACAACGGGAACGCCCCTATGTGCTTTGATTCAGAACACTGACCAGCACTCGAATGACTATTCCAACCTGTCTAAGCTTGCACGTCCCGGACACGCTGATTACACAGGTGCTGTTCGCTACAGCGGATTTAACGACGGACGGGGCGGCGGACATTTTTCGGGCAGGCTGACAGCACCTCTGTGTTTTGCAGGTGCGGTTGCAGGTCAGATATTAGAGCGCAGAGGGATCTATACGGGCGCGCACATTTTAGAAATACATGGAATCAAAGATAAATCATTCGACCCTATTACCACTTCAAGAGATGAAATCAAGTCAATCAGGGAAAAGGAGTTTCCAACTCTTGATGATAAACAGGGCAGACTTATGATAAAAGACATTGAAAAGGCAGGGAAGTGTTTAGACTCTGTCGGCGGAATTGTAGAATGTATTTCTATAAATGTTCCGGCAGGAATAGGCTCGCCTATATTTGAGGGTCTGGAAAACAGCATTGCGTCATTGATTTTCGGTATTCCCGCTGTTAAGGGTATTGAGTTCGGAGTAGGATTTAACTGTGCTAAGATGCTAGGCAGTGAAAATAACGATGAGTTTTATGTTGACGAGCATGGTCACGTTGTTACAAGAAGCAACAATCACGGAGGTATTCTCGGCGGTATTTCTTCGGGTATGCCGGTGACGCTGAGAGTTGCATTCAAGCCTACGCCTTCAATTGCGCAGCCGCAGAAAACGGTAGATTACAGTTCTCTGACAAACGAGACTATAAAAATCAAGGGCAGGCACGACCCATGCGTTGTACCTCGTGCTGTTCCGTGTGTTGAGGCGGCAGTGAATATTGCACTGCTTTCTCATATGCTCGACTATCCTAACTTTTAGTCTAGAAAGGTATGCTTTTTAAAAAAGAGCATGGTGATTATATGGATAAGAATTTTGAAAAATACCTTCAGCCTAATATGATGAATCTTCAGGACAAGTATGCAATAAAGATTCTGATTTGTTATTTCTTACGTCAGATAAACAGACCAATCACGCCTAATCAGCTTGCCGAGATAGCGACTTCTGACGGTATAGTAAATTATTTTACCTATGCTGAAACGGTCGAGGAAATGCTTAGAGATAATATGATGCGGATCGAGACGGTTGATGAAATCAATTACTACATTTTGTCGCAGGAGGCTTATGAGGCGGCGAACGAGTTTAAAGGGATAGTTCCAAAGAGCTTTAGAGACAAGATAATTTCGTCGGGGCTGAAGTTTTTTGCAAAATTAAAGGACAGCAATATTATTGCAGAAGTCAAAGAGGTTGAAAAGGGAGCAGAGGTGCATTTCCTCTGTCAGGACAGCGGAGCGAACCTAATGGATTTGACTTTATTTGCTCCCGACCTTACTCAGGCTGAGTATATAAAAAAGAAGGTAATGCTTAATCCGAGTGCTTTTTACGGTAAAATTTTAGATTTTGTTATTGAGAACGAGGAGTATACGCCTGATTTAACAGGCTACTAGGCAACGGTGACGTTGCATCCAGTCTGCCTTTGGGTAGTTTGTATAATGTATATAGTATGCACAACGGCAGGCTTTACTTTGATGAAATAAAACTATAATGTTTTATCATAGAGCCGTTACAAAATTAATTATTTTTTATTTCCAAAAAAATTTTTGAAAAAATTTTAAAAAAACGCTTGACAAAGACTTTTTGTTGTGTTATTATTTAAAAGTTGCCGCACGAGGAATCGAGTAGGTGACATTAGCATCTTGAAAATTGAACAATGGAACACGAAGACAAAGAGAAGTACCTGTAATTCTTGAGAGAGAAACTCAAGGG
>CANQRG010000007.1 GCA_947626165.1 uncultured Clostridia bacterium | reverse complement strand
ATGCGTTTGCTCCGTGAATCTCAATTGTTTTTACCGCTCCCCTGTCTTTTGGCAAATTGCCGAATTCATTTTCAATAGGCCGAAGAATATATTTTTGGTTCGGATAGCCCATTGCTTCGATCAGTTCATCCTCCATGAACCCATATTTGTGGTAAAGCGCCCTTGGAGCAAGTCCTTTCTCACCGTCGGCACGAAATGTAAACACCGAAATCTCTCTGGTTCTGTCTAAATTTCGCAGCGCTTCATTCATCAACATGGACGCCACACCGCGACGCCGATGATCGGGAGCGACGCCAAGGCAGCAAATCATATTCCGGCTTCTGGACAAAAGCATAACGCCCACGATCTTTGCATCGTCCTTTACGCAGATAGCCTGTCTTTTGCATATAAACTTAAGAACAGTGGCTTTGTGTTCATCCAGTTTTTCCTGCGTTTCCAGGCCTGGAAAATTCCAGCTTATTTGCGTTACAAGTTCCATCCAGTTTTCAATATCTTCCGGCTCACCATAAAATAACTGCATCATTTTTGTCCTACCCTCCTTTGCCACTCCCAATAGACCGGGCATATATACACCTCATATCGACCCTACAAACACATTTTACACCGCAAGCGAAAATTACACCCCAGATGCGCACTTTTAAATTTTTCTGTTGCCTTGTATCAAACACTACAAGATGATCTCTATGTTCCTGCCGATTTTGATACAAACAGAAAAAGCCTTCTCCGGTGCAAAATCGCCGAAAAAGGCTTGAAATTAGGGATAGTATAAAAAAACACTGTATGACCTGCTATACGCAGGCAATATAGACATCCATGCTATCTCCGTCCGTCTCAAAGCATGGTATCACGTCTTTATATGTACGCTCCAAGCCATTAATACGCATAAATTCCATCAGCGTCTTATATGCGTTAGGAATAATCACAAAAGGATTTTTGAACGGTTCGGGAATGTGGATCGTGGCATATTTGTGAGCCTTCTGTTGTTTTATTTTCACTCCTTCCGGTGTTACGCCTTCAGTCAGAATCCATGCAGCTTCGTAGCCGTGCATATGGTAAACATTTATTTGCTCTTGGGACACATACGGGAAGTCCCAGCCGATTATACGAGGATTTTCCTCGCCGTTTTCCCTCGCGATTGAAAAGATACGGTCTATAGCGTCACTCTCGGGGGCTGCGCTGATTACCGCATGGCACACATACCAAAATCCCGGAACAGTCTCCACACGAAGGTTTGTGTATGCGTCGTCGCAGCCGCCCATCTCTTCGCGAAACAGATTGTCCAGAGAACAGTTGAACAGCCCGCAAAGCTCAATGACTTTATCCATTTCTGGCGTTGATTCGTCAAGTTCCCATTTTGAAACGGTCTGTCGGCTGACTTTCAGCTTTTCCGCCAGAACCTCCTGCGTAATGTCTCCGCACATACGCCTCATGTGTTGCAAATTCTTGCCAAAGCTCATATAAATTCCTCCTATTATTTTGCACGGCCATGCATTGATAATAGTATATCGCAATTTAGCCAAAAGGTCTACCACCTGACATATGCTTTTTTCTCTATTCTCGCAACTACAGGTTGCACCTCCGACATAGAGCTTATACACCAAACGCAAAGGTAAACTTTTCAATCATTTCTGTGCTTTATACCTAAGTCTGTATGATTATTTCATTTTCCTGATTATATAATACTATTTATTCTCTATCTTTTGATTTACCTTTTTAGCGGTCGTTTTACCGATTTCAACACCCTCTGTGCTTTCAGGTACAAAAATAATTTTCAGCGTCTGGAGCATTATTTTAAAATCAAGCAAAAGAGAGTGGTTCTCAATATAAATCAAATCGAGCTTTAGCTTATCATAAGGGGTTGTATTGTACTTCCCAAGCACCTGTGCATAACCGGTAAGACCCGCTTTGACCTTTAATCTGAACTTAAATTCGGGCATATCCTCAAGATACTGCGCCGCTATTTCTGGGCGTTCAGGTCTGGGACCAACAAAGGACATATCGCCGATAAGTATGTTAAAAAGCTGAGGCAGCTCGTCAAGACGGGTTTTTCTTATAAACTTACCTATCGGAGTAATTCTGCTGTCCTTGTCTGAGGCAAGCCGTGCAACGCCGTCTTTTTCGGCATTTACTATCATACTTCTAAATTTAATTACATCAAATTTTCTTCCGCCCTGAGTAAGTCTTGTCTGCTTGTAAAAAACAGGACCCCTGTCATAAAGCTTGATACAAAGCGCAATAATAAGCATAAAAGGCGATGATATAATAATTGCAATAAGTGAAAGTAATATATCGACAAATCTTTTAATTATCTTTTCTTCAAAGCCGAATCCAATGTTTTTGCTAAGAATAAGCGGTGTATCAAATAAATGAACTTCATCAGCGCCTCGAATTATAATATCGGAAAGCTTGGGATTTATATAAGTTCTTATTGAATGTTCGTAAGCATACTTTAATATTTTGTTTCTTATCTGAGACGGGATATCGCATAGAATAACTCCGTCATATCCTAATATTTTCTCATTTATTACATCTAACGGTTCTTCAATACTAATTGATGAAGAAATAAGGTATTTATCGACTCTGGCGCTCATTTTCTGTACCAGATCTCTTGCCGAAGTGCTTCCGAAAACGATAATCATTTTCTTCGGCGGATATATTCTCGCATATATAGCCTTACTTCCAAACGACCAGAATATAATGCAGATAAAATCAATTATAGTCATTAACACTGTCGGCCCCAGACGTAAGAAGCCCCGGCTTATCATACTGATTAGAATATAGGCAAAAAAGTTTGTAAACAACACAGTCAGAACCTGTGATCCAATCAGTCCGACTGTTTTAAGCGAGCCTACTCTAAATCCCCCGAACGATCGCCCGAATACTATATATAACAACATATATAATAGTACAAGCAATACGTTACCGTTACGCCAATAAATATACTGTTTTAATTCCTCGCTGTAGTTATAATACGACGTCCATATGACGCTGAATACAGCGGCAACTGCAAGTGCTATTATAAACCCGGAAAAGAACATTATCATTCTTTTGAACTGTTCTTTATTATTCATAATGCAACGCCTTTCATAAATTTGTTTATATTTCGTTGCTTCGGCTCTTTGCCGAATAGGTTAAAATTCACTACTGCATAAAACTTGTTAAAATTATTATATCACTTTTCCATTATATAATCAAGTATTATTAAAATTCAATTATCAAAAACCCACCTTTAGCAAACTTGCCAAAGGCAGCGTGACGCTGCACCCATTTCGCATTTACAATTTGTAAAACGTGCAACTTTTGCGTCTTGCGTTTTTTTCTTAGGTTTAATCCGCCGTTTTACTTACTATAACTTTTATCAGTATAAAAAAGGCGGCAGAGCCTTCGGCGGCTCGGCAGGGGTGACCCCTGCACGCAGTTTTTATAATCCGCCGTTATACAAATACCCACCTTTAGCAAACTTGCCAAAGGCAGCGTGGCGCTGCACCCATTTCGCATATACAATTTGTAAAATGTGCAATTTTACGTCTTGCGTTTTTTCTTAGGTTTAATCCGCCGTTTTACTTACTATAACTTTTATCAGTATAAAAAAAAGCGGCAGAGCCTTCGGCGGCTCGGCAGGGGTGACCCCTGCACGCAGTTTTTATAATTCGCCGTTATACAAATACCCACCTTCGACAAACTTGCCAAAGGCAGCGTGACGCTGCACCCATTTCGCATTTACAATTTGTAAAACGTGCAACTTTTGCGTCTTGCGTTTTTTTCTTAGGTTTAATCCGCCGTTTTACTTACTATAACTTTGATCAGTATAAAAAAATGCGGCAGAGCCTACGACGGCTCGCCGCTTGGAGCTTGTGACGGGACTCGAACCTGCGACCTGCTCATTACGAATGAGCTGCACTACCAACTGTGCTACACAAGCATTTTAATTTGTAAGACTAAAAGTAATTATAACACACCAAAAATTTATGTCAATACTTCATTTTTTAATTTTATTTTAATTTACAGACGAGGTTTTATACTGATTTTAAAAAATACATTGAAAAAACAAATAAGTTATGTTATACTTATTCCGTAAAGCTTTAATGAAAGCTAAAAAAGAAAGGATGTTTCTTTTATGGATAATGAAGAGACGAGAACTTCTCCTTGCAAGGTTTTGGGAATTATATTTTTAATTATTTTGATTCTTTCGACGGCATTTGTTGTACTAGTGCATATTGCATTCAAAAATGAAAATGTTACTCCTAGCGTAGGAGGATACAGCCTTTATCTGATACATGACGATTATATGTCTCCGAAAATCAAGAAAAACTCATTGATTTTTGCAACAAACGGCAAACCTTCTCAGAAGGATAAAGGTAAGGTCGTTATTGCAGATGATGTTTCAGGAAAGAACGGAACAACGTATGGTACGACCGCTATGCGTTTTGTTGATTTGGTAAACGAAGATAATGAGCTTTACTATGAACTGAAATTCGACAACTCAGAGGATTCTACCATGGTAAAGGGAAATAAAATTGTCGGAATTGCAAATTATCAGTTTGAGTTGATTGGAAAAATTATTGTCCTATCTAATTCAACACTTGGATATGTTATTTTTATTGGTATTCCCGCGATATTGATGATTATTTTCTTAGCATTGGGAAAGCACAGCAAGACAAAACAGCTTGCCGCTGTTGAAAGAAGGCACGAAAGACATCAAGCGGATACTGAAAATACCGAAGAAGATTTACAGTCTTCTTTTGATGACTTCGTAAACGAAAGAGAAAAATTGCATAATATCCATCAGGAGAGTGTGCCTGATCAGTCCTCAGATGTTAAGGATTCGGAAATTCTGAATGAACCTCTTATTGAAGAAGGCGTTAATAAGGACGATCTTGTTGAAATGAAACAAGACCTTACAAAGCCTACAAACAGCGCTATAGAAGAACTTATGAAAATTCTTGAGGAGGAAAACGCTAAGTTAAAGGAACTTGAACTGCCTAAAGCTGAAAAGGCTGTTCAGGAAGCGCAGGATAGGCATGAAAAAACAGTGGGCGATACAGTTAATGAAACTAAAACGCCTGGAGATAAAACTGAATAGTTTGTATATTGACTTTGTATCTTAGACTGCTCATTAGGGCAGTCTTTTTATTTATGTGTTATGTGCGAATTAAACATCTCAAAAAATTTTAAAAATAATGTAAAAAATATTTGTAAAGTACTTGACAAGCTGTCTGAAACAATATATAATATATAAGTCGCTGACTAAACAGCGGTTAAATGGGAGCATAGCTCAGCTGGGAGAGCATCTGCCTTACAAGCAGAGGGTCACAGGTTCGAGCCCTGTTGTTCCCACCAGCAGCTGATGTTGCATGCATCACATTGCCTGATACAGGCTGGCTGATGACAACAATTTTTTTGTGCAGTAGCATATCTGCTGCAGTATTTTTTCATTATTTCCTTCTTGGGTCCTTGCAAGAGCGAGGGCTTGTGGCCTGGTAGTTCAGTTGGTTAGAACGCTAGCCTGTCACGCTAGAGGTCGTGGGTTCGACTCCCATCCAGGTCGCCATTTTGCGGGCATAGCTCATCTGGTAGAGCGCCACCTTGCCAAGGTGGAGGTAGCGAGTTCGAGCCTCGTTGCCCGCTCCAGCGGCGAGCCTATTAGGCTTCGCCGCCTTTTTATTGCAGAAATAAGTTGAAGTTTCCAAAACGGCGAATTAAACTTCAGATAAGTCGTAAGATATAAAAAATTCACGCTTTGCGTAATAAGCAGGGCGTGTTTTTTATTACGAAGTTTTTGTAAAAGCATTACCAAATGTAATAAATAAGAAATATGTAAAATAATACATTTATGTAGATGAAAGTTGCACAAAAAACCAACTTATCTTTTGAGTAAATATACAAAAATCAAGTCGAAAATAGAAAATCTATTGATATTTTTAAGGATAAATGTTAAAATGTAGATGTATCGATAAACGATATATTATAGGAATTATTGAGGAGGAATTTAAAATGAAGTTAAAGAAACTTCTATGCGGTGTAACAGCGGCAATTATGGCATTGTCATCTGTTGCTATTGCATCATTCACATCAGCATCTGCTGCTAATGCAGATGGACTTATTGACCCGCCATCGGGCGGATGGCTCACTAAATCGGATCAGGCAGATACTTCTCAGTATCGGCTTGTTTACAGCTTTAATAAGCCGGTAGCTGTGCCTGACGTTTATCACGCAAAGGAACTCTATATTGCCTTTCAGATTGTTAATGTTAATGTCAATCACCCCTTAAAGGCATATATGGGTTACAGTGTTGGTGATGGTTGGACTAGCTATGAAGAAGGTACTGCTAACCCGGCAACATTAATTGACAAGGAAAGAGGAACATACGTAGTAAAATGGACGGGTGATGGTACTGAGATTTATACAGAGAATTTATTGTATTTAGCAGTACATTTTGTAGATGCTAAAACAGGTGATGCTCAGTACAATAACAAATATTGCAACACTCAAGAGAATGTTGAGCTTATAGGTCTTTATAACAAGGAACCTGACCCATCTAAATTGCCGCAGCCACCAGAGGGTGAAACAACAAAACCAGTTCCAGAGGGTGCTTTGCCTGTTTATTTGGTAGATAATGATGGTGATCCGTTGACAACTAATAGGGTTGATGTACTAAAGGATGGTACATATACCATTACAGCAGAAGAACTTAACAGAGGTGCTGGCGGTACTGCTTTTCGCCTTTATTCTCAAAATGCGGCGGATATTATCCCTAACTCAATTACGAAAATAGTTTTAGATGAAATTTTAATAAATGGTGAGTCATACGATATACCTATTCATTTTGCTAGTCCAGATTCACCATTCCCTGTAACATCTATGGGTGAGTACTCAAAGGATTTTGATATTTGCCCATGGAATCCCTGGTGGTCACAACCGGACTACAACATAGATCTTTTTGGCGATGAAGTGTTCCAGACAATTTCAATTACATTCACATTGACGGGAACAGGACTTAATGTTGATGAACCGTCCTCGGATAATCCGTCAGGTTCAAACAATCCATCAGGTTCGAACAATCCGTCAGGTTCAAACAACCCATCGGGTTCAAATAATCCGTCAGGTTCAAACAAACCGTCAACTCCTACAGCAGCGCCAACAACAGCTGCACCTAGAGCAACAGCAGCACCGAATATTACAACAACTGTTGCTAAACCTGCAAAAGTAAAAAATGTTCAGCTTAAGGCAAAGAAAAAGAAACTGAATGTTTCTTGGAAAAAGGTAAGCGGAGCAACAGGTTACGAAGTTAAAGCTGCTACAAATAATAAATTTACTAAAAACAAGAAGACTGTTACAGTTAAGAAAAATAAGGTAACGATCAAGAACCTTAAATCAAAGAAGAAATACTTCATTAAAGTAAGAGCTTATAAGCTTGCAAATGGTAAGAAGTTTAACGGTAAATGGTCTAAGGTTGTTAGTAAAAAAGTAAAATAAGATTTGATAATAACCGCTCAGGCAGAAATGTCTGGGCGGTATTTTTTAACAAACCTGAAAAAACAGAGCCTGATTATTCAGACTCTGTTTTTGTTAATATTAATTGTAATGAGTAGTTACTTAGTTTCGACGCCTTCCCAGTCTTTTAAGAACCTTTCAATTCCACTGTCGGTAAGAGGGTGATGAATCATTTGTTTAATAACGCTCATTGGAATTGTAGCAATATCGCAGCCAAGCCTTGCAGCAGCAGTAACGTGAATTGGATTTCTTATAGAAGCAGCAATTATCTCTGTTTCAATAGCCTGTGCGTCGAATATTTCTACGATTTCTTCAATAAGGTTCAAACCCTCCATTCCGATATCGTCAAGCCTGCCTAAGAACGGGGAAACATAGGTAGCACCAGCTTTTGCTGCTAACAGTGCTTGAGCAGCTGAAAAGATTAGCGTTACGTTTGTCTTTATTCCGAGAGCTGTAAGCTGTTTGGTAGCCTTAAGTCCCTCAGCGCACATCGGTATTTTGATTACAATGTTTTTGTGCATAGCGGCAAGAGGTTTAGCCTCCTCGACCATTTTGTCTGCCTCAAGCGAGATAACCTCAGCCGAGATAGGTCCATCTACGATTTCAGTGATTTCCTTTACAACATCTTGAAAAACTCTGCCCTCTTTAGCAATTAAAGACGGATTTGTTGTAACTCCGCAGATAACGCCTAAATCATTTGCCTCTCTGATGTCGTCAACATTGGCTGTGTCGATAAATAATTTCATAATAAAATTCCTTTCAATTATATATTTCCTGAAAAATCAGGTTTTATTCAATTAGTTACATAGCGCCAAGCTTTTTGTAGCTTGCTTTGAGCGCAGGGTAAATCTCACGGTAAAGCTGATAGTATTTTTCGTACTTTGGTACGTTCTCAGCTATAGGCTCCTGCGTTTTATCAGTTTTGATTACCGCATTACAAGCTTCGGGAACACTGGTGTAAATTCCTGCGCCAACGGTTGCGAGAAGCGCAACGCCCAGAGCAGGACCTTCCTTGGATGCAACAGTCTTAACAGGACAGTTATACAAATCAGCGAGCATTGAACGCCACAGCGGAGATGTTCCGCCGCCACCGCAAGCCATCATATCAGATACGTTTATGTCCATTTCCCTGAATACTTCAACGCAGTCACGAAGCGAATATGAAACACCCTCCAGAACCGCACGAAGCATATCCTTTTTTGTGTGCATAGCTGAAAGACCAAAGAACACACCTCTTGCGTCAGGGTCAAGGTGGGGAGTTCTCTCGCCCATAAGATAAGGCAGATAGAGAAGTCTGTTAGCTCCGACCGGAACAGTTTCAACCTCTTTGTCCATCAGGTAGTATTCGTCAACGCCCATAAGTGACGCGGTTTCTTTTTCAGCATTGCAGAAGTTGTCTCTAAACCATTTAAGAGACAGCCCTGCGCCTTGGGTAACACCCATAACGTGCCACGAGTTCGGAACAGCCGCACAGCAAGTATGAACACGTCCCTTTGGATCGATTGAAATGCTTGATATGTGTGCAAAGACAACACCCGATGTACCGATCGTTGTGAACGCTTTTCCGTCCTCGACAACGCCTGTTCCGACAGCAGCAGCGGCATTGTCGCCTGCTCCGCCGACAACTATCGTTCCCTCTTTTAGACCTGTCAATTCAGCCATTTTAGCCGTAACCTCGCCTGTTACCTCACAGCTTTCATAAACCTTTCCGAGAAGGCTCTTATCAATTTCTAAAGCCGATAAAACCTCGTCAGACCAGCATCTGTTAGGAACATTCAAAAGCTGCATTCCCGAAGCGTCTGAAACCTCAGTTGCAAACTCGCCCGTTAGAACATATCTGAGGTAGTCTTTAGGCAGGAGAATATGAGCGCACTTTTCATAAATCTCAGGCTCGTTATTCTTGACCCAGAGAATTTTAGCAGCCGTCCAGCCGGTAAGGGCAGGGTTGGCGGTAATCTCGATAAGCTTTTTCTCGCCTAGCTTTTTATTCATTTCTTCGACTTCTTTAGCGGTTCTTTGATCGCACCAAATGATCGACTTTCTCAAAACATTGCCGTCTTTATCCAGCATAACAAGACCGTGCATTTGTCCTGAAATTCCAACGCCTTTGACGTCTTCTTTAGAAACTCCGCTTTGCGACATAACAGCCTTGATAGTATTGATCATAGCGTCTGCCCAGTCGGCAGGGTCCTGTTCAGCATAGCCGTTTTTTGGCTGATACATAGGGTACTCTATCGTTTTTGAGGCGATAACTTTTCCGTTTTCGTCAAACAGAACGGTTTTAGTACCGCTTGTACCGCAGTCGACACCAATTACATATGCCATTTATTTTTCCTCCGATTTGAAATTTTGTATTTTCTACCCTTTTATTTTACACTATCAAGCGGGGCTTTGTCAAACATTTTATGGGTAAATAAGAAAACTCCCGACGGCTTTTTGCCGAAATCGGGAGTTTGATTAAATGTTATCCATTTATTTTATAAAATACCTTTTTGCCTATCAAAATCTTGGCGTTTTTAACTCCGCTGTTTTTTAACCGCTTTTTAAGTTGTTTTGCAACCTTCTTGTTTTTAACAACGAACTTTATACCTTTCTTGGTGTTTTGGAATGCCTTTAAAATATAAGGAGCTTTCTTTTTGTTGTTAATAGTTATCTTAGAAAGTTTTTTACAATTATAAAAAGCACGAGTGTCAATTGTTTTCACATCATTTAAAATAACGCTTTTAAGATTTGTACATTTAGCAAAAGCTCTATATCCAATTTTAACATGATTCGAAAGAAACTTTACATTTTTTAGCTTTTTACAACCTTCAAATGCATTTGCATCAATCTTAAATACTTTATTAGAAACGATAAAATTAGTTTTATCAGTTACAACTTTATATAAGACTTTTCCATTTTTTGAGTAGATATTATTATTAATTAATTTTAACCATTTGTTATCTTTAGAAATAGACAGTTTTAACTTAGGACAGTTTCGTATATCGGGAGCATATCTTATGTTTTTGCCAATGTTAAGTTTTTCAAGATTTAAACAATTATAGATTGCTCCAATGCTTTCGCTTTCACTATTTTCAGGTATGAATATCTCTTTCAGCTTTGACCAATTTTTTAACCATCCACTGTTCTCTAAAGATTTTGGGAAAATAAGTTTTTCGCAAGTTTTCTTGCTTTTTATTGTAGTAAAACCCCTTAAACTATCCTCTTCCAATGACATATATTTGACAGGATATACCTTTTTATTATGTTCTATTTGCTCGGGTAAAGATATAACTCTGTCAGATAAATTAATATCTATGATTTTTGCATAATTAAGGAAATCATCTAAAATGTAAGTTATACCATTTTGAGTAATGCAATCAGTTTTATCCCCAATTATACTATGAATATCATAATCGTTACCAGCCGACGATGTTATAAATAATGTATTGATAATTATAACAACTAAAATATTTAGTGCCAATATCTTTTTAAACATATTATTTTCCTCCGATTTGAAATTTTGTATTTTCCCCTTTTACTTTACACTATCAAGCGGGACTTTGTCAAACATTTTATGAGTAAATAAGAAAACTCCCGACGGCTTTTTGCCGAAATCGGGAGTATAATTTTTATCTACTTACAATAACACTCATTATAATTATCCATACAGCTTTGAATGACATTTTTCGCAGCCTGTTTTCCCTCTATCTCCTCGATTGCGGTATCCTTCCCTTCAAGGGTTTTGTATACTGAGAAAAAGTGTGACATTTCATCGAAAATGTGCTTAGGAAGCTCATTAATATCATTGTAGCAGTTATACACAGGGTCGTTGAAGGGTATTGCGATTATCTTCTCGTCTGAAGAACCATTGTCGATCATCTTTATTACCCCTATCGGATAACAGCTTAAAAGAGAAAGAGGCTCCAGCGTTTCAGAGCATAAAACCAGTACGTCTAAAGGATCTCCATCTGATGCGTAGGTTCTAGGAATAAAGCCATAGTTTGCTGGATAGTGCGTCGATGTGTAAAGTATTCTATCCATCATTAAAAAACCTGTTTCCTTGTCAAGCTCATATTTTATCTTTGAACCCTTAGGAATTTCAATAACTGCCGTAAAATTTTCCTGAGAAATCTTTTTAGGCGAAATATCATGCCAGATGTTTACCATACTGAGCGTCCTCCCTATATAATTTTACTGTTAGCTTTCTTTTATTGTTTCACAAAGCGTAAGTCCGACCTCTTTCAGATTTTCAATTACGTCAAACACCGTTTCGCCGTTAAGCTCTACTAAAACCCTGTCGGCAGGATTTTCCCTTGAAAGCAGGCTGTCTATTGTTATAAATTCTTCCGGCTTTAACTGCGAAATGCTACTGTCTTTCAGAATTTTTTCAAAAGCACCTGTGTCGTTTTTATTATAAAGCATAATTCTCTGAAACGGCATAACGTAAATTTCAGTTTCAGTTTCAAGAGAACAAAACCCGAAGTTTGTCAAGCCGTCGTTAATAAGCAAATCGCCGTAACGCTTTAAAATTGCATCGGCTACATCGTGCGTGACCTCAAGGTTATAAAGCTGCATATGAGAACCTCTGTCGCCCTGCTTAGAAAGCTCCGCCTCCTGAGCGTCAGTACAAGGCGCTTCAAGAAAAAAGTAAGGCTTTTTAATCAGCTTTACAGCCTTTTTTACAATAGATTTTATCTTTTCAGCGCTTATAACACAGTTTATTTCACTGCTGTTTATTTTAGAATAAGCAGTCTTTACTCCTTTTATATTTGCGACATTCAAGCCTTCAATAATCTTAAAATTTTCTTGCATATTTCGACCCTTTCTGTTATACTAATGTTGGTAATATACCTTTTTTTAAAGCCTTAAATTTCGTTCTTTATAAAAATATTGTTTATCAGTCCAAACAAATGGACTGTAAGCCTGTTAAAATCAAATTACAGTAAAGGTTGTAAATCTTATTGGTTTTGATTTAAGCCTTGCTGAAAGAATGAAAAAGGAGAGGTTTATAATGGTTGAATTTATAGCGTTTATGTTATTGGCAGTTTTGGGTTTTGCAGCTATGGGGTGTGTTTATTATTTATGCGAGGTTGATACGTCTTTTGAGAACGATAACCGAAGAAAGATCTTAATAACTTCAAGTAAGACTGTAAACAATAACGGCAATGATGCCGCCTGAAATCTGCACATTAAATTGCAAATACATTATATACGCAACTATAATTAATGTCAAGGAGAGATAGCTATGTTTGGACTTATCCTATCGGGCGCATCTGCTTTAATATCTGTGATTTTGTTGATATCAATGATAGTCATATTGCCGAAAAAATCGCAGTCGAACGCCGGTGAAGAAACTATACGTCAGATAAAAAGCGATATAGAAAAAGAGCTTTCTGCATTCAGGCAGGAAATCAACCGCACAACTGGGGACTCTATAAAGAGTTTGGGCGAGATGGTGTCGCAAAATCAAAAGGATTTGAACAATACGGTTACTGATAAGCTCTCTGTGCTTGATAAAAATTTGTCTGACAAGCAGGAAAATCTTCAAAAGTCGGTTACATATTCGCTTACTCATCAGGAGGAAAGGTTTAAGACTTTCTCGGTTGAGAACGAGCAGAAGCTGGATAATATCCGTACAACCGTTGAAAAACGACTCGGTTCGCTTCAGGAAGAGAATTCAAAGAAACTTGATGAAATGCGTCAAGTCGTAGATGAAAAGCTGCAAAAGACATTAGACGAGCGTATAACCCAGTCGTTTAAGTCGGTAAACGACAATTTACAGCAGGTTTACAAGAGCGTGGGAGAAATGCAGACGCTTGCAACTGGTGTTGGCGATTTGAAAAAGGTTCTGACAAACGTAAAAAGCAGAGGAATTTTAGGCGAAATTCAATTAGGCTCTATTTTGTCAGAGATACTTGCTCCCGAGCAGTATGAGGAGAATGTAGAGATAAAAAAGGGCAGCGGAAAGCGTGTCGAGTTTGCTGTTAAGCTCCCTGCCGACGACGATAAGACCGTTTATCTTCCTATTGATTCCAAGTTTCCGGGCGACAGCTATACAAATCTTGTCGACGCTTATGACAACGGCTCAAAAGATGAAATTAATGCCGCTGTCAAAGTGTTGCTCGCAACTGTTAAGAATGAGGCGAAGGACATAAATCAGAAGTATATCAGTCCTCCGTACTCAACGGATTTCGGTATTCTGTTTGTGCCGTTTGAGGGGCTTTATGCCGAGCTTGTAAACAGAGGAATGGTAGAGGAGCTACAGCGAAGCTACAAGGTCAATCTTGCAGGACCGAGCACTATGGCGGCGCTTCTTAACAGCTTGCAGATGGGCTTTAAAACTCTGGCTATCCAAAAGAGAAGCAGTGAGGTTTGGGAGGTTCTCGGAGCAGTTAAGACGGAATTCGGCAAGTTTGAGGACGTTATTACAAAAGCGCAGAACAGTCTTAATCAGGCGTCTCGCCAGCTTGATGATTTGGTGGGAGTTCGCACACGGGCTATAAACAGAAAGCTGAAAAGCGTTACTACTCTTGAAACGAGCGATATAAAAGCCGATAAGCTGCTAGAGATAGATTCTGAATAAGCAAAAAACTCTTAGACTAATCTGGTTTAAGAGTTTTTGAGTTGATTAATTTCTCATAATTTGGTATAATATTTATAAGAGTTTATTACTTTTTTTCTGACGGAGGTTTAAATATATATGAAAAAACCAACTAAAGATACTATAAAGGCTAATCTGAGGAAAAAACTTAGCTTTTTGTTTTCACGCAAAATAACGGTTATTATTCTTTTGCTTATACAGGTTGGTTTTGTAATTTTTGCATTCTTTAGTTTATATGAACATCTTATTTATATATATCTCACCTTGACGGCATTAGCTATTGCTCTTGTGGGTTATATTGCAAGCTCAAATGAAAATGCAGGATATAAGATAGCGTGGCTGGTACCGTTTGTAGTATTTCCGGGATTTATGGCTTTGGCATACATTTTTGTTAAAACTCAGACGTCAAAGCGTTCTTTTAAAAAAATCGTACAGAAAAAAACTGTTCAGACTGAAAAATACTTAACTCAGAACAAGGAAATTTATAACGGCATCTTGGAGAATGAAGACAAGTCCTTTGCAAGGTTGTCGAATTATATAGCAAATTTCGGTAAATTCCCGACATACAGAAACAGTACGGCTCAGTATTTTAAAAACGGTCAAGAGCAGTTTAAGGTGCTTCTTCAAGAGCTAAATAAGGCAAAGCACTTTATATTTATAGAGTATTTTATTGTCGAGAAAGGTACGATGTGGAGTCAGATTTTTAAGATCCTTCTTAAAAAGGTCAAGGAGGGAGTAGACGTAAGATTTATGTACGATGGCGTAGGCGCACAGACTATACTTCCCGGCAAATATGACGAAACATTAAGGTACTATGGTATAAAGTGCAAGGTGTTTAATCCGTTTGTACCGTTTTTGACGACTGTTCAAAACAACCGTGACCACCGAAAAATCGTGGTAATTGACGGTAATACGGCATTTACAGGAGGCACTAATTTAGCTGACGAGTATATCAATAAAAAGGTCAAATACGGTTACTGGAAGGATTCGGCTGTAATGATAAAAGGCGAGGCAGTCTGGAGCTTTACTATGATGTTCTTTCAGATGTGGGAGCTGGACGAAGAAAAATCGGCAAATTATATGGATTTTTCTCCGCACAAATACCATTATGACAGCTTTGAAAGCGACGGATATGTTATACCTTATGGTGATTCGCCTCTTGACAATGAACCCTTAGGAAAAATGATTTACCTTGACATTATCAACAAGGCGAAGGACTATGTGTACTTTACAGCGCCATATTTGATTTTAGACGGCGAGCTTACGACTGCTTTAGGTTATGCGGCAAAAAGCGGAGTGGACGTAAAAATAGTTGTTCCGGGAATTCCGGATAAGTGGTATATTCAGAAGATATCAAACTGTTATTACAAGGAGCTTTTAGATAAAGGCGTGAAATTCTATCGCTTTAAGCCGGGTTTTGTTCACACAAAAGACTGCGTTTCGGACGATAAAATCGCAACGGTGGGAACAGTAAATTTGGATTACAGAAGTTTGTATCTCCACTTTGAGGACGGAGCTGTATTTTATAAAAATAAAATAGTATCAGATGTTAAAAAAGATATTACGGAGATGATTGAAAAGCATTGCACTGAAATTACAATAAGAGAAATGAATGACAGAAATATTTTTGACAAGATTTTCAGCGGTATTTTGAAAATATTCGGTCCGTTAATGTAAAATATAAAAAAGGAGCAGAATAACTGCTCCTTTTTCTTTTAAAAGAAAGAGTTTTAAACTAAATTCAAGCCTTTTCCTGCTTCTTTATTTATCAAAGCCAACAAGAGGCTCTATATCCCAGATGTTTTCGGCGTAGTCTTTAATTGTTCGGTCTGAGCTGAACTTTGCTGCATTGCACATATTAAGCCAGCACTTCTTATAAAAAGCTCTTTGGTTTTTAAAGTCACGGTTTGCCGTAAGCTTTGCCTTTACATAGCTTTCAAGATCTCCGATAAGATAATAGTTATCGGCGCTGTGCCAGCTTGCACCGTCCATAAGCGAGAAATAAAGCTCTCTGAATATTCCTGTTCCTCCGTCTGAAAGCGTTCCATCTATAAGAGTGTTTACAACACGCTTTATTCTTTCGTTCTTTTCGCTTATTTTTCGAGGGTCATATTGGGGCATTATTTTTGCCAGGTCCTCAACTCTTGCGCCGAAGATATAGTTGTTCTCCTCTCCTGCTTCTCTTACTATCTCGATATTTGCGCCGTCATACGTTCCGAGAGTTACCGTACCGTTCAGCATAAACTTCATATTTCCCGTTCCCGAAGCCTCTGTGCCGGCTGTTGAAATTTGCTCGGAAATATCGCTTCCTGCGACCAATTTTTCTGCATAGGAAACATTATAGTTAGAAACAAATACGACCGATAACAGATTTTTTGTTTGTTCGTCATTATTTACAAGCCGTCCGACTTCGTTTATAAACTTGATTATGCCTTTAGCTCTTGCATAACCGGGCGCCGACTTTGCACCGAAAATAAATATAGTCGGTGTAAAATCTTTAATACTGCCGTCTTTGATACCGAAGTAAATATACAGAATTGAAAACGCATTTAACAGCTGACGCTTATATTCGTGAAGCCTTTTTATCTGCGTGTCAAATATAGTATTGACGTTGATTTCAATTCCGTCGTGCGCCTTTATATAATCAGCAAGCTGCTTTTTCTTGGTTTTCTTTATGGCAATAAATCTGTCTATAATGTCATAGTCATCTGCGTATTTTGAAAGCTCATGCAGTTTGTCTAAGTTTGTTATCCAACTGTTATTACCCAAAAGCTCGGTAATAAGTCCGCTTAGTTCTTTGTTGCACAAAGCAAGCCATCTTCGCTGGGTAATTCCGTTCGTTTTGTTTTGAAAACGTTCCGGATAAAGCTCATACCAATCCTTTAAAACAACGTCCTTTAAAATCTGCGTGTGAATCTCTGCTACTCCGTTTGTGTGGCTTGAACAGAAAACCGCCAGATTTGCCATATGAACAGTGCCGTCAATAATAGGCTTCATTACGTTGACTTTTTCTTTGGCAAGCCCATTGATATAAGCCTCTTTAATAAACTGCTCGTTGAGTAAAAGTATAATGCTGTAAACGTCGGGAATTACGTCTTGGATAAGCTCTGCGCTCCACTTTTCCAAAGCCTCTGCCATAATGGTATGATTTGTGTAGTTGAACACCTTTTGAGCGATTTTGTATCCCTTGTCAAAGCTAAATCCCTCGTTCAGAAGCTGTCTTATAAGCTCGGGAATTGAAATTACGGGGTGGGTGTCATTTAGCTGGATTGTAACCTTTTCAGCTAAGTTTTTAAGCGTACCATAGGTCTTTTTATGACGCTTTATTATATCCGCAATAGATGCGCTTGAAAAGAAATACTGCTGTTTCAGCCTTAAAACCTTGCCCTCGTATGTATTGTCGTTTGGGTACAATACTCTTGAAATGTCTTCTGCGTATATCTTTTGAAGGCTTGCCTGCTCGTAGTTTCCGCTGTCAAAAATCGAAAAATCAAATTCCTCTGTCGGCTCTGACTGCCAAAGTCTGAGCGTACCTATATGCTTTGTGCCGTATGCTATTATCGGCATATCATATGGCACAGCCCTTACCGTCTGGTTTTTGAATGTTACAAGCTGTGTATCAGTCTCGCACCGCTTTGACCACGGATCGCCGTACCTTGTCCAGTCGTCTGCGGTTTCGGTTTGAAAGCCGTCTTTGATTTTCTGCTTGAACAAGCCGTATTTATATCTTATTCCATAGCCGTCTAATGGGAGATTTAACGTAGCGGCGGAATCCATAAAGCAAGCCGCAAGCCTGCCCAGACCGCCATTTCCGAGTGCGGCGTCCTCAATTTCTTCAAGTGTTGACAGAGAACAGCCTTCTTCTTTCAATATATCTTCAACCTCGTCTGTAATGCCGAGATTCATCAAGTTATTATAAATTGCTCGTCCGACTAAAAATTCAGCAGAGAAATAACAGGCTTTTCGCGTATTATCGTGTGCCTTAATACTTCTATCCCAATCTCTTGAAATCATATTCATTATCACGCTGGACAAGCTCTCGTGAATTTGCTGGGGAGTTGCTTCTTTCGGCAATGCTTTATACTTAAACATTAAATCTCTTTTGAATTCTTTTAAAAACAGTTCTTTATCCACAAACTTTGTTCCTTTCAAATGTTTATTGACGTCCGCACAGCGTTGTTAAATCCGCTATCTTTTGCTGAAGCTCAGGCGTGAAATCGCTTTTTAATGCCCTCCACCGCCAGTTGTTCCCCACTGTTGACGGTATGTTCATTCTCGCCTCGCTCCCAAGCTCTAAGAAGTCTTGAAGCGGCGCAATAGCTGTATTGGCTATTGACGTCCAAGCCAGCCGTATAACAGCCCACGTTAGGGCTTTTTTTCTCTTAACTCCGAGATAATCCATAGCAAACCGAATATTCTTTTTATCTTCTGAACTTACCCAGCCCTTTAAGGTATCGTTGTCGTGAGTTCCAGTATAAACAAAGCAGTTTGAATTTTTATAGTTCTGAGGAAGATACATACTGCTTGCGTTTGGTTCAAATGCAAACTGCAATACCTTCATTCCCGGATAGCCTGTCTGCCTGAGAAGCTTTTTAACAGACGGCGTTATAAAACCTAAGTCTTCGGCTATTATTTTTACCTTGCCCAGCTTTTCTTTCACAGCCTTGAACAGCTCGATTTTTGGTCCTTCCTCCCAGTGACCGCCTATTGCGTTTTTGTCTCCGAACGGAATGGAATAATAGCTGTCAAACCCTCTGAAATGGTCGATCCTGATAACATCATATGTTTTTTGTGCGGTGTCAATACGGTTTATCCACCATTTAAAGCCGTTCTTTTTCATTGATCTCCAGTTGTAAAGGGGGTTTCCCCAAAGCTGACCTAAAGGCGTAAATATATCAGGCGGACAACCAGCCACACTGATTGGCAGCAGATCCTCGTCAAGCTCAAACAGTTCGGACGAACACCAGACATCAACGCTGTCATAAGCGACATAAATAGGAATATCCCCTATGATTTCTATGCCGTTTTTGTTTGCGTACTTTTTAAGCTCAAACCATTGTTCATAAAACTTATACTGCGTGAACTTCCAAAAGCCTATATCGTCTTTGTACTTTTTCTCTGCCTCCTTTATGGCAGACTTTTTACGTTTTACAAGCGGTAAATCCCATTCTATCCAAGACTTGCCATTATAAGCGTCCTTTAGTGACATAAATAGAGCGTAATCATTCAGCCAGTAATCGTTTAATTTCACATACTCGTTATATGATTCGGGAATGTTGTTTTTAAAGGCTTCATACGCTTTGCGAAGAACCTTGAAATTCAATTGATACAGCTTATCATAGTCCACATAGCGTTTGTCGTCGCACCATTTTATGTTTTTATAATCAGTCTCATTTAAAAGACCCTCGTCTTTGAGAGTTTCAAAATCTATAAAGTAAGGGTTTCCTGCGTGAATGGAAAAGGACTGATAAGGAGAATCTCCGTAGCTGGTCGGCGACAGGGGGAGTATCTGCCAGTATTTTTGTTTGCACTCTTTGAGAAAGTCAACAAAGGAGTAAGCCTCTTTGCCGAGTTTCCCTATGCCGTATTCGGATGGAAGGCTTGATATGTGCATTAAAATACCGCTTTTTCGCTTGCCGCTCATTATCATTCTCCGTTCTAGAAAATAGTCGTTATTTATATAGTATACCATATTTATAGAAATTTGTCACGGCTAGATGCAAGAGTTTTAGAAGCAAGAGGCAAGAATTTTGAGGTTAGAGCTTGATGGGAATAAAAAACACCGAACATTTATAGTATGTCGGTGCAATTACAGATGCAAGATACAAGAAGTCAAAGACAAGAAAATATCTGTTCCGCATTTCGCCAACATATATATTATGCTGGTGAAATTTTGTTTTATGTATATTATTTATTGTGAAATCTCAGTTTTTCCTTTAGCTTTGCGGAGTCAAACGCAAGACCCAAAACTATAAATATCACCGCACTTCCCACAGCCTGAAAGATGTTACCGGGAATGGTGCCAAGCTGAGCTTTAAAGCCTCCCCACAGGATAACAGCAGTAAAGTAATACCCGAAAACGGTTATTAATCCTGAAAGTATTGCCGCAATAACAGAACGCACATTTATAATTTTTTGACTGCGCTTTGCAATAATATATACAACAAGGGAGTTTAAAACTTTTATCACAAACGTAGGAATAACATATTCAGGAGAGCCTGACAATAAATCTGATAATCCTCCGCCAATTCCCCCTGCAATCATACCACACGGAAATGGTAACAGTATACTCGAAAGGTAGATAAGTGAATCTCCAACATGAATATATCCGCCATTATTTGTAGGTATGTGAAGCATTGTCAATACACATACTAGAGCGGCGAAAAGCCCAGTAAATACGATAATACGCAGTTTTAAATTTGAATTTTTGTTCATATAGATCACCCTTTTTGTTTTGATACTTTAATTTTAGTCTTTTTAATTACGCTGTGCAAATTTTAAATTTTATTGCTAATGGGAAAGCAAATTGTGCAAGTTTAACAGGTTAGGCAAATGCAATTTAAAGGTGTTGTGTAAAATTAACAAGGGATTTATTGATTGAAAATTTGAAAAAATCTGCTTATGTGCAAATCGTATTATTTTTGGGTGTGTAAATTGTTGTCCTTTGTGTAAATAGTAGAATAAAAATTTGAGATAATAAATTTAAAAGGCTGATGCTCGTCCGTAATAAATGCAAATTTGTCGAAAAATACAGTAATTATTCACTTGTTTAGTAATACTGCACAAAAAATATATTAAAAAATTGGTAGATTATCTAACAATGAAATTACTGTAATGTGGTTGCAATTCCTAATTTATTATTGTATAATAACCTTAAGTGGCAAATGGTGTACAAAAGTGGTGTCCAATCCCTAAAAGTTGAAAACTCTGTTGAAACCGTTGAAAACTGCTGATTTTCAATAAGTTTTCAACAAAAATTCAACTATGGGTAAGCGCGACGCTAATTTTGATGGATCATTGAAACACAAAATGTCGCTTGAGATTTTTCGGGGAGGTGAACAGTTTGCCGACAAGTATGCTTAAAGGAACATATTTTCAGTCTATGGACGCAAAGGGAAGAATGAGCTTTCCGACAAAGCTCAGAGAAGTAGTCGGCGAAAGGTTCATCATTACCAGAGGAATTGACGGCTGTTTGTTTGTTTACTCGCTTGAGGACTTTGAAGCAATGGCGGAAAAGATAAGCGCTCTGCCTATGGGTAAAGGAAAAGGTATTCAAAGGCATTTTATGGCATGGGCAAGCGAGGTCGAGGCGGACAAGCAGGGCAGGATACTTATTCCGCAGAGCTTGAGAGAGCTTGCAAACCTTACGAAAGACGTTGTTGTAGCAGGAGTTTCTTCCAGAGCAGAAATTTGGGACAGAAAGGCTTGGGAAAAGGCTGACGAAAGCTATGACGACGAAAAGTTTGTATCTGAGCTTGAAGAGCTTGACTTTTAGTCTGTAATTATGAGAGATGGTGGCTGAGTGGAATTTTCACACATATCAGTATTGCTGAATGAATGTATTGAAGGACTCAGCATAAAACCAAACGGCATATATGTTGACGGAACCGCAGGCGGTGCAGGACATTCTGTAGAAATCGCAAAACGGTTAGATAAAGGCAGGCTTATTGCTATTGACAGAGATCCGACAGCGGTGGAAGTTGCGTCAGAGAGACTTAAAGGGTATAATGCTGCGGTTGTAAAAGCAAACTATTCAGAGATTGATGAGGTTGTAAAAAGCCTTTCAATAGATAAAGCCGACGGAGTTCTTTTGGATCTAGGGGTTTCGTCGCACCAATTAGATAAAGCTGAGCGAGGATTTTCGTACCACAACGACGCTCCGTTGGATATGAGAATGAGCTGTGAGGGCTTATCGGCAAGAGATGTGGTAAACACATACTCTTATGAGGAGCTTTCAAGGATCTTGTTTGAATACGGCGAGGAAAAGTTTTCGAGAAGCATTGCATCAGCTATTGTAAGAACAAGAGAAACAAAACCAATTGAAACAACTCTGGAACTGGCAGAGATAATAAAAGCGTCGGTTCCTCAGAGGGTAAGGCGGGAGAAAAACCCTTGCAAAAAAACCTTTCAGGCGATAAGAATTGAGGTAAACTCGGAGCTTGAGCATTTAAGCGTTGCGCTGGACAAGGCATTTGACGTTCTAAACAGCGGAGGAAGGCTTTGTGTTATTTCATTTCATTCGCTTGAGGACAGGCTTGTTAAGCAAAGGTTTGCGAGCTTTTGCAAAGGCTGTATATGTCCGCCTGATTTTCCGCAGTGCGTATGCGGAAGAAAACCGAAAGGCAGGCTTGTGAACAGAAAGCCTATTTTGGCTTCACAGGACGAGCTTGAGGTTAATAACAGAAGCCGAAGCGCCAAGCTTCGCATTATAGAAAAGATATAGACAATGCGTATGTTAGGGCTTTGGAGAAGCAACAGAATAAAAGGACTGTTAGGTAAAAAGACAGGTACGGCAAAACGAAAATAGCGACAAATAAAAAAGCTATTTTAGACAAAAGAAAGAGACGCAAAATGAAAATAGGGCTTTAATGAAAAACATAATAAGCTCTAAGGCGACAAAGTAAAAGAACTGAGAACAAAAGAAAGAGAGAACAAATACGCCAAAGAACGAGGTGCAGAACAAGATGGCAAAGGTCAACAATCTTGCTTATGATTATGCGGCTTATGACTCAGACGAAGCGAATTTGCCGAAGCCTAAAATAAAACACAAGCGAAATCTGAAGATTCAGCCCAAAGCAGCTTTTGCCATAAAAATCACCATCTCAGGGTTTATAGGTTTAGCGTTGCTATGCTCGTTTGTTTTCGGACAGGTGGAGCTTAGTGAAATTTATTCGGAACAATCCAGTCTGACGGAGGAACTTGCAAAACTTCAGGACGAAAATCTGAGTTTAGAGTCGGAACTTGAATCACGAACAGGACTTACTCAGGTTGAGGAGTATGCGGAGAAAAATTTAGGACTTCAAAAGCTGGATAAATCTCAGATAGAGTATGTCGAGGTGGAGAACGACAGCGTGGCTGAGGTTGTTGAAACCGAAAATGATAATATTTTTGTGTCTATTAAGAAATGGTTTAAAAGTGTTTTGGAATACTTTGGGGCATGATGAATAGGATATTATTAGTAAAAAGTTAAGCTTATACTTCTTGGCGGAAGTTTTAAACTTAGCTTTTTTATACTTATAAGGGATAATAAAAAAACAGACAAAATATAAAGAATAACAAAGATTTATGTATGTCTAAGAATAAGTTGAACAGGCATTATATTTAATATAAACTTTTTGTACCTATAAGTAACTGCTGATAAGGGAGGTTAAATATGGACGAAAGACCTACTGGACTTATGAAACGAAGGCTTAATATCTGGATCGCCCTCGGAATACTTGTTTTTATGATTTGGATACTTATAAATATGTTTCACATATCAGTTAAAGAATCAAAAAAATATCAAGAGCTTGCCTCATCTCAGCAGCTGCAAAGCACTGTTATTACGGCGAATCGAGGCTCGATATACGACCGCAATATGCAGGCGCTAGCAAGGAGCGCGTCTGTTTACACTGTTTATGTTGACCCTAGAATGTTGAAAGATTACTTATCGGAGGACGAACCCGAGGCTGATTTGAATGAAATAACATCCAAGCTCTCTGAGATTTTAGAGATCGGTCAGAAGAAGATTTTAAATCTCTGCCAACAGAACAATATGTATCAGATAATAAAGAAAAATGTTGAGAAATCTGTTGCAGATAAGATAACGGCGTATAAAACCGAAATAGGTCTTGACGCTATAGGGCTTACGCCTACGACCAAGAGGTTTTATCCGCAGAACGAGCTTGCATCAAACGTAATAGGACATCTTCACTATGACGGCTATGGAATATACGGTCTGGAGCAGTATTATGACGATTATCTTGCAGGAGTGGACGGCAGAGTTGTAACGGCAAAGGCTGCCGACGGAACAGAGATCCCATACAGATACAAGCAGAATTATGACGCTCAAGACGGAGACTCGCTTGTACTTAATATGGATGTGAACATTCAATACTACCTTGAAAAGGCGCTTAAAGAGGCAGTTGCTAAAAACTTGCCTACAGACAGAGCCTGCGGAATAGTTATGAATCCAAAGACCGGCGCTGTTCTTGCTATGGCTACAAACCCCAGCTACGACCCTAATAACCCATCTGATATTACCGATGAGGACACCTTAAAGACGCTTTCAAAGCTGCCTAAAAAAAGCAAGAAATACGCAAAGGTGCAGTCGGACGCATGGGCGCTTCAATGGAAAAACAAAGCCATTTCGGAGCTTTATTTCCCTGGTTCTGTATTTAAGGTAGTTACAGGTTCTTCCGCTCTCGACGCGGACGCTATCAATCTCACTCAGACTTTTTCCTGCAATACCAAAATCCAGGTCGAGGACAGATCGTTCCACTGCTGGTCTTTTACAAGTCATGGTTCACAGGACTTTGCTACCGCAATGGTACATTCGTGCAACCCTGCGTTTATACAGATTGGTCAGGCGTTGGGAGCTACAAAGTTCTACGACTATTTTAAAGCGTATGGATTCACCGAGCTTACCGGCATTGACCTTCCGTCTGAGGCGGAAAGCATTCATATCACAAAGGATAATCTGGGAATAGTAGAGCTTGCGTCAAGCTCATTCGGGCAGACAAATAAAGTTACTCCTATTCAGATGATAACAGCATATTCGGCAGTTGTAAACGGCGGGTATATTATGACTCCGCAGGTCGTAGATAAAATTATCGACCCATCAGGAAATCTTGTGAAAGACATTACTCCTGTAAAAAAGAGACAGGTTATTTCTGAAAAGACATCTAAGACAATGAGAAAGGTTTTGGAGAATGTCGTAAACACAGAGCAGGGTTCAAACGCTTACATAAAGGGATACCGAATAGGCGGAAAATCGGGAACATCTCAAAAAATAGACGAGGATATATCAGGTAACACATATGTAGCTTCTTACTGTGCTTTTTATCCTGCTGACGATCCGGAGCTTATTATGCTGGTTATGGTAGACCACCCTACTGGGGGAAATTATTACGGAAGTTTAGTTGCAGCACCGGTTTGCGTTCAGGTTCTAAGTGATGTGCTGCCATATCTGGGATACTTCCCCGAATATACGGACGAGGAAATGGAGCAGGTTGCTGTTTCAGTTCCAAATGTTCTTGAAACGAAATTGTCCGACGCTAAGAAAACTATCAAAGGTATGGGACTCAAGTGTGAGGTTGTCGGCAAAGGAAGCACTGTTATTGCACAGTCGCCTGCAAGCGGTTCAATGCAGCACGGCGGAACGATCTATCTGTATACAGAGAATAACTATAAGGCTGAAACCGTTTCTGTTCCGAGCATTAAAGGACTTACTGTAAGTGAAGCTGAAAGCAGGCTCGAAAGCGTAGGACTTAACCTGAATGCTCAGGGTAATGCTATTGATGAATTCGGCGCCGTTGCCGGAACAGACCAAAGCTATGCTTCGGGAGCAAAAGTTCCGGTCGGAACTATAGTGTCTGTGACCTTTGCGGTCGAACAGGCAGGGTCGCAGTAGGTTAATATAAAGGCTTATTTATCGTGTATATTATTTTGTGTTAAATGTTGTTGTGTTATATAAACTTAAAAGGAGAATAAAAAATGAAACTTTATGACTTAGTTAAGGGTCTGGCAGAAACATCTCTTGATAATTTTGAAATCACTGATATTACGTCGGACAACAGAAAGGATTTCAAAAAAGGAGCAATGTTTGTCTGTATTAGAGGGAACACCTTTGACGGGCACTCTGTTGCTGAACAGATGCTTGAAAAGGGCGCTTCCTGCGTAGTCGTTCAAAGAGATTTGGGACTAGAAAAACAGATTATAGTTAAGGATACCAGAGAAATTTACCCTGCGTTGTGTGCAAGGTGGTTTTCAAATCCTGAGAAAAAGCTTAAGCTTATAGGCGTTACCGGAACAAACGGCAAAACGACAATAACTACGGTGATTAAAAAGGTCCTGACTGAACTTGGCGCTAAGGTGGGACTTATAGGTACTTGTCAGAACGAAATAGGAGATAAAATTCTTCACACAGACAGGACTACTCCCGAGCCGTATGATTTATATGAGTTGTTGGCTCAGATGGTAGAAGAAAACTGCGAGTATGCAGTGATGGAGGTTTCGTCTCAGGCTCTTGAGCAAAAAAGAGTAGGACCGCTGCACTTTGATATTGCGTTGTTTACAAACCTTACGCAGGATCATCTTGACGTACACGGAACGATGGAGAACTATTACAGAGCTAAAAAGATACTGTTTACTATGTGTGACAAAGCGCTTATTAATATTGACGATAAAAGCGGAAAAAGATATTTTGATGAAACAGAGTGTGAAAAGTATTCGTTCTCCACAACTGAATGTGCGGATTTCAACGCTAATGAAATTAAACTTTCGGCAAGCGGAGTTGAGTATATCTTTAGCGGCGGCGAGGAATCTCTACCGGTGAAGTTCAATATGCCGGGATATTTTAATGTTTCAAATTCTCTTGCAGTTATAGGGTGTTTAACATTACTGGGATACAGCACAAAGGATATTATCAGCTTTGTTGAAAAGACATCAGGTGTGCGCGGAAGAGCAGAGGTTGTACCTACAGGCAGAGACTTCACCGTTATTTGCGATTATGCTCATACTCCCGACGCTCTTGAAAATATTCTTGAGGCGATAAAAAGCTGTTCTTCAGGCAGAGTTGTTTGTCTGTTCGGGTGCGGAGGAAACAGAGACAAAACTAAGCGTCCGCTTATGGCAAGAGCCGCTGCCGAACACGCAGATTTTCTGATTATAACTTCGGATAACCCAAGAGACGAGGAACCTGTTGAAATTATTCAGGATATACTAAAAGGACTTCCTGAAACTTATACGCAGTATGTAACGATAACTGACAGAATAGACGCCATTCACTGGGCGGTTAAAAACGCTCAAAAGGACGACGTTATCGTTCTTGCAGGAAAAGGACACGAGGATTATCAGATACTTCCCGGAGGAGTTAAGATACATCTTGATGAAAGAGAAGTAGTAGCCGAGGCTTTGGCACAACTTAATTAAAAAACATAACAACGAATTAATTATTGATATTTTATAGATTTAGGAAAAAGGTAAAGACATTATGGAAAAGCTATTGTTAAGCGAGATAGTGACAGCAGTTAGGGGAAGCTTTGGATATCCCAGCGATATTGAAGTAACGTCGATCTCAACAGACACCAGAACCATAGAAAAGGGCGCTGTGTTTGTTGCGCTTAAAGGGCAGAACTTTGACGGACACGATTATGCAAAAAAGGCAATGGAGCTTGGCGCTGCCGCTGTTATAACAGAACGTGCTATAGACGGCGCAGAATGTATAATAGTAGACTCAACTCAGGCGGCGCTTTTAGATATTGCAAGCTATTACAGAGATAAATTTAATATAAGGCTTGTGGGTATAACAGGCAGCGTCGGGAAAACGACAACTAAAGATTTTGTATCACTGGTTATGTCTAAAAAATTCAAGACGCTGAAAACCTACAAGAATTTCAACAACGAAATAGGACTTCCTATGACTTTGTTCAATCTCACAAATGAACACGAAGCAGCGGTCATAGAAATGGGAATGTCAAATCTCGGTGAGATTTCAAGACTTTCGCTTACCGCAAAGCCGAATATTTGCGTAATAACAAATATCGGATATTCGCATATAGAAAATCTCGGCTCTCAGGAGAATATCCTTAAAGCCAAAATGGAGATATTAGACGGCGCAGATGAGAACGCTCCTCTGATTTTGTCAAAGGATGATAAATTTTTAAAGACCGTACAGGTAAGGGCAAGCAGAAAAAAAATATTCTACTCTGTATCAGACAAATCAGCCGACGTTTATGCAAGTGATATCAAAACAAAAGACGATAAGATAGAGTTTACTATAAACAGCGATGGAACGGCTTATAAGGCGGTAATAAACTGTTTGGGCGAGCATAATGTGAAAAATGCGCTTGCGGCATTCTGTGTCGGACGTGAGTGCGGCATAAGCCCGAAAGATATGATAAAGGCTATAGGCGAGTTTGCTCCCGACGGTATACGTCAGGGTATAAGCGTTATAAATGGCGCGAAAATAATTGCAGACTGCTATAATTCATCGCCTGATTCTGCAAAGTCAGCGCTTCATACTCTTTCACAAATTGATGCAAAAGGCAAAAAAATTGCCGTTTTGGGGGATATGCTGGAGCTTGGCAAGCTTTCAAAGGAGCTTCATTTAAGCGTAGGAGAAGCTGTCTGCGGAGAGAAAATTGATATGCTTCTTTGCTTTGGCGAAATGTCGAAGTATTATATCAAGGGCGCTGTTAAGAAAGGCTTTGAGGAGAAAAATGCAAAGCAATTTGATTCTAAGTATGAGCTTTCACGTTATCTCAAGTCGGTAATTAAAGAAAACGACGCAGTTTTATTTAAGGCAAGCCGAGGAATGAAATTTGAAAGTATAATTGAAGATTTAAAATAAAATTATGAAAGGAGAAATAGCATTGCAGATAAATTCCGGAAGTCCGATAGGGCGCAGGACCAGAGTTAGAAGATATGACCCGTCTCAGATGCCTGCTCAGGAAACCAGAAAAAGATGGAATATAAGATGGATAAAAGCGGATATGGACAGACCGTTTTTGATAATAGTATTTACCCTGCTGATTCTCGGGATCGTTATGATGTTTTCTGCAAGCTATGCGTGGGGTCTTTATGAATACGGAGACGGTTACTACTATGCAAAAAAGCAGATAGTAGCCGCTGTTGCCGGAATTGCAATAATGTATTTTGTTACACATTTAGATTATCATATGTATCAGAATACAAAGCTCGCCTATCTGTTTTTTATATTTACTTGGTTGCTTAATCTAGCAACGGCGTTTAAAGGCCGTGAGGTTGCCGGAGCAAGGCGCTGGATAACAATAGGTATTGAGTTTCAGCCGTCGGAGCTTTTAAAGGTAGCGATTATAATAATATTTGCATATATAATCTCTATGAACTACTCTAAGTTTGCAAAGAAATGGACGTACGGAATTGTTCCGTTTGCTATTGTTATGGCTCTTTGCGCAATGGTTCTGGTTCTGCAAAGACATATGTCGGGCGTTATGATAGTGGGAATGATAGGACTTTCGCTTATGTTTGTCGGCGGAGTTCCCAGAAAAAATTTCTGGGCGTTTGTCGGCGTCTGCGCAGGAGCAGGTATTTTATTCTTGCTTTTAAAATCGATAACTGAAGGTAATTTAGGATATATTTCAGACCGTATACAGTCGTGGAGAGATCCGTCGTCAGACATCAGAGGCTCTACATATCAGACGTGGCAGTCTTTACTGGCTATCGGTTCAGGCGGAGTGTTTGGTCTTGGCTTTGGCGAGTCTAAGCAGAAGTTTTTGTACTTGTCTGAATCGCAGAACGACTTTGTGTTCTCAATTATATGCGAGGAGCTTGGCTTGATAGGCGCAATAATTGTTATGCTTTTGTTCGCGCTGTTTGTGTTCAGAGGATTTTATATCGCCGCTAATTCTCCCGATAAATTCGGAATGATCTTATCGGCAGGCGTGACTATTCAAATAGGATTACAGGCTCTTTTGAATATTGCTGTTGCTACGAATTCTTTCCCTAATACGGGAATTTCCCTTCCGTTTTTCAGCTACGGAGGAACTGCGCTGATGATACAACTTATTGAGATGGGAATGGTGCTGTCCGTTTCGCGGCAGTCCAAAACTATGGAATAAAGGCTTACTTTGGAGGAAAATTTATGCTTAGAATATTACTGGCAGGTGGAGGAACGGCAGGACATATTAATCCTGCTTTGGCTATCGCCGAGATAATAAAAGAAAAGCACCCTGATACGCAGTTTTGCTTTGCAGGAACTCCCGACGGTTTGGAAGCGTCAATTATTCCCAAAGAGGGTTATGACTTCAAGCCAATTAAGATAAAGGGCTTTCAGAGAAAGATAAGTTTTGAAAACATCAAAAGGAATATAAAGGCTGTCAGTTATCTGGCTATGTCGGGGCATCGCTCAAAGCAGATAATAAAGGAGTTCGACCCCGATATTGTAATAGGCACAGGCGGATATGTGTCAGGACCTATTGTGAGAACTGCGGCTAAAATGGGCATTAAAACTGCCATTCTCGAAGCCAATGCCTTTCCGGGCATTACTACTAAAATACTGTCTAAATACGTTGACAAGGTTATGCTTACTGTTAAGGAGACTGAAAAGTATTTAGACAGCAGTGTAAAATGTACTGTAACAGGACTTCCTGTGAGAAAGGGCTTTAAGGGGATTTCAAAACAGCAGGCAAGAGAAAAGTTAGGTCTGCCGCAGGACGAGATTTGCATTCTATCCACAGGAGGAAGTCTCGGCGCAAGAGTGATAAACGAGGCGGTCGCCGAGCTTTTCAAGTGGTACCAGGAAAACAACATAAAAATCAATCACATACATTCTTACGGAAAGTATAAGGGGTATAAGGATTACCCCGACAAACTTAAGTCAAACGGCATTGACTTGAATGATAAAAGGATAAGGCTTTCTGAGTATGTAGATATGCCGGTTTGTATGGCGGCAGCAGACCTTGTTATCAGCCGCTGCGGAGCAAACTCGCTCACCGAGCTTGAGGCTATAGGCAGAGGCTCGATACTAATTCCGTCGCCGAATGTAGCTGAGAATCATCAGTATTACAACGGAATGGTTCTCGATAAGGCAGGAGCAGGTATCTGCATTGAGCAGAAGGACTTTTCTGCAAGCTGGCTTAAAGCTAAGGTAAACGAGCTTTACAACAATAAGGAAAAGCTGGAGGCTTTGTCTGAAAACGCTAAAAGGCTTTATATAAAAGATACTCCTGAGCGAGTGTACGGGGTTTTATCCCCTCTAATCGCAGGAGTAATAATTAATTCGGACAATGATCAGTAATCGGCAGTTTTTTATTCAATAAATCAGCATAGGGCAAAAGAGTAACTCTCTTTCAGACGTTTGCATAATATGAGTTAAGCGAATTAGTTAGAAAAGGAGAGAAGCTTTATGCAAAGGCTGGTTATTGAGGGCGAAAATAAACTTACAGGCGAGCTTGTTTGTCATGGAGCGAAAAATGCGGCTTTGCCCTTGCTTGCAGGCTGTGTTTTAGCAAAAGGTGAAACAGCGTTACATAACTGCCCCAGACTGAGCGATGTCTTTGCGGCGTGCAGAATATTATCCTGCTTGGGATGTGAATGTAAACGTGAAGCGGACAGCGTACTGGTAAATACAGACGGACTTCTTCATTTTGATGTTCCTGACGATTTGATGAGGGAGATGCGTTCATCTATTGTTTTTCTGGGGGCTATTTTAGGAAGGCTCGGAAAGTGCAAACTTTCCTTTCCCGGAGGGTGCGAGCTTGGACCGCGTCCGATAGATATGCATATTTCAGCGCTTAAGAAAATGGGTGTTCAGATAAACGAGGAGCACGGCGTTTTAGACTGCTCTGTACCAAGCGGTCTGGTCGGCACAAATATAACATTTTCCTTTCCGTCGGTCGGAGCAACTGAGAACGTGATATTAGCGGCGACGACCGCTAAGGGAACTACCGTTATACATAACGCTGCCCGTGAGCCTGAAATTACCGATTTGGCAAACTTTTTAAACTGCTGCGGTGCAAGAATTGCAAATGCAGGAGAAAGCACGATAGTCATAGAGGGAGTTAAGGAGCTTCACGGCTGTGAGTATTCAGTTATGCCCGACAGAATCGTAACAGCAACTTATATGTCCGCTGCGGCGATAACAGGCGGAGAGCTGAACATCACAAAAGTCAGAACAAGCGATATAGAAGCGGTTATTCCTGTCTTTGAGCAGATGGGCTGCTCAGTATACACCTATAACGACAATGTTTATATCAATGCAAGACACGGACTAAAAGCGGTCAAAACTATAAGAACAATGCCGTATCCGGGCTTCCCTACCGACGCTCAGGCGACGACTATGGCGGCTCTTTGCAAGGCGAACGGAACAAGCGTTATAGTTGAAAACATTTTCGAGAACAGATACCGTCAGGTCGACGAGCTTGTAAGAATGGGCGCTAAGATAAAGACGGAGGGCAAAGTCGCTATTATAGACGGCGTAAAGCGTCTTTACGGAGCGAATGTAAGGGCAACGGATCTAAGGGGCGGAGCGTCGCTGGTTATCTTGGCTCTTGCCGCTGAGGGAAAGACAGAAATAAGAGATATTCACCTGATTGACAGAGGTTATGAGATGATCGAAAAAAGTCTGTCGTCGGTGGGCGCGAAAATAAAAAGAGTTTAAAAGGATAATAAAAGCAGTAGTCAGGAATTAAAACAAAGGAGATGAAAAAATGAAGGACATAGAAAAATCAAATTTATCAGATGAGCAATACAGAATTATCAATGGCGAAAAGGTTGTAGTGTCGAGAAGAAAACGGAGAAGAAATATGTCTCTTTATTATTTCATTGCCGTTGTTTTTATCATAATGGCGCTTATCTTTTTGTCATTGACTGTTTTCTTTAATATTAAAAAGATTGATATTAAAGGTACTGACCTTTATACCGACGAGCAGATAATTCAGATAGCAGGACTGTCAGATAACGATAATTTGTTCAGAATTAATACCGACCAGATGAAGTCGGACATTCTGAGTTCATTCCCCTATCTTGAGGACATTACTATAAAAAGAAAGTTGCCGTCTACGTTGCAGTTTACTGCTGTACAAGCTGTGCCGATGGCTAATATTCAAAACAAAGACGGAACTTTCTGCGTAATAAGTACAACAGGAAGAATTGTCGAGACAGGCGTACTTGATAAAAAAGCCGGTTTGGTAACAGTATCGGGAATGGATCTAAAGGTCAAGGATCTAGGAAAGACCTATGAGGATAAGGACAGCATGAAAACGACGATTTTAGGTCAGATTTTAAGCGAGATAAACACGCTCGGAATGACTAGTATGAACACGATTGACATTAGTGACAGGACAAACATTAAGATGACGTATGACGGCAGGCTGGATATAGAGGTAGGAAGCTCGGTAGACCTTGCTTTTAAGATAAGGTATGTTGAGGCTGTGATACAAAAACTTTCTCCAACATATCAGGGAACGCTTATATATCACAATGCGACAAGCGGACTTTCGGCAATACCGAAAACGGCTGAAGCAACGTCGCAGGGGAATTAAATATTATGCTAAATATTTTTTGATAAAGCTATGTCTTAAGTAATAGAAACTTACAATTTTCAAGAAAAGGGCGTTGGAATATGTTTTGTAATTATTGTGGAGCACAAGTTCCTGATGATAGCATTTTTTGCAATAAATGCGGTAAAAGACTAGTGTTAGAGTCACATATTAAATCTAAAACTAATATGCATACAGTTAAAATAACTAGGGAAAGTCAAGCTTTTTTAGTAAATCCATCTGTTAATATTTCGATTAATGGCAAGGAGTATCTTTCAATAGAAGACGGTAAAACAATTGATTTACAGCTTGAAGAAGGAAAATATGAATTTATTTTTTATCAGTCAATTAAGAAAAAGGATAAAGTTATTTCGATTAGCTTGGATGAGGACATACATATATACGTAAGGTGGAATCGTCTTTGGGGGCGTATTGAAGCATTTTTAATAAAGTAATACTAGTTTATTTTAACAATACAGAAATAATATACCAAAATTATACGTTTTTTCGTGTGATTTTTGCAAAAACATTAAAAAAACACTTGCCAAGAGGGATAAAATATGTTAGAATACTAACGTATAGTAGTATGTGAATATGAATTAATATGCTATAAAAATTAAGTAGGAGGACTTTATAATGAGTTTTTCAATTAGCTCAGAGGATGTTTTTGGTGCTAAGATAAAAGTAATCGGCGTCGGCGGCGGCGGCGGAAATGCTTTGAATTGTATAGCACAAGAGGGCTTATCAGGCAATGTTGATTACATAGCTGTAAATACAGACGTTCAGGCTTTGCAGAGATCTAAGGCTACTGAAAAAATTCAGATAGGCTCAAAGCTGACAAGAGGACTGGGCGCAGGCGGAAAACCTGAAGTAGGCGAGGCTTCGGCTCAGGAAAGCAAGGAAGAAATCTCAGACGCTATAAAAGACGCTAATATGGTATTCATCACAGCCGGTATGGGCGGCGGAACAGGAACAGGCGCAGCACCTGTAGTTGCTGAAATTGCTCAGGAGCTTGGAATATTAACAGTAGCTGTTGTTACAAAGCCGTTTGCTTTTGAAGGCGCTAAGAAAATGCAGCAGGCTGAAAAAGGTATTGATGAGCTTTTAACTAATGTTGACTCACTTATCGTTATTCCTAACCAGAAGCTTTTAACAGGCGAACAGAGACTTACTATGCGTGAATCTTTCTCGCTAGCTGACAATATATTGAAAACCGGTGTAACGTCGATAGCTGACTTGATTATCAGAAACGGCTTTATGAACGTAGACTTTGCCGACGTTACGACAATTATGAAGGAATCCGGTCTTGCTCATATCGCAATCGGTTCGGGCAACGGTAAGGATAAGGCTCAGGAGGCTGCTAAGCAGGTTATTTCCAGTCCGCTTCTTGAAACTTCAATCAGCGGAGCAAGAAGACTTCTTGTAAACATTGTTATGTCTGAGGATATTGTTACCTCTGATATGGACGAGCTTACACAAATCATTACACAGGCTGTTGATCCTGACGCTATTATCATATTTGGTGCGGATTACAGTCCTGACTTGACAGATACTATTGATGTTACTGTTATCGCTACAGACTTTGCCGACAGAAAGCCAAAGGACGACGCTTTGTCATCACTTAATTCTGAAGCAATGGCAAAGGCAGGAGTTAAGGCTCCTGATAATCCAAATTACTACGATGATATTTTCAATATCATTAAAAACAAGTAATTTATGATTTTTATGCACCTTGCAGCTTTGTAAGGTGCTTTTGTTTTTGATTTTTGAAGAAACGGAGATATTTATGTCAGAGATAAAAAAAGTGCGGTCAAGCGAGCTCAAAGCCCGTTCGGGTGAATTTCACTGCGGAGATAAAATTCTTCTGACGGGAACGGTATATACGGCTCGTGACGCTGCACATAAAAGGTTTGATAAACTTCTTGACGAAGGTAAAGAGCTTCCCATACCTATCGAGGGAGCAGTTATATATTATGCTGGTCCTACGCCTGCGCCTGAGGGCAGACCTATCGGCTCG
This sequence comes from uncultured Clostridia bacterium, assembly GCA_947626165.1. Classification (GTDB taxonomy): domain Bacteria; phylum Bacillota; class Clostridia; order Oscillospirales; family Ruminococcaceae; genus UMGS1601. The sequence goes on along the minus strand of CANQRG010000007.1, from coordinate 116,524 downwards.
TGCGGACCTACAACATCGGGGAGAATGGACAGGTTTGCACCTCGCCTTTTAAATTTAGGTCTTGGCGGAATGATAGGTAAAGGCGAGCGGAACAAAGAGGTAAGAAACGCTATTGTAAGAAACAAGGCTATATATCTCTGCTCAATAGGCGGAGCCGGAGCACTTGCTTGCAATTGTATAAAATCCTGCGAAGTCGTGGCTTTTGACGATCTTGGCTGCGAATCGGTAAAAAAGCTCTATGTTGAGGATTTTCCTCTTGTAGTTGCAGACGATATTTACGGCTGCGATATTTTTCAGAACGGACGAAAGGAATTTTGTTCTTTGTAAATATCAGTATGCATAGTGCTTATGTGAAATTGTTTTAATTATTTGTAAATTATTTTTTAAAATATACTTGACAATTAGTAAAAATAATGTTATTATATGTTTAAGTAAGTACAACAGTAACGGTGGCGGTCGGCGTGGGAGACGCTAAAAAACTTGATTATACAAAGCTAGATGACGAAAGGCTTGCAAGCCTTTCAAAGACCGATAAAAACGCTGTTTCTGAACTTGTACTCAGATATGTATTTATAATTGAATATAAGGCAAAGGCATACGGTCAAACTCCTGACGAGGTCGCCGACCTCTCTCAGGAGGGACTTGTTGGGTTTATCAAGGCAATTCAAACCTTTGATAAGTCGAAAGGGATAAAGTTTTCAACCTATGCCAATACTTGTATTACCAATAGAATGCTTTCAAGCATTTCTAAAATGAATAAGATAAGTTTCAATGAGTCTTTGAGCGACGATGTGGAAGCGATTTCCGATTCGGCAAGTGAAACTAACGGATTTGAAAGCCCTGAAAGTATTATTCTTGAACAAGAGAAATACAGGGAAATTATTTCACGAATATCCTGTTCGCTCACTGAATTGGAGCAGACTGTTTTTAATCTGTACCTTGAGGAAAAGACGTACCGTCAAATAGCGGAAGAACTTTCGCTTTCGCAAAAGGCAGTAGGCAACGCTATGCAAAGGGTTAGAAAAAAGTTGAAATCAGTTATAAAAAATGATAAATATTGAACCTTGTGTTCATTTTATATGGCCGAATAGCTTAATATCAGAGCGTTGTTTATGCTTGCAAATCATATACAAAGGTGTCGGTGCAAGTCCGACAAGGCACACAAATTTTAGCGTAAGCGAGGTAAAAATCATGTTTGAAGACAAAACATTAGTTTGCAAAGAATGCGGAGAAGAGTTCGTATTCACAGCAGGCGAGCAGGAATTCTATGCAGAAAAGGGCTTTGAGAATGAACCTCAAAGATGCAAACCTTGCAGAGATGCAAGAAAGAAAGCTGCAAGAGAAGGAAGAGAAATGTTTACCGCAACATGCGCAGCATGCGGCGGAGAAGCTAAGATTCCTTTCCAGCCAAGTGAGGATCGTCCTGTATATTGCAGCGAATGCTTTGCAAAGCTGAAGGAAGCAGAGTAATTTAATATATTATCGAATTCTTTCTAAAAGGCGTTGCCGTTTTCGGCAGCGCCTTTTTGTATGAAAAAAGAGGATCCGTAAGGATCCTCTTTAATGAATAGTAACAAAGTTACCTTGCTTTTTTAATTCAGCCCTTTCATAGTAAGTGAAATTCTCCTTTTCTTTTCATCGACCGAAAGAACTCTAACCTTTACGATTTCACCTACCTTGACTACCTCAAGCGGGTGCTTGATATACTTATTACATATTTGAGAAATATGAACAAGACCGTCCTCGTGAACGCCTATGTCAACGAACACGCCGAAGTCGATAACATTTCTGACCGTTCCGACAAGCTCCATACCCTCTTTTAAGTCTTTAAGCTCCATAACGTCTCCGCTTCTCATAAGCGGTGCGGGAAGCTCATCACGAGGGTCTCTGCCCGGCTTGCCGAGCTCTGAAACTATGTCTTCAAGAGTAGGAATACCTATGCCTATTTCGCTTGACAGGTTATCAATACCCATCTCGTTTATCTTATCATTTACGCTTTCTATATTGCTCGGCTTGAAATCGAACAAATCAAAACCGCATTTTTCCAAAAGCGCTTTGGTAGCGTCGTAGCTTTCGGGGTGGACGGAGGTGTTGTCGAGAGGGTTTTCACCGTCTGCGACACGCAAAAAGCCTGCACACTGCTCATAGGCTTTCGCTCCAAGCTTTGAGACCTTTAAAAGCTCTTTGCGTGATTTGAATGCGCCGTTCTCCTCACGATATTTTACTATATTCTTAGCTATTGAATAATTTACTCCGGAAATATACGACAACAGTGACTGCGATGCTGTGTTCAAATCAACTCCAACAGAGTTTACGCAGTCCTCAACAACACCGCCTAAAGCCTCGCTCATTCTCTTTGGAGGCATATCGTGCTGATACTGCCCTACTCCTATCGCCTTAGGGTCGATTTTAACAAGCTCGGCTAACGGGTCCTGAAGTCTTCTTGCTATCGAGACTGCGCTTCTTAAAGAGACGTCATATTCAGGGAACTCTTCTGCCGCTAGCTTTGACGCAGAATAAACTGACGCTCCCGCTTCTGAAACGACCATATACGAAACCTTTTTAGGTATCTCCTTAATAAGCTCTGCGACAAATGCCTCGCTTTCACGGGAGGCTGTTCCGTTACCGATCGCTATTGTGGTAACATTGTGCTTTGCGATAAGCGCCGACAGCTTTTTCTTTGCCTCCTCTGTTTTGTTCTGTGGAGGGGTCGGGTACACTACAGTTGTTTCCAAGACCTTGCCCGTATCGTCAACGACCGCTATTTTGCAGCCGGTTCTGTAGGCAGGGTCAAGACCCAGTGTAACGCTGTTTTTAACAGGCGGCTGCATAAGGAGCTGTCTCAGATTTGATGAGAAAACCTTTATTGCACCCTCGTCAGCGTTTTCGGTAAGCTCGGCTCTTATTTCACGCTCAATAGACGGATAGATAAGTCTTTTGTAGCTGTCGTCGCAAGCCTCGCCAACATAAGCCGCACACTCACTGTCGTTTATCACATACTTACTTCTGCACGCTCTTTCTCCTGCGCCGTCGGCTATTGAAACGCTGACCTTTAAAAAGCCCTCTTTCTCACCCCTGTCGATCGCAAGAATACGATGACCTGTTATTTTGGAAACAGATTCGCAGAAATCGTAATAGTTTTCATAAACACTTTCAGCGTCCTCATCGGCGGCTTTTGAGGTGATTTTACCCATTTGCATAAACATATTTCTAATGTATTTTCTCAGCACAGCATTGTCGGAAACATCTTCAGCGATAATATCCATAGCGCCGCTTAAAGCTTCATCAGTATCGCAGACGAGCTTTTCCTTTGCCTTTTTATCATCCCCTGCCTCGCTTATCTCATCAGCCGATGAAACAAACTTCTCAGCCTCAGCTTTGGGATCGGTATCAGGGTTTTGCTCAAGCAGAATTTCAGCAAGCGGTTCAAGCCCCTTTGCCCTTGCAACAGACGCTCTTGTCTTTCTCTTTTGCTTGAAAGGTCTGTAGATGTCCTCGACCTCTACCAAAGTTTTTGCAGACTCAATAGCTGCTTCAATCTCATCTGTCATCTTTTCCTGCTCGGTTATCGACGAACGTATCTCTTCCTTGCGCTTTTCAAGGTTTCTTAGGTAAGTGAGCCGGTCATAAATTTCTCTTAAAATCTGGTCGTCAAGAGAGCCGGTCATTTCCTTTCTGTACCGTGCGATAAACGGAATGGTTTTGTCGTCGTCGATAAGCTCGACTGTGTTTTTGATTTGTTCCTGCCTTAAGCCGAACTCCTCGGCAAGGGTTTTTAAAACGTCCATAAGGATACCTCTTTTTGCATATTTATATACATAATTGTAACACAATTTAAGACGGCAAACAAGTCATATTTAGTTTAAAGAGGTTGCAAATTTCTGCGCTGTAAATAGATGTGACCCATTTTTAATAAAAAATAAAGTAAAAAAATATGATATAATGTTTTGCCTTCCTTTAGAATGGAGCGTAGCGTAATGAAAAAGGAAAGCAAATTGACTGCTTAAGCTGGCAGCTTTTCCTTTAATAATTGGATCGGACTTTTTCTTCTAAGCGTTCGCATTGTTTTGTTATTGCTCCAATTCAAATGTGACGTTGCACTCATTGCCGCCTTTGGAAAATTCGCTAAATGCGGTAATTTTTATACAACGGCGGGTTATAGGAATTTGCATCCCATCCACTCATTAACAAGTGCGTGGTTTTTATTTTTATAACTTTCAAAAAATATTTTTATTTATGTAACCTTTTACCCTTTATAATTGTTATTATAGTGAAAGGCTTTTCAAAGTATGGGCGGTGAAATTGTGACAGAGTGCGAATTTATAAGTGCAGTGGAACGAAATAATCAGCGGCTGTTTTTAATTGCACTTTCGTTTACACATAATCATACTGATTCTGAGGATATATTGCAAAATGTTTTTCTAAAACTATGGAAATACCAAAAACCGTTTGAGGATACTTCTCATATTGACAAATGGCTGACACGAGTTTGCGTCAATGAAAGCAAAAATTATATAAAATCACCCTTCAGGAAGCGTTCTGTTCCTTTGGAAAATGCCGATAGCAAATATCAATTTGAAAATGAATATGACTATGATTTGTTTAAAGCTGTAATGAGCCTTCCGAAAAAGCAGAGCACAGTCATTCACCTATTTTACTATGAAGATTTATCCGTAAAAGAGATCGCAGACGTACTGAAAATAAAAGATTCCGCCGTCAAAACAAGACTTCACCGTGCACGAACACAACTAAAACAATTATTAGGAGATGAATGGAACAATGAATAAAGAGTATTATAAGAACGCTTTTTCAAAGGTCTGTCCATCTGAAGAAGCTATTGAAAGGATGTTATGTATGACAGAGACAAGGAAAAAAACCTTCAGACATAAAGGTCTGATAATCGTATTGGCAGTAATCGCAGCTTTGGTATGCGGAACTTTCACAGTAAATGCCACTACGGATGGAAAATTATTCGGCAATATCAGGGTTATTTTAAACGGTGAGGAAGTCAACCCCGAAGAGCATAATATTAAATGTAAAGCGTATGTCGATGAGGAAGGCAGAAAAATAATAGTTGAAGAAACATATAATCCTGATGGTACACTACAAGGAGGAGGATTATACTCGGGTTTTAGTGAAAGCGATATTGAAAAAGGTATGTTTAAAGACGTTGATAAATTGCTAAAGGGAGATGTAGGTTCGTTTAAAGAAGACAAGAATGCTAATGTAGATGTAAACATTACCGATATAACTACTGCTGATGGTGCCAGACATATAAGTTCATGTATTATTGATAATAATGAAAGTGAAGAATAATAAAATATACTATAATTAAAAGTTAATCATTGAGGGAGATAAGAATTTTCTTATCTCCTTTTTCTTTGCAATTTTAATGAATAACCCTCTTGAAAACCCATATAATTTATGTTAAACTTTCTTTAAATTGATTAAATTTAATCGCAGAAAGGACGATATAAAATGCCTAAAATTTGTAAGAGCTGCGGTAAAGAGTATACGGGCGAATACTGCGAGCACTGCGGATACGGAGATCCTGATTTAAAGATAAAAGCCACCAAAAAATATGAAACAAAAATCCCCGAAAGATTTCTACCGCCAGAGGAGCAAGAACGTCTTGCAAAAGAGCGTTTAGCACAGGGAAAAAGACCGAAAACCAAAACAGTCAAGCAAAAAAGAAATCAGAAAATCCTGCTATTAGTTCTTGTTATAGCAGTTGTGGGAATTATTTTCTTTGTTTTATTTAATCAAGGTGTGTTTTCTCAAAACGATCCGGAAGATCTGGTAAATCAGTATTTTACCTCAATATCAGAAATGGATTATGATAACTACAATGCTTGCTTTTCATCAGACCTTGCCAGAGAGAACAACAAGGGAATAAAATCTCAGGGTCTTGATAAGGACAAGGCTATGGAAACTTTGTATTCCGATTATATAAACGTGTTCGGAAAAGGATTTAAAAGCACAGTAAAAATCGATGAAACCTCAGATATGGATAAAGGCGATATAATAGAGCAGGAAATGGATTATCAAGATCAATACGGAAAAATCGTAAGCATAGAAGAAGGAAAAATCGTCAAAACGACAGTAAAATTTGAGGGTTCTAAATCAAGCGAAGATGTTAAGTTTGAAGTATATGTAGCCAGAATAGGAGCAAAGTGGTGTATTTTAAATGTAAAGGAGGCTGACGATACTCAGTCAACCTCGCAGATTTCTGCTTTGACTAACGCTGGATAAAAAAGAAAGGAATATAATATGAACAGCAAATTTGTTATAACTCCGAGGCTCCCTAAGCTTCTTCACGGGGCTGACTATAATCCAGAGCAGTGGCTGAAGGTTGATGGTGTTTTTGAAAAAGATATCGAGTATATGAAAAAGGCTGGCTTTAACTGCGTTACTTTGGGAGTTTTCTCTTGGTCAATGCTGGAGCCTAATGACGGCGTATATGATTTTTCCTGGATGGACAAGGTAATAAATACTCTTTACGAAAACGGTATCTATACTATTCTTGCAACTCCGACAGGAGCAAGACCTGTATGGCTCACACACAAATACCCGGAGGTCTCAAGGGTAGAGAAAAACAGAGTGCAAAATCTTCACGGCGGAAGACATAACCACTGCTACACATCTCCCGTTTACAGACGTAAAACTAAAGAGATAAATACCCGTTTAGCAGAGAGATATGCAAACAACCCTGCCGTAATTATGTGGCATATTTCTAATGAGCTTAGCGGTCAATGCTACTGCGATAAATGCCAATCGGCTTTTAGAGAATGGCTGAAAAGGAAGTACAATAACGATTTGGAGGCTCTTAACGACGCTTGGTATACAATTTTCTGGAGCCAGAAATATTCAGACTGGGAGCAAATTGAAGCTCCTGCCGACAACGGTATGTCTGTTCTTCACGGTCTTAACCTAGACTGGAACAGATTCTGCACTGAGCAGACGCTTGATTTTTACCGTGAGGAAGTCAAAGCTGTTAAGTCTGTAAATCCCGATATTCCCTGCACAATTAATATGATGGCAATGTTTACGGAGATAGACTACTCTAAGTTTTTAAATGATGTCGACGTGATTTCATGGGATTCTTACCCATGCTGGCACGAGGGCGACGACTACTGGAACGCAATGTCTACCGCGTTTAATCACGACCTTATGCGCTCATACAAAAACCAGCCGTTTATGATGATGGAAAACACTCCGTCTACCGCAAACTGGTGCGGAGTTTCACGTCTGCGACACCCAAATCTGCTTGAACTAACCTCTATGCAGGCTTTGGCTCACGGCTCTAATACTGTTCAGTATTTCCAATGGAGACAGTCAAACGGCTCTTGTGAAAAGTGGCACGGTGCGGTTATTTCTCATAGAGGAAAAGACGACACTATGGTTTTCAAAAACGTGGCAAAGGTCGGTGAAGACCTGAAAAAGCTAAATAATGACCTATATAACGCTGACATCAGCCCAAATGTCGCAATAATCTTCGACACTGAAAACAAGTGGGCGATAGACGACGGAAAAGGACCGAGAAACATTGGAATGAAGTACAATGAGTCTTGTCTCTGCCACTATGCGCCGTTCTGGGATGCTGGTATACCCTGCGATGTTATAGATTCAACAGCAAGCTTTGATAAATACGATTTGCTAATAGCTCCAATGCTTTATATGCTCAAAGACGGCGTTGCTGACCGTTTAAAAGGCTTTGTGAATAACGGCGGAACATTAGTCGGCACATATTTTACAGGACTTGTCAATGAAACTGACCTCTGTTTTAACGGAGATTTGCCCGGTCAAGGATTATCTGAGGTGTTCGGGCTTTGGCAGGAGGATTTCGATGCTCTGTACGACCATCAAGAAAATCAAATAGTCGTTGACGAACAAAAAGCGGGCTTTAAGGGAACATTCAAAACATCAGTTATGTGCGACCTTGTTCACCCAACAACCGCAAATGTGCTAGGTACATTCACCAAAGACTGGTATGCCGGCTGGCCTGCACTGCTTGAAAACAAGTACGGCAAAGGCTCGGCATTCTATATTGCCTCATTTGCGGATATTACTTTTTTAAAAGAGCTGTATTCTGTAATTTGCAAGCGGATAGGCATTGAAAGAAACCTTGATGTTGAGCTACCGAAAAACGTGACTGTCGGAAAGCGCGGGAATATCTATTTCTTTCAGAATTTCAATGACCACGAGGAGGTCGTAAACCTTTCAAGTGATATGCAGTTTACAAATTCTCTGACGGGAGAGAAAATTAAAGACCGTGTGGTTATTCCGCCATACGGAGTGGTTGTGGGTAAATAGTACAAAAATAAACACAGGCGTGCCCGCTTCTTTATTCGTTGTAGTATACAAATAAAGATTCACATTTTATATAAATCTACAAAACTCTTTGATTTGCATAAATTTTACTTTACTCTCTATATGATTAATGGTAAAATAATATTAGAATTTAATCATTAGAGGGTGTAATATTGAAAAAGATCAAATGTTTTAAAGTCGTAACATTATTGATGTTAAGCATTATTATGTTTTCGGTTAATTGTATAAATTCAATGTCATATAATGAATTACCTTATTATAAAGTTCATTATGATAAAGAAAGTGAATCATTTTATAATGTAAATATTAACGGAATTTATTATAACATTGATATATGGGGTAAAGAAAAAGGAAAAGAAATTTATTCCGTACAAGCTTTCTATCCAATTACTAAGGGTGATATATTAAAAATACCTGAAATAATAAAATTTAAAGGTAAAAAATATAAAGTTGAGGACATATCTTTAAGTCTTGATATGGCAAGTTTTGATGGAGGATATAATATACCTAAATTACCTAATAAATTAGTTCTTTCTTATAAGACTATATACTTACCCAAATGTGCTAATAATTTTTATCTTGGTTCTGATGTTAAGTTTTCTAATCTTAAGAAAATATATGTTCCAAAACAAATAAAAGATTTAGTCGGTTTTTCTGAAATGTCGAATGTAAAGGTAATAATTGATAAAAATAATCCGTATATAAAAATGAAAAATGAAGCTATTTATTCAAAGAACGGTAAAACTCTGATTAGATTGGTAAACAAGAAAAAGGTATATAGGGTAGCAAAAGGAACCAAAGATATAGAACTGACTGGTTTTGATTGTGTAAAAAGTATTGAAAAAGTTTATTTGCCTGCTTCAATGAAAAAAATATCTGATGGTGCGTTTGACAGATGTAAAAAACTAAAAATGGTTAAGATTAATAATAAGACCACTAAAATAGGTGATTTTGCATTTGAAAAATGCAAATCATTAAATAAAATTGTTTTACCAAAAAAACTTGACAAAATTGGTTTATTTGCATTTAAAGACTGCATTAATTTATCAAAAGTAACACTGGAAGGCATAGAAAAAGTACCAACTATCGAAAAAGCGTCATTTAAAAACACAAAAGACGGAATTCAATTTATAGTAAAAAATCAAACCGTAGCTGACCAGTTAAAAGAACAACTCACAGGCAGCGGAGTGAAAAATGCAAAAATCCTGATAGGCAAAAAGGTAGTTTATAAAAATATAAATGGGTAGCATTAAAGCAGGCACAGATGTGTCTGCTTTTTTATTTCCATTAAGCCTTACAAAAATTCAGTATATTTTTTGTGCAAAATTATCCTTTAATTTTCTTGAAAGCGTCACAAATATCGGCTATAATAAAAATGTAGTTAAGCTATAACAAAAAATAAAGGAGTTTTAAACTATGGCAAACAGAATGATTTTAAATGAAACCTCGTATTTCGGTGCAGGAGCTATTTCCGAGATAGTTACTGAGGCAAAAGCAAGGGGCTTTAAAAAGGCTCTAATCGTAACAGACAAGGACCTTATCAAGTTCAATGTTGCAAAAAAAGTAACAGATTTACTTGATAAAGCTTCTCTGGCTTATGAAATCTTTGACGAGGTAAAAGCAAACCCAACGGTAGACATTGTAAAAAGCGGAGTTGAAACCTTCAAAAACGCAGGTGCAGATTATTTGATCGCAATTGGCGGAGGCTCGCCTATTGACACAGCAAAGGGAATTGGAATTATCATAAACAACCCAGAGTTCTCTGACGTTGTTTCTCTTGAGGGCGTTGCTGAAACTAAAAAACCTTGCGTACCTATTATTGCAGTTCCAACAACTGCGGGAACAGCCGCAGAGGTAACGATAAACTACGTTATCACAGACACCGAAAAGAAGAGAAAGTTTGTTTGCGTCGACCCGCACGACATTCCTGTTGTAGCGATAGTTGACAGCGATATGATGTCCTCAATGCCTAAGGGGCTTACAGCTTCAACGGGTATGGACGCTCTTACCCACGCAATTGAGGGGTACACAACTCTTGCCGCATGGGAGCTTACCGATATGATGCACCTAAAAGCAATCGAAATTATTTCGCGTTCACTTAGAGCCGCTTGCGACAACGATCCAAAGGGCAGAGAGGATATGGCTCTCGGTCAATATGTTGCAGGAATGGGCTTCTCAAACGTAGGACTTGGCGTAGTTCACGGAATGGCACACCCTCTGGGCGCTTTCTACGACACACCTCACGGTATTGCAAACGCTGTATTGCTCCCATATGTAATGGAATACAATGCTGAATACACCGGCGAGAAGTTCAGAGATATTGCAAAAGCAATGGGCGTTGAGGGAACTGAGTCGATGTCACAGGAAGAATACAGAAAAGCCGCAGTTGACGCTGTTAAGCAGCTTTCAAAAGACGTTGGCATTCCAGAAAAGCTTCACGAAATCGGCGTTAAGGAAGAGGATTTACAAGCGCTTGCAGAGTCTGCATTTGCAGACGTTTGCACAGGCGGAAATCCAAGACCATGCACAGTTGAGTCGATTCTTGAGCTTTATAAAACAGCATTTTAATATATTCTTTTATATAAAAAAGAAAAGACCGTTTCTTATGAGACGGTCTTTTTATAGTTTTAAGTAAAATATGGCAATATTTTTTATCCAAAAACATTTAATAAACTCATTTTTAAGACAAATACTAAAATAAAAATAAAATTAATTGATATGTATAGACAACATAAAATATATATGTTACAATAGAAATTGACAAAATATATTATTTTTACTATGTGCAATAACAAATAAAAACAAAATTGCACAAATATTTAAGTAAAACAGTGAAAAAGGAGCAAAACAGATGCAAACAACAAAAACACGGATGACTAAAAAGCAAATAGCAATATTAGACTGGATAATTTTTGGTTTATTGCTCTTAGTCTATACGGCTTTTACAAGTTATTTATTCTATCACCAGTCAATTGGCAATATTCAATGGTATCATTCTGATACTCGAAGCTATCTGCTAGAAATGCAGGGCATAGAGAACAATGTAAGTTTTACTTATCCCATATTTTTTCGATTAAGTGCTTTTTTTAATCTTTTTTTACCGCCAGAATGGGCAATAGTAACAGTAATTACATTGCTAAACAGTGCAAGTGTGGTAATTATAAAATATTATATCAACAAACAGTTTAATAACGCAGAAGAATCTATACGCTTGAAATGTCCTGTGCTTTTTTGGAAAGTGATTTTAAGTTTTTTGGCAATTACCCTATTCTTAGTATCGATGCTGTTTTCTGTGCTAGATTATAATCTTCCCGGAATTAGTGAAAGATACCTTGGGGTATTTACTCCTAATCCATATCATAATGCAACTTATTTAGCAGTGCGCCCATTTGCGATAATTTGTTTCTTTGTGTTCGTTGATTTACTTAAAAGCTATGAAAAGGATTTTTCCTGGAAAAAGGGAATTGCTTTCAGTATACTGCTTTTGATTGCTACAATGACAAAGCCCACTTTTACCTTACTTTTAGTAAGCACAGCAGGTCTTATAATGCTTTTCCGTCTTATTAGAAGCCGTTTTGCAAATTTTAAATCAACTATTTTTCTCGGAATCTGCTTTATTCCCACCTTTTGCGACTTGCTGTACCAATTTTTTGGTATGTTCAACAATACAGCAAATAGAAGCTCCAGCATAGCATTCGGCTGGCTGACAGCATGGAAAATATATTGTGGTAATATTCCTCTGGCGATTGGTCTGGCCTGGGCTTTTCCTATTGTGGTATTTTTAATCCATCACAGAGAGGTAAAGGAAAATAAAGCATATAGGTTCTCGCTACAGTTAGCAGTAATTAGCCTGATTATGGTAATGGTGCTTTATGAAACCGGAAGAAGAAGCATGCATATGAATTTTTCTTGGATATATATGCATGGTATGTTCTTTGCTTTTGTAATGTCAGCCATTGTGATGATTAAAAGCACTTTGCAGAAAGATAAAAAATGGTATCTCTTAGGAATCGAATGGATATTCTATTTTTGGCATCTAGGCTGCGGACTAGTATATTTCAGACAATTGCTAATGGGACATTTATATTTTTAAAAACACATATTTTAAATTATAAATCAGAACCACAAACTAATACATTTCATATATTATAAAAATCACGCACTAACTCAGTGCGTGATTTTTTATATCAACTTTATTTGAATACCAACGACCCCATATTGTTCTTGCAATTCCTTTGTATAATACTCCTCCATATCTTTCGGAGAAGCTGTTTTTATATTCTGTTCGGTGTATCCGCACTCCAATAACGGAAGCTTACGGTAAAGTGCTTCGAAAGAATCAAAAACAAAAAGATTGATAACTTCTGCCACCAGCGTTTCACTCGGATTATCTGTATTGAAAAATCGAATGCGGTCACCGATTTGAATTTTCTTTCTTTTTTCGTCATTCAAACGCAATTCAATGGTTTTCTTTCCGCTCTGAATTCTTTGAAACGGTGATGGATTTAGTTTCATTATGTGTTCCATATGCTCATTCCTCCAATCACGCTAAACAAAAAAATCTACATACAAACTTAGTGCGCGGACTGCCTCCGGCGGCTCGCCATAAAAAAGGAATATAAAAAAACAATTTAACCATTAACGCGAGCATTAATATAAAAAATCAACGCACTTAATAAGTACTCAGACTGGATGCAACGTAATCTTTAGAGGTCAAAAATTATCCTTTTAGCTCAGTGCTAGCCCGCCGTTGTATAAAAATTACCACCTTTAGCGAATTAACCAAAGGCGGCAGCGAGTGCAGGGGTCACCCCTGCTGGTGCGGATAACAGGACTTGAACCTGCACCGAGTTGCCCCGACTAGAACCTGAATCTAGCGCGTCTGCCAATTCCGCCATATCCGCATATAGATCTGATATTTTTACACGGGTCAAATCCAAGCCCGAGGTGGGTGCTATTCACACTTGTCCACATATATTAAAACGGTTTCCCGTCTTAACCTAATTAATCAAAACAACCTTACTACCCAAGGTATTCCATAAGTTATAAAGCACATTATCGCCGTTGCAAGAAACAGTCCCAGCAGTATCGCAGGAACAGCCTTTTTCAGCTTAACTCCCAACAATGCGGCAATCAAAGCGCCTGTCCATGCTCCCGTTCCCGGAAGAGGTATTCCGACAAACAGCAAAAGACCTAAAAACTCGACCTCTTTGATTTTGTCGGCTTTCGGAGAGTTTTGCTTTTCCTCCAGCCATAAAGCGCATCGCCTTGTGTATTTCCACCTTTTCATAAGCTCGAGTATCTTTTTAATAAAAAGCAGGATAAACGGAATAGGCAAAATGTTTCCTGCTATGCAGAATAATATCGCCTTTCCCATAGAAATGTGTAAAAGCGGTGCGACGATCAATCCGCCTCGAAGCTCAACTATAGGTATCATAGAAACGAAGAATAAGATCATTTCTTTTGGCAGGAATGGAAATGTAGATGTAAACCAGTTTGTTATCGTCTCAGCCAAAAAACCACTCCCTATAATGCCAATGTGCTTTTGATTGGTAGCTTAAAACCAACCTTGATAATGATAACATATTTGAATAAAATAATCAAGCACTAATTTCTATTATTACGCACAAAAAAAGATAATTTTCTACTTGAGCTTTGTAAAACCAAGTATTATTAATAGAATTCCGCTCAAAAAAGATAAATCAAGCCTGTTTGAAACCCTCAGCGATATAAGCCTACCTATTCTCGCACCTAGATTTATTCCTATAAGCCCTAAAAAGAAGCATAACAAAACCCCGTATATGAAGTAGCCTTGACATATTCCCAAGCCCCCTGAAAATCCGCTCGCCAATGAATCTACCGACAACGCCACACCCAAAAAGCAAGCCTCTTTCACAGACAAGCTCTTTGACCTATCTAAATCAGCCTTTGTTTCATCTAAAAATATCACAAGCAGTATTGATTTTTTAACAAGAGCGAAATTCGTCAGCTCTTTGCCCTTGCAGTGTGTGAAAATGCTCTTTATAAACGGAAAAAATAAATTGACAGCACCCATTATAAATAAAAGTCCGCCGCTTAATATTTTAATCGAATTTATCGAAATTCTGTCGGAAATAAAATCAGCCAGCATCAGTGACGCCGCTAGCATTGCCGCTCCGATAATGTTTATCAAAAGCGTGCAGTGAAACGGTATTTTTATTTTTCCTATGCCGTAGGTTATCGACGTTGCAAAGCTGTCAATACATACCGCCAGCACCAATAAGGTTATTACGAGCATTATATTCACCCTCTCAAATCATCGTATGATTGTGAGGGATTTTGTGTGAATATAATAATCCTATTGTCGACTTATTCGCCAAAAATGGTTGACAATCAAAATGCTATCTGATACCATAATTACAACAGAAAATTCAAATGAAATTGGAGTATTGAAATGACGCTTAAAGAACAGGTTTTAAATGAGCTTGAACTAAATAGAGGCAAGAGCATTTCAGGCACAGCTTTGGCTGAAAAATTATATGTTTCAAGGGGGGCAGTCTGGAAAGCGATCAAGTCTTTGAGAAACGACGGCTATGAAATAAATGCTGTAACTAACAAAGGGTATATGCTGTCTGAAAACAGCAATATCCTTTCAAAAGCAGGTATAATGCCATTTCTCAACGATAAGACCAAAAACATAGTAACGCTTGACATTCGCAAAACTGTTACATCAACTAATACCGTACTAAAAGAAATTGCCCTTAACGGAGGTAAACAAGGATACGTTTTAATTTCTGAACAGCAAACCGCAGGAAAAGGACGTCTTGGACGATCGTTTTATTCTCCAAACGATACGGGAATTTATATGTCTGTTCTGCTCAGACCAAAAATGACAATAGAGGATTCTCTGCTGATAACTACCTCAGCGGCAGTTGCAGTTTCAAAAGCTATTGAAAAGTTATGCGATAAAAAGGCAAAAATAAAATGGGTAAACGATATTTTCGTTGGCGGCAGAAAGGTTTGCGGAATTTTAACAGAGTCCTCGCTTGATACCGAGTCGGGCAGGCTGGAATATGCCGTTGTCGGAATAGGCGTAAATATTTCAAAGCCGAATGACGGCTTTCCTGATGATATAAAAAACACTGCCGGCGGTTTTCTTGATAACGTCAAGGGCAATGTTAGGTGCAGGCTTATTGCGGAAATACTAAATCAGCTTGCAGAACAGATGGAGAACCTGAGTTCAAAATACTATCTTGAAGAGTATAAAAAGCGTTGCTTTCTTATAGGCAAAAATATAACAGTTATAAAGCCAAGCGGAAATAAAACGGCAAAAGCCATTGGAATTGATGATAATGTTCGTCTTATTGTTGAATACGATGATAAAACTGTCGAACACCTTTCAAGCGGAGAGGTCAGTATAAACATTGATAACCTGAATCAGGTTAATGATTGCAAATAATATTTAATTATGAAAGGAAACAAAACTATGAAAATCACTGTAAAAGAACTATCTATCGCCGCAGTATTAACTGCCATAACCTGCGTATTAGCCCCAATATCTATACCCATCGGACCTGTGCCAATCTCGTTGGGAGTGTTTTGCATTTTTCTTGTAGGTGCAATGCTTCCGCCTCATTTAGCTTTTTTGTCTGTTCTTGTTTACATAATGCTTGGCTCAATTGGCGTGCCCGTTTTCTCAAACTTCGAGGGCGGATTTCAAAAGCTGATCGGACCAACAGGCGGTTTTCTCTTTGCTTATCCGTTTATGGTATTGATAATTTCATTTGCCACTGTTTTATTTAAAAGAAAAAAAGTAATTTCATTATGTATTGGAATAATTTTATCACTTGTTGTTATGTATACTTTCAGCACTGCTTGGTTTGTTATATCGACAGGAAGCACAGTGAAAAACGCTCTGCTTCTGTGCGTGACTCCGTTTATATTAGTAGATCTGCTGAAAATGGTTTGTGCAACGGCATTTTCTTTTGTGATAAGCAAAGCACTGTCAAAAGCAAATATTAAAGTTTAGTTGATATCGAGACACAGAAATCGGCATAGCGATTGATTTTCGCTATGCCGATTTTAAAGTATATGAATCTAATCTTATACCTAAATCTGAGCCGAATAGTTTGGAGCTTCCTTAGTGATATAAATATCGTGCGGATGGCTCTCTTTAAGTCCTGCACCTGTAATTCTGACGAATTTTGCTTTTTCGTGAAGCTCAGAAATAGTCTCGCAGCCTACATAACCCATACCCGATCTGATTCCTCCGCAAAGCTGGAATACAGTGTCCGAAACAGGTCCCTTATAAGGAACACGTCCTTCAACACCCTCAGGAACAAGTTTTTTACTTCCCTCCTGGAAATATCTATCCTTTGAGCCGCAAGCCATTGCGCCCAGACTTCCCATTCCTCTGTAAACCTTAAACTGACGTCCTTGGAATATTTCAGTATCTCCGGGAGCCTCCTCACAGCCCGCAAGCAGAGAACCGAGCATTACTACATTAGCTCCTGCCGCCAAAGCCTTAACAATATCGCCCGAATATTTAATTCCGCCGTCTGCGATAACAGGAATATTATGCTTTGCCGCAACGCAGGCAGCGTCATAAACCGCTGTTATCTGAGGAACACCAATACCTGCTACAACACGGGTCGTGCATATTGAACCCGGTCCTATTCCGACCTTTAAACAGTCAGCGCCGGCTTTAATAAGCGCTTTTGCGGCTTCCGCCGTTGCAATATTTCCAGCAATAACAGGCGTATCGGGATAAGACGACTTAACCTTTTTAACGCAATCTATAATGTTCTTTGAATGTCCGTGTGCAGAATCAAGAACCAATACGTCTGCCTGAGCCTCGATAAGCGCGCCTGCTCTTTCGAGAACGTCTTTTGTTACGCCGATAGCCGCACCGCAGAGAAGTCTGCCTCTTGAATCTCTTGCCGAGTTTGGATACTGAACGGATTTTTCAATATCCTTTATTGTAATAAGACCTTTAAGCATTCCGTTTTCGTCAATTATAGGAAGTTTTTCGATTTTATGCTTCATAAGAATTTGTTTTGCACCAAACAAATCAGTTCCGACAGGTGCGGTAACAAGGTTATCCTTAGTCATTACCTCTTTGATAGGAATATCAAAATCCGTAACAAATCTTAAATCTCTGTTTGTTAAGATTCCGACCAGTTTGCCCTTTTCATCAACAATCGGCACTCCTGAGATCTTGTATTTTCCCATAAGCTCGTCAGCTTCTGAAACCAGTTTGTCTGCTGTCAGTGAGAACGGATTTACTATAACTCCGTTTTCTGATCTCTTAACCTTGTCTACTTCTTCAGCCTGCTGTTCTATCGTCATATTCTTATGAATAATTCCCATTCCGCCTTCTCTTGCAATGGCAATAGCCATTCTTGACTCTGTTACAGTATCCATTGCAGAGGTGATGATAGGTGTATTTAAGTAAATATCACCTGCAAGGCGCGTCTTGAGATTAATCATATTCGGCGTTACACTGCTTTCGGCAGGAATAAGCAGAACATCGTCAAAGGTCAATCCCTCTTTGCCGAATTTGCTGTCAATGTTGGTGTCTAGCATAAAATCCTCCTTTACATTAAACCCTTTTTTCCCTTTGGTCTTTGTTTTTGTCCTAATAGTATTAAATTAAAGTGTAACGTGTTTTGACATCTTTTTCAACTATTTTAGCTCCTTTATTCATTAACATTTTGTAAACTTTACAAATGCTCGCCAAATAACAAAATAAAATGACAAACTTCCTAATTCGTCTGTTACATTACATATAAATCTTAATAAATAATAAAGCAGGCATTTAATTTATACCTGCTTTGAATATACTATTTTACTTTAAAACGCTATCTTTTCTCTTATATAACTCTCCAGCTCGTCAATATTAATTCTAACCTGCTCCATAGTATCCCTGTCACGAACAGTTACACAGTTATCCTCAAGAGTGTCAAAATCATATGTTATACAGAATGGCGTTCCGATTTCGTCCTGTCTGCGGTAACGTTTTCCTATTGAGCCTGTAACGTCAAAGTCAACCATAAACGCCTTAGAAAGCCTGTTACAAAGCTCTGCCGCATTATCAGACAGCTTTTTAGATAACGGCAATACAGCCGCCTTATAAGGCGCAACAACAGGGCTGAGATGAAGTACCACTCTGGTGTCGTTCTTTTCTGCGTCTATAACTTCCTCGTCGTAAGCCTCGCAGATAAGCGCAAGAACAGTACGGTCAAGACCGTAAGTAGACTCAATAATATATGGTATAAACTTCTCGTTTGTTTCAGGGTCAAGATATTCTTGCTTCTGTCCGCTGTATTCCTGATGGCGAGTGAGGTCAAAGTTTGTACGGTTATGAGTTCCGTTGATTTCTCCCCAGCCAAACGGGAACAAAAACTCAATGTCACAAGCGGCTTTTGCATAGTGCGCAAGTTTTTCGTGGTCGTGAAAACGAAGATGCTCGCCATCAATTCCTAAATCCTTGAAGTAGCTCATTCCGTATTCCTTGAAATAATCATACAAGTCGGAATCTTCACCCTCTTTGCAGAAGGTCTGGAACTCCATCTGCTCAAATTCAATAGTTCTGAATGTGAAGTTACCCGGAGTTATCTCGTTTCTGAACGCTTTTCCTATCTGACCGATAGAAAACGGCAGCTTTGCCCTCATTGAACGCTGAACATTTAGAAAGTTCACATATTCTCCCTGCGCATTCTCCGGACGCAGGTATATTATACTCTTGCTGTCGTTTGTAACTCCTCTGAATGTCTGGAACATCAGATTAAATTCACGAATATCGGTAAAGTTATGTTTTCCGCAATGCGGACAAGGGATAGAATGTTCTTTTATATAATCAAACATCTCCTCTTTTGTCATACCGTCTGCGTGAGCGTTCGGGTCGAAGTCGTCAATAAGATTGTCTGCGCGGTGACGCATTTTACATTCCTTGCAGTCAAGCAGCGGGTCAGAAAAGCTCGTAACGTGTCCGCTTGCCTCCCAAACTCTCGGATTCATAAGTATATCAGCGTCGACTTCAAAGCTGTTTGCCCTCTCCTGAATAAATCTTTTTCTCCATGTATCCTTGACGTTGTTTTTCAGCCTTGTTCCCAAAGGACCATAATCCCAAGTGTTCGCTAAGCCTCCGTAAATTTCACTTCCCGGAAAGATAAATCCTCTGTGTTTGCAAAGATTTACTATTGTCTCCATTGACTTATCTGTATTATTCATATGTGTTCTCCTTATTTTCTCATAATAGTTACTATTTATTTTATATGATTATCCGTGATAAGTCAAGAAATTTAAGCCGTTTTGTATTTTTATTCCTTTAAGAAACAAAATAAAAAGCTATTAGCTTAATACGACAATTTAATCTTATATTTTATTAAAATTATAACACTTTCACAAAATATACTGCTTAATAGTATACAAACATAGTGACTTTACATAAAATTAATAAAAGTTATTAAAATCACTTGACATTTAAAGCTTTTTGGAATATAATACATTACATAGTAAACAGATAGGAATTAAGGAATTAACCAAAACCCTAAACAATTACTTATGAAAAGGAGAATTTATTATGGCTATTGCAAAAAAAATCACAGATTTAATAGGAGGAACTCCATTATTGGAGCTTTCAAACTATGAAAAGAAAAACAATCTTGAAGCAAAAATCGTAGGTAAGCTAGAATACTTCAATCCTGCAGGAAGCGTTAAGGACAGAATTGCGAAAGCAATGATTGAGGACGCTGAACAGAAAGGTCTTTTAAAGGCAGGCTCGGTAATTATTGAACCAACAAGCGGAAACACGGGTATAGGTCTGGCATCTGTGGCTACGGCTAAAGGATACAGAATAATTATCACAATGCCCGAAACTATGAGCGTTGAAAGACGAAATCTTTTAAAGGCATTCGGCGCAGAGCTTGTTTTAACCGACGGTTCTAAGGGAATGAAAGGTGCAATCGAAAAGGCAGATGAACTTGCAAAGGAGATACCGAACAGCTTTATCCCGGGGCAGTTTGTAAACCCTGCCAACCCTGCTGTACATTTCGCAACAACAGGCCCTGAAATTTGGGAGGATACAAACGGCAAGGTTGATATTTTTGTTGCAGGTATAGGAACAGGCGGAACAATAAGCGGAGCAGGTAAGTATCTGAAGTCTAAAAATCCGAACATAAAGGTTATAGCTGTTGAGCCTGCTTCATCTCCTGTTCTATCAAAGGGCGAGAGCGGCCCTCATAAAATTCAAGGAATAGGCGCAGGATTTGTTCCCGACACTCTTGACACAGACGTATACGATGAAATCATAGCAGTCGAGAACGACGACGCATTCAAAACAGGTAAAGAAATTGCAAGAGCTGAAGGCTTTCTCGTAGGAATTTCCTCAGGTGCGGCTGTATGGGCAGCAACCGAGCTGGCAAAGCGCCCCGAAAACAAGGGAAAAACTATTGTTGCACTTCTTCCTGATACGGGAGATCGTTATTTGTCAACACCTTTGTTTGCTGACTAGGATTTTAATTGGGCAACGGACATAAGTCCGTTGCTTTTTTATTGCAAAATCGGTATCTTTATGATAGAATATATTAGAAATTCTAATAAAGAGGAAAATAAAATGCTGAATAATATTTTTGACTCACACTGTCATTATGATGACTATAAGTTTAAGTCTGACTGCGAAGATGTAATTGCAAATGCACTCAACAGCACCGTAGTCGGTATGATCCACGCCGCTACCGACCTTGAATCTGCCGACTTCGGATTAAAAATGTCTGAAAAGTTCAAAAATTTCTATACTAGCGTTGGTTTTCACCCTGATCCGAACTGTATTGTCAAGGCAGATAGAGACTATATAAAAAAGCTCCGAGAGCTAGTTAAAAAGGACAGAAAGCAAGGCAGAAACAAAATCGTCGCAATAGGCGAGATAGGTCTTGACTACCACTATGAGAATTACGACAAGGTTCGTCAAATTGAAGTTTTTACACAGCAGGTCTTGCTTGCTAATGAGTTAGGGCTTCCTGTTATTGTGCATCTGCGTAATGCTACTGAGGACGGTATGAATATCCTTAAACAGCTTAAACCAAAGGGTGTAGTGCATTGCTTTTCGGGTTCTGCCGAAACTGCAAAAGAGGTTCTGGCAATAGGAATGTATATCAGCTTTACAGGGGCACTGACCTTTAAAAATGCAAAAAGGGCAAACAAAGCTCTTGAGGTAATTCCGATAGACAAACTCCTGCTTGAAACTGACGCACCTTATATGGCTCCCGAACCGTATCGGGGACGCCGCTGCGACTCAACAATGATAAGTGAGATTGCAAAAAAGGTCGCAGAATCTAAAGGAATTACACCTCAAGAAGTACTGGATATTACGACTAACAATGTGTGTGAGTTGTTTGGTATAAGTTTATAAATATAAAAATCAGGGAGAGCTATTATGATAGGAAAAATCGTTACGGTTACTGTTGACAGACCTCTTGGGAGCTACCATCCGGAACACAAAGATATGTATTATCCAATTAACTATGGGTATATTGATGGAATTATCGCACCTGACGGTGAGGAACAGGACGCTTACATTTTAGGTGTAAATGAACCCGTTGAGAAATTCACTGGTAAGATTATTGCGGTAATTCATAGGTTTGATGATGTAGAAGAAAAGTGGGTGGTCTGTCCTGAAAATATCACTTTCACCAAAGAAGAAATAATGGAACAAATAAAATTTCAAGAACAATATTATAAATCGGAAGTTATAATGTAAAATATTTAATATAAAACAAAAGGAGCCAGATAGTTGACTCCTTTTTATAATTAAAAAAGACGGGCGATCAGCAAAAGCTTTTCGCTCGTCTTTTCTGTAATATTCATTCTCAACTATTAAAGCACTCTTACCTTTGTAATTCCCTCAATGTCCTTAAACTCATAAGCGTCAACCTTGCCTGTAACATCAAGCATTGTGTATGACCAGTCTTTCTTTGATTTGTTTACAAGGTTCTCTATATTTCCGCCGTTCTCTGAAACCTTTGTGGTGATCTGCGAAATAATTGACGGAATATTCTTGTGAATTATGCAAACAAGAGCGTCTCCTGTCTTTGTAAGCTCAGCATTAGGAAGATTAACCGAGTTTGTGATGTTTCCGTTCTCAATGTAATCAATAAGCTCAACTGCCGCCATATATGCACAGTTGTCCTCAGATTCAGGAGTTGAAGCTCCCAAGTGAGGAATACAAACAACATTTTCCTCGCACAAAACCTTATCTCCCGGGAAATCGGTAACATATCTTGCAACCTTACCGCTTGAAATAGCTTTCAAAATATCATCATAGTCAACAAGAGGACCTCTTGCAAAGTTGAGAATTCTTACGCCGTCCTTCATCTTTGCAAATGCGTCAGCATTTATAGAACCCTTTGTCTCAGAATTAAACGGGAGGTGGAGTGACAGATAATCAGCATTAGCATATACCTCGTCAAGATGAGGTGTTACCTTAACCTGAGGTTTCAAGTCAAGAGCCGCACTAACTGACAAATAAGGATCGTAGCCGATTACGTTCATACCCAAAGAAACCGCAATGTTAGCCAGCTTTCCTCCGATAGCGCCAAGACCTACAAGACCGAGAGTTTTTCCTAAAATCTCAGGGCCTACAAACTGTCCCTTTCCTTTCTCGACGAGCTTTTCAACCTCATCGCCCTTGCCTTTTAATGTCTTTGCCCAGTCCATAGCCTCAGGCACTTTTCTTGAAGCCAAGAGCAATCCGCATACAGCAAGCTCTTTTACAGCGTTTGCGTTTGCACCGGGTGTGTTAAATACGCAGATTCCGTTTTCCACACACTTATCAACAGGAATATTGTTTGTTCCTGCTCCTGCTCTTGCAATAGCAAGAAGATTGTCTCCGAATTCCATCTCGTGCATTGATGCAGAACGCACCATTATTGCATCAGGATTTTCAATGTCGTCAGCAACATTGTATTTCGACTTATCAAAGTTATCTACCCCTACGGCAGATATTTTGTTCAGTGTTTTAATATTATACATTTCTATTAACCCCTTAATTATTTGTTATGTAATATAACATATGATGTCTACTTGTTTTTTGCTTCAAAGTCCTTCATAAATTCAACGAGCTTTTCAACACCTTCAATAGGCATTGCGTTGTAAATTGAAGCTCTCATTCCGCCTACAGTTCTGTGACCCTTGAGGTTTTCAAAGCCTGCTGCCTTTGCCTCTGCAACAAACTTAGCGTCTAAATCAGCGTCGCCTGTTACAAAAGGAACATTCATAAGCGAACGGTCTTTTTCTACAACAGTTCCCTTGAATAATTCGCTTTGATCCAAGAAATCATAAAGAATTTTTGCTTTCTTTTCGTTGTGAGCCTTCATAGCCTCAAGTCCGCCCATTTTCTTTATCCACTTGAATACCTTACCGCAGATGTAAATTCCGTAACAAGGAGGTGTGTTGTAAAGAGAATCAGCGTCTGCCTGAGTTTTATAAGTAAGCATTGTCGGCGTTCCCTCTAATGGAGTATCTGTTATAAGATCCTCACGGATAATTACAATAACAACTCCGGCAGGACCTACGTTCTTCTGTACTCCGCCGTAAATCACGCCGTACTTTGTTACGTCGACCGGCTCTGATAAAAAGCATGATGATACATCTGCTACAAGAGTTTTACCCTTTGTGTTAGGAAGCTCTTTAAACTTTGTTCCGTAAATCGTGTTGTTCTCGCAGATATAAACATAATCTGCATCATCGTCAATATCCAAGTCGCTACAATCAGGAATATAAGAATATGTCTTATCCTCAGATGAAGCTACAGCCTTTACATTACCGTATTTCTTTGCTTCCTGAAAAGCCTTCTTTGACCACTGACCTGTAATAATATAATCTGCAACCTTATTCTTCATAAGATTCATAGGGATAGCTGCAAACTGCTGTGAAGCTCCTCCCTGTAAAAATAATACCTTGTAATTGTCAGGAATATTCATAAGCTCACGAAGATCCTGTTCAGCTTCTTTGATAATAGTATCAAAAGCCTTTGAACGGTGAGACATCTCCATTACAGACATTCCTGTTCCCCTGTAATCTAACATTTCATCTGCTGCTTCTTTTAAAACTTCCTCCGGAAGTACAGCAGGACCGGCACTGAAATTATATACTCTTGCCATTTTTAATACCCTCCATATAAATTAATTTGTAAGCATTACTTAATTATTATATAACTTTATCCAACTAAAGTCAACAGCAAACGGAATAAAATTCCTTACATTTAAAACTTTCAATTCCTATTTTATCAAATCTTTTCCTCCCATATACATTCTCAAAACCTCAGGAATTCTCACTGAGCCGTCCTCATTAAGATTGTTTTCAAGAAATGCTATCAACATTCTCGGCGGAGCAACGACTGTGTTGTTAAGAGTATGTGCAAAATACTTGTTACCGTCTGCACCCTTTACCCTTATCCCGAGACGTCTTGCCTGAGCGTCTCCCAAATTCGAGCATGAACCTACCTCAAAATACTTCTTTTGACGCGGGCTCCAAGCCTCAACATCAATGCTCTTGACCTTTAAGTCTGCCAAATCTCCCGAACAGCATTCAAGAGTTCTAACAGGAATATCAAGTGTTCTGAAAAAGTCAACAGTATTATGATAAAGCTTTTCAAACCAGTCCATACTCTCCTCCGGCTTGCATACAACTATCATCTCCTGCTTTTCAAACTGATGAATACGGTAAACTCCTCTCTCCTCAATTCCGTGAGCGCCGACCTCTTTTCTAAAACACGGCGAATAGCTTGTCAGCGTCTTAGGAAGTTCATCTTCTTTAAGAATAGTATCAATGAACTTTCCTATCATTGAATGCTCGCTGGTACCGATAAGATAAAGGTCCTCCCCCTCAATCTTATACATCATACCTTCCATTTCAGCAAATGACATTACTCCTGTAACAACACTGCTTCTTATCATAAATGGAGGAATATAATATGTGAAGCCCCTGTCTATCATAAAATCCCTTGCGTATGAAAGTATTGCAGAGTGAAGTCTCGCAATATCTCCGCAAAGATAGTAAAATCCGTTGCCCGAAGTCTTTCTGGCACTGTCTATATCGATTCCATTTAGTTTCTCCATAATATCAACGTGATAAGGAACTTCAAAATCAGGAACGAGTGGCTCGCCGAACTTCTCAACCTCAACATTTTCGCTGTCGTCCTTTCCGATAGGTACACTGGCATCGATAATGTTCGGAATAACCAACATTCTTTCTCTTATCTGTTGTGAAAGCTCGTCCTCGCTGACCTCCAAAGTTGAAAGCTCGTTATTGATCTCTCCAACCTGAGCCTTTACCTTCTCGGCTTCTTCCTTTTCGCCCTTTGCCATAAGTCCACCGATTTGCTTGCTTATCTTATTTCTCTGACTTCTTAAATTATCACAGCGTGTTTTCGCCGCTCTGTACTTCTCATCAAGCTCGATAACCTCGTCAACCAGCTTGATTTTTTCGTCCTGAAACTTCTTTTTTATATTTTCTTTCACGATCTCAGGGTTTTCTCTTAGAAATTTGATGTCTAACATAAATACTTTCTCCTCAATTCCAGATGTTTATTTCTCAAGACCTGCCGAGCAGTTTTTTACAAACTCGTCCAGCTCGTCTTTGTTTTTGACCTTTATTTTAATAGTGTAGCTTCCGTCAGCCCTTGCTAAAACCTCCGTTTTCTGCCCGAATGCCGACTGCAATGCGGCTTCAAGCTCCGCAGCGTAGGTGTTTTCGTATCGAATCGACGTCTTTGACTTTTTAAACCTTTTCTCGCCCATTGAGATGATCTTTTCAAGCTGTCTTACCGAAAGCCTGTCCAAAACTGTTTTCTTTGCAAGCTCCTGCCTAAGCCTTATATCGTCGATTCCTGCCAGCGCCTTTGCGTGACCTGCCGACAAATCACCATCTTTTACCATTTCTTGGGTTTCGTCATCAAGCTTTAAAAGCCTGAGTGAATTTGCAATAGCAGGACGGGATTTCCCCATAGCCTCTGCGACCTGTTCCTGGGTCATACTGTATTTACTCATCAGCTTCTCATAGCCCTGAGCCTCTTCAATAGGGTTCAAATCTTCTCGCTGGAGGTTTTCTATCAAAGCGACCTGCATTGTTTCAAAGTCGCTCAATTCCTTTATTAAAACGGGAACCACGCTCAATCCGACCATTCTTGCAGCTCTCCAACGGCGCTCCCCTGCAACTATCTGATAACCGCCTGTCGGTAACGGTCTTACAAGAATCGGCTGTAAAACTCCGTGCTGACGAATGGATTCTGCCAGACTTAATATTGCGTCGTCGTCAAACTCTGTTCTCGGCTGAGATTTGTTCGGCTCAATTTCCGAAATTCTTAACGTGTTTGCCGTCGAGGAGGACGAAACCTTTTCCTCATCGCTCTCAAAAAACAGAGCGTCCATGCCCTTTCCAAGCCTTTTTTTCGCCATATTTCCTCCTTATCTGCTATTCTTTATTAATATTAGCTTTTATACCTCTTTTTCTGACGCTTCAAAAACTCATCAGCAAACTCCTCATAAGCCTTTGCGCCCTTGCATTTCGGATTATAATACATTATCGGCTGACCAAAGCTGGGCGCTTCGGAAAGCGCAACATTTCTCGGAATAACCGTTTTATAAACCGTCTTAGGGAAGTGAGCCTTGACCTCATCAACAACCTGAGCCGTCAGATTGTACCTTTTCATATACATAGTAAAAAGTATTCCGTCTATTGTTATATTCGGATTAAAGCTCTTTTGAACCCTTTTTATGGCCTCTGTCAGCTCAACAAGACCTTCAAGAGACAAAAATTCGCACTGTATCGGAATAATAACGCTGTCGCAAGCGGCAAGCGCATTAATAGTAATCAAATCCAAAGTCGGGGGACAGTCAATAAAAATATAATCGTAATCGTCCTTTACCGTTAAAATCTGCATTTTAAGCCTTAACGAACGCCTGTCCAACTCCAAAAACTCAACCGCCGCACCAGAAAGCGTCTGAGTAGCGGGAACTACAGATACGCCTCTGAAATTGGTAGCGACTATTGCTTCGACCATACGACAGTTTCCTATAACAGCCTCATAGATCGTATTTCTTATACGCCTTTTTTCTATTCCAAAGCTGGTTGTAGTGTTCCCCTGAGGGTCAAAATCTATAACAAGAACTTTCTTTCCTTTCAATCCGAGCGCAGCGGCTAAATTCACCGCCGTAGTGGACTTTCCCACACCGCCCTTTTGATTGGAAACCGCAATTATTTTTCCCACTGCTTATCATTTCCTATTCTCTATAAATAAAAATAGCTAAGCCGATTCTCGACTTAACTATTATATCAATGTTTGTATGTTTTTGCAAGATGTAATTTAAAAATGTTTCACGTGAAACAATACACGTCGAATTTTCTATGTTCCACGTGGAACAAATTAAAAAGTAAAAGAATTGTTTTCGTTTATCGGGATTGTTATTGTATAGGTGATTTCGTTCTCCGTTTGTGTTTTTTTTGAATTTGCCTCAACTCCCGATAACCGCATAACTTCTATTGCCTTGTTGATTGTATTTACAAAAAGCCTAACATCCTTTAAAACAGGAGAACGCTTTTTATAAGACTCCTTCTTTTGCCTGCCTTCCAGAAGTTTTGAAATGTACGCTTCGGTCATCTCGACATTTAGCTTGTACTTATGTATGCGCTCAAGAACATCCACTCTGTCGCTCTTTGATTTGAGCCTAAGCAACGCTCTTGCGTGCCTTTCGCTCAGACCCATATCCATAATTACCTGCTGTTCATCGCTGGGGATCTTAAGAAGCCTTAGCTTGTTAGCAACAGTAGACTGCGCTATACCCAAGCGGATTGCCGCGTCCTCCTGCGTCATACCGTAAACCGAGATAAGCGACTGAATAGCTCCTGCTTCTTCAAAAAAAGACAGGTCCTCCCTCTGAATGTTTTCCACCAGCGCCATTAGCGCCGAGTTTCGCTCTGTCATATTGACAATTATGCACGGAACTGTTTTCAACCCTGCGATTTTAGCGGCTCTGAGCCTGCGTTCACCCGAAACAAGCTGGTATTCGCCGTCGTTCATTCTTATAATCAACGGCTGAAGAATTCCCTCCTGAGAAATACTTTTTGCAAGCTTTGTAAGCTCGTCCGAATAAAAATGCTTTCTCGGCTGACTGGGATTGGGCTTGATTACCGAAACGCTTATTTCAAGCACCTTGTTTATTTCTTTTTCTCTCTGTTTTGTCGCAAAATTAACCATATTGTTGTCCTCCCCAAAGCGGTTTTTATCTTCCGCTTGCTCTCTGTTTCTACACAACAATATTGTATCATTGAATATGCTTGATTTCCACTGGTATTCGTCGAGAATAAATTACAAAAGCCGTCTCAAATCTGCTTTTTCAAGTAAATTAAAGCGGCTTTTTTGTCATTTGACCCTTGTTTCTGGGATATTTACTCGCTGTTTGCGATATTTTTTTAATTGCTATTAACGCTCGTTTATCGCCGTTAGGAAGTGAATACTCTTCTATCTTGTCAATTTCCCCTCCCAGAATTTTAATAGCGTTTTGTGACGCAGATATTTCCTCATCGCTGTTTTTGCCCTTTAACGCCAAGAAATATCCGCCTACCTTAACAAACGGCATACAATATTCACACAGCACAGGCAAAAAAGCAACTGCCCTTGCCGTCGCAATGTCGTAAATCTCTCTGTAACCTTCGTTGTGGGCGATATCCTCAGCCCGTCCGTGAATACACTCTGCGTTCAAATCAAGCTCACTCGACAAAGCCTCTAAAAATTTTATGCGCTTATTTAAGCTGTCGAGCAGGGTGATTTGAATATCATCTCTTAATATTTTCAGCGGACAAGAGGGAAACCCCGCTCCTGTGCCAACGTCTATCAGCTTTGCACCTTTTTTAATCTTAAAATGCGAAAAGGGAAGTATGCTGTCCAAAAAATGTTTTTGAGAAATATCATCAGGCGATAAAATCGCCGTCAAATTTACCTTTTTATTCCATTCAATAAGCATTTCCGCATACTTATCAAGCCTTTTTAATTGTTCATCAGTTACAGTTAGCTTTGCTTCTGCAAACAGCTTATCAAACTTTGATTTTTCTATTATCATAGTTTCGCCCTTTCTTAGAGCATTTTATATTTTGTTATTTCCACTCTTACGGTTTTGCTCCAGCCACACAAGAAGCACCGAAACATCGGCAGGATTTACACCTGATATACGGCTTGCCTGTCCGACGCTTAGAGGCTTTATCTTATTTAGCTTTTCGCTAGCTTCAAGTCTAAGACCGCGAATCTGGGAGTAGTCGACATTATCGGGCAAAGTCTTTTTTTCTAGCTTTCTCATCTGTTCTACCTGCTCAAGCTGAATTTTAATATAACCCTCATATTTAATGGACAGATCTACTTGTTCTCTTACCTCTTTAGACAATGAGGGACGCTCTTTGTCTAAGAAAGCCGTACCTTCATACGAGCATTGGGGACGTCTTATTATCTGGGCTAGCTTTGCACCTGTCTGCAAAGGCTCTGTACCGCATTTTTCAAGATATTTATTTGCGTCTTTCGGAGAGATGTTTACCCTCCAAAGACGTTTGATTTCTGTTTCTATTTGTGAAACCTTTTCTAACAGCCGGTCATAGCGTTCTTTACTTATCAATCCTACCTCATAGCCTATTGGCGTAAGCCTTTGATCGGCATTATCCTGACGAAGAAGCAAACGGTATTCGCTTCTTGATGTGAGCATTCGATAAGGATCCATACAGCCCTTTGTAACAAGGTCGTCAATAAGCGTGCCGATATATGAGCTTGCTCTGTCAAGTACGAGCCCGTCTTTTCCCGATATTTTCCTCACTGCGTTTATTCCTGCGATCAACCCTTGTGCGGCGGCTTCCTCATAGCCTGACGTGCCGTTAAACTGACCTGCGCCGAATAGTCCCGAAACCTGCTTAAACTCAAGTGTGGGGAGCAGCTCGGTAGGGTCGCAGCAATCGTACTCTATAGCATAGGCGTTTCTCATAATTTCAATATGCTCTAAGCCCTCGATTGTTCTTAAAAACTCGATTTGAACGTCCTCCGGCAACGACGTAGACATACCCTGCAAATAATACTCGTCAGTATCTAAACCCATAGGCTCAATGAAAAGCTGATGACGAGGCTTGTCGGAAAACCGCATTATCTTGTCTTCAATAGAAGGGCAGTATCTCGGTCCGATACCCTCGATCTGACCGCCGTACATTGCCGAGCGCTTTATATTTTTTCTTATGACCTCGTGCGTTTTTTCATTTGTGTAAGCAATATAGCAGGAAACCTTGTTTTCAAGCTTTTCGTGGTTTTCAAATGAAAACGGCACTATCTCCTCGTCGCCGTCCTGCTTTTGGAGCTTGTCAAAATCAATAGAACGACGGTGCACTCTTGCAGGAGTTCCTGTTTTAAATCTTCTCAGCGTTACGCCAAGCTCTGAGAGACTTTCTGACAAAAGATTAGCAGGTGATACAGCGTCAGGACCGCTTTCATAAGAGCTTTCGCCTACAAAAACCTTACCTTTCAGATAAGTTCCTGAGCAAATGATAACTGCCTTTGCAGAAAACTCGCTTCCTATTCTCGTCTTAATACCTGTTATTTTGCCGTTTTCTGACAGTATTTTCACTACCTCGCCTTGTTTTAAATCGAGATTTTCGCATCTCTCTACTGCCTTTTTCATATATTCGTGATAACGTGTCCTGTCCGCCTGAACTCTCAGGCTGTGAACAGCGGGACCCCGACCTCTGTTGAGTATACGGCTTTGTAAAAATGTTGCGTCCGCAGCCTTTCCCATTTCACCGCCAAGAGCGTCGATTTCTCTGACCAAATGACCTTTGGCAGTTCCGCCTATTGACGGGTTACACGGCATATTAGCCAAAGCGTCAAGAGTGAGGGTAAAAAGCGCAGTTTTTGCCCCTAACCGAGCTGAGGCAAGTGCCGCCTCGCAGCCAGCGTGACCAGCGCCGACAACTATTATATCATAATCTTCTAAAAACATAAGCTACCTCTGTAATTGTTATTTACCCACACAAAAATTATGGAATACCTCGTCTATTACAGCCTCTGTGGCTTTTTCTCCGGTAAGCTCCAGCAGAAAGTCACACGCCTTTGAAATCGTCACCGTTACAGCGTCAAGCGTTTCGCCCAGATTAAGAGCGTTCAAGGCAAGCTCTAAGCTGTTCTTAGCCTTTTCAACACAATTTTTTTGCCGTTCGTTTGCAAAAACGGTGGTGTCTGAGTTTACATTATCAAGCCTGAGAATCGACAAAACCGCATTTTCCAAGTCCTTTTTGCCCTTTTGCTCCTTTGCAGAAATGAGAACTACAGGCTTTTTATATTCTGCAAAATCATCTTCTGAAATCTTTGCCTGTAAGTCGGTTTTATTTAAAACGATTACGCACTGCTTGTCTTTGATTTCATCTAAAAGTCTTTTGTCCTCGTGAGTTAATTCCTCGCTTGCGTCAAAAACGGCAATTACAAGTCTTGCATTCTCCAGCTTTTTCTTAGCTAAGTCAACGCCCATACTTTCCACCTTATCGTCAGTCTGGCGAATACCCGCAGTGTCGGAGAGCTTTAAAACCACCCCGCCAAGCCTTGCAGATTCTTCAATAACATCTCTCGTTGTTCCTGCAATATCGGTCACAATAGAGCGGTCGAAGCCAAGCAGCATATTCATCAAAGACGATTTGCCTACATTTGCCCGTCCGACGATTGCTGTATCAACGCCGTTTCGGAAAATCAATCCGCTGTCATAGTCGCAAAGTATTAGATTTAACTGCGAAATGGCAGTGTTAAGAGATGTCGCTAACACATCATTTTCAACAGACGGCAAGTCTTCCTCGGGGTAATCGACCCATGCCGCAAGCTCTGACAAAATTTTTACCAAATCGTCTGTTGTGCTTTTTATCTTTTTAAAAAGCACACCTTCATGTGCGAGATTCGCGCTGTTTAACGCTTGCTTTCCCTCAGCTGAAATAACGTCCATAACCGCTTCTGCCTGAGTTAGAGAAAGCTTTCCGTTTAAAAATGCACGCTTTGTAAATTCACCCGGTTCGGCAGGCTCTGCACCGCTTGCTATGCAAGCTCTTAACACCTCTTTTGTTACAAAAATCCCTCCGTGGCAGGATATCTCGGCAACATTTTCACCTGTATAGCTTTTCGGGGCAAGAAAAACCGTCAGCAGAGCGTCGTCGATAGTTCTGCCGTTAAAAACTATTTTACCATAAGCGCAAGTGTGACCGAGCATTTGTGAAACAGGCTTTTTTGAAAAAGGAACAAAAATCTTTTCAGCAATGTTTACAGCGTCGTTTCCGCTTATTCTAATAACAGAAATACCTCCGACAGCGACCGGAGTTGATATTGCACAAATTGTACTCATTTTTGTTCCTCCTTTTAAAGTACATTATAACACAAAACAGCGCACACTTAAAGTTGATATTAATTCAACCGTTAATAAGTTCTAATTTAAAATAGGGGACAAGACCCAGAGAGGTCTGCCCCCTTAATGTTAATTACAAATCAATTTTTGTATAAAGTCCGCTTGAACCCATCTCGTCCTCCGGCTTTGGCTTTTTGTATTCCTTCTCAAAGGAGCTTACAATATCATAGCCCCTATCGTTATTAGAACGTTTATTGTTTCTGCGACCTCTGTTGTCAAATCTCTTTTTTTCAGTTGAAGTGATAATTACCTTTCTGTATGGTTCTTGACCCTTTGAATGTGAAGTAACACCTTCTATATCGGTAATAACTGAGTGTATAATTCTTCTCTCATAAGGGTTCATAGGCTCAAGAGCGGCAGATCTTCCGCTTCTCTTTACATTATTACCGATTTTTCTCGCAAGACGCTCAAGCTGAGCCTTTCTCTTTTCTCTGAAACCGTTGCAGTCAATTGCAATTCTGTAATACTCCCTGTCTACTCTGTTGCATACCAATGATGAAAGATATTGCAAAGAATCCAAAACCTCGCCTTTTTTTCCGATGATCTCTTCTACGTTATCTCCGGAAATATCTAAAATGGCTCCGTTTTCATCTTCCTTTATGTCGACAGTAATTTCATAGCCCATTTTAGAAAATACTTCTTTAATATAGTTTGCAGCCACCTGCGGCTTGCTTAACTCAACGGTTGCTTCAATCTTTGCTTCGCCTTTAACTTTTCCGAACAGTGATTTTTTAGGCTCTTCTAACACAACGAACTGTATCTCATCCTGCGATACCCCAAACTCTGCTTCTGCAAGAGCCTTTGCTTCTTCAATTGTTGCTGCTGTAAATGTCTTAGTCATAATTTATTTCTCCTTTTTTATTAATACTAGATTTTATTATTCCTCATATTCGTCGCCGTATTTTTCAGCCATTCTTTTTCTTGCTTCCTGAAGCCTCTTTAATTCGGCTTGCTTTCTCTCTGCTTTTGTTAGCTTTCTCTCCTCGTCTGAATCATCCTCTGACGATTTTGTTCCAGACGTGCCCATTTGACTCTGCTGCATTTCTAACGCCCTTTGATAGAAGCCTTTTTTCTTCTTCTTTTTCTTAGCGTCCTTTTCCGCCATTACTTCAACTTTTTCCGGAGTATATATCTTGTTTAGTACAATTGTTTGAATAAGAGAGTAAAAAGACGTCAAAGTCCAGTATAAACCTAATCCAACAGGGAAACTGAACGCAATATAGAAAGAGAATATAGGCATTATATAAAGAATAAGATTCATACCCATTCCTGCGGAATTTGCCGTTGGGTTATTCTTTTTCTGATAACGCTGTGAAATGAAAGTCAAAATAAGTTGGAATAAAAACGAGCTTACCGGGATAAGCAGATAAATCGACGACCAGCTTGGCATTTCACTAAGAGGGATTCCGAAGAAGGTATAATCTACTCGCTTTAATTCCTCGCCGATTTTTTTGTCAACCACATCAAACATTTGTCCGTAGCCGTTGTCTGATATTTTGAACATTAAAAGCTGAGGTCTTAAATATAGACGGCTTGATATCTTTTTATTATCCAACAAAAACTTCGTAAAGTTTTTATCGTCAGGATAATATTCAGAAAAAACCGTTTCAACATATTTCAATGATTCTTCAGGATTACTAGAGGAACTTTTTATTTTAATTCCGTTAATTTTTCCGCCGTCTTCTAATGTTTTTACTCTAAATATCTTCTCTTTTTCAGCATCGGTAAGTTCATTGTAGGTCTTTCCGTCCATTTTGTTAGCTATAATTATGGTGTCGGTAACAAGAGCCTCCGCCTCACTTATATCTTCGCTTGTAGAGCTGGTAAGATTAAATGATTTACCGTCTATGTTAGAAACATATTTTAACGGAGCATAAACAACACCGATAATGGAAAACAGAATTACCATAGTAATGATCATCGGCAGACAGCTTCCCATAGGGTTTATTCCCTCTTCGGCGTATAGCTTCATCATTTCTTCCTGATATTTTTCCTTATTGTTTCCATATTTATTCTGAAGCTTTTTAAGCTGCGGCTGGAATTTTGCCATTCTCGCAGTGTTTTTTTGCTGCTTTATTTGAAACGGCACTGTTATAAGCTTTATAATGAGCGTAAAAACAATCAGCGCCAAACCGTAATTATTGAAAATTATATAACACAGCTTCATCAAATAGCCGAGTAATGGTGTAATTATAGGAATATTCCACATATAATTTGTTCTCCTTTATTTTTCTTTTCCGTTTTTAAGCGAATAAATACAAAAGCTTTCAGGAACATTGTCCACTCCGCCTTTGCTCCACGGATTGCACCTCAAAAGACGCCATACTGCTAAAATTAATCCCTTAAATAATCCGTGTTTTTTGATTGCACGCCTTGCATATTCCGAGCAGGTCGGATAATACTTGCAGCAGGCAGGCTTTAACGGAGATATACACTTCTGATAAATAAGTATGAGAAAATCGGAAATCTTTTTCATTTCTTTTTTCCTGCTATCTCTTGTTTTTAAAATTATGTTTGTTATTTTGCTTAAAAGACTTATTCATTTCCTTTAAGACTCTCTTTTTAATAAAAGTCTCTATATTTGTAGACTTAGCATTTAAAATATCAGTTCTTGCCACGAATATGATATCAAAACCTATAGGAAATAACTTTTCAGTATTTCTATAAGCCGCCCTGATAATTCTTCTTGCCCTGTTTCTTTGAACAGCATTTCCTATTTTCTTTGAAGTAGTTATGCCGATTCTGTTATAAGGACTTCTGTTAGGCAAAAAGTAAACGGTAATAAGGCTATTCGCTGAAAATCTTCCTTTTTTATATACCTTCATAAAATCTTTATTAGATTTGATAATTGTAGTAAACAGCATAAATAACCTCAGATAAAATACTCTTTGAAAGCAATTAAAACTAAAAACAAAAGACCACTTTAATACTAGGCTAATTCAAATTAGTAGTATCAGTGGTCAACGAATTAGTAGCTTATTTTCTTTCTGCCCTTTTGTCTTCTGCGAGATAGAATTTTACGTCCGTTTCTTGTAGACATTCTTTTTCTAAAGCCATGTTCTTTTTGAGCATGTCTCTTTTTTGGCTGAAATGTTCTTTTCATCCTTACATCCTCCCTTCTGCGAGCTATTAATTATATATAACAACTCTGTTGAAATATTTAAAATTAAGCCTTTCGAATTAATATTATATTACAAATGCCATTAGCTTGTCAAGTCGTTTAAGATATTTTTACAATTAATTCTCATAAAAAATTTAAAACCACAATATGTAGTATTTACTAAAATTACAAACACTATTTTTTATAGTAAATATACCTCATAAAAACAAACAAATTTATTTTTCAGCATAAAGTTAATATTTTTACTCTCTTAAATATGTATACTATTATAATATATGTGTAATATTAAAAAATTCTGAAGAATTTGCTTGTATTTTTATAAAAAATATGCTATAATTACTTTAATATTTTTAAATGGGTTTTTAGCCCTTGAAATAATAAAAAGAGGAGGTTTTATAAGTGGATTCCTTTTCGGATGTTTTTGAAGATGTTAAAAAACACTGTCTTGCCGATCCAAATGTCAGCCAAATAGGCTTTGATAAATGGATCAAACCTCTTGAGGCAGACAGGCTTGAAAATAAAACTGCATATATAATCGCTCAAAGTGAATTTGCAAAGCAAACCGTTATGGACTTTTACTATGATTTGATAAAAAAATCTTTTTTTGAAGTGTTGGGCATTGAAGTCGAGGTAAGCATTTCAAACAAAACGGAGGATCTAGACGACAGCAGACAATTTAACTACGTTATAGAAAACGAAAAGCATTTAGAACGCTCTTTAAACGACGGTCTTTACGACCTTACCTTTGATAATTTTATCAAAGGTAAATCTAACGAGCTTGCTTATGCGTTTTGTACTGCTGTTGCAGGATTAAATGATTCAGGAAACATAGGTAATAAAGCCGTATTCAACCCTTTATTTATCTACGGCGATTCGGGTCTTGGAAAAACTCACTTGCTTAAAGCCATAGAACACGAAGTTAAAAGAAAAAACCCCGAAAAAAATGTTATGTATGTTACCTGTGAAACCTTTGCAAACGAGCTTATAACTTCTATCACAAACAGGGATACCGAGTCTTTCCATCAAAAATACAGAAACGTTGATTTTCTATTAATGGATGATATTCAGTTTCTCTCTAAAAAAGAACAGACCCAAGAGGAATTTTTCCATACTTTTAACGAGCTTTATAATCACGGAAAACAAATTGTACTTACATCAGATATTTCGCCTACTAAAATCTCAAAGTTGGAAGACAGAATAAAAAGCAGATTTGTAAGGGGAGTACAGGCAGATATCCAGCCGCCTGATTTTGAAACAAGAATGGCGATCATAAAAAGAAAAGCTGAGCTTTTAAATATTGAGATTCCCGATCCTGTTTCGAGGGTTATAGCAGAAAAAATAAAAACTAACATCAGACAGCTGGAAGGTGCGGTAAATAAAATAACAGCTCTTACAATGTTTTCAAATGAAAAGCCTTCAATAGCAATGGCACAGAAGGTCATAAGAGAAAATCTCATTGAAAACCAGCCTGCCGATATTACTGTTGACAGAATTTTAGCTGACGTTTCAACGGCATTTAATGTTACGCCTGACGATATTCGTTCACCAAGCAGAAACGCTCCTATTTCATTAGCAAGAAAAATTTCTATCTATGTTATTAGAGAAGTCAAAGGTTTAAGCTATACAGAAATCGGAGACGAACTTAAAAGAGATCACTCTACTATGACAATTAACTACAAAGACGTAAAGAAAATGCTTGATACAAATTCTGACTTAAAAGAAACAGTAAATGATATTATTAAAAATTTAAAAGAATTATAAACGATATACTTATTTAAATGTTTTTATTTTCAACTTTATTTTTAACAATTAGATTTTATTAAAATTATTGATTTTAATTACTAAAGAAGCCAATTATTTTTTATTTTTAAATATAATAACATAAATCAAATCAACTTTTTAAATTTTGATTTTTTAAATTTCAATTTAATTTTAAATTTTCAATATAAATTACACGAGTTTTTCGTTTTTAACTGTTGAAAGAAGTTTATAAATGTTGATTAAAATTAACGTGTGTTTAAACGATTATATTTTGATTGAAAGCTTGTTTATAAATAAAGTAAGCAGCAGACGGTGTTTGAGACAGTTTTTATAGTTTTAAACAACCTCTACTACTACTACTATATTTATTTTTTATATTATTTATTTTTTAAGGAGAAATTTATTATGAAACTAATATGTAATAAACAAAGCTTGTATGAAGCTGTTATAAATGTTTCAAAAGCAGCTTCGGATAAATCTTCTATTCCTGCGTTAGAAGGAATAAAAATGAAACTTCAAAATAACATTTTAGAGTTGACAGGTTATGATTTGGAAATAGGTATTAGAACAGAGATTTCCGTTAAATCTGAGGATATAGGAGAATTTATTGTAAATTCAAGATTGCTTTCTGATATTATTAAAAGAATGCCTACTGATGATATTCTTATTGAAATAAATTCAAATATGCAAGTTAAAATTTCAGGCGGTGCAACTGAATATACAGTAAGTGCAATGACTGCCGATGAGTATCCTGAACTTCCCGAGACTGACAGCGAAGAGAAGTTTGCTATTTCTCAAGGTACTTTAAAAGATATGATAAAACAGACGATATTTGCAGTAGCTGTAGTTGACACAAAGCCAATTTTAAAAGGAGAGCTTTTTGAAATCCAAGATGGAGTTTTCAATATGGTCTCTCTTGATGGATATAGACTTGCTGTAAGAACTGAAAATATTAATATAGCAAATGATTATAAATTTGTAGTACCTTCAAATGCCTTGAGAGAGGTTATAAAGCTTCTTAACGAAGAAGAAGATGAAAACTGTATAATTTATATTTCTAAAAAACACATAATTTTTGATATATCGGGCTATTTGGTTTATTCAAGACTTATTGAAGGCGAGTTTCATAATTATAAAGGCTCTATTCCAAAAACTTGCAATACAGAGGTCATTGTAAATACAAAGGATATGATTAACTGCTTGGAAAGAGCGTCGCTTTTGATCAATGAGAGAGT
The DNA here is from genome assembly GCA_947626165.1 of uncultured Clostridia bacterium. Taxonomy (GTDB): domain Bacteria; phylum Bacillota; class Clostridia; order Oscillospirales; family Ruminococcaceae; genus UMGS1601. Next base: position 77,636 of record CANQRG010000007.1, on the reverse strand, counting down.
TAAAAGCCCGGTAAGATGTATTTTTGATAATGGGCAGTTAAATCTTTCTTGTTCGACTTCAATTGGAAAAATAAGCGATGAAATCAGCGTTGATATAACAGGACCTATGATTGAAATCGGTTTTAACTGCAAGTTTTTGCTTGATCCGCTAAAAACAATTACAGACGATAAGGTAAAACTTCAAATGAATGGCGGAAATCTTCCTATGAAAATTGTTCCGTTAAATTCAGATAATTATACATTTTTAGTTTTGCCTGTCAGACTGAAAGGCGAATAGCAGCTGAAATGGATAGGGAAAAAATTAAAATCAATACGGAATTTATAAAACTTGATTCACTTTTAAAATACTCCGGCATAGTTGAAACAGGCGGTATTGCCAAAGAGATAATCAAAGACGGTGCTGTTAAATTTAACGGTGAAGTTTGTACTATGCGAGGTAAAAAAGTACGGATCGGAGATATTGTCACCATTGAAGAATTAAATGTGGAGATTGAAATTATTTAATTTATGTTTATTTCTAATTTAAAAATTGATGGATTTAAAAATTTATCTTCTATAAATATTGATGCTGATAAACGAATAAATGTAATTTGCGGTGACAACGCTCAGGGAAAAACAAATTTAATTGAAGCAATATGGCTTTGCAGCGGTTTGAGGAGTTTTAGAAATTCAAAGGACAAGGACTTAATAAATTTAGATAAGCAAAGTTTTAAAATTGAAGTGTCTTTTAAAAACAACTTTAGAAATCAAAAAATAGAATATAGACTTGCAAAGCCAAATATAAAAGATAAACATATTAAATTAAACGGTGTTTCTCTTAAAAATTCGTCTGATTTGTTTGGGAAGCTGTGCTGCGTTGTTTTTACGCCTGAGGATTTGTTTATATCAAAGGGTTTTCCTGAAAACAGGAGAAAATTTATAGACGTTTGTGCTTCACAGATCAAGAATTCTTACAGAAAAGTTTTATTTCAATATGACGAAATATTAAACCAGAGAAATGTTCTTTTAAAAAATATAGGTATAGGTAAATCATCGGCTGATGAACTTGACGTTTGGGATGAACAGATGTCAAGGCTCGGTTCTTATATTTCTGTTATAAGATATGCTTATACAAAAAAATTAAATATATTTGCAAAAAAGCTCTATAATGAAATTTCTCATGGAAAAGAAAATCTTGATGTTTTTTATAAGTCAACAGTTTTTGAAGATTTAGAAAACAGAAGTGACTATAAAGGCGAAATGGCAGATGAATATTTATTAAAGTTAAGAAATTCGAGACATGAGGACATAAAAGCCGGATTTACAACAATAGGAGTTCAGAGAGATGATTTGATATCATTTATAAACGGTCTTAACTGCCGTGAGTTTGGTTCTCAGGGACAATGCAGATCGGTTGCTCTGGTTTTTAAAATAGCTCATGCTTATATTTTGTTTGAAGAAACAAAAGAGGCGCCAATTATTTTACTTGACGATGTTTTGTCAGAGCTTGACGCTAAACGGCAGGATTTTGTCTTATCGAGAATTTCAGATATGCAGGTTTTTATTACCTGCTGTGAGGATATAAAACTTCAAGAAAACATGGGCAAGACCTTTTATATAAAAAGCGGTAAGATTATAAACAACAAGCAGTAAGATTGTTGAAAAAAGAAAGGGTAAATATGTTTTTGCATCTTGGCAACGACGTTCTAATAAATACTAAAAACCTTATCGGAATTTTTGATATTGAAAAGTCATCAATATCAAAATTTACAAAAGAGTTTTTAGGTAATGCGGAGAAAACTAAAAGAATTGTTAATGTTTCTTATGAAATGCCTAAGAGCTTTATTGTTTGTTTAGATGAAGATTTAAACGAAACAGTTTATATTTCTCAGATATCAACAGCTACGTTAAAAAAGCGGTTTATAAATAATAAAATTTAAAGATATAGAAGAAGTGTATTTACGAAGTTAAGGAGGATTATTTTGGATAATAAGGAAAAAGAAACAAAAGAAGAAATAAGAGAGGAAATATCTAATCAAAAAATTTCTCAGGTTGACGAAAACACGAATTATGATGAAAGTCAGATACAGGTATTAGAGGGACTTGAAGCAGTAAGAAAAAGACCGGGAATGTATATCGGTTCGACTGGTTCGAGGGGCTTGCATCATCTGGTTTATGAGATCGTTGATAACTCTATAGACGAGGCTCTTGCAGGGTATTGCAATGAAATAAAGGTGGAGATTCTGCCGGAAGAAATAATAAGAGTTTCCGACGACGGCCGTGGAATACCAACGGGAATTCACCCTAAGGAGGGAATTTCTGCTGCTACTGTTGTATATACGATTCTTCACGCCGGAGGTAAATTCGGCGGCGGAGGATATAAGGTAGCAGGAGGACTTCACGGAGTTGGAGCGTCGGTTGTAAACGCTCTTTCCGAGTGGTTGGAATTAACGGTTTATGACGGTGAAAATATTCATTTTCAACGATTTGACAGAGGTCACTATGACGAGGAACTAAAGGTTATAGGAAAAACAGATAAAACGGGTACAACCGTTATGTTCAAGGCTGACCCTGAGATTTTTTCCGAAACGGTTTACGATTATGAAATTCTGTTAAAAAGACTTCGTGAGCAGGCTTTTTTAAATGCAGGAGTTAAAATCATTTTTAGTGACGTCAGAGATGAAAACGATATAAAAGAGGAAACTCTGCATTACGAGGGCGGAATAAGAGAGTTTGTAACTCATATTCACAGAGTAAGAGGTCTTGACGCTATAATACCCGATGTTATTTATATAAACGGCTCGGCAGGAGACAGCTATGCAGAGGTGGCATTGCAGTATAACGACAGCTATAACGAATTTGTTATGAGCTTTGCGAACAATATTCACACAATAGACGGCGGAACTCACGAAACGGGTTTTAAAAACGCTCTTACCAGAGTTATTAACGACTATGGAAAGAAGTTTAATCTTCTTAAAGACGGCGAAAAGCTTCTCGGAGACGATGTTAGAGAGGGAATAACGGCTATTGTATCGGTTAAGCTGACAAACTGCGAGTTTGAGGGTCAGACAAAGGGCAGACTGGGAAATCCTGAGGTAAGACCGTTAGTTGATAAGATAGTAACCGAAAAGCTGATGAATTACCTTGAGGAAAACCCGACTGTTGCTAAGGCTATTTTTGAAAAGGCTACGGCTGCTCAAAGGGCTAGAGAGGCTGCTAAAAAGGCAAGAGACTTAACAAGAAGAAAGTCGGCGCTTGAATCTGCACAGCTTCCGGGCAAGCTCGCCGATTGTTCTGAAAAGGGCGCAGAGGGAACTGAGATTTATATTGTCGAGGGAGATTCTGCGGGCGGTTCTGCTAAAGAGGGCAGAGACAGAAGATTTCAGGCTATTTTGCCTTTGTGGGGAAAGATGCTCAATGTCGAAAAGGCAAGAATAGATAAGGTTTACGGAAATGAAAAGCTGATGCCTGTTGTTACAGCGCTTGGTACAAGTATAGGTGAGGATTTTGATATAACAAGACTTCGCTACGGAAAGATAATAATTATGGCGGACGCCGATGTTGACGGAAGCCATATCAGAACGCTTCTTTTGACATTCTTCTTCAGGTTTATGAAGGAGCTGGTTATACAAGGTCACGTTTATATTGCACAGCCGCCGCTGTTTAAGGTTTTCAGAGGAAAACAGGTAAGGTATGCATTTTCTGACGAGGAAAGAGATGAATATATAAAAGAGCTTGCAGGCGAAAACGATTTAAAGGTTGAGGTTCAGAGATATAAAGGTCTGGGCGAGATGGACCCGGAGCAGCTTTGGGAAACTACTATGGATCCCGAAAGAAGAACTATGATTAAAATTACGCTTGAGGACGCTCAGAAAGCAGATGAGATATTTACAATTTTGATGGGAGATAAGGTTGCTCCGAGAAAGGATTTCATTGAAAAGAATGCAAAGTATGCTGAAAATCTTGACATTTAAAAGGGAGGATAAAATATCTTAATTTTAAACAGTTGAATGTTTAATCGTGTAAAAAATTTTGAGGGAGGAATACTCCTTGAGGGGTATTAATTTAGTATGAGCAAAGAAAATAACACAGAAAAATCAACGCTTGATAAACAGCTTAATGAGCTGAGCAAGCAAACGGTTGAAGAAATTAATGAGTCGTTTGAGGAGGTAAACCCAAATCTTTCGGTAGCTTATAATATAAAAAACACCGAGGAAGAAGAGGCGTTTATTACTTTTCAGAAAAAGTATATTTTAAAATCCAACATATTAAAAACAGTTGCTTTTGGAATTTTGGCGCTTTTGTTTATTTATCAAATAATAAATGCGCCGGACAATTTTGCTTCTTGGCTTTGTTTTGTGGTATGTCTGGCGGTAATTTTTATCGTTTGGTACAACCCGATAAAGATAAGAAAAACGCTTATGCAGTCTTTAAAGCCGCTTGAGGACGACAGGTATATTTTTAAGCTTTACGAAAACAAATTCTCAATCGAAACGGTTATTCCTCAGGAGGAAATAGACGAGGCTATAAAAGAAGGAGAAGAGCCTGTTAAAATTCCGCCGAAAGTAGTTGATTTTAGCGATACCGGACTATCGGTTTTGGAAAAAGAAAATATGTTTGTTATATTTTTGAAAAAAGAATCAATTTACGTTCTGCCAAAAAGATGTATGACTGAAAGTGAAATAAAACAGCTTTCATATGTATTTGATTTAAAGCTGGGCGATGATTTTGAAAAAGAGGAAATAAAAACAAACGGATAAAAATATGAAAAGAGAGTGATATTGTGTCAGAGAGCGAAACACAAGATAAGGCTTTTATAGATAACGGTAACTTCGATAATAAACTGATCGTCAGGGATATTGAAAAGGAAATGAAAAGCTCGTTTATTCAGTATTCTATGGCGGTTATTGTTTCCCGTGCACTGCCTGATGTCCGCGACGGATTAAAGCCGGTTCACAGGAGAATTTTATACACCTTGCACGAAAACGGAATAACTCCCGATAAGGCTTACAGAAAATGTGCCGATACAGTCGGAGCGGTTTTAGGTAGGTACCATCCACACGGAGACGCGTCTGTCTACGACGCGCTTGTGCGTATGGCGCAAAATTTCTCTTTGCGTTATCCGTTGGTTGACGGTCATGGAAACTTCGGTTCTGTAGACGGCGATCCGCCTGCTGCTTACCGTTATACCGAAGCAAAAATGGCAAAGATGTCTGTTCATATGCTTACCGACATAAACAAGGAAACCGTACCGTTTATGCCGAACTATGACGACAGATTAAAAGAACCGCAGGTTTTGCCGAGCCGCTTTCCGCAGCTTTTAGTAAACGGTTCAACGGGTATCGCTGTCGGAATGGCGACAAACATACCTCCTCATAATTTGAGTGAAGTCGTTGACGCTTTGAGTCTTCTTGTTGAAAACCCGGACTGTACCCTTGACGACCTTATGGGCTGTATTCAGGGACCTGATTTCCCGACAGGCGGAATAATCATGGGCAGGGCGGGAATCCGCGCCGCTTATGCAACGGGTAGGGGAAAAATTATCCTCAGAGCTAAGACTTCAATAGAAGAAATAAAGGGAAGAAACTGTATTCTCGTACATGAGATACCTTATATGGTAAACAAGTCGAGGCTGTTAGAGAGCATTGCCAATCTTGTTAAGGACAAGAGAATTGACGGTATTCACGATTTGCGAGACGAATCGGACAGAAATGGTATGAGAATTGTCGTTGAGCTTAAAAAAGACGCAATTCCGCAGGTCGTTTTGAATAAGCTGTTTTCATACACTCAGCTTCAGGACACAGTGGGTGCAATTATGCTTGCGCTTGTTGACGGCGTTCCGAAAATACTTACTCTTAAGCAGATGCTTGAGCATTATCTTGATTTTCAGGTCGAGGTTATTGAAAACAGAACGCGTTTTGATTTGAAAAAAGCTAAGGACAGAGCCCATATCTTGCAGGGTTATTGTCTGGCTATTGATAATATCGACGAGGTCATTAACATTCTTCGGTCTTCAAAAACTATTCAAGAGGGCAAGCAGAGACTCTTGGAGCGTTTTAAAGACGAGGATATGGCAATACTTTTAGGAGATACCGAGCTTACCGAGCATACTAAGGGTCTGACTGAGGTTCAGGCAGACGAAATCGTAAAAATGCGTTTAGGACAGCTCACTGGCTTAGAGAGGCAGAAAATTGTTGACGAGTTTAACGCTCTTAAAGAAAAGATTGCCGATTATGAGGATATACTCGCAAATCACGAAAGAGTTCTTCAGATTATTCTTGACGAGGTAAATGAGATAAAAAACAAGTTCGGCGACGAAAGACGAACAACGATTGAAAATGTCAGCGGAGAGGTTGACATTGAGGATCTTATTCCTGTTGAGGACAATGTTGTTACGCTTACGAACAATGGTTATATAAAGAGAATGCCTGTTTCGGTATATAAGGCTCAGAATCGAGGCGGACGGGGCGTTACAGGAATGAAGCAAAGAGAGGACGATTTTGTCTCCGAGATGTTTATCTGCTCCACTCACGACCATGTTTTGTTCATCACTAACAAGGGCATTATGTATAAGCTTAAATGCTATGAAATACCTGAGGGTACTAAGGCTTCGAGGGGTACGAACATTATTAATATTCTGCCGTTGTCTGAGGGCGAGCATATTGCGCAGATGATAAAGACCGAAGATTTTGACGAGGGCAAGTACATTATAATGGTAACCAAAAACGGCAAAATCAAACGTACGGCATTATCGCAGTATAAAAACGTCAGAAAGAACGGGCTTATTGCTATTGGTATTGATGACGGCGACGAGATAATGGGCGTTAGAATGACAGACGGCTCAAACGAGGTTATTGTCGCAACGCATGAGGGTAAGGCTATCAGGATAAACGAGGGTCAGATGCGTCCGATGTCGAGAACGGCTCACGGTGTTCGTGCTATCAAGCTTCGTGAAGGAGACTATGTTGTTTCAATGGCGAGAGTTCGTGAGGTCGCAACTGTTCTTACGGTTTCCGATAAGGGATTAGGAAGACGTTCCAGCCTGGATAGTTATAGGATTCAGAACCGAGGTGGTTACGGAATGCTTAACTACAAGGTTTCTGATAAAAAGGGATATGTATGCGGTATTAAGGTTGTCGATGATGATGATGATATTATTATGATCTCAAGCGACGGCGTTGTTATAAGGCTTCGTGCGAATGATATTAGAGTAATGGGCAGATATGCGACCGGAGTAAGGCTTATGAAGCTAAAAGAAGATACCCACGTTGTTACGTTTACCCGTGCTGAGCATGATGATTCGGCTGAAATAACTGAGGTTGAACAGCCCAGTGAGGAGGAATTAAAGGCTCAGGAGCAGGAAGCTAAAGACGCAGAACAAAATGAAGCAGTTAATGCTGAAAACGATGATGAATAAATAAATTAAAAGCTGTCGGTATTGCGCTGACAGCTTTTGTTTGTTTAATAAGGTTTTTGTATGAAGTGTCAAAATTATGTATAAAAAGCTCAATAGTTTTTATAATAGAAATAAAAAATAATAGAACTCCTATGGCAACAACCATAGGAGTTTTTTGCGGTATTTTTAGATTGTTTCAAGATTATTCAACAAGCGAGGTTATATCTTCAATAGACAAATTGGGTTGAAATGCACGGTTTATTCCCATAGCTATGAGCCTTGAAACTCGCATTATCAGCTTGTCTATAGAACGCGGAGTTACCATCATATTGTTCATTTCCTTGTTTGGAGCTGGTGTTCCGAACACATATTCTGATATTGTCTGCATATCGACGACTGTTGGCACTCCGATAGCTATGACCTTCGCACCCAGAGTTTGCTCTGAAAGCTCCTTGCGTGCGTTTTCAACTCCGCTGCCGGGAGAAATACCCGTATCGCAAAGTTGTATTGTTGTGCCAAGATTAGATATTTCCGAACAGGCAAGAGCATCGATAGCGATAATAACAGTAGGCTTGAGCATATCGCAGATGGCACGGACAGTCTCGCTTGATTCGATTCCTGTATCACCCAAAACACCGGTCTTTATAACAGAAACGGTTGAAAGGTCTGATGTATCAACGTCCTTTGCAAGCTGTTTTATATGGCGGGTCGCAAAGGTCTGGTCGGCAACGTCAGGACCTAAGCTGTCCGGAGTTATGCTTTTGTTGCCAAGACCTATAACAAGTATATTTTCTTTGTTGCCGCACAGCTTATTTATTTCCTCAGCTAGAATGTCTACACGCTCGTTGAAATTATCAGGATGGTTTTCAAGCGAAAGCTCGCTTTGAATAGTTATATATTTTCCTTTGGGCTTGCCGAGATTTTGTGCGGCAGAGTCGGTTTCAACAATAATTTCAGTTATGTTGAGATTGGCTTTTTGGTATTCGTTTTTTGTTATTCCCTCAACAGGAGTTGTCTTAGTAAGCTGCTGTGTTGCTTCAAGCGCAAGGTCGGTTCGTATACCCATAATTTTTTCTCCCTTCAAAATACATATAAGATAATAAGACAATGATATGTTTGATTATTACTGTAAATTCGACATATAAAAAAATTCCTTAAAATGCTTGCAATTTTGTTTTCATTGTGTTATTATATCACTTGAGACTTGTTTTATAAAATAATTGCATTTTCCTCTCAGTCATGCAATTAGCTTATGCAAATAAGTGCAAATTATTACAGAGGTCTTAAAAAGAGATTTTTGTAAATTTTTCAGAGGAGGTGTAAAAATGCCGAATATTAAATCAGCAAAGAAAAGAGTTAAGGTCATCAACACTAAAACTGCTAGAAACAAAGCCATTAAGTCAGAGATCAAGACAGTTTTAAAGAAGGCTCAGGCCGCTGTTGCCAACGGCGATGCAAACGCTAAGGAAGCAGTTACCTATGCAATAAAGAAGGTTGACCAGGCTGCTGCTAAAGGCATTATGCACAAGAATAAAGCTGCAAGAAAGAAGTCACAGCTTGCGAAATTAATTAAGTAACTTTCATTAAATAAGAGGGCGGACTCGTAATAGGTCTTGCTCTTTTTATTTTGCAAAAAGTTAAACCCTCAGAAGTTTTATCTTCTGAGGGTTTATGTATGTTGTATTTTAGTTTACATCAATCATAGTATCTTACTACAGCTACGACCTTTCCTAAGATTTTCGCCTCGTCAACGATAATTGGCTCCATTGTATCGTTTTCAGGCTGAAGCCTGAAGTGCCCATTTTCTTTGTAAAATCTTTTAACGGTAGCCTCCTCGTCGTTGACAAGAGCAACGACAATTTCACCGTTATCTGCGACAGGAACTTGCTCAACAATTACAATATCGCCGTCTAAGATAGCTGCGTTTATCATACTTTCTCCGCGAACCTTTAGTGCAAAAAGCTGGTTAGAATAGTGCCGGTCAGGTTGAAAGCTGATGTAATCGGTTATATCTTCAATGGCGGTGATAGGTTTTCCTGCGGTAACTGTGCCAACCAGCGGAATACTCATACCACGTTTGCCTGTCAGCTTTATAGCGCGGTTTTGATTTGTTCCTTTTTCCAAAAGTCCGGCTTCCTTTAGAGATTCTATACAGCGAAATCCTGTAGATGAAGATTTAAAGCCGAATTCGGCGCATATTTCTCTGACTGTAGGAGCATAACCGTCCTCAATGCGCTCTTTGATGTACTTGTAGACAAGCTTGTCTCTATCGCTTAGAGTTTTCATTTCTACCATCTTCCTTTCGTTTCTGCAGGATTATAAAATGCAATAACCTATTATCTGTCTTTTAATTTTTGCACTAGCTTTTTTGCGGCTTTGTAAACGTCTCCGCAGCCCAGAGTTATAACTAAATCGCCTTCTTTTGCGTTTTTGCAGATATAATTTACGACTTGGTCGAAATTTTTTTCCTTTTGTTCGGTTGTTTGAGCGTCCTGAACTTCTTTAGGAGAATCGAACCAAATACATCCCGGAATCCTTTCGCCCAAATCCTTTGAGTAAACACCTTGCGTGTTCTTCTCACGGCTTCCCATAATATCTGTGAGAACTGTGTAATCGGCGATTTCAAGGGCTTTTACAAAGTCGTTCATTAGCATTGAGGTTCTCGAATATGTGAACGGCTGAAATACTGCCCATACGTTTTTGAAGTCGAGAGCTTTAGCGGCTTTAAGTGTAGCCTCGATCTCGGCAGGGTGATGGGCATAGTCGTCTACAACAGTTATGCCGTTTACCTCGTCGATTTTCTGGAAACGTCTTATTGCCCCTCTGAAAGTTTGAAGTCCCATCGCTATACCGTCATATGAAACGCCTGAATATCTGGCGGCGGCAATAGCGGCAAGCGCATTCAATACGTTGTGAACGCCCGGAACGTGTATTGCAAGCGTACACTCCTTTGTACCCTTGTAATAAAGGTCAAATGCAGTTTCAAGACCTTTTGTCTGGGTAATTTCAGCAGAGTAATCGTTCTTTTTGTCAAAACCGAAGGTTATTACTTCTTTGTCTATTCCCTTAATGGCGTCAAGAGTGTTTTGGTCGTCGCCGTTTACGATAAGAGCCTTTGTAGCCTTTGAGGCAAATTTGTGGAATGACTTTTTAATATTTTCAAGTGTTCCGAAGTAGTCCAAGTGGTCGGCGTCGACATTTAAAATAACTGCAACATCAGGTGACAGCTTTAAAAATGTGTCTACAAACTCGCACGCCTCGCAGACCATTATATCGCTGCTTCCTGCCCGCCCGCTTCCTCCGATAGACGGGAGCTTTCCTCCGATAACACAGGAGATGTCAACGCCTTCTTCAACGAAAATCTGCGTCAGCATTGAGCTTGTTGTTGTCTTACCGTGAGTACCTGAAATACAGATTGCTTTATTATACCACTCTGTAACAATGCCCAAAAGCTCGCTTCTTTCCAAAACGGGAACACCGCTTTGATGTGAGGCGATAAGCTCGGGGTTATCGTCCATTATAGCCGCTGTATGCACAATCAGATCAGCGCCTTTTATATTTTCGGCTCTTTGCCCCATAAAAACAGGTATGCCCATTTTTCTTACAGCGTCGAGCGTTTCGGTTTCGTTATTATCAGAGCCGGTAAGGTAATACCCTTTTGTATGAAGGATCTGAGCAAGCGGATACATACCGCTTCCTCCTATCCCAATAAAGTGGATATGCTTCTTTCCTTTTAAAATGTTTGAATCTATTTTTGCGTTTTGTTTAAGCATTAAGAAGCGTCCTTTCGTGATGAACATATATTCTTTTATATATTATATAACATTTTTTAATAAAAATAAAGTCTTTTTGAATAAAAATATAGCTTTGGTCAAAAATATTTTTAAATAAAGGTGTGCAAACAGCGAGCTTTGACAATAGTAAACTAAAATCATAAAAATTCGTTTAAATTTGCACAGGAAAGGTAAAGGACATATGAAAATAACAGACATTAAAATAAGAAAGCTATTAGATTCGGGCAAGCTAAGAGGAGTTGTAAGCATTACTCTGGATGATGTTTTTGCGGTACATGACATAAAGATAATTCAAGGCGAAAACAGACTTTTTGTTGCGATGCCCAGCAGACGTGATGAAAAGGGTACGTTCAGAGATGTTGTTCACCCGATAAACAGTGATGTAAGAGCTGAATTTGAGTCGCAGATACTTTCGTCTTATCAAAAAGAGCTTGAGATGCAAAATGCCGAACAGGAAAAAAACAACCCAAGCGCATAGCCTGAGTTGTTTAGGTTTAACCTAGAAAACTTTTTGCCTTATTGACAATGCCTTTATCATTATCATAAGAGAGAACTGAACACGCACGGTCGATCTCTATCCACCTGACGTCAGCGATTTCTTCCTTTTGGGGAACATAGTTAGTATTTTTTGCTTTTGCAATAAAATAAACTACTATTTTATGAGTATCTTTTTTTGGAAAGTAGGAAACTGTTTCTCTGAAGGTCGGATCAATTATAGTGTCAATGCTGGTTTCTTCAAGGATTTCTCGGTGTGCAGTTTCAACCTCTGTTTCGCCGCGCTCAACATGGCCCTTTGGAAATGACCAATGACCGCTGTTGATGTGCTTTATAAGCAAAATTTCGGTATTCCCATGATATTTTCGATAAACGATCGCCCCACAGGATTTTTCATTTATCATTAGTATTATCCTTTCTTCAAGTGTTTTGAAATATATTAAATACATTATAGCATAAAAAAATTTATTTGTCTTTATTTTTATTAAAATTTTTATAAATATAGTAAAATAAACTCGAGAGCACAATTTTGTTCGCGAGTTTATTTTATGTTTTCTATTAATTTGATTACTAGTCTTTTTTGTTCTTTATTCAGCATCGCAAAATTTGATAAGAGTTGTTTTTGTTCATTCTTTTCTTTTTCCTCTAAGAAAAAGTCTGAAAGTGAAATATTAAATGCATTACAAATGTTTTCAAGGGTCGGTATTGTAGGAAGTGTATTTCGCACAAACATATTTGAAATAGTCGATTGAGATAGATGACTTTCTTTGGCGAGTTTGTATTCTGTCCAATCGGCATTTTTCATTAGCGTTTTTATTCTACCCAAAACATCCAAGCTTAACACCTCTGTTTTCTTTTGTCCTTATAATTTTATAATTAAAAGTATATTAGTATTATAAAACATTTTTTTAATAAATATATTGCTCAGATGTATTGACAAGCACACTCTTTTGAGTTATAATAATAAAAAATAACCTTTATTTAGTATATTATAGTAATACAAGGAAAATATAATAAAAAATTATGAACACGCATTCTACTTTTGAAAGCAAATATTAATAATTATGCTTTCTTCCTAAATATTCCTATAAATGCCCGAAAGGGCGAATAACGCTTGAATCGGGGATGGTTCAAGCGTTATTCTTTGCAATAAAATAATTATTTTCAATACTGTTAATTTATAAGTATTTTTTATTTGCATTTAGGTTATATCTGCATCGACAAAAGTAGTTAATCTTTGACAAAATGTATAAAAAACATCGCTATCAATTAGCACAATTAAACAAAAATTATTATTGTCTATTGTTTATGCTTGACATAAACGTTAAGTTTGCTATATAATGTATATAAATAACATACAAAAGCTATTTTTATACATTGTATGCCATGCTTTTTTAGCTTTTAATATGACATCTGTTTTTTAGGTGCATATTGAAGTGTTTTATTTGGCGGATTTACGTGTTTATATGTTCAGTCATTAAAGTGGCTGTCGCAGTTTGGTTAGTATTATTTCATTTCAGTGTTGTTGAGACGACCACAGCATATGAAATGATATTAATTTACCATAGTTAAGGGATAATTTAGGAAGAATGTTTAGTTTTGTGGAATTTTAAATAACGTAAATCCGCCGATAAAATATATAATTAATAAATGGACTTATTAAAAAAGATTCATTTTTAGTTTTTATTATTTAAAGAAAAAACCCCGATATTATTTCGGGGTTTTTCTCATATCAAATTTTTCACACTAATTATCTATTTCTTCAATAAATTTAACAATATCGCCGACAGTCTTTACATTTTCAACTTCTTCATCAGGAATTTTAATATCAAATTCTTCTTCAAGCGACATAATCAGGTCAACAACGTCAAGAGAATCTGCACCTAAATCCTCTGTAATAGAAGCCTCCATTGTAACTTCGTCTTCGTCAACATCAAGCTGATCAACGATAATATCCTTTACCTTATCAAATACCATTTAAAAACAACCTCCTTTTTAAAGATATGTCTATTATTTCGGGATTTAAGCTGTAATATTCAGCTTATCCCGCCATAACCGTTATTAACTATCAAGGTTTTCCTCAAATTCTCCGATTTTCCTAAACTTAGTATACCTATCATTAAGCAATTCGTCAATAGGTTTTTGCAAATTTCTTTTAAAGGCTTCACACAAATAACTGCAAATATTTTCTGCAACTAAGTCGGGATTATTATGAGCGCCGCCTTCAGGCTCCTCAATAATATGATCGCATATGCCCAGATTCTGCAAATCTTCGGCAGTAATCTTCATTATATCGCACGCCTCACGTTCACGGGTCGCGTCCTTCCAAAGAATTGAAGCGAAACCTCTTGGCGAAATAACAGAGTACAAAGCGTTTGAAAGCATAGCCAATTCGTCGCAAACGCCCAGAGCTAATGCTCCTCCGCTTCCTCCCTCGCCTAAAACTATAGAAAACACAGGAGTTTTCAGCGTCATAAATTCCATCAGGTTTTTGGCTATCGCTTCTCCCTGACCTCGTTCCTCCGCTTCAACTCCGCAGAAAGCGCCCGGAGTATCAATAAGGCAGATAATTGGTCTGAGAAACTTTTCTGCCTGATGAGCAAGCCTTAATGCTTTTCTGTATCCTTCAGGATGGGGCATAGAAAAGTTTGAGGCTTTATTTTCTTCAAGGTTACGTCCCTTGACCTGTGAAATAACAGTGACAGGTGTATCGTTAAAATATGCGATTCCGCCGATTATTGCGCCGTCGTCGCCGTAGTATCTATCGCCGTGCATTTCAAAGAAATCGTCAAAAAGCATCGGGATATAGTCACGCACGGTGGGGCGGAATTTGTTTCTTACAATATCAAGGCGTTCGCTTGCGGGCAGGTTATTCATTAGATTTGCCCCCTTTGCTTTGGTGAAGCTTTAGCAGATGAGAGAGAGTTCGCCTTATTTTTTTTCTCTCAACGATCATATCTACAAAGCCTTTTTCCATTAAAAATTCAGCAGACTGAAAATCATCGGGTAGTCTTTGTTTTATTGTACCCTCAATGACCCGTCTGCCGGCAAAGCCGATAAGAACCTTCGGCTCGGCGATTATAATGTCGCCAAGAGAGGCAAAAGACGCCGTTACACCGCCGGTGGTAGGGTCGGTCATAACTGTGATGTATAAAAGTCCGGCTTCGTTGTGGCGGGCTACAGCACCGCTTGTTTTTGCCATCTGCATAAGAGAAACCGTACCCTCCTGCATTCTTGCTCCGCCTGAGGCTGTAAACACTATTATTGGAAGTTTGTTTTCTGTAGCGAATTCAAAAGCCCTGGTCAGCTTTTCTCCGACTACGCTTCCCATAGAAGCCATCATATATCTTGAATCCATTACCGCAATTACAACTCGGTCGCCCCTTATGGTCGCTTCGCCTGTGATAATTGCGTCTTTTAGACCTGTTTTTTCACGAATACTTTTCTGTTTTTCCTCATAGTCCTGAAAGTCAATAGGGTTTTTGGAGGTCATATTCTTGTCAAATTCAATTAAACTGCCCTTATCAAAAGTCATATCAATGCGCTCTTTAGCGGAAATCCTAGAATGGTAATTGCATTTTGGACAAACCTTTGCATTACCTGTAAAATCGTCCATAAAGGTAACATTTGAGCACCTTGGACACTTAAAAAGCAAGTCTTTTGGAATATCTGTTTTAACGTCTTTTTTTACATTTGAGGTATTTGGTTCAGTTCCGTTAAACCTTGTCTTTACAACTGAAAACAAATCTTCAAGCATAAAAGAATCTCCCTTCTTCAGGTGAATTTAAACATATCCTAAGCTATGCTGTATTAATCCTTTAAAATATCAACTCTTCCTAAAAAGCCGTTATCATATTTACCGTCTAAAAACTCTTGTCTGCGGATAAGTCTAAGCTGAAAGTCGATATTAGTTGACACGCCGTCTACGATAAACTCGGAAAGCGCCCATTTCATTTTAGCAATAGCACTTTCTCTGTCAGGTCCGAAGCAAATCAGTTTCGCTATCATAGAATCATAATACGGCGGAATTTCATATCCCTGATAAACCGCGCTGTCTACTCTAATTCCGGGTCCGCCCGGAATATGTAATGAGTTTATTACCCCGGGTGACGGGCGGAAATTCTGCTCAGGATTTTCTGCATTAATTCTACACTCTATTGCATGACCTGTCAAGCGTATATCCTCTTGCTTTATGTCAAGCTCCTTTCCCGAAGCTATTAGAAGTTGCTGCTTGACTAAGTCAATACCCGTAACAGCCTCAGTAATAGGGTGTTCGACCTGAATTCGGGTATTCATCTCCATAAAGTAATAGTTTAAGTCTTTATCAACTAAAAATTCAATAGTTCCTGCGTTTCTGTAACCGCAGACTTTAGCTGCCGCAACAGCCGAAGCTCCCATTTTTTCACGAAGTTCTTTAGTCATAACAGGAGACGGCGTTTCTTCTAACACCTTTTGGTTGCGCCTTTGCATAGAGCAGTCTCTCTCGCCCAGGTGAATTACGTTGCCGTAATTATCAGCGAGGATCTGAATCTCGATATGCTTTGGATTTTCTATAAACTTTTCTATATAAATCTCGTCGCTGCCAAAGCAAGCCATTGCCTCAGTTTTTGCGGCGGTTATCTGAGCCTCAAGCTCGGATTCGTCTCTAACTATGCGTATACCCCTTCCGCCGCCGCCGGCAGAAGCCTTGACCATAACAGGATATCCTATTTCCTTTGCAAGGCTTATAGCTGATTCCATATCCTTAACTGCCCCGTTTGAGCCGAGTATCACAGGAACGCCTGCGTTTTTCATAGTTTCCTTTGCCTGAGCCTTATCGCCTAGCATTTCTATAGATTCGGGTTTAGGACCTATAAAGGTAATTCCGCATTTTTCACAAGTCTTTGCAAAGTTTGCGTTTTCAGATAAAAAGCCAAAGCCGGGGTGAATTGCGTCAGCGCCTGTAATTTCGCAGGCGGATATAATAGCACGCATATTTAGATAGCTTTCTGCGCTTGACGCAGGTCCTATACATACCGCCTCATCTGCAATCTTTGCGTGGAGCGCGTTAGAATCGCCTGTTGAATAAACCGCAACAGTCGCTATTCCAAGCTCTCTGCAGGCTCGGATTATCCTAACGGCAATTTCTCCTCTATTTGCAATTAAAACTTTCTTTAGCATATAAAGTCTCCAATAAACATTATTTTATAGCAAAGGTAATTTCACAGGAAACAGCCTTCTTGCCGTTTACTGTTGCAAGTCCTTTTCCAACACCCAAAGGACCTCTTACCTTGATGATTTCTACCTCAAGTTCCAGAGTATCTCCCGGAACGACCTGCTGACGGAACTTGCAGTTGTTGATACCTCCGAACAGACCGATTTTTCCTTTATTTTCAGGGAGAGACAACAGTGCAACAGCCCCTGCCTGAGCGAGCATCTCGACCATCAAAACACCGGGTGTAACAGGGTATTCGGGGAAATGTCCCTTAAACCAGAAGTCGTCCTCTTTGATGTGTTTTGTGGCTTTAACTCTTTTTCCCACCTCAAGCTCGTTTACTTCATCAATAAGTAAAAACGGGTCTCTGTGAGGAATTATTTCTTTTATCTGCTCTTTGTTTAATACTACTGCCATAATATTTCCTTTCAGCTAAAATGTAAAGCTATTCGATTATCATTATCGGCTGACCGTATTCAACAGCGTCGCCGTTGTTTACGCAGATCTCTTTGACCTTGCCGTCGAATTCGCTTGTTACCTCGCTCATAACCTTCATTGATTCGATAATGTAAATAACGTCGCCTTTGTGAACCTGACTGCCGACAGATACAAAAGGCTCTTTGTCAGGTGCAGAAGCCGCATAAAAGGTTCCTACGATAGGTGATGTGCATACATTTCCGCTTTCAGCGGTTTTTGTTTCATTGGTTGCGTCATCAGATACAATGACCGACGGGGCGGTGTTTACGATTGGAGAAGCAGGACAAGTTTTTGCTTCAACGCAAATCTCGCAGTCTCCATTTTTTATTTTTATTTTACCTAAATCGTTTTCTTTGATTATTTTTGCGATGGCGTTTAAGTCGTTAATTTCAAAGCCGTCGCCTATTTGCTTACTCATTATATATCCTCCGTTCTTATATAGGATTTAAGCCTGTTGGCTATTCTTTTATATGTTTACTCTTTATACTTCTTTATACAAATTGTTGCGTTATGTCCGCCGAAGCCAAGTGAATTTGAAAGAGCGGCGTCAACGGTCATCTCTTTATTTCCGTCAACGGCGTAATTTAAATCACACTCAGGGTCAGGGGTGTTATATCCCATTGTTCTGTGAACAAAATCATCACGAACCGACAACGCTGTGATAATAGCTTCAACAGCCCCTGCCGCACCCAACAGGTGTCCTATCATTGACTTTGTTGAGTTTATTACTACTTTATCAGCGTTTTCGCCGAGCGCTTTTTTGATAGCTTTTGTTTCGTATTTATCATTAAGACCTGTTGATGTTCCGTGTGCGTTGATATAGTCAATGTCAGAAGCTGTCAAGCATGCCTCATTAAAGCTGTTTGCCATTGCTCTTGCGGCGCCCTCGCCCTCAGGGTCGGGACTTGTCATGTGATAAGCGTCTCCCGTTGCTCCGTAGCCTGCGATTTCAGCGTAGATCTTAGCGCCTCTTGCCTTTGCGTGTTCAAGTTCCTCAAGAACTAAAATTCCGCAGCCTTCTCCTAAAACAAAGCCCTGTCTTTCGGCGTCAAAAGGCGTGGAAGCCTTGTCAAGCTCGGTTGCCTTTGAAAGTGCTTTCATATTGTTAAAGCCGGCAAGTGAGAACTGCGTAATGCAAGCCTCTGTACCGCCGCATATACAAGCGTCAAGATAGCCGTCTTTTACCTTTCTGAATGCCTCTCCGATAGCGTGTGTTGATGATGCACAGGCGGTCGTTGTGCAGAAGTTATCGCCCTTAAAGCCTGTTCGCATTGCGACCTCTCCTGCCGCCATATTTCCAATCATCATAGGAACATAGAACACGGAAATTCGGTCAGGACCTTTTTCTAAAAACCTCTGGTGTTGTTTTTCGGTTTCCTCAAGACCGCCTATACCTGCGCCGATAATAACTCCTACTCTGAAAGGGTCTAAGTCTTTAAAGTCGGTGTTTGCATCGGTAAGAGCGTCTTTGGTTGAAGTAACGGCAAATTGAGTAAATCTGCAAAGCTTTCTTGCTTCCTTTTTTTCAAAATAATCGAGAGGGTCAAAGTTTTTTACTGCTCCGACAACCTTGATAGGAAAATCAGTCGCATCAAACTGATCGACAATAGAAAAGCCCAGCTTGTTTGCCTTTATGTTGTTCCAGAACTCCTCAACGCTTAAACCAAGCGGATTTTTTGTTCCCATTCCTGTGATAACTACTCGTCTCATTTATTTATAAATCCTTTCTCTGCAAACTTCATATGGCGGTTCGCATTACATTGAAAGTCCGCCGCTTATTTCAATTACCTGTCCTGTGATGTAGCTTGCGTCTTCTGAAACTAAGAAAGACACAACTCCTGCAATTTCGTCAACAGTTCCGTATCTTTTCATAGCGATCACCGAAAGCATAGCATTTCGCTGTTCGTCTGTCAAAGCGTCGGTCATTGGTGTTTTTATAAATCCGGGTGCAACGGCGTTTACGTTGACCCCTCTTGAGCCAAGCTCTTTAGCGGCGGTTTTTGTCATACCTATAATAGCCGCCTTTGAAGCTGAATAGTTAAACTGTCCCGGATTTCCGTACACGCCCGCAACAGAAGCAAGGTTTACGACCTTTCCGCTTCTTTGCCTCATCATAACCGAGCCGACGTGCTTCATCATATTGAATACGCTTTTTTGGTTTACCGCAATTACAGCGTCATATTGTTCTTCGCTCATTCGCGCAAGAAGTCCGTCTTTAGTGATACCTGCGTTGTTTACTAAAACATCTATAGAGCCGAACTCGGCTTTTATATCCTTGACCATTTTTTCGCAGTCGTTATACTCTGAAACGTCGCATGGGTAAACTATTGCCTTAACGCCAAAGCTCTCACATTCTGCTTTTATGGTCTCTGCATTTGCTTTGTCGTTATCGCTCGGATAGCAGTTTACTACGCAGTCATAGCCGTCCTTTGCAAGTCTTTTTATAATGCAGGCGCCTATTCCCTGAGATGCGCCCGTAACTATTGCTGTTGCCATATATTTAACCTCCGTTACTATAGGTTTTTTTAAAAGTTTGATTATTTGTTCAGCAGACCTTCAGCCTGTGCGAACATCTCCTCAATAATATCCTTGCAGGGTTTGACTTCTGTTATCATACCCGCAATCGCTCCGCACAAGAACGAGCCTTCTTCAAGATTTCCGTCCTGAACTGCTTTTCTCAGTGAGCCGAGAGTAATCTCCTCGAATTCTTCAGGAGTGATACTGCCGTCTTTTTCACCAGAGGCAAGCTTCTTTGAAAACTTTGTTTTTACATTTCTGCAAGGGTGACCTGTTGTTCGCCCTGTAACAATGCTGTCGGTATCTTTTGCTTTTACGACAAGCTCTTTATATGTCGGGTGGATTTGACATTCCTCTGCGGCGAGAAAACGAGTTCCGAGCTGTACGCCCTCAGCGCCAAGCATAAATGATGCTGCAATCCCTCTGCCGTCGGCGATACCGCCTGCTGCAATAACAGGGATTTCAAGCGCGTCAACGACCTGTGGAACAAGACACATTGTTGTGTTCTCGCCGATATGTCCGCCTGATTCTGTACCCTCCGCAACAACGGCGTCTGCGCCTGCTCTTTCCATTCTCTTTGCAAGTGCAACCGACGGAACAACAGGTATGACCTTTATTCCTGCCTCTTTCCAGGCGTCCATAAACTTGCCCGGATTTCCTGCGCCTGTCGTTACAACAGGAACTTTCTCCTCAATAATAAGCTTAGCCAAATCATCGGCGTTAGGAGACATAAGCATAACATTAACTCCGAACGGCTTGCCGTTTACAGCTTCTTTGGTTTTTCTTATCTGCTCTCTTAGATAGTCGATAGGGGCAGAGCCTCCTGCTATGAGCCCCAAACCTCCTGCGTTCGATACGGCAGAGGCAAGTGTCGACTCTGCTATCCAAGCCATACCGCCCTGAATGATAGGGTATTTTATTCCTAAAAGCTCAGTTATTTTAGTGTTCATAAATTTCCTCTTTTCCGTTAGTTTATAAATAACACAATATTAGAACTCAAATACAACTCCGCCGTATGTAAGTCCCGCGCCAAAGCCTACGATACAGGCTTTATCCCCCTTTTTCAGGCTTCCATCCTTTACAGCGTCATATAAAGCAAGCGGAATAGATGCGCTGGAGGTGTTTCCGTGATTATGGAGGTTAAGATAAAACTTGTCCATAGAAATACCGAGATTTTTAGCGGCTGTCTCAATTATCCTTACATTTGCCTGATGCGGAATGATAACGTCCAGCTCATCAGGAGTTATTCCAATTTGTCTGCAAGCGTTTTCAACAGCCAAAGGCAGGGTCTTTGTAGCAAATTTATAAACCTCTTTGCCGTTTTGGAACAGGTAGTGACTGTTGCCGTCAGGCATTTTATCTTCAAACCTTTCACAGTTTGTGGTGAACGGAGTTTCTGAATTATAGCTTCTCGCAAGCAGGTATTCAGCACCTGTTCCGTCTGCGCCGAGATAGCTTGAGAACATTTTGCTTTTATTAAGCTCTAAAATAACTGCCGCCGCACCGTCGCCGAACAAAACACAGGTTGAACGGTCGGTATAATCGGTAATTTTAGAAAGCTCTTCAGCCGAAACCACTAAAACGAACTTCAAGTTCTTATCTGTTTCTAAATATCGTTTAGCCATATCAACGGCATACACAAAACCTGCGCATGCGCAGTTGATGTCAATAGCCATTGAACCTACAGCGCCTATTTCCCTTTGAATAAGGCAAGCAATAGATGGGGTTGAAAAATCATTCGTAATGGTTGTGCAGATTATCAGTCCGATATCTTTTGGGTCAACGCCTGCGTCTTGTATAGCTTCTTTAGCGGCCATTGCGCCAAGATGAAAAGTAGGTTCGCCGTTTGTGATGTGCCTTGACTTTATTCCTGTTCTTGTTGTGATCCATTCGTCATTGGTTTCAACAATTTCTGATAACATATCGTTTGTCACAACCAAATCGGGAACATATTTGCCTACGCCGACGATATTTACACCGCTCATAAAGAAGTCCTCTCTCTTGCAAATTATTTAAAATAGTGATATAATTCAATTTATTGTACAATCGACTGTTACTTATTATACTATTTTTATGAAAAAAGGTCAACAATAAATTGTTAATAACTATTGTACGATTACTTATTTAATGAGATAAGGGGTAAATTTATGTCTGAAAATGTATTTATGTTCTCCGGGCAGGGTTCACAGTATGTAGGAATGGCAAAGGAACTGTATGATAATTTCGACGGTGCAAAGAAGGTTTTTTCAGTTGCCAAAGAAATTTTAGGTTATGACCTTGCAAAAATCGTTTTTGAAGGTCCGGACACTGAGCTTAACAAAACCTCCGTTTCACAGCCTGCAATTATGGCAACATCGCTTTGCGCTTTGGAGGCTATGAAAAAAAACGGAGTCGAGTGCGGAGCAGTTGCAGGGCATTCTCTCGGCGAATATGCGGCAATGGTCTGCTCGGGTATGCTGAGTATGGAAGACGGTTTCAGAGTGATCAAAGCCAGAGCGGAAGCAATGCAGAAAGCGGCGGAGAGTACAGACGGCGCTATGTGTGCAATTATCGGCTTGCCGGCAGACGAGGTTGAAAAGGTTTGCGGCGAGATCGACGGTTATGTAGTACCTGTAAATTATAATTCCTCTGTTCAGACGGTAATAGCAGGTGATACCGACGCCGTTGACAAGGCTATAGAGGTATTTACCGAGAAAAAGGCAAGAGCGATGAAGCTGAATGTTGCGTCGGCTTTTCACTCAAAGCTAATGCAGTCTGCCGCAGACGAATTTAAAGAGGCAATAAAAGATGTTGAGTTTAAGTCTCCGTCGGTTGATTTTTACAGCAATGTTTTAGGAGACAAGCTGACGGATTTTTCAGATATGCCAGAGCTTTTAGCTAAACATATTGTATCTCCTGTTAAGTTTACAAGCGAGCTTGAAAAAATGAAAAGCGCAGGCTTTGATACGTTTATTGAGCTTGGACCTAACAAGGTGCTGACAGGGCTTGTGAGAAAAACGCTGACAGACGTTGAATTTGCAAATGTAGAGAATATGAAAACGCTGGAGAAAGCGCTTGAAAAGATAAATTCATAATTCAGAACTTAAATAAGAAAAAAAGCCATACCGACTGTATAAGTCAGTATGGTTTTTTGTTTTAAGCCTTATTTTAGATTCCCTGTTGAGGGATTTTCAAGCAAAATACCGTCTTTAGAAAAGCGCGAGCCATGACAAGGGCAGTCCCATGAATGTTCTGCGCTGTTCCACTTTAACGCGCAGCCGAGATGCGGACAGCGTTTAGTCGTTGGAGTAAGCAGGTTTACTGTTGCCTCGAATGCATTTAATGCAAGCTGGGGTTTCAGCATACTTCTAGACGGATTAAAAACCTCCGCCCAGTCGGGTTTTTTGCCAATGACCATATCGCTCAAAAGCATAGCAGATACCATTGATGACGTCATTCCCCACTTGTTAAAGCCTGTTGCAACATAAAGGTCTCGCATACGCTTTGAATAATGCCCAATGTAAGGTATACCGTCCAAGCTCATACAATCCTGCGCCGCCCAATGATATTTTTCTTCAGCGTTTGGATAGTATCTGGCGGCAAAGTTTCTAAGCTCTGCCCAGTTTCCGCCCTTTTTGCCTGTACGGTGAGAACCGCCTCCAACAAGCAGATATTCTCCGTAATTTCTGAAAGATAACCCTTTTTTGCTTTCGTCAACATACATACCGTTAAGCTGAGGTGCATTTTTCAGCGCAATTTCATAGGAGCGGTGCTGATACATTTTTAAGAAATAACTGCCGTGCTTATTCATAAACGGGAAATGTGTTGCGGTAATTATTTTTTTAGCCTCGATTTCTCCGCTGTCGGTAAGAGCTTTGTTATTTCTTATTTCACGAACAAAGGTGTTTTCGAGTATGTTTAAATCTTTGCAAATGGCAGCTGCAAATTTAAGCGGGTTAAACTGCGCCTGATTTGAAAACTTTACCGCTCCTGCTGTTTTGAACGACAGAGAAACATTCTTTACAAGATACGCTTTATAGCCGATTTTTGATAGCGCGGAAAATTCCTTTTCAAGCAGGGGAAAATCATCAAGCGAGTAGACATAATTATCCTTGATTTCAAAGTCGCAGTCAATATCTTTGCAAAGCTTGTTGTATTCACGCAAAGCGGTAAGGTTGGCTTTAAGATACATAGCGGCTTGCTCCTTTCCGTTAGATTTAAGCAGCTTGTGATAGATCAACCCGTGCTGTGCGGTTATTTTTGCAGTGGTGTCTGCGGTTGTTCCCGAGCAGACCTTTCCTCCCTCTGCAAGGATATAATCAACGCCTTTTTGTTTGAGAAAATATGCGCACAGTATTCCTGCCAGTCCTCCGCCTATTATAAGCACATCGGTTTTTCTTTTGCCATTAAGCCTTGGAAAAGACGGAAACTGCACATTTTCATTCCATAAAGAGCTCATAATATTCCTCCGTTTTTCTGATTCTTAGTGTTATTATTTGCAGGAAACGTTATGTTATCAATCAAATTTTAATTTAATAGCAGAGAAAGTCAAATAAACTTCGGGTAACACAAAAACTTATTAAATCATACAATTAATTTAGGGGCTGTTGTAAATTACAGTAGGAGGGCTGTGAAGTGCCGACAATAAGTTTATGTATGATCGTGCGGGATGAAGAAAGCGTATTAGGAAGATGTCTTGATTGTGTTAAGAATATTGCGGATGAAATTATAGTTGTTGACACAGGGTCAAAAGACAGGACGAAAGAAATTGCGTCGAAGTATACAGATAAGGTATACGATTTTGAGTGGATAGACGATTTTTCCGCCGCAAGAAATTATTCGTTTTCAAAGGCTGAGATGGATTATATAATGTGGCTCGACGCAGACGACGTTATTGATTTTGAAAATCAGCAAATGCTGGCTGAGCTTAAATCGTCGCTTGATTTATCAACGGACATAGTGATGATGAAGTATAATGTTGCATTTGATGATGAAGGGAATCCGACGTTTTCATATTACAGAGAAAGACTTATGAAAAGGTCGCGTCATTTTATGTGGAAAGGTGCAATTCACGAGGTTATAACGCCGAGCGGAAATGTAAAATATTCAGATATAGCCGTTATGCATAAAAAGCTAAAGGTAAACGATCCTGATAGAAATCTGAGAATTTTTGAAAGACTTATTGCAAACGGTAAAGCTCTTGATACCAGACAAAAGTATTATTATGCCAGAGAGCTTTATTTTCATCAGAGGTATGATGACGCGATAAAGGTGTTTAAAGAATTTTTCGATTGTGATGACAAATGGGTCGAAAATAGTATTAACGCCAGTTTGGATATATCAAGATGCTATATGATGCTTGGAAGGAAAACAGATGCACTGAGCAGTCTTTTTAAAAGCTTTATATATGACAGTCCCCGAGCAGAAATTTGCTGTGAAATAGGATATGTAAAAATGGCGGAGCAAAAATACCGTGAAGCGATATTCTGGTATGAGCTCGCCGCGGAAATGAAATATTCTATGCAAAATGGAGGTTTTTCGTCTGTTGACTGTTACGGATATATTCCGTATATGCAGCTTTGTGTTTGCTATGATAAGCTGGGAAATTACCAAAGAGCCAAAGAATATAATGAAAAGGCAGGAGCGATAAAACCGAATGATAAAAATTATCTGGCAAATAAGAGGTATTTTGAACAACAGATAGAAAAATCTGCAAAATAAATCTATTAGGAGGAAGGCTTTATAATGAAAGTTTATAAAGGTTCAGGGGATTATGCAGACAACGCTCATTATGTCAACTGTTGTTGCAATTCCTGCTGTCCTTCAATGATCGCAGGACCTACAGGCGCAACCGGAGTGACCGGCGCAACAGGACCTACTGGAGTTACGGGCGCTACCGGAGCAACAGGCTTAGCAGGCGCAACCGGTCCTACAGGTCCGACTGGACCGACTGGTCCTACAGGAGCAACCGGTGCGGCAGGAGCAGCAGGTGCAACAGGTCCGACTGGAGTTACTGGAGCTACAGGTGCTACCGGAGCAACGGGTGCCACAGGTGAAGCAGGTTTGATAGGCGAAACAGGACCAACGGGTCCGACTGGTGCTACAGGTCCTATAGGCGTAACCGGTCCAACTGGTCCAACCGGAGTTACAGGTCCAACCGGTCCAACTGGTGCAACAGGCCCAGCAGGTGAAGTTGGTGCGGCAGGAGCTACAGGCGCTACCGGAGCAACAGGTGCCACAGGTGAAGCAGGTTTGATAGGCGAAACAGGACCAACGGGTCCGACTGGTGCTACAGGTCCTACGGGCGCAACCGGTCCGACAGGTCCGACCGGAGTTACAGGTCCTTCAGGTCCAACAGGCCCAACTGGTGCAACAGGCCCGGCAGGTGAAGTTGGTGCGGCAGGAGCTACAGGCGCTACCGGAGCAACGGGCGCTACAGGTGAAGCAGGTTTGATAGGTGAAACAGGACCAACAGGACCAACTGGTGCTACAGGTGCAGACGGTGCGGTAGGACCAACAGGACCGACAGGTGCTACAGGTGCAGACGGTGAGATAGGACCGACTGGTCCGACAGGCGCTACAGGAGCAACAGGTGCTACAGGTGCTACAGGCGCAACAGGAGGCACAGGTGCAACAGGCCCATCGGGTCCTACAGGCCCATCAGGTCCAACAGGTCCATCGGGTGCAACAGGTCCTGCAGCAGGTTTAGCTGCTTTCGGCGGACTTTATGACGATACGCCTGAGACTCTTACACTGACAGCAGCAACACCAACGCAGATCCCTCTTGCAACGGCAATGCCGACGCAGGACGTGACTGCGGCAGACAGTACTATAACTATAGATCAGGCAGGAATATATGAAATAACTTACTCGCAAACTGCTTCTGTTTCAGCAGGAGCAAACGTAACATTTGCTGTGCGTGTAAACGGTGAGAACATTCCTGATACTGTTTCTACAAGACTTCTTGCGGTCGGCGTAAGCGATCTTTACAGCGGAAGCGTTATAGTATCTCTTGATGTGGGCGACGTTGTTGATATGGCTGTTTCTTCGACACTTGCATTAACTGTAACACTTGGAGACGGCGTAAATGCAACTCTGGTTGTTAAAAAACTCAGCGACCAGCCTGCAGCATAATAACTGATTTAACTGTAATACAGAAGTTTATTATTTTATTAAATGCTGTGTTTAAATCAGCAATAAAAGAGCCATACTTGCCTTTAAGGCTTGTATGGCTTTAATATTTATATTTTCATTTATAGTCTATAAATCATATTTAAACTTGACCTTTGACGTGTCTGTTTTTCTGATTTTATCTCTCAGCGGCAAAATCATAGACGGCGAAACAGAAAGCTCGTCAACACCGATTTTCAAAAAGGTTTTGGTGAGGCTTAAATCAGAACCCAGTTCGCCGCAGATACCTGCACGTATACCGTTTTTGTGAGCATTGTCAACAACTATTTTTATCATTCGGAGAACAGCAAGATGATGAGGGTCGTAAAATCTGTCGGTCTTTGAGTTTTGCCTGTCTATTGCCATTGCGTATTGGGACAAGTCGTTTGTACCGATACTGAAAAAATCGACCTCCTTGGCAAGCTTATCCGAAATAAGAGCGGCGGCAGGCGTTTCAATCATTATACCCTCCTCAACATTTTGACTGTATGGTATTTTTTGCTCGTCAAGCTCTTTTTTTACTTCTTTTGAAATTTTCTTTATCTCCAAAACTTCATCAACAGATGTAATTAGCGGATACATAATTGCAATTTGACCAAAAGCGCTCGCTCTGTATAACGCGCGAAGCTGTGTTCTAAAAATCTCTTGATTTGTAAGGCATATTCTTATAGCTCGAAGCCCCATAGCTGGGTTTTCTTCTTTTTCAAGGTTAAAATAATCAGCTTGTTTGTCAGCCCCAATGTCAAGAGTTCTCACAACTACCCTTTTGCCGTTAAGAGTCTCAGCTGCGGTCTTGTATATTTGAAACTGTTCTTCTTCTGTCGGAAAGCTGTTTTTTTCAAGATATATAAATTCGCTCCTGAAAAGACCGACTCCGTTTGCATCATTGTCTATTACAGAAGATAAATTGACAGTGTTTTCAATATTAGCGTAAAGCATAATTTTTTTGCCGTCTAGCGTTACTGTATCTTTTCCTTTAAGCTCTAAGAGGTGCTTTCTTTTGCAAAGCTCTTTTTCCTGCTTTAACTGCATTTCCTTTACAAATGTGCTGTCGGGGTCAATGTAAATAGTACCGTTATAGCCGTCAACAACAGCCATTCTTCCGTTTAAGGAGATGTCAAGAGGCATATTTACACAGGTGATAGCCGGGATATTCATAGTTTTTGCAAGTATTGCCGTGTGAGAATTAGAGCTGCCGTGTATCGTTACAAAAGCCAGAACCAGATCCTTGTCAAGCTGTACGGTTTCACTCGGAGATAAATCGTCGGCAATTATAATAGAAGGTACTTTCGAGTCTGTTGGTTTGCTGTGGTCGTTACATAAAATTCTTATAACTCTTTCAGAAATATCCTTGACGTCAGCTGCCCTTGCTTTCATATATTCATCAGACATTGAAGAGAACATCTCAAAAAAGTAATCTCTTGTAATCGCAACTGCAAACTCTGCCGTTACATTTTGATTTGTTATAATACCCTCGACAGAATTTGTGTAGTCTACGTCATTGAGCATTATTTGATGAATTTGAAGTATTGCGGCGCTTTGTTCGCCTGCCTCTTTGAGCGCTTTTTCATACAATTCCTGCAGAGCGTCTATTGCTTTACTTTTCGCCTCGTTAAATCTTGCTATTTCTTTTTTTGGATCGTCAGCCTTTATATTCTTTATTTTCTGACGTCCCTTTTTAAATATCCTTATTTTGCCTATTGCAATACCGCTGAAAACGCTTTTGCCTGAATATTTCTCCATTTTCTCACCCCTTTATACTTCTTTAAAACGCTAAATGCAAGTTATACTTAAATGTTATAACAAACTTTTGCTAAAAATAATATATCATTTTTATCTTATTATCATAAGCAGAATTTGTCAATAGATCAACAGAAAATTTGTACTTTTTTGTTATAGTATTGTTTTGTACATTAAACCCAAAAATATAACTTTATATTTAGGTTTCTAACAAGTATGTTAATACAATTAGATTGATTGGCTTTAATTGGGTTTTCACACAAATATCACATTGATAATTTATTAAAGAAGTATAATTATAGATAAACCTTATAATAAAAGTCGAAATATGCGGAAAAATAATAATTTGGCGTGATCAACTAAGGTTAAAAACATTAGGGAGAGTTCGGTAAAGTTTGCAATCGGACAAAGGCTATGTGTTATTGATTTAAGGAGAGGCTCAGATGAAAATTTTAGTCGCTGATGATGAAAGAGTAATGTGCGAGCTTATTTGCGATATATTGCAAAATCAGGGTTACGAAACTATAGTCGCTCATGACGGAAAAGAGGCTTTGGACCTTTTTAAACAGGAGCATGCAGATTTGATCGTGCTTGACGTTATGATGCCTAAGTATGACGGCTGGACGGTTCTTGAAAAAATAAGGGAGTTTTCCGATGTTCCTATAATAATTCTCACGGCGCTTGAGTCAGAACGAAATGAGCTGAGAGGGCTTACGACCGGAGCTGACGACTACATTGTAAAGCCCTTCAGCTATGAGGTTTTTGTTGCAAGGGTAAATGTTCTTTTGAAAAAACAGCTAAGGAAAAACAATTCGGTTCTCAAATGGGGAGATTTGAGTATCAATAAGCTTAACTGTAAGGCTTATGTTAAAGAGAAGGAAATACAGCTTACAAATATGGAATATAATCTTCTACTGTATCTGGCTGATAATGAGAATATCGTAAAAAGCAGAGAGCAGATATTTCGTGCGGTTTGGGGAAGCGATAACAGCCATACCTCAAGAACGATAGATACGCATATAAAGGTTTTAAGAGCAAAGCTCGGAGTTTGTGCAGATTATATACAGACTGTGAGGGGCAGAGGCTATTGCTTTAGCATAGGTGAATGAGCATAGACAGTTTTGATTTTAAAATAAAAACGTCGAAGGGAGGAATGCTCCTTACGGAGTATAGCCATATATGTCAATAAAAAAGAAATTGTTTGTTTTTTACGGTCTGCTGATGGTTGGATTTATTTTTATACTGGTTGTTGTGGATATATTTTTTGCAAGCAGATTTTTTATATATGAAAGCAAAAAGCAAATGGGCGAGATTTGCAGCAGCTTAAAAGATGAGTTCCCTCAGTTTGAAAAAAGCGATTTGAGCGATTTTGACGATTATTTGGAAAATTTGGACGAACGAAGAAATGTAAGAATATTTGTGGTAAACTCATCTGATGAGCTTCTATTTAAAAATCACTTGATCGACAGTGATAGTGAAAGAAACAAATTACCGAAAAGGTGGAGTGAATTTTTTCACAGTAATATTGACGAGCTGAATGACAACAAAAAGCATTACGAGGTTTTCAGAAACAGAGACGATGCACTACGCAGAGTTGTACTTATGTCAAAGCTCAACGATAATTACTATTTGATCTTATCACGCTCGCTAAGAAGTATTCAGGACAATGTTCGTATATCAAATAAACTGATAATTATTATAGGACTTACTGTGTTTATTATAGGAACTATCCTTGTATTCTTCTTGGCAAGAAGAATGTCGAGCTCGGTTATTCAGATAAATTCTGCTGCAAGAAGTATTGCAAATCTGGATTTTACACAAAAGGTCAAGGTAAAAGAAAAGGGCGAGATAGGCGAGCTTGCAGACTCTATAAATATAATATCCGATAAGCTGAATGATAGCATCAACAGCTTAAAGGAGAGCGTTGTCAGCAGAGAACAACTGATTCGTGATATGTCTCACGAGCTTAAAACTCCTATTGCGGCGGTCAAGGGCTATGCTGAGGGACTTAAATACGGCATTGCCGGTGATATGCAAAAGGCTGAGAAGTATTGCGATGTAATCGTCAGCCAGTGCGATGAGATGGATAGCTTAGTTAAGTCAATGCTGAATTTATCTAAGATGAACAGTATGAATGACGACGTTGAAAAAAATACGTTTTTAATTTCTGAATTAAACGATTTTATAAGCACTAGCTTTGAGATTAAGCTTTTAAATAAAAATTTAAGTCTTGTCACAAACGATTTTAAGAATAAACAAATTTGTGCAAATCTATTGTTGTTACAGCAGGCGGTTTCAAATTATGTTGATAATGCTATAAGGTATTCTCCAGAGGGCGGAACGATTGAGATCAATTATCTCTGGGAGGATAACGGCATTAAAATTACGGTATTCAACACAGGCGATAGAATTGATGAAGCTGAACTCGAGCATTTGTGGGACGCTTTCTACAAGGTCGATAAGTCCCGTACTCAGAACGGAACAGAGAATTACGGAGTGGGGCTTGCGATAGTAAAGAAAATTGCGAATATACACAAGGGTAACGTTTGGGTAGAAAATCGGGATAACGGAGTTCTATTCGGAATGTTTATACCTCAGCAGTAAAATATAGAAACAAGCGTCCGGATAGAAATATCCGGACGCTTTGTTTGTATTATAAATAATTATTTGACTTTAATTTTTTTTGATATTTAGTGTTAGGTTTTATGACTTTAATATATCATAGAATTATGGTGATTTATATAATTGTTGCGTTTTTATAAATTTTATTGTATAATAAAATTGAATAAAATTAGTTTTGTATATCACGGGGTAATTATGAGGTTATATGGTTTTGGTCTGTTTGTAAGAGTTTAAACAAAAAACAGGACCTACGCCGAAAGAATATCGTCAGAAAAATTCTGCCATAATAAAGAGGTAAATGTTATAAAACATTAGCTTATAAAATTTCACAAAGGAGGACTTTTTATGAAAAAGTATGTATGCCAGGTATGCGGGTACGTATATGATGAAGAAAAGGGCGATCCTGATGCAGGAATTGCACCGGGCACAAAGTGGGAAGACCTTCCCGACGATTTTGAATGTCCGCTTTGTCATGTAGGCAAGGATCAGTTTGCCGAAGAATAAAAAACATACATTAAAAGAAGCAGAGAGCGTTAGTCGTTCTCTGCTTTTTTTATATT
The DNA here is from genome assembly GCA_947626165.1 of uncultured Clostridia bacterium. Taxonomy (GTDB): domain Bacteria; phylum Bacillota; class Clostridia; order Oscillospirales; family Ruminococcaceae; genus UMGS1601. The sequence goes on along the minus strand of CANQRG010000007.1, from coordinate 45,713 downwards.
TTATCAGTTTATCTCGCCGGTCTTACATCGCACAAAGTTTGACCTGCCATTGCACATGGTAAAACATTTTGCAAACTTCCCAAAGGCAGCACTGCGTGCAGGGGTCACCCCCCTGCTGGCTCGCCAGTCTTGAAGTCAAACCCTATTGTACCTAACTACTAACCCGCCGTTGTGCAAACTGTAACATTTCATAAACTATACAAAGGCGGCAGAGGATGCAACGTCACCGTTGGTCTTGCCTCTTGCCTCTGGCTTCTTGCTTCTAGTCTAGTACATTCCGCCCATTCCGCCGTCAGGCATTGGTGCGGCAGGAGTTTCCTCCTTGATGTCTGTAACAAGGCTCTCTGTTGTAAGAACCATTGATGCTACTGATGAAGCGTTCTGCAAAGCCGAACGTGTAACCTTTGTAGGGTCAACAATACCTGCTGAAATCATATCAACGTATTCTTCATCATAAGCATTAAAGCCATAGCCAGATTTGCCTGAACTGATTATCTTGTCTATTATTACCGAGCCTTCCAGTCCGGCATTTGCTGCGATTTGACGTACAGGAGATTCAAGCGCCTTTAATACGATTTGTGCGCCTGTCTTTTCGTCGCCGTCAAGAGTTTCAATAAGTTTTGATACAGCAGGCATAGCGTTTATAAGTGCCGTTCCGCCTCCTGCAACGATACCCTCCTCAACTGCCGCCTTAGTAGCAGCAAGAGCGTCTTCTATTCTCAGCTTCTTTTCTTTCATTTCTATTTCAGTAGCAGCGCCGACCTTGATTACTGCAACACCGCCTGAAAGCTTTGCAAGTCTCTCTTCAAGCTTTTCTCTGTCGAAGTCTGAGGTTGTGTTTTCGATCTGTGATTTGATTTGACCTATCCTATCCTTGATTGCACCTGCGTCTCCTGCACCGTCAACAATGATGGTGTTTTCCTTTTGAACAACTACCTGCTTAGCACGTCCAAGCTGTTCTATTGTAGTGTTTGCAAGGTCTAAACCGATCTCCTCTGAAATTACCTGTCCGCCTGTGAGAATTGCAATATCCTGAAGCATTTCTTTTCTTCTGTCGCCAAAGCCCGGAGCCTTAACTCCTACGCACTGGAATGTTCCTCTCAGTTTGTTGAGAATAAGCGTTGAAAGTGCCTCGCCCTCGATATCCTCAGCAATTATAACCAGCTTTTTGCCAGCCTTTACAATCTGCTCAAGAAGCGGAAGTATTTCCTGAATGTTTGTTATCTTCTTATCTGTAATTAAAATGTAAGCGTCGTCCATAACAGCTTCCATTTTCTCTGTATCAGTTACCATATACGGAGTGATGTAACCTCTGTCAAACTGCATACCCTCTACAACCTCGCTGTAAGTCTCGGCAGTTTTGCTCTCCTCAATAGTGATAACCCCGTCGCTTGTGACTTTCTCCATAGCCTCTGCTATGAGTTTTCCTACGTTTTCGTCTGCAGATGAAACTGTTGCAACTCTTGCAATATCGTCTGAACCGTTTATCTGCTTTGAATTCTTAGCGATCTCCTCAACAGCTGTATCAACTGCCTTTGCCATACCCTTCTTTACTATCATAGGATTTGCGCCTGCGGCAATGTTCTTCATACCCTCGCATACCAATGCCTGTGCAAGAAGTGTAGCTGTAGTTGTTCCGTCTCCTGCGGCGTCGTTTGTCTTTGTAGCTACCTCTTTAACAAGCTGCGCACCCATATTCTCAAATGGGTCGTCAAGCTCGATTTCCTTAGCGATTGTAACTCCGTCGTTTGTGATAAGCGGAGCGCCGAACTTCTTGTCAAGAACTACGTTTCTTCCCTTTGGTCCAAGTGTTATTTTTACTGTGTCAGCAAGCTGGTCAATACCTGCCTGAAGTGACTTTCTAGCGTCCTCGCCGTATATAATTTGTTTAGCCATTATAATCTCTCCTTATAAATTTTTATATGTTTGCTTTTACATAAATTAAATTGCGGTTATTCAACAATACCCAGAATATCTTCCATTTTTAAAATGGTATATTCCTCATCGTCGATTTTAACCTCTGTGCCTGAATACTTGCTGGTCAAAACCTTATCCCCGACTTTGACCTCCATCTTAACGTCTTCCTTGCCCGGACCTACCGCAACGACCTCAGCAACCTGAGGCTTTTCCTTAGATGCCGCCGAAAGAATGATTCCTCCCTTAGTTGTTTCCTCTGCTTCCAGCATCTTGATAACAACTCTGTCCTGTAATGGTTTAATGTTCATAACAAGTCCTCCTTATTATATATTGATTTAATTTGACTTCGTTTTAGCACTCTCACTTTCTGAGTGCTAAATATATTTTACCATTAATTTTATAATAATCAAGTGTATTCCGTCAACTTTTTAAATTTTTGTTATTACGACCAAAAATTTTTAATTTTTTTGCGACTATTAGTATTATTTATACAAGTTCAATTTGTAAAACTTTTTTCTTCAACAATCCAAAATTTATGCCTCCTTTCTGTATATATTGCTGTATCTTTGTGAATAAATATGTTATAAATTCTTTCAATATTATAAAGTTTACAATACGTACATATTTTATACAATAAATATACACTTTTTAGAGTTGTGAATTTGTTATAATGAATATATTAAATTTTATAGTTTGTTTTCGTTTTGTTTATTTTTTAATACATTTGTTAATTAATCACCTTCAATTAAATTACTAATTGATTTTAATAAAAACTGTCGACTATTAAACGTATGCATAATTAATCAGCTTTTTATAATTTTAAAACAATGAAGGGAGGAAATGCTCCTTACAGAGCATTAATGTTATTATGTCACTTGGAAAGGTATTGGTCGTTGACGACGACAAGAATATTTGTGAATTACTCAGACTTTATCTTGAAAAAGAAGGCTATAACGCAATTATTTCTCATGACGGCGAGGAAGCTGTTGTTAAATTCAATGCGCTGAAGCCTGATATTATACTTCTTGATATAATGCTGCCGGGTCTTGACGGGTGGCAGGTTTGCCGTGAGATCAGGAAGAAATCAAATGTGCCTATTATTATGATAACCGCAAAGGGCGAAACTTTTGATAAGGTTTTAGGATTAGAGCTCGGCGCTGACGACTATGTAGTTAAACCGTTTGACACCAAAGAGGTAATTGCAAGAATCAAAGCGGTTTACAGAAGAGCAGGTCAGACAACTACTAAAACGGAGATCAAAGAGGTAAAATACGACAAGCTTTCAGTGAATATGACCAGATACGAGCTTAAAGTAAACGGTACTATTCTTGACACTCCTCCAAAGGAGTTAGAGCTTCTTTTCCACCTTGCTTCTAACCCTAACAGAGTATACACCCGAGACCAGCTACTTGATGAAGTTTGGGGCTTTGAATACTACGGAGATTCAAGAACTATAGACGTTCACGTTAAAAGACTTCGTGAAAAGCTTGAAGGCGTTTCTGATAAGTGGGAACTGAAAACCGTCTGGGGCGTTGGATACAAGTTTGAAGTTGATGAGGGCTAATGAATAAAACATACAGCTTATTTAGAAAATACATTTTGATATTAACAGCAGTAACTCTTCTGATTGCAGCCGCATTTTTGGGAGTGTTGCTGCTTATTTCATCAGAACATATTATTGATAGTGAAAATAAATTTCAAATAATACTTATAATGCTGATTTTTGTCGCTATAAGTATTTCGGCAAACGCTTTTGTACTCTATTTAATGTTTAGAAAGCTATCTAAAACGCTTGAGCAGATAACCAAACTTTCAAACAGTATAGCAAGCAGTAAATTCAAAAATAAAGTCCCTGCGTCTGGAATTAAAGAATTTCATCAGCTTGAGCTTTCTCTTAACAGTTTATCCGAAACCGTACAGAAAAGTGACAAGGTAAAAAATCAATTTGTGTCAAATGTTTGCCATGAGCTCAGAACCCCTCTTACATCTGTAAGCGGTTTTATCGACGGAATAATTGACGGTACAATACCGCCTGATAAAGAACCTCAGTATCTGAGACTTATCTCAAACGAGGTAAAAAGACTTACAAGGCTTACAAATCTTCTGCTTGATCTTGAGCAGCTTGAGTCGGGCGCAATAAAGCCGGTTATGCAGAATACAGATGTCATAAGCATTATTGTAGATATACTTAACACCTTTGAAAAAAATATAAACAAAAAGAACATTGAAATACTTGGTCTGGGCGCAGGAAAAAGAACGGTTTTTGCCGACAAGGATATGCTTTATCAGGTTATGTATAATCTGATTGAGAACGCTGTAAAGTTTACACCCGAAAACGGTTATATAGAGTTTAAATTCAGCGAAGATGAAAAATACAGCAAAATTTCAGTAAAAAACAATGGCGAAGGTCTTACCGAAAGCGAGTGTAAAAAAGTGTTTAACCGCTTTTATAAAACCGATTCGTCCCGTGCAAAGGACGCTATAGGCGCAGGTCTTGGACTAAACATAGTTAAATCTATTATTTCAATCCACAAAGGAACGATCGACGTTGACAGCGTTAAGGGAAAATATACACAATTTACGTTTTCGATACCCAAATCGAGTATTTAATAAGCGACTCGCCGGTTTTTGAATGTGTTTCTTAGCAAAAACAATATGTACTTGTCAATAGTTTATTTGCACAATATTTAATGATTTTTATGTGCAAATTCTCCGATTTCTTTCAAACAAAATATTAATAAATTTTGAATAAAACTGTTGAAAAACAATCCCTTTAAGCGTATTTTAGTTGAAAACCCTGTTGAAAGTGTTAGAAACTCCCTATTTTAGGCTGTGTTTTAAACAACAACTTTTAAAGTTTTCAACAAATGTACGAAAAACGACACTTTTATGTTAAACTAAAAAATATGCAAAATTATACACTTAAATTTCAACAAAAAACCTGAGAGCCAAAAGCGTTTCAGCTTAACTCTCAGGTTAATTTTATTTTGCCAATCTTATAACGCCCAGCTTGCAAGCATCAGCGCACGCTCCGCAGTTTAGACATTTATCATAATCAATGCTGGCGAAATTATTTTCAACCTTCATTGCTCCCGACGGACACGCCTTTTCACACAGTTTGCAACCGACACAGCCGTTTTTACACAATTTCTTAGTAACTTTTGCATGAGCCTCGCTTTTGCAGACAACATCTGTACGCTGGTTTTTACGTCTTATAGAAATCAGATTTTTCGGGCAAGCCTTTGCACAAAGACCGCAGCCCTTGCAAAGCTCCTCGTTTATGACCGCAACGCCGTTGCAGATAGAAATAGCGCCTTCAGAGCAAACAGATAAACAGTCGCCTAAACCAAGACAGCCGTTTTTGCACTGCTTTGTTCCGCCGTAGAATCTGTTTGCCGCCGCACATGAATTTACGCCGTCAAACTCGAATTTAGACGGAGCTGCGTCGCAGGTCCCTCTGCAATGGACAAAAGCCGAAACAGGCTGAATATTTCCTGCGTCTTTACCCATAATCTCACTTATTTTATTTGCCGTTTCCTTACCGCCCGGGTTGCATTTATTTATTTCCGCACCCTGATTTACAATAGCGTCGGCATAAGCGTTACAGCCTGAAAATCCGCAGGCTCCGCAGTTTACCTGAGGCAGAGCGTTTTGCACAGCCTCAAGTCTCTCATCTGCTTTTACCGCAAAAGCCTTCGATATCGCTGTAAGTAATACTCCGGCAATCAAACCCAGACCTGCAAATATCAGCAAGGGTAAAACAAAATTCATCATATAAACCAACTCCGTACGGAGAGTATCTCCTTTCCTAAATTATCCGAACAGCCCTCCAAAGCCCATAAAGCTCAGCGCCACTATTGAAGCGGCTATCAACGTAGACGGAACACCCTTAAATGTCTCAGGTATCCCTGTTGCGGCGTCTATTCTCGAACGAACCCCCGAGAAAAGCAGTATAGCAACAGTGAATCCTATACCTGTTCCCAGAGCGTTTGTTATTGACTGTATAAAAGTGTATTCCTCGTCGATATTTGTTATGGTAACTCCAAGTACCGCGCAGTTAGTTGTGATAAGGGGAAGGTAAACCCCCAAAGCCTTATAAAGAGGAGGCATAGTTTTCTTCAGAACTATTTCAACAAGCTGAACAAACATTGCAACAAGAAGTATAAACGCAACGGTTCTTAAATACTCGATCTCATAAGGTACGAGAATATACTTATACACAGGGTATGTAACAGCAGTCGCACAGAGCATAACGAATATAACTGCTATACCCATTCCTAGGCTGTTTTTTATAACCTTTGAAACACCGAGAAAAGAGCAAATGCCCATAAATTGCGACAGTACAATGTTATTGACTAGCACTGCCGATACCATAATGATTACAAGCTTTAGCATTCTTTTCCTCCTTTCTCTGTTTTGACAGAGCAGGAGTTAGCGTTTGGGCAGCCTGCACAGCCGATCTCCTTCGGCGGTTTTTTCTTTTTTAACTTATTAACAACCGCTATGATAACTCCGAGAGTGAAAAATCCTCCCGCAGGCATAATAAATACGCTCATAGGGTTTTGTGAGATAAAAGGTATGCTTATTCCAAATATCGAGCCTGTACCTATTATTTCACGAACTGCGCCCATAAGAAACAGAGCCAATGTAAAGCCCAGCCCCATTCCCAAGCCGTCCAAAACAGACGGGATAATCTTGTTTTTTGAAGCGAAAACCTCCGCGCGTCCGAGTATGATGCAGTTGACAGTTATAAGCGAGAGAAATATTCCCAGACTGTCGTAAAGAGCAGGAACATAACCTTTTAAGAGAAATTCTATTAATGTAACAAAGCCTGCTATGATAACTATGTAGCAGGGAAGCCTTACAGCGTCGGGGATAACCTTTTTAAGCAGTGAGATAACAAGGTTTGAGCCTACTAGCACAAATGTAGTTGCAAGACCCATTCCAATTCCGTTTGAAGCCATAGTTGTTACAGCCAATGCAGGACACATTCCAAGCAAGGTTACAAGAACAGGGTTTTCTTTTACAAAGCCTTTTGTAAGGTCTTTAAATCTACTCACTTAAAATCGCCTCCTTGTTATTGCTGAAAACTTCAAGCGCAGTCTTTATAGCCTCTCTCATTCCGTTTGAAGAATAAGTAGCGCCTGTTACGTTGTCAACGCTGTCAAAGTCATCGTCAGACGTAAAGCCTATAAATTTATCGCTGAATATAGACTTCTGGTCACGAAGCTTTGTGCCGAGACCCGGCGTTTCTCCGCAGCTTACAAACTCTGTTCCGACAAGCTCGCCGTTTTGATTTATCCCGACTAAAATGTGTATTCCGCCTTTTGAATAGCCGTCTGTTGTAACCTCAATAAGACAGTTTTCTTTGTTTTCACTGAGAATTATCGAGTTTACACTTTCATTGCCGAATGTCAAGGGTGTTTTTTCAGTCTTAGAACTGTCAAGCAGAATTTTATAATCTTCCCCGTTCGAGCCTGAAAAGACAGCCTCGCAGCCTGCCTTTAAATCATCTGTCATAACGCCTGTTGTATCTTTGTATGTAAGTTTATATGCGCCTACTAAAAGTCCGCAAACAACAACACATATCATCATAAGTGCAAGCGGAGGAAGTATGTACTTTTTCATTTACCTATTCCTCCTTCTTTTTAACGGATACAGCCCCGACAGGCTTTGCCTTTGTAATCATATCAATATACGGAGTAAGTATGTTCATAATAAGAATCGAGAAAGAAACTCCCTCCGCCATAGAAGCGTAGAAACGAATCACACAGGTAATTATTCCGCAGCCGATTCCGAATATGACCTTACCCCAAAAGGTTATCGGAGTAGTAACATAGTCAGTAGCCATAAAGATTGCACCTAAAAGCACTCCGCCGGATAGAATCTGATAAAGCGGATCAGCTCCTGCAACGACTGAGAACACCTCAACTGTAAGCAGGAAAAACAAAGGTGTTATTGGCGAGATAATACGTCTAATAATAAGATATATTCCGCCGATAATAAGCGCAAGCGCACAGGTTTCTCCCAGACAGCCCCCTGTCATACCCAGAAACAAGTCCATATATTTAGCGTTTTGGGTGACTAGCGGAGTTGCACCCGTTACAGCGTCAGTTGTCTGAAGTGCCAAAGGCAGAGTCCAGTTTGTCATTGCCCCTGTAAAGGAGAGCATCAAAACAATTCTGCCCACGATAGCAGGGTTCGCAAAGTTCTGTCCAAGCCCTCCGAACAAGCATTTTACTATCACTATCGCCACAAATGTTCCTATTGCCGCCATCCAAAACGGCAATGAGGGTGGAAGATTAAAAGCAAGAAGAATACCTGTTACAACAGCGGATAAATCACTTATCGTGTTAGACTTTTTAGTTACAATGTTAAACAGCGTTTCCCATACAAGAGATGTCGCAACGCATACAAGAATAAGAAAAATCGCACGAAGTCCGAATATTATCCCTGAGGCTATTACAGCAGGGCAAAGAGCAATAATAACATTGAGCATTATTTTCTGAGTTGTCATTCCCGAGCGCATATGAGGCGACGGAGAAACTATTAGCTTTTCCATTTATTACTCCTCTCTTTCTTATCCTTTTTCAGAAACAAACAGTTTAGCAAGCTGATTAGTTTCAGCTAGATTTCTCTTTGCAGGGCAGACATAAGAACAGCTTCCGCAGTTCATACATAAATTGACCCGCAAAGACTTCAGCCTGTCAGCGTCCTTTTGATTGTAAGCCTTTTCAAGCTCGGTAGGCATAAGCCCTGCAGGACAGGCGTTTATACACCTTCCGCAGCGAATACAGTTTGTCTGGGGTGATTTCTTGTCTTTTTTTAACGCCAGAACGGCATTGTTTGTTTTTACAACTGGAGTATTTAAATCATAAACGCACATACCCATCATCAGTCCGCCTGTAAGCACTTTTTTTACCTTGCTTTCATCACACTCTGCAAACTTCAAAAGCTCGGCTATTGAAGTTCCTATCGGAACCTTGACATTACAAGGAGACTTGACCGCGTCTCCGTCTATTGTAATTCTCCGCCATGTAAGCGGCATACCCGTTTTAAAGTACCTGTTCAAAAAAGCAACGGTCGATACGTTTATTACGATAATACCCTGATTCAACGGCAGCTCGCCTTCTCTGACAGTTCTGCCTGTAGCGTTGTATGCGATAACCTTTTCCGCACCCTGAGGGTAACTGCAAGAAAGATTCACAACTTTTATTGAATTATCCTGAGAAGTCATATTGCTTAAAAGGTCTATCGCCTTTGGCTTGTTGCCCTCAATGCAAATGTATACCTTTTCTATTTTCAATATGCTCTGAATGGTTTTTATTCCGTTTATAATATCTTCGGGATTTTCCATCATTTCACGGTAATCGCTTGTTATGTAGGGTTCACATTCGGCAGCGTTGATCACAAGGCTGTCTACAGGAGTTTTATTTTCATCAAAATTAAGCTTTATGTGAGTTGGAAAGCCTGCGCCGCCAAGACCGCAGCAGCCGCTTTCTCTGATCGCCTTTATAAATGAATCCTTGTCTGTTATTACAGGAGGCTTTACATCTTCGCTCACGGTTTGTTTCCCGTCACACTCGATTTTAACGCTTTTGCACTCTCTGCCGTTTGCAAAGAGAATATTCTCTATTTCAATCACCTTTCCCGAAACGCTTGAATGAACGGGCGTTGACATAAAGGCTTCGCTGTCGCCTATTTTCTGCCCGACCTTCACCTCGTCTCCCACAGAAACCAAAGGCTCGCAGGGCGCTCCCATATGCTGACACATAGGTATTGACACCGTTTTCGGAACAGTATATCTTATTGTTTCGCAGTTTTCAGTGTTCTTTTTATGCGGTATTCTTATGCAGTTAAGAGACAAGCGTATCACCCTTTCGTACACAGATTTTATTTAAAGGAGTACCTATTATCCGTAATTTCAAAGCTGTTTTTTATATTGTCCGAGATATAAACTTTGTTATCCTTAGACAATGCTATGACCGAATATTCCTTTTGATTGAGATATTCAGCTATTTTTTCTGTTCCGCCAATATATATTTCTGTTGATAAAAAATCGGTCAAAAGCCCGTTTTGCGATATCACAGAAACAGATGTAAGATCTGTTTCGGCAGGATAACCTGTTTTCAAGTCCAGAATATGAGAATAAATTTTTTCTTTTACCTCAAAATACCGTTCATAGCCACCCGAGCTTGAGATAATACAGCTTTTAGTTTTAAGCTTGCCGACGTATTTCTCACTGTTGCTTTCAGGTGAACGCACTGCAACAGAAAATTCCTCGCCGTTTGGCTTTTCGCCGTAAAGAAGAGTAGACGAACCGAATGATACAACAGAGCAGTCTACCTCTGATTTTTCAAGCTCTTTCTTTAATATATCGCAGGCATAACCCTTTGCAACTGCGCTTAAATCTATATTTGTATTACCGTCAAGAGAAATCTCATTTCCGTTTATATTGATATTTTCAGAGCCTATTGTTTTAAGTGCTTCAACTATTTTCTCTTTCTTCGGAACTTTAGGATTTGCAGACTGAAAATCCCAAAGAGATATAAGTCTGCCTGCGGTTATGTCTACATTCTTATATTTGTTAGTTAAGTCTAAAGTTTTTGAAATGATATCTTTCGTATGCTCCGAACAAACAAGCCGTCTGTTTTTATTGAGCCTATACAGCTCTCCGTTTTCGCTGTATGGATCAAATAGCATATCAAGGTTTTCAGTTTCACGTTTTATATTGTTATAAATCCCATCATTAAATTGTCTGCCCCAAAGCGTAACGCTCACCGCAGTATCCATAGACGCAAAGGATTTTGTTTTATTGTACTCCTTACTAAACGCTGTCTTATAAAATAGAAAGATTAAAACAGCCGTTAAAATAATGACGATAGAAACAGCAGCAATTTTCTTTTTCAAAACTATTCCGCCTTTTTAGGGCCCAGCCCTGTAATTAATATGTACCGACTAAATATTAGAATAATATTTCTATCTGCAAAACCTTTACAAATAATAGCTATATATTATGGTATTGTTTTTTAATGAGAAAAATGTTAAAATGAAATTGAAATTTTAATCGTCCAGCTTTTTTATATATTCTTCACTAAAAACAATTATATCATTAAGAGCCTTATATTCAAGTGGAAATTCATTATATAATTTCATAAAAGAAGTTTTCGGAGCATTTATTTTCATTCCTTCCAGCTTTCTTTCAAATGAAGAGGAAAGCAATGCAAACGCAGGAGAAATACTCTCCTTGTTTACGGAAAAATTATTCTTATCATTTTTAGAATTTGCCACAAATGCGCTCCGGAACAATGAATACATAGAAAGAGAAAGAATACTGTCAGAGTATTGAATCAATTCTGGATTTTGGTAGCTTTCTATAACCGAATTAAAAATTTCCAGCGCGTGATTTATTTTATTATGCTGTTCGCTCAAAGCCTTAGAAATGCTCTTATTTTTTTGTTTAGGCTTCGCGATCTTTTTAATTGATATCGGCATACTAGTCGTACCTAAAAGATAATCGCATGAAACGTCAAAGTATTTTGCAATTCTCACAAGCAAATCAAGATTGCACTCTCGCTTTCCGTTTTCATAATGAGAGAGCAATCCCTGCGAAATATTAAGATCGTTTGCGACCTGCTTCTGACTTAATCCTTTTTCTGTGCGAAGAAGAGTTAAAATTCTGGGAAAATCTTTATTCATTTTGTTCACCATATCCTGTTAAATTGTAGTGTTAAAAATACTAAAGTTTTGCACTTTAGACTCTATTATGACTTGTAGTAACAAATTTTGCAAGATTATAAATACTCTAAAAAGCAGGAATTGTGTCGATTTCTATATATTTATGTATATTATAATACTTTTTTAACATAATGTAAAGCCGCACCGGCAAATAATAAAATTTAAAAGGAGAATTCTATGACAGGTTACAGACTTAAATTAATACGTCACGGTATTACTCAGGGCAACCTTGACGGAAAATATATCGGTGTAACAGACCTACCGCTTTGCTCAGAAGGAGCAGAGGAGCTTTATAATAAATTAGAAGAGAACGATTACGGCTCTGTACAAAAAGTATTTATAAGCCCTCTAAAGCGGTGCAGAGAAACGGCTGCCATTTTATATCCTAATACATTTATTGCAGAAATACCGGAGCTTATCGAAATGAACTTCGGAGATTTTGAGAATAAAAAAGCAGAGGATATTATGAACTCTCCTGAATATAAAAAATTTTTAAAGGGCGGTCTTGACAATCCTCCCCCAAACGGAGAAAGTATGAGAGAAGTCGTTGAGAGGTGCGTTTCCGCAATGGAGCAGATAGTATCGTCAATGGTTCAGGAGGGATTGACCAACTGTGCGGTTATCACTCACGGAGGAATTATAATGAACCTGCTATCTTGCTTCGGTCTGCCTAAATACAATCCGAACGATCTTGTCTGCGATTTCGGAGAAGGATATGAAGTTATGATAACAGCCTCAATGTGGCAGAGGTCATCAGCTTTTGAAATACTGGGAAGGTTCCCTTATATCAATGACGATAACGCCGAGCCTCTTGACGAGGACGACATAAACAGTTTTTATTACAATGAAAGTATCGAAAGCGAGTCTAACGGAGAAGATAAATAACAGTAAAATCTTTGCATAAAACATTGAAAGGAGGACGCTCCATAAGGAGCATAGCCATATTTATGAAAGACGGATTTTTAAAGGTCGCGGCAATAACTCCAAACATCAAGGTCGCCGACGTAGACTTTAATGTAAACAGTATAATTTCACATATAAACCAAGCATTCAGAGAGGAAGTAAAGCTCTGCGTTTTTCCTGAGCTTTGCATAACCTCATACACCTGTCAGGATCTTTTTAATCAAAGACTGCTTATTGATAAGGCGTTAGAAGGTCTTGAAAGGATTGTAAAGTCTACCGAAGGGAAGGAAATAATATGCACAGTAGGCTGTCCGCTTTTAAATAACGGCAAGCTTTACAACTGTGGAGTGGTTATCTACAACGGAGATATTCTGGGCGTTGTTACAAAGACTTCCCTGCCGAATTATAACGAGTTTTACGAAATTCGCCATTTTTCTCCTGCGCCGAAAGATACCGAGCAAATAGAATTGTTCGGCAAAAGTTATCCTTTCGGCTCTAAAATTTTGTTCAAAGCAAAAGAAATGAAAGAGCTTATCTATTCAGTTGAAATCTGTGAGGATCTATGGTCGCCCTGTCCTGTTTCCAATCAGCACGCTTTAGCAGGAGCAACGCTAATAGGCAACCTTTCAGCCTCCGACGAAGTTATCGGAAAGGATAAATACAGACGAGAGCTTGTAAAAAACCAGTCGGCAAGGCTTATCTGCGGATATGTATACTGTTCCGCCGGAGAAGGCGAATCCACTCAGGATATGGTTTTCTCCGGACATAATATCATTGCCGAGAACGGAGCGATATTAAAAGAAAGCAGATTATTTGAAAATGAAATGACAATTTCAGAAATTGATTTGCAAAAGCTCACGGGAGAACGAAAAAAACTGTCGACATTTCCCGAAAGTAACGACAGCGGCTATGTTACCGTAGAATTTTCAATGAAACCTAAAGGCACATCACTTACAAGGTTTTATTCAAAGACGCCGTTTATTCCCTATGATGAGTTCGAGAAAAACAGCCGATGCGAGCTTATTCTGCGAATGCAGTCGGAGGGGCTTAAAAAGAGAATTTCACACACGAACGCAAAATCTATAGTTATAGGTATTTCAGGAGGACTAGACAGCGCACTTGCGCTTTTGGTATGCGTAAATGCAATTGATTTGCTCGACCGAAGCAGAAATGATATAGTTGCGGTCACAATGCCTTGCTTCGGCACGACTAAACGCACACGTTCCAACGCTGAAATTCTCTGCAACACCTTAGGCGTAACATTTAGAGAGGTTGACATAACAAGCTCAGTGATTCAGCATTTTGAAGATATCGGTCACGACCAAAGCAACCACGATGTTGTCTTTGAAAACGGGCAGGCTAGAGAGCGAACACAGGTTTTGATGAATATTGCAAATCAGGTCGGTGGTTTTGTTGTCGGCACAGGAGATTTGTCGGAGCTTGCGCTCGGCTGGGCGACTTATAACGGCGACCATATGTCTATGTACGGAGTAAACGCCTCCGTTCCGAAAACGCTTGTGCGTCACATAATCAAATACTATGCCGACACCTGCGGAGACGACGCAGTAAAGAAAGTTCTTTACGATATTTTTGATACCCCTGTTTCGCCCGAGCTTTTGCCGACAGATGAAAGCAAGGAGAACATTACCCAGAAAACTGAGGATATTGTCGGTCCGTATGAGCTTCACGACTTCTTTTTATACTATGCAATAAGGTGGGGTTTTCCGCCGAGAAAGGTGTTAAGGCTTGCTAAATACGCCTTTGACGGAAAGTATGATAACATCACTATTTTAAAATGGTTGGAAAAATTCTATTCTAGATTTTTCTCACAGCAGTTCAAGCGTTCCTGCTTGCCTGACGGGGCGAAAATCGGTACTGTTACTCTTTCTCCGAGAGGTGATTGGAGAATGCCGAGCGATGCAGTTTCAAAGCTGTGGATCGACGAGCTGGAGCAGGACAAGAAAAACGATATGCCGTTTTTATACTTTACCAAATAACGATAAAGAGCATAACCCTAACATGGGCTATGCTCTTTTTATATGTACTATATGTTCAATTAAAATAAACTCCCCACTGCCTTTGCAATATAGACAATTATCGGCAGGGTAACTACTGAGAGTATTGTTGAAAGCCCAAACATTTGAGACGAATACGACGAGTTTTTATCAAATCTTATCGCAAGCATTGTCCCAATCGTGGCAGACGGGCAGGAAAGTCCGACTATAGTCGTGATCTTTGCCGTTTCATTGGGGCAGGGGAAGAAATATAACAGCAAAATCAGAATTACAGGAGTTATAATAAGTTTTAATGCGGATACAAAATATATTCTGGGTTTTCTTAAAGCCTTAAAAAGACTTGAATTTGCTATAGTAACACCTGCAACAAACATAGCCAGCGGAGTTATAATGTTATTCACATAAGAAAGCGTATCAAAAAGCAGTCCGGGTATTCTGATTTGAAATACAAAGAGTAAAAAACCTAAAACTGTAGCAAGTATTGTAGGGTTTGTTATTATCTTTTTAAACGAAACCTCCGACTTTTCCCCCGATATAGTAAAAACCCCGTGCGTCCAGACCATTATGTTAAACACTGTGTTTATTGCAGTTATGTATAAAACTCCCTCAGAGCCGAAAAGGGCAAGGGCAAGGGGAATACCCATAAAACCGCAGTTTGAATAGGAAGCATTGATTCTTTCTATACTTATACTGTCCTTATCCTTTCCTCTTAGAAGGAGATAAGAAACAGCTATAAACAGTAAAAGTCCTACCGCAGAAAGCAAAAGCGCATATCCCAATCCTTTAAAAAGACGGGGTGAAAAATCCTGCTGATAAGAAACAATTATCACAGCGGGGTTTACAATATACAATACAAGATTGGTAAGGCTTTTATTGCCTTCAAGGGATACAAGCTTTGTTTTAAAGCAAATTGCGCCAATACAAATAAGTATAAGCATTACAGACACTTGTTTTAAAAGAATAAGGGATAGTTCCATAGTATTTCTCTCCGATAAACCTACTGATTTAAAAATTCAAGGCGGCAAAACTGCCGCCCTACATATGTTATATTAACGTTATAAATTACTTTACTGTAACAGCTTTTTTTGCCTTGCCGATAGATATGATTTTTACTATAACAGGACTTAATACAATATTCAACGCCATTTCAATCAAAAAGTTTACGCCGACCAAAGCAAAAATCATATACGCTCCGGCACTTTCATATCCTGCTGCCGCTGACCATGTATTAATAGTATCCATAAAGAATATCCTGCATCCCAACAGGAAAACTCCTGTGTTAACAATTGGGCAGACAATTGCCGATACAAAAACTGCGGCAATTTGATTTTTCTTTTCCAACGCTAAGTAAACAAGCCCTGAAACAAGTCCTGCAAGTGCTCCTTTTAAAATACAGGTTATAATTGTTCCGGGTATGTTTACTGCCAGAAATGCCGATGCATCGGTTAGCAGTACAACTACGCCGAATACAAAGCCAAGCCATGCTCCAGCCTTATAACCGTACATTGCCGCACCGACTACTATAGGTACAAGTACCAGCGAAATGTTGAATACTACCATTGGTCTGATAACTACAGCAAGCACCTGAAGAACAACTACAATAGCCGTAAACAGACCTACTCCTACGATTTTCTTTGTTGTGTTTGACATAAAAATTCTCCTAACTACTGTTCAAACCCTTTGTTTTGATACAGTGTGTAAATTTAAGAATGTCGAAACTAATTTTTTACCTTTGCGTTTTTCTTGTAAATGGCATAAAGTCCGTCTGAGACGACATCAGCATCGACAACAATATTCTCTGCCGTACAATGCTTTACTATGCCTCCTGCAAGACCTCCCGTAACTACAGCAACAGCGTCGTTTCCAAGTATCTTGCGGTACTTGTCTATCATACCGTCCAGCATAGACGCCGCTCCTAACACAACACCCGAAGTTATGGAATCTTTTGTGTTTGCCCCGATAACTATATCGCTGGCTGCGTCAAGATTAATATGAGGAAGGTTAGCCGTCTTGTTCGCCAGAACCTCAAGAGACAGCATCACTCCGGGACAAATCGAGCCGCCCAGAAAAACTCCGTCTTCGTCGATAGCGCTTATGGTAGTAGCTGTTCCCATATCAATGATGATACAAGGCGCACTGTACTTTTCAAGCGCTCCTATCGCTCCGCAAACAAGGTCCGCACCAAGCTCTGAGGGGTCTCCCAGCTTGATGTTAAGCCCAGTCTTTATACCCGGACCGACAACAAATGCGTTTACCTTTGCCACCTTTTTTATTGCCGATTTAAGAGCCGGTACTATCGACGGCACTACAGACGAAATTATCGCTCCCTCGAAAGTCTCGCTGTTACAGTTGTAAAGACTGATGATGTTTTTTATGTCGATCGCATACTGATCCTCCATTTTTGAAGCTTCAGTTGCAATTCTTGACGTAAATACTACCTTGTCATTTTTATAAGCCGACAATACTATGTTCGTATTTCCAACATCAACAGTTAAAACCATAACTCTTCTCCAAAAGTAAAATTTAAGAATAGACATTCTCATAAAAGCGATTATACACTAAATTTTGTTTTATTTCAAGTACTAAATTTTCATCTGCTGTTTCAACCACTAAATATAGTGCTTGAACATCAAACTGTTTCATCATTTTGTTACTCAATAGGATTAATTGTAATTATTTTGTTACAATTCGTAATTGCTTTGTTATTGCAAACGCCATTATTACAAGAGTATAATAATCATAGGAAATTTAATTAACGTAAAAGTTAATTTGATTTGACCGTGTCACACGGTTCATTTCATCCTCTCCAAAATTTTTACACGGAAAAAGAGTCGCATCCTAACCAAATGCGGCTCTTTTCTTTTTCTAAATAAAAAAAATTAAGTCATTTACACCAATAATTATTATATAATATTGTACACTTTGCCCATTGCTTTTTTAAATTTCAAGTAGTATAACATAAGTGAAAATGGGGTGATATTATGACAATAAACTGGTTTGATGAATCTTTTAAAATTCCATTAGGTTTTGGAATTACAATTACTATAATTATCTTACTTTTAGCTATTATTGTTCCTATCATAGTAACAGCTCTAACATCAGCCAAGATTGTCTGGGGCTGTCCGGAATGCGGAAAAAGATTTAAGCTGAAATGGTATAAACGTTTCTGGATTCATTATTCTGACAACGCCGTAGTTCCAGCTACCTGTCCATTCTGTCATAAAAGAGTAGTTTGTACGCAGTCTTTTGATCAACACTCCGAATGTGACCGCTTATAATATATACTATAAGGTCAGCAGTTTTGCCGACCTTTTTATTATGGTCTACTTCCCGTCCCAAAGGTAAGTATCAAGATCAACTCTTCCCTCGTCTGTAACTTCGATCCCATCTGCTCTTAAAAGGATGATCTGCATATTTTCCCCGCCAAAGGCAAACGCCCTTGACACCTCGCCAAAGCGGTTTACCACACGATAGCAGGGAATGTTCTCAGGGTCGGGATTGACGTGAAGCGCATAGCCCACGACCCGTGAAAGCCGTCTGTTTCCTGCCAGAGCCGCAACCTGCCCGTAGGTTGCAACTCTGCCTTTGGGGATTCTCTTTACTACCTCGTATATTTTTTCAAAAGTATTCATTTGATCACCGCTTTAATCTTCGCCCAGTTTGAGTGCCTGCGAAACCTTTATCTTAGAAATTATTTTTCCCAAAATTCCAAAGCATATGATAAGCATTAAGCCTACTATTGCATAAATTTTCAGATAGTCGCTCCTTTGCGGAACAACACTGAACGGAGGTACTGCGTCATAGGAGTTAAACAGCGACTGGAACAAAGGCACAAACAAGTCGCTTGCTATTCCGCCTATCACTATTGAAACCACTATCGCCGCTCCCGATACCAAAAGCTGCTCGTAGAATAACATTCCTATTATTTCTCTGAATGTCATTCCCATTGCTCTAAGTATTCCAAACTGGAGCGTTCTCGCCTTTATAGACAGTATCCAGTAAATCAAAAAGCCTATGATACACATTATCATAATTATGATAAACCCGAGCGTCAGCGCACCGTTTAAGCCCTGAAGCATAGGGTCGTTTTTTTCTGCTATGACCTCCTGCGACGCTACATTGAGCTTTGTGGGTTCTATATCAGATTTCTCGATAGACTTATAAAAATCCGAAACTGATACATTATCGTCCAGATCAATCCAGACCTCATAAGGCTCGATTGCCGCTTGAACCTGAACGTAATCAAAGTTCATAACAGCAAAATCCTTATTGCTTCCGTCCTCGTTTTTCTCAAGCGGATTCAGCGACGGCCAATAGTCAACAAACGCCAAAACGGTTGCTTCGAATTCTGAGTTGCTTCCCCACGAAACTTTTATTTCATCGCCCTTTTCATATCCGTAGTTATCCCTAAATGACGATGATAGAATTACTCCGTTATTGTATTTAGCCAAAGCGTCAAGATAATTATTGATATGAACAGGGAGTAAGCCGTTCTTAAGCCAGCAAACCTCAGAAAATTCACTCGGAACGACTGTCATAAGGCTTATATTTTCAATGGCATTTGTGCTTTCGCTTCTGGTTCTGACACCTCCGCCTTCGCCTCTTCTCTTGTCATATTCACGATCCTCCATAACCGTTTCTTTAACGTAAGTACGGTCGCTCGTTATGGTGGTAATATCGTTTTTATAAACTCTTGCCGCCTTGTTTACACCCGTTAGGCTTTCAAATCTCTCGAATGACGGCTCAATATACACAAGAGACGACGTATCCGTTTCTTCATTTTCATCATCTTCCTCAGTTTCAGCCGAAGATGAACTCATAGATGTTGCCTGCTCCTGAGTTACAGCAGAATCGTTAGAACTGTTATACCACTCCTCAGCCATAACCGCGTCACAGCCGATAGAATAATAGGTTTTCTCTTCAGAGTTTCGGTTTAGCGCCCTAGCGGTGTTTGCAAAGAAAAGCCCTAGCGATACGGTGAGAATCAAAAACACCATAATAAATCCCTCGCGCCCTGTTGATGAACGCCCTATATTGTTGAGAGAAACATACTGTGCAGGCGTCCAGAACCTTTTGCCGGAAATGTAAATAAGTCTTATAATAAGCGGGTAAATTCTGATAACAAACAGTCCGGCTCCCAGAATAAACGCCGTAGACGCCGCAAAAAGCACAGGATTTACCATTGCAGTTGTGTCAGTCACTCCTTGACTTATCAGCTTTTGCTGAGTGTTGTTGTAAAAATACAGCCATATAACCGAGCCTAAAATAAGTATTATATCAACGCCGAGCTTTTTCCAAAGAGGGAGTTTTCTCTTTGCCGCTTTCGATGCTTTATGCTCGACAATAGTAGTCTTTGTTGCGGGGTATGTCGGAACAATAGTGGTAAAAAAGAAAACGCACACGGCAAGCAGAGCGTACAAAAACGCCTCGGCAGATAATCTTATAGGAAGTGCCGTTCGGTTTACAAATTCCAAAAAACCGTTTGACGCTCCAAGCACAGTGCAAAGAACCAAACCTAAAAGCGGTCCTATAATTGCCGTTATAACCCCCAAAACGACCGACTCAAGCGCATAAATCAACATTATCTGAAACCGTGACGCACCCCTGCTTTTAAATACTGCAATTTCGTTCTTTTCAGCCTCTACATTAAGCTTTGAGACCATAAAAAGATAAAACAGGATCATCAGCATAACAGGGATCTGAATAAGCCATAAAATCAGTTTAAGCTGAGACGATCTTCCCGCATAATCCTTTAAAATGTCCAGCGCAGGAACTGTAAGCGTAACCCCCGATGATGTATAGACCTTCTCCTGCTCCGAAAGTAAATCAGTGACTCTTGATAAGGAGGTCATATCAATATTTCGGTAATCTATCGTATTATGCTCAGCCATTTTAACAACAGAAACCGCTTTTGTTTTTATTATCTGAGACAGCATAAGGTCGTAGTCAACAAACATAGTGCTTACATATGCGCTGTCAAGTCCCTCCGACCAATACGGATCGTTCTGCTCCTTAACATCAAACATTCCAACTACTGCAACCTTTGTCGTTACGCCTTCATTAAATGCGTTTGCAATAGTATAAATCTGATTTAAGTCAAGACCTGTATTTTGCAGAGAATCCTCCGTCATAACACATTCAAATACTCCATCGCTTCTTGTTTTATCAGGAAGCCGTCCGTCTTTTATTTTAATATGGTTATAAACGTCCGTCATTCCGGTTAGATAAAATCTTGCCGGCTTTTGCGTTGAATTTTCATCTGTGTTTTTGGCGTAAAGGTATGTATCGGTAACAGTCTTTTTTTCACTTAATGAAGGAAAGCCTAAATCGCTGAAATTATCTTCAAAGGACTTCGTCATACTCTGCACGATTTTAGTTTGACTATCTGTGTCAATATCCATCGGCAGATTATATTCAACAGAATACAGACCCGGATTTTCCTCATTTTCCACCTGATAAGACTCCATATCCTTAACAAGCATTCTTTGAAGAGAAGCGTTCATATAGATAGGAATTGTGCTCATCATAGCAGACGCCATTATAAAACCTAGCAAAAGACAAATTACCATCCACTTGGTATTTTGCATTTTTCTAAACAACAGGGTAAGCATAAGTTCATTTCCCTTTCTCTTACTTTTTAAATCTGCTATCTTACAACTACCTTTTCGCCCTCTTGAATTCCAGATTTGATTTCCGAAGCCGTAGCTGTCTCAAGCCCTATCTCTACCTCTCTGGCTTCTCTTTCTCCGTTTTCATTGAGGATATATACAATGTTTTGACCGTTCACTTTCTTTATAAGTCTTGACGGAATACTGATAACATTCTCGGCTTTATCCAAAACCAAAACAGCGTCTGCGATATTGCCTATTGCATTTGACGGGATTTTGTTTCCTGTAAACTTGACATAAACATAGCCTGATTCAAATTTTTGGCTGCTCTTTTCAGGAGCCTTTGACGGTATCATATAAACCTTTCCCGAATAATATTTATCTTTGTATTTTATTTTCAGCTTCTGATCTATTTTATACTTTTGTATGTTTTCATCGCTCGGCTGAATAGCCAAAAACAGACTTTTAGCATCAACTATTGACGCCACAACCTCTCCGGCAGATATTTCGTCACCTGCCGACAGTGAAGTTACAAATGAAACTATACCGTATGTTTCTGCATAAAGAAATGAATTTTTCATCTGTTCATTTAGCTGGTCAAGCTCGTTTTTTAGAATATCCACCTCAACCTGAGCGTTGTCTATCTCTGCCTGAAAAGCCTTGTTCTTTTTTAATATCTGCTTCTGAAGCTGAGCCTTTTTTATGCGAAGCTTTTTATCCTTGATTTGATACTCCAAATCACCCGTATCAAGCTCGCAGATCAAATCTCCTTTTGACACCTTGTCGCCAGCCGAAACATAAAGCGCTTTGATCTTTCCGCCTTGATTTTCATAAGAAAGCTCCGTTGTGTTTAGTGACTCAACCTTTCCAGAATAAATGATCTGCTTGATAAGGTCGCCTTTTTCAGCCGTAATTGTCGTGTATTTCACTTCGCTTGCCTTTACATTGGGAGCATCTAAAACCTCTTCCTCATCAGGCAAAAAGTAGCACCCGCAAAATGAAGTCAGAGACATTACAAACGCAAGACAAGCAGAAAAACATTTTTTTATCATTCCAATCACCAATCCTTATAAGCAGATTTTAAGGAAATAATCCGAGTTTCACCTATTAAAACAAAATCAAGGGGTCACATACAATGCGCCCCTTGACATAATTCAAAGCTATTTATAGAGCGGACCGTAGTTTTTGCATGCTCTGTAGTCAGCGCTTTCTAAATCTTTTGTTCCGAATGCGCTCCAGCAATGCGGACGATAAATATCATCGTCGGGAACATTGTGCATCGACACAGGAATTCTCAGCATAGAAGCAAGCGTAATAAGGTCAGCGCCTATATGTCCGTATGAAAGCGAGCCGTGATTTGCTCCCCAGTTAGCCATAACGCTGTATACGTCTTTAAACGCACCCTCTCCTGTAAGTCTCGGTGCAAACCATGTAGTCGGCCACGTCGGGTCTGTTCTCTTATCAATAGTGTTGTGGATTTGGTCAGGAAGAACGCAGGTATAACCCTCTGCGATCTGCAATACAGGGCCCAGACCGTCAACGATATTAAGTCTCATCATTGTAACAGGCATTTCAGCTAATGTCTTCCAGTGAGAGGAGAATCCGCCTCCTCTGAAATAGCCTAGATTTGCAGGTCTCCAGTCGGTAGCCTTCAGACAAGCGTCAATGTTCTCGTCTGTCATTTCCCACCACTTTTTCATCATACCTTCAGCAGCGCCTGTACCGTCAAGAGCTGCGGCGCCCGAGTTGATAAGGTGGATAAACCCGTTTGCAGCCTTGCCCTCAGGTCTCATTCCGCATACTCTTTCAACTGCGTCAGGACTCCAGTATGTTCTGACGTCCGCAAAAATGCTCGCAGTATGCGAAAGCAAATGTCCGAACAGCATTGAAACACCGTTCAAGCCGTCGTTTTCTGTTGCAAGTATAACAGGCTTTCTCTTTCCGTTCCAGTCAAAAGTAGAGTTGAGCATAGCCTCACAGAAGTCTGCGTTCGGCTTGTAGTCAGTCCACTGTCTTTGCCCCTGAAAACCGCCCAAAAGCGCATTTCTTCCGCAGGATTCTTCAACCCAGCCTATTTCAGCGAGCTTTGGATTTCCAAGCATTATGTCACGGATTATAAGAGTCATCTTAACTGTGAACTCCCAATCCTTCTCGCTTCTCTCGTCGCCCTGAACAATAGGAGGATCGTTTACATTGTCATCTCCCTGAGGACAATGCTCCTTTGTCCAAGCAAGAGCCTTTTTAAACTCCTCCTCGTCATAAATTCCAAGCTCCATACGTCTTAAAATCTCGACCTCGTCGACCCACTCGGCACGAAGTCCAAGATATTTTGAAAAGAACTCAACATTGCAGTATGAACCAGCAATACCCATTGCAACAGCACCTATATTACAGTAAGCCTTGTTCTTCATTTCGCCGACCGCAACAGCGCATCTTGCAAAACGTAAGAGCTTTTCCTCAACATCGGCAGGAACCTCTTTATCGCCTATGTCCTTAACGTCGTGACCGTAAATTGCAAAGCAGGGCTGACCGTTCTGCGCATAAGCAGCCATAGCTGCCGCCAAATACACTGCTCCCGGACGCTCTGTTCCGTTAAAGCCCCACAAAGCCTTTATTGTGGTAGGGTTGTTGTCGGTCGTTTCAGTTCCGTAACACCAGCAAGGCGAAACTGAAAGCGTTGCAACAACATTCTCCTTAGAGAACTTCTCCTCGCACAAAGCCGCCTCATAACCGCCTCCGATAGTAGTATCCGCAATAACGCACTGAACAGGCGTTCCGTCTGAATATGTTACCTTGGAGCTTATCAAATCAGCCGCGATTTTAGCCATATCCATCGTCTGGTCTTCCAAACTCTCACGGATACCCTTTCTTCTTCCGTCGATTATAGGTCTTATTCCTATTTTGTAATACATTTTCTTTCCCTCCGATTTATTTAATTTTTATTATTTTCTTAAAATCACTATAAGCCTCATCAAAGGCTTTTACCGATTTTTCATCAGGCTCAAAGCTCTTTACATTATCCGATTTTGCAATAATCTCTCTTGCCTCTTTTGTACTCGAAACAGCGCCGTTTGCCATTAGCTGTACCGCTATATTTCCAAACACCGTTGCTTCAACAGGACCTGCTAAAACACGGGTGTTGCAGGAGTTCGCCGTCATCTGACACAAAAGACCGTCCTTTGTTCCTCCGCCGACAATATTTATTACCTTGTAGTCCTTACCCGTCAGCTCTCTTATCTGGTCAAACGCATAGCGGTACTTCAAACTCAGGCTCTCATAAATGCATCTTACAATCTCGCCGACCGTCTGAGGTACATACTGTCCTGTTTCTTCGCAAAACTCCTGAATTCTCTTAGGAAGATTGCCTGGCGGTGTAAGGGTAGGATAGTCAGGGTCGACAAAGCATTTAAACGGCTCGCTTTCAAGCGCCAGCTTTTCCAAATCGGCAAAGGAATAATCCTTGCCCTCTCTCTGCCATTGACGTCTGCTTTCTTGTATCAGCCAAAGACCGATTATATTTTTCAAGACATTGGTAGTTCCGCCGTAACCGCCCTCGTTTGTAAGATTAAGCTCATATGCCTTGTCTGAAACGATAGGCTCGTCGGTTTCTGTTCCGAAAAGCGACCACGTTCCACAGGAGACAAATATAAAATCCTTTTCCTGCGTAGGAACAGCAACGACCGCATCTTGTGTGTCATGTCCACAAACAGCTACTACAGGAATCTTGGGAAGTCCCAGCTCCTCGCATAAATCGTCCGACAACTCGCCTATTTTTGTTCCGCTCGGTACAATCTCGCCAAACAGCCTTTGAGGAAGCCCCAGAGCGTCAATAACGCCTCTGTTCCAGTCTTTTGTTTTCGGGTCGACAAGCTGAGTTGTCGAAGCGATAGAGTATTCGGTTTTTATCTCTCCCGTAAGAAAGTAGTTAAACAAGTCGGGCGTAAGCAGCATAGTTTCAGCACGGTCTAAAAGCGACTGTCTGTTTTCTTTAAGAGATAAAAGCTGAAACGCAGTATTTATCTCCATAATTTGATTTCCCGTTTTCCTATACAGCTTTGAAAGCGGAATAAGCTCTGCTGCCTTATCCACCATTCCTGCCGTTCTTTTATCACGGTAGTTTACTCCGCTTTCTAAAAGAACGCCGTCGCTGTCAAGAAGTCCGAAATCAACTCCCCATGTATTTATTCCTATGCTGTCAAAGCCTCCGGCAAGCTTTGCCTTGATAAGACCTTGCTTTATCTCGTGAAACAGCCTCAGCGTATCCCAGTAAAGAGTTCCGCCAAGAGACACAGGGTCGTTTGAAAACCTGTGTATCTCTGAAAGTTTAATTCTCTCTCCGTCGAAAACTCCAAGCATTGCCCGTCCGCTGGAAGCGCCGAAATCAAATGCAAGTACCCTTTTTTCTATACTCATTAATTTCCCTCAATTTATGCTTATTTTGAATACTTCTTATATCCTGGGTGCTTTCCTGTAACTCCATACTGCGGACGCATACCGATAAGCCTGTCGATATTCTCTCTTGAGATATCTTTGACCCCGCCGAGAAGTCTTGCCACAAGCGAGATCTTAGCCTGAAGCTCCAGAGTTTCCATTCGGTAATATGCCGTTATAAGGTCAGCACCAACAGTCAGCGCACCGTGATTTTCTAAAAGCATACAGTCATGCTCCTGAAGATATGGTTCAATAGCGTCGGGAACTTCATATGTAGACGGTGTGCCGTAAGGCGTCAGCGGAACAGAACCCACAGCTATGACCGTTTCGATCATACAGTAGTCGTCCATAGGTAACTGCGCGCAGGCAAAGCCTGTCGCCGTAGGAGGATGTGCGTGAACTACCGCCCCGACGTCAGGTCTGTCGTGATAGCATTTCAAGTGCATCTTGACTTCACTCGACGGACGCCAGCCCTCGACTGCATCTAATATATTGAACTCGTCATCTATTAATCCGATTTTATCAGGAGTGATAAACGCTTTTGAAACTCCTGTCTGAGTTGCGAGGTATTTCCCCTCGTCAACCTTTACGGTTACATTACCGTCATTAGCCGCAACCCAGCCCTGCTGCCACATCTTGTGACAAACGTCAACTATTTGCTCTTTGATATCCTCATACATAAAATTACGTCCTTTCAAAATTCATATCATTATCATTATACTTTATTTTAAAGTGATTGTCTATCAAAAGAATGTTACTCCGGCATAGAAAATTCACCAATATTTTTGTGAAATATTACAAAAAGAAGCTAGAGATAAAAGTCAAGAAGCAAGAATTCTTGTTACGACTATCATCTAACTTCTGGTTTTTTGCATCTATTTATGCTTTTCTTTTAGCTTGTGCGAGGCTTCACCGTTTTCTTTGTCAAGATAACCTTTTTTCTTTGTGCCTTCGGCAAAATCAATGGGAACAGTAAATAAAATTCCTGTGTTGGGCTTTGAAAGATCGCCTACTGTACTGTATACGACCCTTCTTGCAATATCAAGCTGGTCGTCTCTTATAACAGAAATTATAGTTTTGTTGTCTTCTTCTGCTCCTCTGCCCGTAAAAAGAGAGCGAATTGACGAGCTGATAAAACTTGATTCCATTTTTGACAAAGTCATAACAAGCCCTGCTGAATCTATTATTGTCGCTCCGCCTATCCCTGCTGACGACAATCCCTCGAGCAGGTATTCAAGAGACTCTATTTTATTAAGTATCAAAACCATCAGCTTCAAATTGATCACCGTGCTTTCCATTGGACTTATGAGTAGGTTTCAGCTTTCCAAATTGCCGTCACGAATATTTTTACTATTCATCTATCTTAAACATTGATTTTATCTGAGCTTTAAAGGTTCCGTCAACCGTAAATTTATATCCATTATTCGACCAAGTTCCCGTCGGGGTAAGAGTATCGGCAGGGTTATCGTAATTATCCATTAAGTAGTAATAAAATTTTTCTGTTTCGGTAAAATCACTTTTAGTAAAGTTCTTATCAGCTGATTCCTCTAGCAGATTTGAATATATAGAATCCAGATTATCTCTTGTGGTCTGAAGCTTAAAACCATTGTTTATCAGACTCTTCATCAAATCGCCTGCAACAGATACGTTTTGGGAATAGCCATTTTTGTACTTCGGATAAGTCATAAACATTCTTATCTGAGAACCCTCAAGTGAAATTTTATCTCCCTTAGAGTAGTTCACAACATCATCGGAATCATCATCAACATAATACATATTCTCAAAAACCTCATATGTAATGCTTCCGATATTGTCGCACAAATTTTCAAAACATTCTTCTCCCATAGACATATATTTATCTATGTCGATCCCTAATGCCTCAGAAACCGCATTAACGGTTTCTTTTGCTCCGCCTGACTGAAAAACCTGATCTAATGTCTGACCATTGCCGTCAGCGGACGCAGTTGTATAAGGAGACAGCGGAACAAGCAATATCCTTCCGTCAGCAGGCATAAACCTTGCAGCCATAACCGAATCTAAGCTGTTTTTATCATTTTTGACCATATATAAAAAGGTCTGATTATTTTCTTCTGTAGGATTATTGCTCTCAACAGAAACAGTTGATGAGCTTGTTTCCGGCTCAAACACCATCTCATTCATTAGTTTTATCGCAATAGCCCCGAAAATCACAATAAAAACAACCATAGTTGAGAAGTAAACAAGTGCGATAGGCGCTTGCGACCTTCTTTTTTTCTTGTTCTTAGCCATAAAATTCTCTCCTAAATTCTATAAGTTTATTACGAAATGCTTATTAGCATTTTAAGGTTTGTTTTAAAAATACTTGAAACTTATTCTGTAAAGGTGTAAACTAAATAAGTATTATTCCGATAGTTCTATTTTAAAATCGGCGCATTGTTATTTATATCAATAATATGAACATCAATACCCTTGCTTAGAGCGTAATTTATCGTCTGACCTGTACCGCTTCGGTAATTGTCCACAACGGCTATTATCTTTGAAGAGTTGTTGACCATAAAACGGTTTCTCTTTTGCATACAGTTTCTAGTATACTCATTTTCCATTATATAAACCTTATCGGCAGAGGCAACTATATTGTCATACTCCCATTTTTCAGCATTTCTCAACTTCAATCCCTGATCCTTATAAGGAATTGCGCATATGAGCTTAATGTTTGGGTTTTTAACACGTTTTTCGTATACATATTCCGCTGCCCAAAGGTCAATGCCCCTTGCCATTCCTGTAATAAAATTCGTATATCCTTCATTGATTGCGTTTTCAATTTCTAAATACAGCATACTTACAAGACGTCTTATCTGCGGTGAATTTACGTTCCCCTTTTGTGCAAGTTTTTCCGGTCTGTGTCCCGAAAAACAACAGGTATGATTTATGTCAAATCCATCGTTTGAAATTGAAGTCAGTGCCAAAATATTCCCCTCTAACGCCTCCGGCGGCAATAAATATTGATAAACTATGCTTTTATTGTATAGTATTAGCATATCACAAACTTAAAAAATTATCAATAGCCTAACACAAAAAGAAACCCAAAGAAAGGAAATTTTTATGACCTATCTTAAAAGAGCTTGGGCTGAGACCCATCTGGATCGTATTAAAACCAATGTTGAGAATTACAAAAAATTTTTAAATCCCGAAACCGAGCTTTTATGCGTAGTGAAAGCAAACTGTTACGGAAACGGAGACGACGCTATCGTTCCGTATCTTGAAAACGAACTTGGGATCAAATGGTTTGCGGTTTCCAACATTGAGGAGGCAAAGCATCTCAGAGATATAGGCATCTCAGGAGAAATACTTATACTCGGATACACCCCTCCAGAGTATGCAAAAGAGCTTATTGACTATGATATTATTCAGGCTCTCACAGATGAAAGCCATGCAAAAGAGCTTTCAAAATACACACCTAATGATAAGCGTGTGCGTGCGCACTGCGCGCTGGATACAGGTATGACAAGGATCGGCGTATGTGAAAACACAGCAGAAAAAGCCTGCGATACGGTTGAACGTATTTCCCGGTTCAAAGGAATACAGCTTGAAGGTATTTTCACACATTTCGCATCTGCTGACAGCGATAATGAAGATGACATTAATTATACAAAAATGCAAGCCGAGAAAATCGTTTCCATAGCAGAAAGCCTAAAAAAACGCCTTGTTTCTCTCAACGAGATACACTTTTTAAACTCAGCCGGAGGTATCTATCATTCAAACGGCAAAAGCACTCTCGCAAGACTGGGAATAATAATGTACGGACTAAAGCCAAATTCGGCTCTTGATGTACCCTTCACACTCAAGCCTGTGCTTGATTTCAAGGCTAGCGTATCTATGGTCAAAGATGTCGAAAGCGGTGTGTTTGTAAGCTACGGAAGAACATACGAAACGTCAAAGCCTACTAAAATTGCGACTATTCCCGTCGGATACGCCGACGGATATCCCAGATTTCTTTCAAACAAAGGAGAAGTCTTGATTCACGGGCAAAGAGCCAAAATAATAGGCAGAGTTTGTATGGATCAGATAATGTGCGACGTAACGGGAATTGACGTAAAGGTCGGAGACACTGCAACGCTTATCGGAACTGACGGCGAGGAAACCATTACCGCCGACGACATAGCCGATATCGGAAATACGATTGGATATGAAATCATTTGCAATATTTCAAAGCGTGTTCCGAGAGTAGTTTATAACAACGGACAGCAGATCGGCATATTAAAATACTGACATAAGCTTTTTATAACATTCTATTGACATTTTTTTAATATTAGTATAATATATAGTTAAATAAACACATATTGGAGGATTTACAATGGCTAAATTTTGTTCGCAATGTGGCTCGCCTTTAAGCGAAGATGCATTATTTTGCAGTTCGTGCGGAGCTAAAGCAGCCGATAAGGAAACAGCAATAGAAAAACAACCAACTGCACAGACAGTAAATGAGCCTGCTCAATCCGAAGAAGTAAACAGCGAAAAAGCAAACGATGAGGTCGAATCTGTCGAATCTTCTGATACAGTGACTGAGACTGAAAACACTGAGGCTATAAATGAAGCTGAACCTGTAAATGAAGTTAATGATACTGCCAATTCTGAACAGAGTAATACAGGCGTTCAGGAGGCTTCAGAACAGCAGACTTCAGGGGAACCTACCGCTATTGACAAAGGTATTGCTATTGCAAAGGATAAAATCGGAGACGGTTATGAAAAATTCAAGACAAGCCCTAATAGAGATAAATACATTGGATTTTCTGCTATAGGTATTGTAATTATAGTTATTATCTGTCTTTTGGTATCAATTTTCTTCGGAGGAGAATACAAAAGCGCTGTAAAAGACTATATGAATGCGGTTAAAGGAGACGATTTCGGCGATTATGTAGACGCTACTCCTAAAATTATTTACAAAGCGATTTTAGAAAGAGATTACAGCGGCGACAAGGATGATATGGAGGACGATTTTGAAGATTATGAGGACGAGTTATCATCTTATATCACCGGTATTAAATACGATATTTTAGATGTAGACAAACTAGACTCTGACGATGTTGACGCGCTTGAAAATAACCTGAAAGACCAGTACGAGCTTTATGTTGATGATAAGATAAAGGTTTCAAAGGCGTATACGGTCAATATCCGGATAATTGCCGAGCTGGAAGATGATTATGGCAACAAAAAAAGCAGAAGCAAACAAAATCTTATAGTCGCTAAAGTAAACGGCGACTGGGGAGTTATTAATGATTCTGTCAGCCTGCTCAATTTATTTTAACCTATTTAAATGAATTCTTAAAATCCATAGATATAGTATTAAACTTATTACAGACGCTCAAGATTTAGAGCGTCTGTTTTTTGCTTGCGTTTTTGGGTTAATTGTAGTATAATAATGTGAATATTAAATACAGATTTTAATTGATAAGAAAGGAACTTTAAAATGGCTCAGGTATATAAAATAAAGATTTTCAACAAAGAATACAATATCCAAACTGCGGAATCAGAGGAATACACCCAAAGACTGGCGGACACTCTCAACAAAAAGCTGTCCGAAATCGTTCAGGGAATGTCTAATATGACCCCATTAGACGGAGCGGTTTTGGTCGCGCTCGATTGTCTTGACAGGTCGCTGAAAGCGGATATTGACATAGATAAGATAAGAGGTCAGATAAAAGAATATGTTGACGACGCTGCGAACTCAGCTGAAAAGCTTAGATCTGCAAACGAAGAGATCTCAAAGCTCACCGCTAAAATTGCAAAGCTCGAGGACGAGCTTTCAGAAGCCAATAGATTGTTAAACCGTCAGGGCTTGTCACGTCAAGGAGCGAAGCAAAAATCAAATCCAGACTACGAAAGATACACAAAAAACGTAAACGAGCCAAAGGGCGATAAGACAACCTTTGTTCCGAACAAAAACGGACAAACGTCTTTTTTCAATAAATAATATGGCAGAAATACTTGCACCTTGCGGAAGCTATGAAGCTCTTATCGCCGCTGTCCGTGCCGGCGCAGACGCAGTTTATGTCGGAGCAAAATCCTTTTCTGCAAGGCAAAACGCTAAAAACTTCGACAGAGAAGAATTAAAAGAAGCTGTATTGGAATGTCACCGTCACGGAGTTAAGATTTATCAGGCTGTTAATACAGTAGTTTTGGATTCTCAGTTAAGCGAGCTTTTAGACGTTCTGGAATTTGCCTGTGAAATAGGTATAGACGGGCTTATCACTCAGGACTTGTGCCTGACAGAAATTATTAAACAGACCTGTCCGCAGATGCCCGTTCACGCATCGACGCAAATGACGCTGCATACTAAAAACGGCGTGCTTTTTGCCCGTGAGATGGGCTTTTGCAGAGTTGTTGTTTCAAGAGAGGTCACAAAAGAGGTTTTAGCTGAGCTTTGCGGTCTGGACATTGAGATTGAAACCTTTGTTCATGGCGCTTTGTGTATGTCGGTATCAGGACAATGCTTTCTCAGCGCAATGATAGGCTCACGGAGTGCAAACAGGGGTCTTTGTGCAGGCGCGTGCAGACTTCCTTTCTCTGCCGACAATAAGAACAGCTACGCACTTTCGCTCAAGGATATGTCATATATCAGATATTTGCAGGAGCTTTTAAAAATAGGAGTTTCGTCCTTTAAAATCGAGGGCAGAATGAAACGTCCCGAATATACGACTGCGGCAGTTTATGAGTGTAGAAAGGCTTTAGAGGGTAACCCCCCGAATATGGAGCTTTTGAAATCCGTTTTTTCAAGAAGCGGATTTACCGACGGCTATTATACAAATCAGCTTGGTAAAAATATGTTCGGCATTAGGCAAAAAGAGGACGTAATATCTGCAAGTGATGTTCTTCCTCAGCTTAGAAACCTGTATAAAAACGAAATAAAGAAGTACAAAATAGATTTTGAAATTGATATTCATTTATACGAGCCTGTAATTCTCACTGCAAAATCAAACGGCTGTAAGGCAGTGATAACAGGCGAGCCTCCGCAAAAGGCTTTAACCCGCCCGATTGACGCTGAATACGTAAAAAGACAGCTTTCAAAGCTGGGAGAAAGTCAATTTGAGTTAGGCGGCTTAAACTGTAATATTGAAAACGGCGTTATGGTTTCCGCCTCTGCGCTTAACAAGCTAAGAAGAGACGCTGTTTCTGCTCTTGACGGCGCTATCTGCAAAAGGAATACAAAGACAGTACCTTTTGATAAAGAAAAGGCAAAGAAAATAATTGCAGATTTGAACTTAGATTCTTCAAATACTATAACTAAGCCGATAATCAGAATTTCCCTAAGCAATACAAGCGAGATAAAAGACATTGATTTATCAAGCGTCGAGCTTGTTACAATACCAATGTCGAAGGTAGAGGATCTGACTGGCGACCTTGAAAGAAGGCTTAAGGATAAAATCTGTATATCGCTTCCAAGGTATATGCATAATGAGCATATGGTAATAGATGATATTAAACGCTTAAAGGACAGGGGCTTTTATAAATTTGAAGCTACAAACTTGGCGCACTTA
This sequence comes from uncultured Clostridia bacterium, assembly GCA_947626165.1. GTDB lineage: Bacteria > Bacillota > Clostridia > Oscillospirales > Ruminococcaceae > UMGS1601. Next base: position 12,587 of record CANQRG010000007.1, on the reverse strand, counting down.
AAAATTTTAAACGATTTAAGGCTTGAAATCCATAGTGGGTTTGGGTTTAATATTACAAATTCGCTGTCATTAGAGACGCTGGCGAAATATAATGTAAAAGACGCTGTGGTTTCGTTTGAACTCAAAGCAAGTGAAATAAACCGTCTGAAAAGCAGAATTAATTTTGGTATTATTTCTTACGGAAGACTTCCGCTTATGCTTTGCGTAAACTGCCCGATAAAAGCCTCTGTAGGCTGTAAAGACTGTAAAGGCTATCTTACTGACCGAACAGGCCGCAGGTTTAAGGTACGCTGTAATAAAAGGTACAATTATTACGAATTGTTGAATTCAGATGTTCTTTATCTGGCGGATAGGCTGAGTGAATTTAAAAGTATCTCCTTTCACACTCTTTGCTTTGAAGATGAAACAGCCGATGAGATAAACAATATTATTAAATCGTACAAAAACAGCTTGCCTTGCAATGGAGCTTATACAAGAGGTCTTTATTTTAGGGGAATAATCTAACCGGTATTTTTATTAAAATACCTGTTTGTTTCATTGACAACTTCCTTAGATAAAACAAGCAGAGTAATCAGATTTGGTATCGCCATAAGACCGTTAAAGGTGTCTGAGATCTGCCAAACAAATTCAAGACTTGAAACTGCTCCCAGATAGACAAATATGCAAAAGAGTATTTTATACACTCTGTTTTTTACACGGGGGAACAGATAGCAAAAAGCATTTTCGCCGATAAATGACCAGCCTATCAATGTAGCAAGTGCAAACAGCACGATGGAAACAGAGACAAAATATCCGCCAAAGCTACCGAAACCGCTTTCAAATGCCCTTACTACTATTTCTGCGCCCTCGTCCACCATAAGAGGTGTACCGCTCACGAGAATTACAAGAGCTGTAACTGTGCAAACTACCATTGTGTCGACAAACACCTCAAATATACCCCAAAAGCCCTGCTCAACAGGCTCTTTGATATTTGATGAGGAGTGAACGCTGACAGTTGAGCCTAAGCCGGCTTCGTTTGAGAAAACTCCCCTGCGTATACCCACAGAAACCGCTTTTTTTATTCCTGCGCCGGCTAAACCTCCGGCGGCAGACCTAACGCAGAAAGCATTTTTAAATATAGATAAAAACTCAGAGAGAAGCCGTTCACGCTTTATTATTAAAATTATAACGGCTCCTGCCATAAAGAAAACCGTCATAAACGGAACAATAAACTCACATACTTTCTGTGTTCTTTGTGCTCCGCCTAGCATAACGGCTAGTATAAAAATGAACAGCACAACACCGCAGCATATCCTTGGAAGATGAAAGCTTTGAAAAAGCGAAGCGGAAATTGAATTTCCCTGCGCCATATTACCCATACCGAAAGACGCAAAAACGCAAAACAGCGCAAACAATTTTGCAAGAGGTTTTGCTTTCATACCTTTTTCTATGTAAAAATACGATCCGCCGGTTATTTTGCCGCATTGATTGCGTGTGCGGTATAAAATTCCCAGAACATTTTCAGCATAAGCTGTTCCCATTCCCAAGAAAGCGGATATCCACATCCAAAAGATAGATCCGCTGCCGCCGATTGCAAGTGCGGTAGCAACACCTACGATACTTCCCGTACCTATTGTTGCCGCCAACGCTGTTGAGAGGCTTCCGAACTGAGAAAGAGTGTGTTTGCCAAATGATGTTCTCGTTTGTTTTTTAAAAAGCGACAGTAATGTTTTATTTATGATTAATTTTGCTTTTTTGAACTGAATACCCTTTAATCTCAGAGTAAAAAATATTCCGACAAACAAAAATAAACTTAGGGTGAATGCGCCCCACACAAAGGAATTTATTTTCTCATTTAGACTGATAATCTTATCCAAATCACCCACCACCGAAAATTCAGATTTTAAAAATGTTTAAGGCATAGCTATAAATATTCTTTACTGGAAAAAAAGTATAAAAATTATTAACAGGAGGAATGCTCCCTCAAAGAGCATAGTCATACTATGAAAAGATATGTTCCCGCTAAAAAGGCTTTAATTTCTATCAGAATTATTATTTTAATTTTAGCCGCCGCAGTTACAGCACTCAGCTATATATTTTTAAACAGCCATAATATTATTATGTGGATAATAATCGGCGTATGCTGGGGAGCGGCTATTTTATACGGTGTTTTTTTTCTTCCCATATACTTTAAAAACACGGTCTATAACATCTCTGATTCTGACATAAGAAAAAGTACGGGTATGATATTCTTTTCAAAACAATATATGAAGCTGGGCTCTATACAATACATTTCTACAATAATAACTCCTTTTTCACGTCTTACAGGATTAAATTTCATTATTATCAACGCGTGGGGCGGAAGAATGCTGTTTTGCTTCTTGAAACGCGACGAAGCTATGGAGCTTTCATCGCAGCTTGACGAAATAGCAAAAAACAATAATTAGCACAAAACAAGCTTTATAATTTTAAAGGAAAGGCGGGTAAGCATATGCTTGAAAATCATCTTTTTTCTTACATTTTCAAATCAAGACAGCACCCTGTAAAGATTTTCACATATACAACAAGCGGATTTTGGCTTTTACTTATCCCGCTTGCCCGAAAGCTCTACAGATTAAGTTTTGATGTTGCCGAGTGGTTCAGAGGAGACTGGCTTGACATTATAATTATATCCCTTATCTTTGGCTTTGCATTTTTAAGGTGGTTTTTCATAACCTTTTCCATTGACGACGACTGTATTAGAACAGGTACAGGATACTTTGGTTTGCTGAAATCAAAATTTAATTATAATAACATATGCTCTGTTACCTGCAGTCAGGGACCTTTTTATCGTTTTTTCGGTTGCTACAAGGTGTGTATTGATACTAACGCAGATTTTATGAGAGGTCACGACGTTACGCTTACCTTAAAAAAATCCGACTTTAAACACCTTACTAATATTTTGAAAGAGAAAAATATCGGAAAGGTCAAATACAGCTATACTCCTAAAAGAGTGCATCTAATTATTTTTTCTTTTCTGTTTTCGTCAACGCTTTCCGGAGTTATTCTTCTTTCAACCTTACTGATTCAAGCCAGCCGTATAATCGGCAGACAGCTTGAGCAAAAATACCTTACTATAGTAAACGACAGAATACAGAACTTTCTTACTATAAACCTGCCGCCTATAGCCGTTGCAGCGGCGTCTATCATTGTTGTAGGCTGGCTGTATTCGCTCGCTGTAAACCTTCTTAGACACTGGAACTTTACAACAGTAAGGCAGGGCGACAGCATAATAATCAAATCAGGTTTTATCACAAATCGTGAAAGCGTTATTATGCGTGACAAGATATACTCTGTTGATATCCGTCAGAACTTTTTTATGAGAATGTTTCATATATGCTCGGTCAATATAGACTGCGCAGGTTACGGCAAAGGAAGGCGACAGATAGCTGTTCTGCTTCCGGTAACTACCAACAGAGAAATAAACAACTCTCTTAAAATACTCATTCCCGATAGAATAAATCCACACAACAAGCTAAAAAGCAGATTCAGAGACTTTATCGGGTTTACCACACCTCCGTTTTTGTTAGGCATAAGCATTCCCATTTTAGCTTATATACTGTGGCGAATATTTCCTGAATGGCTGGTTATTATAAGGTTTGTTGCGTTCATTGCAGAAATACCGGTGTTCTGGCTGTTCGTAGTGAAATTTGCGTCAATTTTCACAACGGGAGTCGGCTTTGAAGATGGTTATGCAGTTTTAAATTACTGCAAGCTTTATCAGTTTCACAAGGTTACGATACCTGCAAGCCAAATTACTAGAATCGACTACTACCAGACAATAATCCAAAAATGGAGCAAAAATTGCAGTCTGAGAATTTACACATATTCAGAAAAGGTTAAGTGTCACAAGGTTAAAAATTTCCCCTTAAAGCAAGCAAAAAAGCTTCTTGAAAGTCAGGGTTATTATTTGGACGTAAATTAGAAAAATCAAATATTTTTTCAGAAAAAGTCTTGACAAGCACCAAATCATACTGTATAATAAGCTAGTCGCTATTTAGCAGTAGGCTGTATAGCTCAGTTGGCTAGAGCATTCGGTTCATACCCGGAGTGTCACTGGTTCAAATCCAGTTACAGCCACCATACGGCCCGTTGGTCAAGAGGTTAAGACGCCGCCCTTTCACGGCGGAATCATGGGTTCAATTCCCGTACGGGTCACCAAAAAAGCAATACCACCTATATGGTGGTATTGCTTTTTTAGTGGTGCAGGAGAAATTGAGAGAATGCATCAAAATTTTTGCTTTATCACACAGTATGTGCATTCTCTGATGAAAACGAAAGCGGAGAGCGGCTTTCGTCTTAATTAACCGTATGGGTTATTGAAAATCAATATCACCTCTAGGTGGTGCTGTTTTTTGATGGCGCAGAAGAAATTGAGAGAATACATTAAATAGGTTGCAGAGTGCCTACGGCGGCTCGCCGGTGCAACGACTGACAGTAAAATGTCAGTCTTTTTTGTTGCAAAAATTTTTCAAAACTATTGACATAACTGTATAAACTGTATATAATACATATATACAGTTCAAAAAGAGGTGATGATGTGAACATATTTATCGACAATAAAAGCGGCGCTCCGATTTATGACCAAATATATTCTCAAATTAAAAGTCAGATAATAAGCGGAGATTTAAAGGAAAACGAAATGCTTCCGTCTATTCGGGGTCTGGCAAAGGATCTGCGAATCAGCTTTATTACTACAAAACGGGCATACGACGAGCTTGAAAAGGAAGGCTTTATTTATACCATTCAGGCAAAGGGCTGTTTCGTTGCGCCTAAGAATGTTGAACTGCTCAGAGAGGAAAATCTGAAAAAGATTGAGGAACATATCGAGCAAATAATAAAGCTATCTGCTTCGTGCAATTTGAGCAAAGAGGATATAATCGAAATGATTAATTTCAGTTTGGAGGATTTATAATGAACGCACTTGAAATAAAAAACCTGACCAAATCTTTTTCCGGCTTTAAGCTGGATAATTTGAACCTTACACTGCCGAGTGGGTGTATTATGGGTTTGATTGGAGAAAACGGCGCAGGGAAAAGTACCACAATTAAGTTGATTTTAGATATGCTTCACAAAGACAGCGGAATGATAAAAATTCTCGGCAGAGATAATCAGGATAATATTTATCTCACAAAAGAGGATATAGGCGTTGTTATGGACGAGGTCGGAATACCTGAATGTTTAAACGCAAAGCAAGTCGGGAAAATTATGCGGCATACGTTTCGTAATTGGAATGATGAGGAATATGCAAACTATCTAAAAAAATTGTCTATTCCTGCTGATAAACCGTTTAAGGAATTCTCTCGGGGTATGAAGATGAAACTCGGCATAGCGATAGCAATGTCTCACGAGAGTAAGCTGTTATTGCTTGACGAGGCAACAAGCGGTCTTGACCCTGTTGTGAGAGACGAAGTTGTTGAAATGTTAAGCGAGTTTACAAGAGACGAAAATCATTCTATTCTCATTTCCTCTCATATTGTCAGCGACCTTGAAAAGTTATGCGATTATGTGGCGTTTCTTCACAAGGGTAAAATGCTTCTGTGTGAGGAAAAGGACCGTTTGCTCGGTGAATACGGGATAATCCACTGTACCGCAGAACAGTTGAGCGAGTTTGATCCAAAAGCAGTCAAGCATAAAAAAGAAACTCCTTACGGAGTTGAGGCGATAGTATTGCGTGATAATATTCCGCCAAATATTAAAATAAGCCCGATAAGTATTGAAGAACTGTTTATATTTATGGTAAAGGAGACAAGATAAGATGAAAGGATTGCTTCTAAAAGATTTATATATGATAAAAAAGTATTGCAGATTGCAATTATTATTCGTTGCATTTATTCTTGCAGGTTCACTTGTAACATCTAATGTATTTTTTATTTTCTATCCCTGTTTGATTTCGGGTATAATTCCTGTAACTTTACTTTCCTATGATGAACTAAGCAAATGGAATGAATATAGTGACGCTTTGCCTTATAAAAAATCGCAGATTGTCTCTGTAAAATACATTATAGGTATGCTTGCTCAGATTTTAGTATTTATTATATCCGGCGTCATTCAGGCGGTCAAAATGAGCATTGACGGAATATTCGTGCTGAATAATTTTTTAGTTCTAATGGCAACTCTGCTGGTAATATCCTTTTTGATGCCTTCGGTAACGCTTCCGTTTATGTTTAAGCTGGGTGCGATAAAGGGACGAATTGCGTATATTATTGTGATTTTTGTTTATTTTGCAGGCGTTGGTGTTTTTTCTGCATATTTGGTTGACGGCTATATTCAGATTATATCGTTTAGCGGTATTGTCACAATTGTATGTTTAGCCGTAATTGCATTGTACGCTCTTTCTTGGAGATTGTCGATTGCGTTTTATAAAAAGCGTGAAGTGTAATATGTAATAACTAAAGGCGTCGCTTTGCGACGCCTTTTTATATAAGTATTACTCATCTATAACTGTTTTAATATGAAGCTCATCTAACTGTTTTTCATCGACCTCAGCAGGGCAGGCGCTCATAAGCTCGCTTGCGTTTTGTACCTTTGGAAAGGCAACGACATCACGCAGAGATTCTGCTCCGCACATAATCATAGCCAGCCTGTCAAGACCAATTCCCATTCCTCCGTGAGGAGGTGAAGCGTATCTGTATGCGTCAACCAAAAATCCGAATTTAGCTTCTATTTCTTCATTTGTCATACCGAGAGCCTCGAACATCTTCTGCTGTAACTCAAAGTCAGTAATTCTCATTGAGCCGGAAGAAAGCTCTGTGCCGTTTAGAACTAAATCAAATGCCTTTGCCCGCACATTTTCAGGCTCGGTATCAAGCATAGGAATACATTCTTCCATAGGCATTGTAAACGGGTGGTGCATTGCTATCCACTCGCCTGTTTCCTCGTCCTGCTCAAAGAACGGCATTTCCGTGATCCATAGGAAGTTGTATCCGTTTGGTATAATATCAAGTCTTTTTGCAACAAGCAAACGAAGTGCGCCTAAAGTCGGCAGAACGACCTTATTTTTATCAGCAACTATAAGGATAACGTCGCCTTTTTCGGCACCAAGCTTTGATAAGATTTTTTCAAGCTCGCCCTCTTTTAAGAACTTTTTAAAAGAGCAGGAAGGTTCATCTTCTATCCAGCGGATATATGCAAGCCCTTTAGCACCTATGCCTTTTGCGTGTTCGGTCAGCTTGTCTATTTCTTTTCTTGTGTAAGTCTCAACCGCATTTTTTGCAACTATTGCTCTTACGCTCCCATTGTTTTCAAGGGCGTTTTTAAATACGATAAAATCAATATCCTTTACAGTTTCTGATATATCCTGAATTTCCATTCCGAACCTTGTGTCAGGCTTGTCCGAGCCGTATCTCGACATAGCGTCTGCGAAGGTAAGTCTGGGAAGTGGAAGCGGTATATCTACATTTAAAACTTCTTTGAAGAGCTTTTTTACAAAACCCTCGCCTATAGACAGCAAATCGTCAACGTCTACAAAGGACATCTCAAGGTCGATTTGAGTAAACTCAGGCTGTCTGTCTGCACGAAGATCCTCGTCACGGAAGCATCTTGCAAGCTGAATATATCTGTCAAAGCCTGAAACCATAAGAAGCTGTTTGTAAATCTGCGGTGATTGGGGGAGAGCGTAAAACTTACCCTGATGAACACGCGAGGGAATAATGTAATCTCTTGCACCCTCCGGGGTCGATTTTATCATCATAGGGGTTTCAATTTCAATAAAGCCGTTTTCATAAAAATACTCTCTTGCGCACTTTGCGATATTGTGGCGCATTATAATATTTTTCTGGAGCTTTTCGTTTCTCAAATCTAAATATCTGTATTTGAGTTTCAGCTCGTCGTTTACCTTATCAGTTTTTGAGATCTCAAACGGAGGCGTTTCAGATTTAGAAAGAACCCTCAGGTCGGTTACTATGATTTCAATTTCGCCTGTTTTTATATCTTTGTTCACGCTTTCACGCTTTTTGACATTCCCTTTTGCCATAAGAACATACTCAGCGTGACAGTTGGACGCTTTTTCAAATATATCTCTGTCGGTTTCATCGTTAAAGGAAAGCTGAACTATTCCCGTTCTGTCTCTTAAATCAATAAAAATAAGATTTCCCAAGTCTCTTATCTTTTGAACAAAACCGCATACAACAACTTCACATTCTGTGTTTGGAACTTCACCGCAGTAGTGTGTTCTTTTAAGTCCGTTCATAGTGTCTGTTTTCATATTTATTCGTTCTCCTTTTATTATTACTTAGTGTTTTTTTAGGCGTCTGTATTTTCCTCCTGATGTTCTAAAGGCGTATCATACCTTTCAAAATACTCTTTGATTTGCTGAGGTGTGTTATTATCCCAAAAGAAGATATAAACCGCTAAGCAGGTGATTGCTGTTAGTATAATTCCCGCAGTTGAATTTTGAGTGAAGCCTATAACAGTAATGAAAAGCCAGAATATAATTATGCACAATGATACAATAAGATTTGATGTTTTTCTTTTAAATTTCCCCTCGACCTTTGTGCTGTTTTTGTTCCCGCCTTTGCCGATAGACCCAACAAACATAGGGTTGTCGAGGTCGCGTTTTCCGAATCTGTGAAAATGAATTTCAATAGTATCATTATCCCTTTTTCCGTAGTAAAGATCGGTCAGGTGAAAGTCTTTTCTAAGCTGACGGTATGTGTAGTTTTTTATATCATGGTCGAACTTCTTTTTAAACTCATCATTTGAACACATACACTCAAATTCATATTTCTTTGAGGTTATAATAAACATAAATTTGTCCTTTCATCAAAACTCGGTATCTTCTAAAAGGTCTTTGAACATAAAATTTGTAAGCTCATCAGAAAACTTATCGCAGAAATTTTCATCAAGTGAAATGTCAATTTCTTCGCCGGTATCCATTTGCTTTAGCTTCGCCTTCTTAGTTTCAAGCTCGTTGTCGCCCAAAACAAGTGTAAACTTAGCGTTGATTTTGTTTGCATACTTCATCTGCGATTTTAAACCTTTGCCCATAAGGTCATATTCTGTGAAAAATCCCTCGTCACGCATAGCCATTGCAAGAGAAGCAGCGTGGTTTTGAGCTTTCTCGCCCATTGAAGCTATATATAGATCGCAGGTGTTCTTTTCAATAAATTCACAGTTTGAGTTTTCCATTGTGAGCAGCAGTCTTTCAATACCCGAACCGAACCCGAGTGCAGGCGTCGGCTGACCGCCCAAAGTCTCGACAAGACCGTCGTATCTTCCGCCGCCGAGAATTGTTCCTTGCGCCCCGATAGAGTTTGTGATAAACTCGAATACCGTTTTTGTGTAGTAGTCAAGACCTCTTACGATTTTGGTATCTATAACAAATTCAATACCCATAGCAGTAAGGATTTCTTGCAATTTCTTGAAGTGAGAATTACACTCATCACAGAGAAAATCTAAAATAACAGGCGCGTCTTTGGCAATATCTGAGCAGATTGGAGATTTGCAGTCAAGTATTCTCATAGGGTTCTTATCCAGACGTTCCTGACAGGTATGACAAAGCTCATCTTTTCTGGCTGAAAAGTATTCTTTCAATGCCTGATGGTATTTTGCTCTGCATTCGGGACAGCCTATAGAGTTTAGGTGTAGCGTTACATCTTTTATACCCAGCCTGTCGATAACGCTTTTTGCAAGAGCGATAATATCAGCGTCGGCTGACGGAGATGACGGACCTACCATTTCACAGCCGAATTGGTGGAATTCTCTCAGTCTGCCTGCCTGTGGCTTTTCGTGACGAAAGCAAGGGGTTATATAAAACAGCTTTTGCGGAACTCCGTCGTTGAGTATTCCGTTTTCCAGCATTGCTCTAATTACGCCGGCAGTGCCCTCAGGTTTAAGGGTGAATTCAGAATCTCCCTTTGCGGAAACCGTATACATCTCTTTTTGAACAACGTCGGTCGTGTCACCGACTGAGCGTACAAAAAGCCCTGTGTCCTCGAATGTAGGCGTTCTTATTTCCTTAAAGCCGAATTGTTCGGCAGTATCTCTGCACACCATTTCTATGTTCTGCCATTTGTGGGATTCGTTTGGTATAACGTCCTGAGTTCCTCTTGGTCGCTGTACAGTTGACTTTGCCATAATTTCTCCTCCTAAAAAATAAAAGCCGTCCCCAAAGGGACGACCGTAATAATCGTGATACCACCCTAATTGCTCAGAAAAATTCTGAACCACTCTGACCTTTAACGCAGGTTACGTCCGTTTTTTCATTCAAACGGAAGCTCATAGGTGTCTTTCATAAGAGCTTTCAAAGGTGCTTGCAGCATACGCACCCTCTCTGGGTTGAAATATCTTACTACTCTTCTAATCATAGCTTTTGCTTTTATTAAATATGATTTTAACATATTGGTAAAAGGTTTTGTGTTAATTTTTTGTTAAATTCTTGTAGGGTTTACAATGTCACGCCAATCCAAATCGCCGTGTTCAAGAGAATGTATCAATGCTTCTGCCGTTGCTATATTGGTAGCGGCGGGAATGTTGTGAACATCGCAAAGCCTAAGAAGATTGGCTGTGTTAGACTGCGGCGTGATAGGATCTCTGAAATACAAAAGCAAGTCAATTTCATTGCAGGAAATTCTTGCAGAAATTTGTTCATCGCCGCCCTGAGCGCCGCTTAAATATTTTTGTATATTAAGCCCTGTCGCCTCTGATACCATCTTTCCTGTCGTACCCGTAGCGCAGAGATTATGTCTGCTTAAAATTCCGCAGTATGCAATGCAAAACTGCACCATAAGTTCTTTCTTCTTGTCATCAGCGATCAACGCAATATTCAAGACTATTCCCCCTTTATTCTTAAATGATTTAATCCTGTTGATTACATTTTAACATAATTTTAGATAATTGCAACGATAAATTTGCAAAAAAATTAAAATTGGTAATTGTGAAATATTATACACAAAAAAACTAGCAATATTGCACAATATTAGAATAAAATTCAAAAGCAAATAAGTGTTTATCACTTATTGTGCGTTGTCTTTTTATAAATTATTTGTCCAAGAATACGAAAATAAAAATAAGCCTGACGAAACCTACCGATTTGTCAGGCTTATAATTTGTTCTTTTTTACATTTCCGATAAAAGCTTTTCAGCAGACGCGATTTTTACAGCAACACAAAAAATTTCAATCGCCTGTTTCAATTCTTCGACGGGAGGGAAAGTCGGAGCAATTCTTATATTAGAATCGTTTGGGTCTTTGCCGTAAGGAAATGTTGCTCCTGCGCCAGTGAGGACAACGCCTGCTTCTCTGCAAAGCGATACGATTTTTTTTGCACAATTATTCATTGCGTTAAAGCTGATAAAATAACCTCCGTGAGGCTTATGCCATTCTCCTATTCCCAAAGGGGCAATTTCCTTTTCAAGAGCTTCTAAACAAACGTCAAATTTAGGCTTGATGATTTCAGCGTGTTTTTTCATATGCTCTTGAAGTCCCTCATAGCTTCCGAAGAATTTAACGTGTCTAAGCTGATTGATCTTGTCAAAGCCTATAGTCTGAATTGCCATAAGAGACAGCAGGTAGTCTACATTTTTTTTGCTTGCGCCCAAAACGGCGATCCCTCCGCCTGCAAATGAAATTTTTGACGTCGATGCAAAAATGTAAACCATATCCTCAGTTCCTGCCTTTTTACATTCGTCGAGAATGTTAAGAAGTTTGTCAGGAGTATCACTGAGATGGTGAATGCAATATGCATTATCCCAGAATATTCTGAAATCGCTTGCTTTAGGCTTTAAATTTGCAAACCTTTTAACAACCTCGTCAGAATATGTAATTCCGGTCGGGTTTGAATACATAGGAACACACCATATTCCTTTTATAGTATCATCATTTGCAACAAGACTTTCTATCATATCCATATCCGGTCCGTCTTTGCCCAGCGGAACATTTATCATTTCAATTCCAAAGCTCTCGCAGATAGCAAAGTGCCTGTCGTAACCGGGAACCAAACATATCCACTTAATTTTTTCATAGTCCTTCCAAGGCTTGTCAACGCCGTTTACGCCGAAAATAATTGCCTTTGCTATAGTATCATACATAAGATTAAGGCTTGAGTTTCCTCCTATGATAATTTCATCTGTAGAAACGCCAAGCATAGGCGCAAAAAGCTCTTTAGCATCGCAAATGCCTTCAAGACCTCCGTAGTTTCTGCAATCCGTTCCGTCAGAAGCGGAGTAATCAGCGTCAAAGCTGTTTACAGAAGCCAGCATTTTTACAGCAAGATCAAGCTGCTGAGTGCTCGGCTTTCCTCTTGCCATATTAAGTGATAATTTTTTCGATTTATATTCTTCAAGATTTGATTTGTTTTCAAAAAGAAATGCTTCAAGCTCCTTTTTTGACATATCCTTTAGCAGCATAATCAGACCTCCGTAATTTATAAAATAATCATCTTTTATATTTTATTACAAAAGGTCGGAAAATGCAAGTCAATAAATTTAATCCTGCAAAAAATTAACTAAATGCACTAATTTAAGACTGAGATTCTTAAAATAATGGGCGATTAAAATAAATATCCCCCGGCGTAGCCGGGGGTATTTCATATGCGGGCAAAGCCCTCTCTTATTAGCAGCACCTTGAAGGT
>CANQRG010000006.1 GCA_947626165.1 uncultured Clostridia bacterium | reverse complement strand
GAGTGGGAATAACTTGAAAAGTTGAAGAAATCCAGTGTTTATGCGGGTTTGCGGCAATTGAAGCGGTCTTTTGATAACAGCCATTTGGGAGTGATTATTCTTGTAATCCATAGGTTTATGTTTAAAAAAGTACGATTAAGCGGAGGAACAATAGATGCAGATGCCTTCATCGACTAAAACCGAACAAAGAGCGGTAAATGCGTTAGAAGCCATAATTGATGAGCATTCAACGATGATTCATCAGTTTAATGGTAACGATAAAGAAATGTCTTGGGATGGATATATTTGGCTATATGAAAAGAATAATGGCGTTCAATCAAAATCAAATTTTGACGGTAGAGTGTCTGTTCAAATTAAAGGGCATAACGACCCTCAACATAAATTTTTGAACAACAAAAAGATTTCCTATCCTGTTGAGCTTAACGATTTGAAGGTATATGCTACCGAAAAAGGCGTACTTTATTTTCTTATTTTTTTGGATGGTAATCAAAGAGAAATATTCTATGCTTCGTTGTATCCGTCTAAAATTGTCGATTATCTTGAGGCTGCTCAGAAGAAAGGTAATTCAGGCACATATAATATTCCGTTTTTGAAGTTAGAAAAGAATTCGCAAAAATTATACATAATCGCAAAACAATTTGACGATGAAGCGAAAAAACAAGGGTCTGCTTATACTCCTTTAGTTCAGGATCGGATTAAAAGCGATGATTTTGATAAAATCAGAAGTATAACCTTAACTGTTGTAGGCGCTAAAGATTCATACAACGCATTATTGCGATTATCTTCCGGCGATATTTGTTTGTATGGAAAAACGGATGATGATAAGTATCCGAGACCTATGGAATGGATTGATAAGTCTACCTTTTTCATGGAAGAAGATGTTAATCAAAAAATATCTGTGGGAGAGAAAGTGTTTTATACCCAATATAAATGTATAGCTGATTCGAACGGCAGTATGGTTTTGGTTGTAAGTCCTAATTTAAAAATACAGCTGACAGAGAATAAGTTCAATTTTAAGATTCGAACATCCTTAAAAGAAGTAAGTCGTGATGCTCAATTTTTATTGGAGCTTAAAAACGCCAATTCCTTTGCTATCGAAGGGCATAGTTTCCAATATGCGAATTTGAATATGCCCCTTGTATTTGAAAAACAGCTTAGATATATTATTGATTTGTTCGACACATTAAAAATGATTGATTTTGATGTAAATATTAAACTGTCAGATTATACTGATAAGCAACAGGCGCAATTCGTGAAACTTGTGAACTTGCGGTTGGGAACATACAATAGCCAATTACAGGATGGAATGAGCAAGTATATTTGGAAGTTTGGAGATAAATGCGTTCCGTTACTAATATTAAAAAAGGATAATGAAATTGAATTGGCTAATTCTGTGTATACAAATAAGTATGCGGTTTTTTTACCGTGCAGTGAGAATGAAAATAAAAAAGGGTATCGCTTTCCGATATTTGTATATCACGATGTAGATGTTCTTGCCAATCTTTATTGTTACGATTACGATGCTTTTAGGTTTCAAATCGACAACGCAGAGATAAATGAAGTTACATCCGGGCCGTTGCTGGAATGCGTGTTAATTATTATAAATGTTTTTGATCGTAATTCTGATTCGCATTTTCTTGTTTTAGCTGAATATTTACTTCATCTATTAGAGCCTTTTATAACAGAGGAACTTATTCTGTTAAATCGGCTTCAAATCAAAAAAAGAATTGGTGAATTTAATAAAGACGAACTTGATCTATTGAATAAAATAGATAGCGACGAGTTACATATTATATTTGGAAAGTATGTGTTATTGGGCAATAAGACAAAAGCTCAACAATATTTTGAGCAGTTTTCTGAAGAAGATCAATCAAAATATAAAAGCTTTCCGATTTATAAATTATATGGTCAATTATGATATTTTGAGGAAAAATTCATTGCCGAACGGAATAAAATCGTTTATAATTTGAGTCAGAGTAATTGATATTATCCGCAGTTGCAGGGCAAGTGTTATCAATCCCGATAACAAAATGATAACAACAGCTAAGATAGGCTGTATAATATGGAAATATCAAATAATCAAAAGAACCACAAACACGACAGAGAATAATTCCTAATCAGAATTGTTTAATATCGGTCGAGGGGAATGACCATGAATGACTGGTTTACAATAGATAAAATAGACGCAAATACTTATGTTATCAGTGAATACCATCACCTGGAAGAAACACATTGCTACTTGTTAAATGGAAATGAGAGAAGTTTGCTGATTGATACTGGAGTTGGTATTTCAAACATATATGATGAAGTTATAAATTTAACTGATAAACCTGTTACTGCAGTTGCAACACACATTCATTGGGATCATATCGGAGGACATAAATATTTTTCGGATTTTTATGTCCATAGTGCAGAAATGGATTGGTTAAATTGCAAGTTTCCTTTGCCGTTAGAAACTGTGAAAGAAATGGTTGTTGACCACTGTGCTTTACCTGACGACTTTGATATAAACAATTATGAGTTATTTCAAGGTGTGCCAACAATGGTTTTGACTGATAAAAATATTATTGATATTGGCGGACGTCAGATTGAAGTTTTACATACGCCCGGACATTCGCCCGGACACTGCTGTTTCTATGAGCAGGACAGAGGGTGGTTATATTCTGGGAATTTGATTTATCAAGGGTGTTTGGACGCCTTTTATCCGTCTACCGACCCGCTTGCGTTTATGCGCTCTTTGGAAAAGGTGAAAGCGTTGGCTCCACGAAAAATATTTCCGGCGCATCATCAGTTGGATATTCCTGCTTCGCTGGTTGAAGAAGTTTCAGATGCCTTTCAGTCTTTGTATCGGCAGGGTAAGTTGAAACAGGGTAACGGCGTATTTAATTTTGGGGAGTTTCAGATACATATTTAAGTTGACGAATTGGGCGAACCTTTTGCTTTTTTAAGCAAAATCGCTTATAATATTCTTGCTGGTAGTGGCAAAACAAGACAAAATTATTTAATACTTTAAATGCATGGAGGGAAGATTATGGAAAAACCGAAGGTTTTTGTTCTAATGCCATTTAAAGATGAATTCTTTGAGGCATATGAAATGCTAAAAGAGCATTTTTATGATGATTTCGAATTTTCGCACGCAGGGGATGAGGATAATCAGCAAAATATTTTGGCTGATATTATTTCATCGATTTATAGTGCGGAAATTGTTTTGGCTGACCTTACATACTTAAATCCAAATGTAATGTATGAATTAGGAATCGCACATACTTTCAATAAAAAAACAATTATAATAACGAAAGATAATCTTAGTACCTTGCCTTTTGACTTGAAACTGTATCGAACTAAGGACTATTCTACACACTTTAAGAAATTCTATGAACTCATCGAATATTTGGATAAAAACCTACATGGAGCCATAGATGGGAGTATTGTTTTCAATAATCCTGTAAGTGATTTTCTTGATCAAAACCAAATTCAACCTCAAAATCTATTTAAATCAAATGATTATTCACTTGATATTTCTGAAGGAGAGAAAGGCTTCTTAGATTTCTTGGCCGACATTGAAGAAGACACAAATAAAATGACTGACAATCTTAACGCTATTTCTTATGATATGGAAACTATGAATTCAGGTATAAATGAGTGTACAAAAGAAATTGAAAGAGTACAAAAAAATGGAGGTAATAGCACAGCGGCTTTTGTTCGCAAACAATCAAAAAAAGTTGCTGAATATATTTCAACATTTAGTATGCAATTAAAGGCACATACTAAATCAATTCAGAGTTTATGGACTAAAGTTGAGAAAAACACATTAGGTCTATTAGAGAATAACTATTCCTCTAAACCAGAAAATAGGGAATCGATAAAAGAATATGCAAAAGCTTTGTACGGAATGATGAATTCCATAACTGATTCCAATAAGTCCATCTTAGAGATGAAAAAAACATCTCTTAATAATTTAGGAATAGAAAGAAGTATGAATCAAGCAATTCATTTTTTGGATCAGGATCTTTCGACTTATCTTGATATGACTGAGCAAATGGAGGGTTCAATTGAAAAAATAATTGAGAGAAGTCGATTTATCATAGGCGATTTTTCTTTGGATGAAATGGCAACACTTTGACAACATTTTAATTATTCATTATAAAAGAGCTATCTGATTTCTGTTAAAGAAGTTAGATAGCTCTTTTTTGTTTATTATTACCTTAAGATCAGTGCAGTAAGACTAAATAATATTCGGACTGCCGGTATTCGTAATTAAATTATGAGAATAAAAATAATGTTTTCTAAATTATTCTTATATATAATTATTATTGGTCTTTCCTTTTTAAA
Source organism: uncultured Clostridia bacterium (assembly GCA_947626165.1). GTDB lineage: Bacteria > Bacillota > Clostridia > Oscillospirales > Ruminococcaceae > UMGS1601. The sequence goes on along the minus strand of CANQRG010000006.1, from coordinate 147,909 downwards.
AGCATTATTCCAATCTCTATCGCCGAATCATATTTTGCTTCAGCATAAATAACAAAGTTGAAATATTATCAATCATCTTATCTTGATGAAAGGTATAGATCAAAAGAATATAACTAAGTATCATCTATCCTTTTTCAAATCCCACTGTCAGGAATCAAGATAGACGGTAAAAAAATCAACTACCATACTTTCTTATCATCCTTAAATATCCTGACTGCAATAGAGCATTAAAGCGAATTGCTCCAAAGATTGACTTGAAAAAGATTTATGCTATTATCGATGATACCCTGTATATTACCGAACTGCAAAAGGCATTTTACAAGACAATGCTTACAGAGCGAAAGGAAAAAATTATAGATTTCGCCTTTCAAAAGCTACGTAGGCGTGAGCGTGCAATGGAGCAGGAACGCTGACCTAATTTCCTTAAAATACGGATTAATTTCGTTAGCGAATTTGGATATTCAGATTCGCTTGCTATGTGCTTTTGCCTTTAAGACCTAAATTAAATAATTAAGTTATAATTTGTGAGATATCTTATGATTATTGGCAACTCAAGAGGTTAAAATACGACAAATTTATAGAAAATTTAAGAAAATACTTAATTTTATTTTAAAAATATGTTATATTGGCAATAATTATTAAAGAGACAGTATATGTGTGCATTTGAAACAGATTATTAAAGATAAGGACTATTTAATTTCTTTAAAAGTAATTAATAAAAAAGGATTTGCACTTATTAATTAGGCGTCAATACGGATTTTACTACAATAAAGTATGTTAAGGAGTGACAAGATGAGTAAAATTCAAGAAAGGTTAAGTGGTAAAAATATTAATTTTCTAATTGGTTCTGGTGCAAGTGTTCCTTTTTATAAAACACTAAACTTGGGCGATGACAAACCTACATTAGAAGAATTGTTATCCTCGTCTCAAATATCTGAAATAAACAAAAAGGCTATATACTATTACTACTTTACTGATTGGATAAAACCAATGAAAGAATTCATTTACGAAAATGTTGATAAAGATGTTAGAGATAACTATGAAACTTTCATTAACATACTTCTCTTTATATTATATACAAGTGGTAATGAAAATCCTAAAAGAGCTAATATTTTCACCACAAATTACGATTTGCTTTTCGAGTATACTTTTGAAAAAATATTAAAAAAACGTAGTAATTGTTATTTTAACGACAGAAGTCGAGGTTTATAAATAGAACATTAAGTCCACAAAGTTATAACTTGAGTGTATCTGAAATGGGATACTATAATAATTACAAAAAAGAAGTATCGACTATAAATCTTTTAAAGATGCACGGCTCAGTAAATTGGTCAAAAAGTGAAAACCAAATTAGAGTTTCATACGAGAATAAATTAAAAAATTTTAAAGATATTCCCATATTAAAAAATATTGATTTTGTGACACAGTTAGTATCAGAAATCAAAAAATAAAAATGATTTAAGTTCTTTTAATGATGCGTTATCAAAATTAACTTCTTCAATTGAAACCGAAATAAATGATTTCTATGAATATTACAAAGGACTTGCAATTATCAATCCGAACAAACGGAAATTTCACAAAACAGTATTTGAACAGCATTATTACCAATTAATACGCAACTTTAGCTATGAATTAGAAAAGCCCAATACTGTACTTATTATTTTTGGCTTTTCTTTTGCTGATGAACACATTGAAGAAATTTTTAACGTTCTATGAGTAATCAACATTAGAAATTATTATCATTTGTTATGATGAACAAGATCGTAAAAAGTTCGAAGATGAATTTGGCAAAGCAAAAAAATATTTTATTATCCACCTAAATATGAGATAATGTAAAAATTAATGGCAATTTCACATATTTCAACAAGTTATTAAATGGTGATGACGATGAACAATATGAGCAAAAACAAATTAATAAATAATTATGTTGTCGGCAATGTCTTATCTATTGATGGTCTAAAAATCACTATTTTAATGCATCAAAATACTAATATGCTTTCATATTTTTATGATGGTGTGTATTATCGAGGTGTTAACATTGGAGAGTATATAGGAATTATTCGTGGGCCGTATAAAATTGTAGCACGGATTGAAAAAGAATACTTAACCGACAAATTAGATAATCAACAAGAGCAGAGTTTTTTTCTAAACAGATTTGAACGTTATATTGAGGTTTCTGTAATAAGAAGTTTTTATAAACAATACTGATTTATAATTTTATTAAAAATATGGAGGAAAAAGGAAATGAATTCAGTGATTTCAGGTGTTGGATGTAGCCTATTGGCGTCTGTTGTTTATGATGTCTGTAAGATTTGTCTTGGAAAATTTATTTGCAAAGAAGATAAATTTTCCATAGAGAATATAAATGGATTGCTTAAAGAAAATATTGATGATAAATTTGAAGTTCTTTATACATCTGGGGAGTTTAATTCTTTCTTAAAGACTCCGTTTTTTAAAGATACCATAGAAAATTATATTATCTATAAAATAACTGGAAACTGCGAGGAAAATATAATTAACTTAAAGAAGAATACAGATATAATTGTAGAAAAAGATGTAATCTCTTTTTTATCTAACTACTTATTTGCAGAATACTATAAAGAAACATTAACTGTACCTTCGAAAACTCTTGTATGTCAGTTTTTTGAGGCGTTTTTCCAGCTTTCGACAAACTATATTGTTTCGTTTTTAAAAGAAGACGATAAAATGGATGTTTACCTCATAAATAGAAGAATAGACCTCATTCAGGAAAATATATTATTAAGACTGGATGACACAGTTGATGCTATAAAAAAAACAATGAAATGTGAGTATGTTCCATTAGAGCCCAAATATGAAGAATATGTAAAAGAATATCACAAGATTCTTAAAACTAATCATTCTTGCGCGCATGTATATCTTTTAGATACATTTTCTTTTTCGACATTCTATGTACCTCCATTTTTGAGGGAGATTTCACATAAACGGGAAATTAGCGACCATATGAAGATAAGACGAGACTTTATAAATGCTAGTAACAGCATCAACTGTGAACGAGAAGGGGTGTTTGATGATTGGAAATATATTTTTGACCATAATCGCATAGCATATGTTACAGGTGGTGCTGGATATGGCAAATCATTATTTTTAAAAAAATTATAAATGATTTTTGCGATATGAATATATTAAATTGTTCCGAATACTTAGTTATTTACGGTGACTTGAAATCTTTTTTTGTTGAGGGTGAACAACCTCTTTTGGTTGTGAAATTTTTACAGAAAAGTATGGTTAAAGAAACATTAATGGATGAAAAATATATTTCTATTGATATGATAGAATATTATATTAAAATGGGTAGATGTTTAATTCTATTTGATGCATTAGACGAAGTTGAGAAGGGAAAGAGAGAAGGTTTACATAAAAAATCATTTCCTATTTTAAAAACCAAAATCCTAATAATAGGGTATGTATAACATCTAGAAATAGGGGATTTATTCCGGAAACGGATGTGGAGGTCTTTGATATTTTGCCGTTGGATAAAATACAAATAGAAGCCTATGTGGATAATATAATAAAACTTGGAAGATTTGATTCTGCGGATAAGGAGACATTTCTGGAGCAATCAAACATTTTGGTGGATAAAGGATTTTAAATAGTTTTTTAGTTTTATCTTTACTTATCAATATATACAAAGCCGAACGAGAACTACCAGAAAATAAAATAGAGCTATACCAAAAATGTTTTGATTATATAGCATATAGAAGAGAAAAGGATAAGTCGAAAGCAAAATTTGATTGGGATTTAATTTCATGCATGATGAAAGATAATACATTTATAGAGCTTGCTAAAATGTGTTTTCCTAATAATAGTGAAATCGGGAAAAGTGATATTGTTGATATGCTATGTAAAATTTATGGAGGAAGATATACTTCGGAAGTAAAAGCAGAGCGTGCTGCTGAAGATTTCCTTACTTTTTGTTCGGATAGAACAGAATTATTTGTTCCGGCGTCAGGTGAAGACCGATTTAAATTTTTCCATAGATCATTTTTTGAATATTTTTATTCTCAATACATTTTTTATAGAATAAGGGAAGTAGACGATGTATATAATTCATTAGCGCAATTTGATGTTGATTCTGAAGTTTTTGAATTAACTTTTGCCATGATGAAACAAAAGGATGAATTTAGATATCAAGAGTTAGTAGAGTATGTTTTTAGTAGAATGGATTTGGATACTAAAACGAAACAACATAAATTTAACGCTCTTAATATTTTAACATTGGGAATGCAAGTAATTGATGATAATGTATATAGATGTAGATATGTGGATTATTTAGTGGATAATAGAGATAATATTGTTAAGTACTATAGATTTATCCATAATCAACAGATTATTTATAATGTTATAGTTAGCAAAGATAAGTTTATTAATAAGATAATTAAAGCATATGAATATGATGTGAAATTTAGAATAGTTATGGATTTTATAGATCAAACTCTGCAATTGGATTCTGTAATTGATACAAAGGAATACAATAATTTATCAGAAAATGAAAGGAATCGTTATTTTAGACATGGATTCTATCGTAAGTTTTATCGTAGATATGGAAATATATTTTATCTTCGTATATATGATAAATATATAAATTACAATGACATGCTTACTAATTTGACTGAAAGCGATTTTGAAAATATAATTTTCACATTTAACGGACCCAAATATTTAGTAGAAAGATATAATAAATTACTCTTAAAATATAAAAAACTAACAGCAGAACGGCGAGAATTAATTCAGAATGTATTATTAAATAAACAAAATAAAGATGCTGGAGAATCAAGTTCGATTGATATAGTTAATGAATAATTCACACATTCTTGCTGTCGGGTGGTTTACAGGTTATCAGAATAATTTTTTGATGGCTGTCCGCTGAAAATCCATACTATAAAGCCCTTAGCTGTGGTTAACACGGCTAAAGGCTTTTCTTGTCATTTTATGCCACCTGCTCAAAGATTTGTTTTTGCAAATTTAAATAGTATTTCAAATCAACCGAAGTTTTCTTATTGGAAGATTTAGGACGTTTTATAGAACTTGTGCTGATATTTTTGGCTTTCGCTAAATGCATAGTGTAATCAAATACAAAATTTATTAATTCGATAAATTGATCTGCTGATATGTTGAGATTAATTGTCTTTTTTGGATTTTCTTTTTCCATGGTTTCAATAGAAAATATAAGATTATCCAAAATATCAATGTTTAAAGACCCGCTTCGAGCAGAATCTAAATATTTTTGTAAAGCTGTGCCGAATTGCTTATCAAGCTTTCTCTGTTTTCGATGTGATACATACCCGATTGTACCAATTACTGCACCTCCTATAATAATTGCGCCACCGAATATGATTGATCCCTTATGGTGTGATCTATGTAATCTAATAAAATCAATTGCGTTGGATGCACACTCTTTAGTATCATCTGTAACTGCGGGAATATGCTTTGCAATTCTCTTGTTATCTATGTTTTTAGCTAAGCCATATAACTCTAAAACACCGGTTTTGACACCTGCATATGTTTGTTCGTCAATATCAAGATAAAGGGGAACAACAGGCATTTTCTTTTCCTCCTTGTTCGTCTGTTTCCAACTTGTCCCGGAGCGCCTCAACCAAAGTATCGCTGAGTTCTTGCGATGGGATGCTTGCCCAAATTTCGGTATCGTCGTACTTCGCATAATGATAGCGCCAGTTGTCGTAATCCTCTTTACTAATCTCACCTGATGCGAGTTTGTCCGCCTGTGTTCTCCAAGCGGTAAGCATTTGCAGCAGTTCGGATGCGTCCTTGCCCTTGTCGGCGCCGACTTTTAAACAGACCTCGCCGTCTGCTTCGCTGACGGTAAGACCATAGTTGTCCTCAAGAGTAAACAGGGTGTGTGCAAGCCCAATGTAGCTATCTATGTCCGGTACGGTAAGCACCTGCGGAGAAACATCCAACGCTTGTGCCAATGCAGCCGCTAAATCTGTCTTTGGTTTGCGAGAGCCTGTTTCATACTGCACCATACGAATATCCGCTGTCTTTTCAGGAAAGCCGACTTGCATACTAAGATACTTTTGCGTCATTTCCCGTATAGTGCGGGAACAATGTATTTTTTGCCAACAGCGATTGTGTTTTCTCCTCACTTGTGTTTGCTTAATGCTATTTCATTATACTAAGCATATTTGCCTTTGTCAAATGGTTTTAAAGAAAATATTACTATATGTTGCTCATAAATAACAAATAACATATAAATGGGAATAGTTTGGATAAAGATTAGTCGAAATACGACAAATTTATAGAAAATTTAAGAAAATACTTGATTTTATTACAAAAATATGTTATATAAATAACAATGGCAATTACAGAGTTAGGGCAAATCATTAATCGACACGGATTTAGGGGGTGCAAATATCAAAAAGTGGTTGAGAATTTGACCGAATTTCCTGTTACTGCACTTACAATGCACACCTATTGTGGATCCGATGGATTTAACAAGAGGATTACCAAATTTTTAAATGATAAAGAAGGAGATTTTAAGTTATGACTAATACGAATCATAAAACTCATACTATTGCACGTACTATTATGACCAGTTTTTCGGTTATAATAATTATAGCTTTTATAGTAGGCATGTGTTTTTTCGCTAATATTATTTTTACAATGAAACAAGAAATTAAATCCATACAATCATCATTGGATGATTATATGAACAATCTTTCCATATCGAATGATACCGTCTATTATGACTCTTACATTGCATTATCTGAAAAGGCTGAAGCTGAAATGAGTAGGTTGGTCTCTGTCGTGGGTATTATTGCGGCAGTTTATACTATTTTTGGTGCACTTATTGTGTTTAAGGCTCCACATGAAATTGATAAGAGAATAGGTAAATTGGATAGCATAATTTCAAATACAAGTGATTCTGCACAAGAAGCTCGTTACCAAGTTGAAATAATAGATGCTGTTGCTAATGATTTTAACGGAGAAATGACAAATTATGACAAACTTTGCAATATGTCTAAAGTAATTGATAAGTATCCAGCAAAGCCTGACGCATATATGGAACGAGGCTTTATTTATGACAATATGGGAAAGTACGATGAAGCAATTAGTGACTATAAATTTGCTTTGAAAAAAGGATTCGATAAGTCTTCATGTTATGGAGACATAGGCGTAGCATTGAACAAAAAGGGTGATTATAAGAAGGCAATATCGTTTTACTCAAAGGCTATTAAGCTTGATCCGGAAGATGCCTCAACATATGCTAATCGAGGAGCTTGTTTTGACGATATGAGTGAATTTGATAAAGCTCTTGACGACTACAATAAAGCAATTGAACTTGATGATGGTTGTAAAAAAGCCTACATTAATAGAAGTCTCACTTATAAACATCTAATGCATAATGAATATAATCAAGTAAAAAAACAAGAATTGTATGATTTGATGATTGCAGATTTGAATATAGCATTCCAACTGGATCCTGATGATGAGACGACTAAATCGCACCTAAAAAGCAATTTGAATTCTAATATTGATTCAGAAGCAATGATTGCTAAAATCGATGAGAAGATTGGTGATTTGGAATTAGAAAGTAAAAATTTTATCCCTGCCCTAAAACAATATATAGAATCCTGTAATTGTTTCTTGATTAAGTTTTATCAAGGTAATGAAAATCATTTAGCAAATGTTGAAAGATTGATTTCGAAAATTTTTTCTATTAACACCGAAGTGAAGACCTCAAATCCGTCAATAGCTTCAGATAATTTAGATTCTTTCTGTAAACTCCTTAATTCTGTATCAGTAAATTTATATACACAAGGAAATAAAAATATCGCTGAAAAAGGCTTTTTAATTGTTGCAAAATATAACGTTAATCACAAAGGCTGTCTGTTAAACCTTGCATTTATGAAAAGAAGAGGCGAGACAAAATTTACTCATTCTACAGTATCAGAATTATTGGACCAGTGTAGTAATTTGGATGATGCATTGTGGTGTACTAATAAAGCTTTATGCTATGTAAGTGGTTCAGATAATCATGAAACAAGTTGGGAAAAGGCCGTAGAAATAATGAATAAACCCATTGAAAATATAGACGAGGCATTTAAATGGTGGGATGATATTGATGTTGTTGGATCTGCTGAAAATAACATCGCTATGATTCTATTTAACGTAAGTAAAAAATTTCAATTTGAGGATAGAACCCCCTTAAATGATAGAGTTCGAACAGCTATTGAAGATGGGTATTTCATTCCGCCAGATATAAATATATGATTAGCTAATATATTTGGTGAAACAGTAGGCATAAGCAAGCTGTGTGATATACTGTAGAAAAATGAGCTATCAGATTTTTTTGAAAGTCTGATAGCTCTTTTTTGTTTATTATTCCCTTAATGACAGTGCAGTAAGACTAAATAATATTCGGACTGCCGGTATTCGTAATTAAATTATGAGAATAAAAACAGCGGGGACGATGTTCTCTTCCTCGCTGTTTGTTTTCTATTGTTTTCGCAGAGTTAATTACTCTGTGCTTAGTAATTTATCATAAGCAATTAATTTTGTCAAGTGTTTTGTACCAATGTTTACAAAATGTTCATATAAATACCTTTGTTTCAATTAAAATCAATGGCTAAACCGTGCTTTTTTATAGAAAACGCCGTCAAATCAGCCGTCAAGCCTTATAATATTACATATTTATTATAAGGAGGTTCTATCGTGTCAAAAAAAGGAGAAAATATTTATAAGAGAAAAGACGGAAGATGGGAAGCAAGGTTTGTTCGGGAAAGATCGCTCGACGGCTCTATCCATTACGGTTATTGCTATGGGAAAAGCTATAAGGAAGTTAAAGAAAAAGTCTCTGTAAAAAAAGCACTGTTGATCAATGATGTCGAGAACGCTTCTAAAAAAAGCTCTGAAAAATTTTCACGCTATTGCTGGGAATGGCTGTTTTTGATAAATCATAAGGTCAAAGAGTCTACCTATGTGAAATATGTTACCGCTGTTAATAATCATATTCTTCCTCTGCTAGGTAAGCTCCCACTTGGCGAGCTTTCTTCTGTCGTTATCGAGAAGTTCAGCAGAGAATTATCAGATGTAAAAGGACTGTCTTCTAAAACCGTTAAGGATATTCTTGTTGTGCTTCAAGCTATACTGAATTATACATCTAAAAATTACTTCGGTATGCCGATAATCGAAATCAGCTACCCTAAAGAACAAAAAAAGGAAATGCGTGTTCTGTCGCCCAAAGAGCAAAGAATATTTACAAATTATTTGCTCCAAAACCCCGACGTCTATAAAATAGGTATATTGATTGCCCTGACTACAGGTCTGAGAATAGGTGAAATCTGCGCGCTTAAATGGAAAGATGTTTCTTTTGAGAATATGACGATTAAAGTTTCACAAACTATGCAGAGACTTAAAAGCCTCGATGAAAACAGCAATTCAAAAACAAGGATAGTTATAAGTGAGCCTAAAAGCGATAATTCAGCTAGAATTATTCCGCTAACTGACTTTACAGCTGATCTTTTTAAACTGCTTGATAAAGAAAACCGCTCGGAGTTCGTCCTTAGCGGTCGTGATAATAAATTTGTCGAGCCAAGAGCGCTTCAATACAGACTCGGTAAGTATACCAAAGAGTGCGGTCTGGAGGGCGTTCACTTCCATACGCTTCGCCATTCTTTCGCCACAAGATGCGTTGAAGTCGGCTTTGAATTGAAATCATTAAGCGAGATTCTCGGACACTCAAACCCTACCATCACTATGCAGAGATATGTCCACTCGTCACTGGAGCTTAAAAGAAATAATATGAATAAGCTTTCTCTTATCGGCTATTAGTTATCGCCGTCAAAAAAGCCGTCAAACTTTCAGAAAATGCGAAAATTTCAGGGAAATCTATTATCTTTTAACAGAGTAATTAACTCTGCGAAAAACAGATGCATTTCTAGTATTTTCTGTTTTATGTATTTTTATTCAATTTATTTTTTATTTAAGAAAGGACGAGTTTGTTTGAGCGATAACAGCTTTGATGAAAATAATTTCGACGGTCTGGACAATGAGCAAGTTGAGATTGTTCAAGATTACGTTAGTAAAAAGCGCAAAGCGATTAAAATTATTCTTCTTATTCTTCTTATGATATTTCTTGTAGCCGCAGGAATTTTCATCTATTCTCGTCTTGCAAAAAGCGAGGTTCAGCCTGTGCAGGGCGGCGTTGGTTTGTATTTTGACCCAAACGCCAAAGATTATACTCAGCCAACAACTGCGACGACCACTAAAAGAGGAGTTAAAATTCCCGGCTGGCCCTCAATAAATATTCCGGAAAATCATACCGAAATATCTGTAGATTTCTACAACCCCGAAGAAAACAAGGGTCTTTATTACCTTACATTTGAGCTTCGCCTGCCTGACGACAGCAAGCAGGGTTATGAAGTGCTTTATAAATCGGGTCTTGTTGAACCCGGTAAGCACATTCAAAGTATAACGCTTTCTCACGGTCTTGACAAGGGCGAATATGACGCTAATGTTCACGTTCAGCCGTATCGAATAGACGAGAACAAAACCCCTACCAATAATGCGGATATGAAAACAAAGTTGGTTGTAAAATAATTACATAAAAACGAAAGAAAGAAAATAAATTACGGTATCTACACGCTGTAAAAGGCGTGTTAAGATATAAATTTTTAAGGAAAGGAGGACATAAACATGAAAAAGATTTTATCATGTGTAATGGCATTGTCAATTGCTGCATGCACTGTATTGTCAGCTTCAGCTGCTACTGCAATTACTTCAGGTGGTGATTCATCGGGTACAGCAACGGTGTCTACGAACCGAGCACCAGCATATACAGTTACTATCCCAGATAACAAAGTAATACAGTCTGCTGAATTATCAGGTAATGTGGTATTAGGTAATGTAGAGGCTTCAGATGTTGTTATCGGTGACACTGACAATCTAACTGTTACAATTAAAAGTGCAAATAGCTTTGCAATGAAGTGTGATGATGGTAAAGGTGACCATTCAATTAGTTATAAAGTTGAAACAGAAACTAACTCAGGTACTGATCTAACAGACGGAGCTACAGTACTTACAGTTAAAGGTGGTAGTTCTTCTGGCACGGAAACCTTAACTATCAAGGATATTAACACAGGTAGTGCAGCTTGTGCAGGTAATTATCTTGACACTTTGACATTTACTGTTGCAGTAGGTCCTGCTGGTGCTTAATAGCTGAAAAATAATCCGTAAATAAACGGATTAAAAAAAGGGAGGGAGCAGCCTTGCGGCTAGTATTTAAGAGTTTGTTCTCTATTTTACTTATATGCTGTCTGTTCCCTATTTCAGCTATAGCGGTGCAGGCAAGCGAGCTGAACGAGACAAACACTGTGGGAAGTACGTTAGTATCCATAGTGCTTTGTAAGGTCAGCGTCGCAGCGGACAAGGATGTTGAAGCCGCCGGATATACAGTTACGGTCAACGGAAAGCCGTATACCGGTGATTTAACAGCGCTTCCCGTAGGAAGTGAAGTCGAAATAAGAATGTCATCTCTTCCCAAAGGTAAAAGGCTAAAGGTAACGGCAAGCGGAGTGTCTATCAAGACGCTTTCGGACGATTCTGTAGTGTTTACGGTCACTCCAGAGGATTGTTTAATCTCGCTCTCATTTGAGAGTTCAAACAGCGGCAATTCCTCAGACGTCGAAATTAACGGCGTTAATAATAACGTAAGCGGTACAGACAAAAGCGACGGTAAAAAATCAGACGGCAAACAGAATAAGGTTAAAAACAACAAATCAAAACCGAGTTTGAAATTAAATTCAAATGTAAACGGCAATTCAAATTTACCTTATTCACAGCATCCTAATACCGGTAAAAACGGCGGTATTCCTTACTGGGCAATAATAATGTTGTTTACATCAGCAGGAATTATAGCAGATTCATATCTGCGTAGAAAGCGCAGAAAGGGATAACGTGCAGTTAAACGGTTCACGAGACTAACATTACACACAAAAACAGACTTACATTACACACAAAAACACATAAAACAGCGGATAGATTAATTGTTTATCCGCTGTTTTGCTATATAAACAAATAAGTCAATTAAAAAATAAACCTCCCAAATCATATTGGGAGGTAATTTCTTTTCACACAACTATAAAATATTTTGTGATCTATTTTAGTAAAATCTCTTGCAGAGTTTCCATAAGCTTTTTCACATCAATAGGTTTAGCTAAATGTCCGTTCATTTTCGCCTCCATAGACAGCTTTACATCTTCATCAAAGGCATTAGCGGTCATAGCGATAATAGGAATGTCAGCTAGCTCTTTGTTGTCAAGCTCACGAATTGCCTTTGTAGCTTCATAGCCGTTCATAATAGGCATCTGTACGTCCATAAGAATCAAATCATAATAACCCGGCTTTGAATTTTTTACCTTGTCTACGGCAATCGTACCGTCCTCTGCCGTTTCAACTAAAAATCCGCTTTCAGTTAATATCTCTTGTGCGATCTCAAGGTTAAGATCGTTATCCTCAACAAGAAGTAAACGCTTTCCCTTAAGCTCTTCCAATGTATCAGGCAGTATCGGTTCCTTTTGAGGCAAATTAGCTTTGCTTATTACAGACGCAAGCGTGTCTCTAAGTTCAGACATAAAGATAGGCTTGTTGCAGAATGCGGTAACTCCTGCCTCTCTTGCCTCGTCCTCTATAGCACTCCAATCGTAAGCTGTGAGAATGATAATAGGTATGTTTTCACCGGCAAGAGAGCGTATCTGCCTTGCTACCTCAATACCTCCCAAATCAGGAAGCGCCCAGTCTAAGATGTAAGCATAGTATTCGTCGCCGATTTCTATAGCCTGCTTTGCACGTAAAACCGCTTCCTTACCGTGCAGGGTCCATTCAGAGCGCATACCGATCTGCATAAGCATTTTAGTAACACTGTCGCAGGTGTCGAAATTATCGTCAACTACAAGCGCCCTCAATCCCTGAAGCTCTCTTATTGGGTGAATTTGTTTTGATTCGGATTGCAGACGGAACTCAAGGTTGATAATAAATTCAGTACCTTTGCCTTGTTCGGTCTCAACTTCTATAGTACCGCCCATTGTCTCAACAATGCTTTTTGTAATAGGCATTCCCAGACCTGTTCCCTGAATACCGCTGACAGTAGATGTTCTCTCACGCTCAAAAGGCGAAAAGACGTGCTTTACAAACTCCTTGCTCATACCTATTCCGGTATCTTTAACACGTATTTCGTAAGCTCCGTAGCCCTTTGGCGCGCCTTGCTTCTGTTTTATAGTGAGAGAAACAGAACCGCCTGCTGGTGTAAATTTAATAGCGTTGCTCAAAAGGTTCAGCAGAACTTGGTTGACGTGCAGCTTATCGCAATAAATATCCTCGTCGATAACGTCAATAGTATCCATAAAGAAATCAAGCTGTTTTTGCTGCATCTGCGTCTGAATAATATTACGCATATCCTTGAAAATGTCAGAGATACTGCATTCTTTTTCTTCGATGTTGAGCCTGCCGCTTTCTATTCGGCTCATATCGAGAATATCGTTTATAAGACTAAGCAGGTGATTGCTAGATGATAAAATTTTAGAAAGATAATCCTGAACTCGTTCTTTGTTATCTATATTAGTCTCGGCTAAAGTTGTAAAGCCGATAATAGCGTTCATCGGGGTACGGATATCGTGTGACATATTTGATAAGAACATTGTCTTTGCACGTTCTGCGGCTTCGGCTTTTTGGAGCTTTTCCTCCAAGACTGCCTGTTCAACGGCTTTGCTGACGGCTAGTTTGGCATTTTTGCGAACCCAGAGATAATAAATCGCAACAGCTATTACCGCAAGACTTGCAATTATCAACCAAACACGTCTAATAGCGTACACGCTTTGGAAAGCCTCTTTTTCCGGTACAGAAACGGCAATTGTCCATTGGTTGATTTTTGCGGGAGAATAGTAAAGGTAGGTCCACTCGTTAGACTTTTGGGACTTGTATTCAATATATCCGGTTTCTCTGTTCATCAGCTTCTGCAAATTGTTATCCCAGCTGCCTTTTCCGCGTGTTTTTCGTGTTTTAAAGTCTTTAATATTACCAAGCGACTCATGCCATGTGTCCATAATAAAATCGCCGTTTTCAGTGTCGATAATGAAAACGCTTGCACTGGCGTTGTAGATATTATCTATATTCATAACCTTCGGCAGTTCAGACAGTCTTGTCGTACCATAGAGCAGAGCGACAGTTTCTCCGTTTTTGACTATAGGAACAAAATGTCTCAAAACGAGAATATTACCGTCAATAATGCTAGTCATACGATTGGAAACGTGTTCTCCTAGCGGCGCCTCTTTCTTAAAAGATATTGAATTACTTCCGTCAAATGTATTGCCGCTTGGTGAAATGACCGTATCATCAGGCATAAGGATATTCATTTTCATTGTTTCCATAAGAGGTGAAAACGCAGTCATTGCTTCCTTCATAGTTTCAGTATCAAAGTTATCAGCGGTAGAAAGAATGTTAGCAGCGGAATTCAAAATTTTACTGTCTCTGCTGAGCTTACCTGTAATCTCCTCAATAACCGTATTAACGCCTTCCTCCATACGGCTAAGACTTCTCTGCCGTATGATCGAACTGCTTTGAAAATATGCGGTAACAAAAAGCACCGATAAAACAACGATCATTATTATCGTTGCGGTAAGGCTTTTTTCTTTAACTTTAACTTTACCTTTCATAAATCATACAACTCCTAATTTATAAACATATATACTTATCTGTTTAGGTTTTTATAGGTTTTAATACTGTGAATAGCTATATAGTTTCTTATGTGATTTAAAACAAATATAACACATAATTATATTATCATATTTATAGATATTTCGTCAAGTTTTAATTGATTTTTATATTTTACGTTAAAGTATAATGCAGGGGACGACCGCCGGTCTTGCCTCTAAACTTCTTAATTTTAAATGCTTGACAAAATAAAATTATATGTTATAATATAAACATAAAAGAGAGTACTGCACATGGGCAATTAAATTGCCTTAGCGGTTACCCCCTAAAAATAGTGTTAAAGAACAACCGACCTTTAGGAAGAGAGACGGTTGTTCTTTTTTATTTATTAAAAAAGACTCTAATTTTTCTTATTGAATATAAGAAAAGCTAGAGTGATAATTTCAGTTATCATGCTAATGAATGAAAATAATTCATAATATGATACCATATTACCACCCCCTTTCGGGGAGAAAACCGCTCTACCGTTCATGTACAGCACTCTCTAATGCACATTATAAATTAAAATAAATAATTTGTCAAATTATGAAGAATTATAAGAATTATTGTGTCTCTATTTATACAATATATATTGCTGTTTCTATTTATGTTTTTTTATACCTATTAAATAATCTGTTGACACTTTATAGTATTCCGATAGCTTCTTAAGTAAATGTACAGGTATTTCACGTTGTCCGGTTTCATAGAGATGATACTGTTGCTGAGTTGTTCCAAGAATTTCTGCTACCTGCTTTTGTGATAGGTCGTTATCTTCTCTTACATCTCTTAATCTTTGATAATAGTACATAAAAACTCCTTTATAATTTTTATATTTAATATTTTAATATAAATTCGAATAAATGTACTTGACTAACATTCATATGAATGTTAAAATAATTATAATAATATAAATAACAATAAAAGTTGAAGTAAATATAACTGTATTTATATTAAAGAAATTTACAGGGGTTTACCCCTGCTCTTGCCTCTTGCTTCTAGTTTCTTGCCTCTGAATGCTTGACAATATAATCGAAATATGATATTATGTTTGCAAATCGTTAAAAGGAGTTGAAAATATGCGCACAAAAACTATTTCCAAAATATGTAGGGGGGGGGGGCTTTTAAAGTCAACTATTGTCTGTATTGCGCATATTTTAAAATTAAATATATTTAAGATAAGACGTATTATGCATAGGTGTATTGCGTCTTTTAGTGTTTATTTTAATAGCAATTGAATATTGATTTGACTAAATATAAACTCATAACTACTTTAATATTAGAATAAATTTTTAAATACTATACACTGGATAATTTGGAAAAAAGGGCAAAGCCTTTGAAAAAAGGCGGCGCAAAGCTATGAGTCTACGGCGGTAATTTAAACCGCTATGATCGTCAGGCTGCAAAACATCAACCATTCTTATGGTGTAAGTTTTGCAGCTTTTTTTGTGATTGGGGTGATGAAATATGAATGAGGTTTTGAGACAGGAAAAGAAATACTTGATGACAATAGCAGACGGTCAAAAGCTGTGCGGTCTTTTAAGCAGCGTTATGCATGAGGACGAACACAACGGCGCTCTGGGCTATCGTATTCGGTCATTATATTATGATACGCCCGAAGATAGCGATTACAATGATAAAATCAACGGATTGGAGCTTAGGCGTAAAATACGTCTGAGGATATATGACCCGAATGCGGACTTCGCAATGCTGGAGGAAAAGAAAAAAGAAGGTGCATACCAAAGGAAACGGTCTTTAAGAGTAAGCCGAACGGACGCCAAACAGCTTATACAGTGCGACTATTCTGTTCTATTGAAATACGATGATCCTTTCGCTCACGAAATGTATGGACTTATGCACAGCAAATGTTATCGTCCCAAAGCGGCGGTTGAATATCAGAGGCGTGCCTTTATCGCTAAGGAAAACCATATCCGCATAACTCTGGATCATCATATAACAGCAACAGAGGCAGGCTTTGATATATTTTCACCAAGTTTGAACTTGTACCCTGTGCTCGACCCGTTTAATGCGGTTCTTGAGGTTAAGTATAACGGCTTTTTACTCAGCCACATAAAGAGTTTGGTAAACACGGCGGATCGCTCTGAGTTGTCTGTGAGCAAGTATTGTCTGGCGCGAAGCGCCGTGCTTAAATATCAATATTAATGACAGGAGAATAATAAATATGAGAGAACAACTTTTAAATCTTTTTGATTCAAGCGGAGATCTTACAACACAAATTATAATTATACGTTTGGCGGCGGCAGCTGTTATAGCCTGCTTTATCTTTTTATCCTACAGGCTTTCTCACGACGGAAGTATCTACAGTAAAAAGTTTAACGTATCATTAGTCGCTCTTACGTTGATAACAACGACGGTTATGATAGTCATCGGAAACAATATCGCGCTTTCACTCGGTATGGTGGGTGCGCTTTCCATTGTGCGTTTCAGAACGGCTATAAAGGATTCGAGAGATACGGTTTATATTTTCTGGACTATCGTTGTGGGTATATGCTGCGGTTCGGGCGATTATCTTGTTGCGGCAGTAGGAAGCGCCTTTGCGTTTGTACTTCTGCTGCTTTTCGGCAGACTTAGAAATGACGGAAGAATGCTTCTTATAATCAGAACGGCAAGGGTCAATGAGGATAAAGTCGAAGCCTTGATATTCCAGCGTTATTCAAGAAAAGCAAACCTGCGTGTTAAAAATACTACCGAAACCGGCGTAGAATTTATCTTTGAGATAAACAAAAGACTTATTGACAGGGAAAAGAAAGCAGGAAAGAGTATTACAGACGCTGTTTACGCCATTGGGAATATAGAGTATTTTAATATGGTTATGCAAAATGACGACATCAGCAGTTAAAGAACAGCAATATATATAGAATACATTTAGAGGAGATGAGTGAATGAAATTCAAGATTTTTGGCTTAGTTATGACGGCGGTTATGCTGTTAGTGTGTTTTTCATTTTCGTATTCTCCTTTGAATACTGATGAAAATAACCAGCGCTACCACCAGCATAAGGAAGCGCCGGCATACACTCCGTGTACCGACCATAATGACGATGTGTTCTGTTCGCATCTTCCGCTGGTCGTTATTGATACTGAAAATCAGGAAATACCGGGCGTTCCTAACGGAGAGGTTGACCAATTCGGCGAGCCTATTTACACTACAGCATTGGACGGTAATGACTATATAAATGTAAAGGTTTCTGTAATTGACAACGACATAGAAAGCAAAGGCAATAACCATCTGACCGATAAGCCGGATTTTACTACACGCAGTTTGTTTCGCATGAGAGGACACGCTTCACGGAATTTTGAAAAGTCTCCGTATCTGCTTGATTTCGTGGATAGCAACGGCGAAAATCGGGATATTTCAGTTATGGGTATGGACGCTCATCACGAATGGGTTTTAAACGGACCCTATCTTGATAAGTCAATGGTTCGCAATTATATGTGGTATAATATATCAGGCGAAATAATGGATTATGCGCCAAATGTGCGCTTCTGCGAGGTTTTTATAAACGGCGATTATCGGGGACTTTACATTATGGTGGAAACTATAACCAATGGAGAGAACTGCCGGCTTAATCTTAGTGAAAATGTTAAGGATAACGAAATTAACGGCTTTTTGCTCAGACTGGACAGACCGACTGAAGCTGAATTAGAATCAATTAGGGATATCTATTCTTATATGGAGCGTACCGATTCGCTTCATACTGATGTAAGTATACGTTATCCCAAAAAGCCTAATCTAACAGAGGAGCGAAGAAAAAACATTGAGCTTGAATATGCAAAATTTGAAAAAGCGCTGTTTTCCTATGACTATGATACGGAAGACTATGGCTACTGGAATTGGATAGATACGGATAATTTTGTTGATTATCTGCTTATCAATGAATTTACGAGAAATGCAGACGCGGGAAGATATTCTACATATATTTATAGGGAAATAGACGAAAAATACAAATTGTGTGTTTGGGACTTTAACAATGCGTGCGATAATTTTCCGGAAGATGTAATATCTTACGATGGATTGTCAATATATAGCATGACATGGTATTTTATGCTGAGTAAAGACGAAGAGTTTGTTGACAAGGTATTGAAACGATATAAAGAATTGCGCAGTACATATTTTAACGACGATTATTTATTTGATTATATAGACGATACGCTTAATTATCTTGGACCTGCGGTTGAGCGAAATAACAAACGATGGGCTGGATCTTTTAAAGACTTGCAGCTGCTTACTCCGAAATCACGCAATCTGAAAACTCACGAGGAAGCGGTAGATCAGCTTAAAACATGGCTTCACGAGCGTGGAGAATGGCTTGATGAAAATATTCACACTCTTAATCAGTATTGCCATCCATCTAGAAATAAGAATTATAACCACTAGAATAAATCATTTGTCAGGAGGTGACGGACCTTGAAAAAATTCATTGTTGCGGTATGTGTTATAGTAGCGGCTGCGCTTGTGTGGAATATAGCATATTATCGTCTTGGAATTTATATTGATTTAGCTCCCAACGCTCCTGTTACAACATTTATGAGAACAGATGAAGATACTATATATATGAAGCAAAACGGCGAGTATACTCCATATGAGATACGCGGCGTTGATATGGGCGTGGGTATTCCAGGCGAGTGGACTACCGACTTTGCCATTGATGAGGAAACATATCTTAGGTGGTTCAGTCAGATTCAGGAGCTTGGCGCAAACACCATTCGTGTTTACACTATTTTGCACGACGATTTTTACAATGCGTTTTTCAAGTATAATACCGAGCGCGAAAAGATGGGCAGAGAACCGCTGTATTTGCTTCACGGAGTTTGGGTTAATGACTACATCATAAACTCGCATCGCGACGCCTATGACGATGAATTTCTTAAAACGCTTAAAGACGATTGCAGAACGCTTGTTGACGTTCTTCACGGGAAAACAAGTCTGTCTCTTTCATACGGCAATAAGGGTTCGGGAAGCTACCGCAAGGACGTTTCACAATGGGTTATAGGTTACATTATAGGCGTTGAATGGGAAACAAGTATTGTGACATATACCAATCAAAACAGCTATGATAAAACCGGGTATAAAGGAAAGTACCTTCAAACTACAGAAGACGCTACGCCTTTTGAGACTATGCTGTGTGAGGCTGGCGACAAAATGATCGAGTATGAATCAAAAAGGTATAAACAGCAGAGACTGATGTCTTTTGAAAATGGGGGTATTACCGATCCGTTCATTTATCCGATAACTGTAACTACTTATCGGAATAAGACTGATGTTTTGAATGTGGAACATATAAAGACCTCTGATTCTTTTATTTCAGGATATTTCGCTTCATATCATGTTTATCCTTATTTTCCAGATTTTTTGCAGACAATGCTTGAAACGAAAAAATATAAAGAAAAATTTTTAATAAAAAAATTAGATATTTCATACTACAATAATGTGATTTATCGTTTATCTTTGCTTAATGCTCCTAAAATTGAGGATTATCTGTCAAATGAAGATTATTATGATTCTCAGGGAAGAAGAAATACCTATCTTGCATATTTGAAAGTTTTGAATAGATTTCATAATATACCTGTTGTGATTTCCGAATACGGAGTAACTACAGGTCGAGGTATGGCGCAGAGGGACAAAAACACAAACCGCAATCAAGGTAATATGACCGAGCAGGAGCAAGGGCAGGCACTTATTGACTGCTATAAAGACATTAAAGATGCAGGCTGTGCCGGAAGCTGTGTATTTTCATGGCAGGACGAATGGTTCAAGCGTACATGGAACACTATGTATGCGGTCGATTTGGATAATACGCCATATTGGAGCGACTATCAGACAAACGATCAGTTTTTCGGGCTTTTGAGCTTTGACCCGGGCGAGGAGAAAAGCGTTTGCTACGTAGACGGGGATATATCAGAGTGGACGGAGAAAGACAAGGTCGTTAAGTCGGGCGATATGGATCTGTCAATGAAATACGATGAGAAGTTTTTGTATTTTCTGGTTCACAAAGAAAACTTTGACCCTGAAAATGACACGCTGTATCTGCCTATAGATACCAACCCGAAAATTGGAAGCACATACTGTGAAAACTATGATGTTTCTTTTGAACGTGCAAGTGATTTTCTTATGGTGATAAGCGGCAAAGAAAACAGCAGAATTGTAGTTCAGGAACGGTATGAGGCACTGATGTCAACTTACGCTAATGAATACTATGCCATTGATCCTTATATAGATCCTCCGAAAAAGGACAGTCCGGTTTTCAAAAAAATATATATGCCTTTGAGGGTCAAAGATATTCTGCCTAACTATGATACAGTTGAAAATGTTACAAAGGGTGAGAAATACGAAACTGGCAATCTGAGATACGGAAACGCCAATCCGGACGCTGAGGATTTTGATTCACTTTCAGATTTTATCTTCACGGGAGATTATGTTGAAATAAGAATTCCTTGGCAGCTTTTGAATTTCAGCAATCCGTCGGAGATGATGATTCACGACGACTATTACGAGTGTTACGGCATTGAAAATTTGAACATTGACAAAATGTATGTAGGTATCGGCTCGTCGGAAAACACAGAATACAGATTAAAGATGCCGTCCTTTGATTTAAAGGGCTGGGGCAAAACAGTAACTTATCATGAGAGACTAAAAAAATCATACTATATGCTTAAAGACTACTGGACATCACAAAATAAATAAGACTTTTGAAAACGAGGTGAAGTGTTTTGGGAATTGAAATATTGCTTTACGGATACGGAGCGGTATGCGTTGGTATGATCATCTTTAACTTCGTTTACAATATGATTTTAAAAGGCAGCGATAGCAGGTTAAAGAAAAGAAGCAAAAAATACAGAAAGAAAGTTACACAGCAAATTGATAGAATTCAAGATGGGCAAGAGGTTCAAAAGAAGCATTTTTCTTACCTTGAGAAAAGGCTCTGCCATGTACATAATCTAATGGCATTTGACAGGGCGTTAGAAAATATCACACCTAATGATGAACAGGCATTTGCTGAATATATGGGTCTTTTACAGCCTGTAATGCTGTATCTTGCCGGAGTTTATCAAAAGCGGGATAATTTACAGTGTGCGTACTTTGCATATTTTATCGAAAAGCACAACCTTAAAAACTATATGAATATGGACGGCATACAGAGTGTTATGATAGAGTATATGAACAAGGACAGTCTGTATTGCCGAATAAACACCCTGCAGGCGCTTTACACATTCGGAGACGAGAAAAGCGTTACAGAGGCTATTTCTATATTGGACAGAAGCGACTCTTTTATGCATGAGAAAATTCTGACTGACGGACTTCTTTCGTTTAAAGGAGACCATAATAAACTTATCCATATGCTCTGGGGCAAAATAGAAGATTTTTCAGAAAGAGTGCAATTATCAATACTTAACTACATTCGTTTCAAGTCGGGAGACTACTGCGAGGAAATGTTTGCCATTATGCAGGATAAATCAAAGGATAAAGAGATAAGATTATCCGCTATACGTTATTTTGGAAAGTACATTTATGAAAAGGCAAAAGAGCCATTGATAGCTTTTGTCTCGGACAAAAATCCAATCAACTGGGAGTATGCGGCTATAAGCGCAACATCTCTTGCGAGGTATGAGGGAGAAGATGTATTGAATGTTCTTATGGAGGCAATGCACAGCTCTAACTGGTATGTGAGATACAATGCCTCGATAAGTTTGGAAAATCACCACTTGAATTACAGAGATTTGATAGAGGTAGTTGGCGGAAAGGATAGGTACGCTAGAGAAATGATAATGTACCGTCTTGATTCACGCCGCTTAGAGCAAGAGGATAAGGGGGCTGCGACGTGAGAGATATAATTCAGATGTTTTTTAACTTTGTCGGGATTTTCTTTGTGTTATATTTAGCAGGGTATGCAACCTTTTTGTTTTTATCTGTGGCAGTCGGCTCGTCGTCTTTATACAGCCTTAAACGGCGCAATACACTGAAAAATGAACTGCTTAATGATTATTACGTTCCTGTTTCCATTATCATACCGGCTTATAACGAGGAAAAAACTATAGAATTTACGATAAAATCTCTGCTGGCTCAGAATTATAAATTGTATGAGATCATAGTGGTTGATGACGGCTCTTTAGACGATACCTCAAAGGTGGTCAGGGAAGCGTTTAATATGCACCATATCAACCGCCCCATACAAAGAATGATTCCATGTCAGCAGGTGGAATCGGTGTATGAAAGTAAAGGCTTCAAAGTACCTATAACGCTTATACGCAAGAAAAACGGAGGCAAGGCGGACGCTCTTAATATGGGTATCAACGCATCTAAATATCCGTATTTTCTTTGTATGGACGCCGATTCTGTTTTGCAGGAGGATTCTTTAGAAAAAATCGTTCGTCCGGTATTAGAGGACAATGATGTAGTAGCCGTAGGAGGTTCTGTGCGTCCCTGCAACGGAGCTTCTATTGAAAACGGACGTGTTGTTCAGTATCATATGCCTAATAAGGTATTATCATGTATGCAGGTCATGGAATACGACCGTACCTTTTTGGCAACGCGTATTCTTTTTGATAAGTTTAACGGAAGTATTATAATTTCGGGGGCGTTCGGGCTGTTTAAGAAAAGCGTTGTTGTAAACGCTGGCGGCTATGACGTGAACACCGTAGGCGAGGATATGGAGCTTGTCGTAAAGCTGCACGTTTTCTGCCGTGAGAACGAAATCCCTTACAAAATACGCTACGCTAACGACGCTATCTGCTGGACGCAGGTGCCGGAAAAGCTGAAGGATCTATGCAGGCAGCGGAGAAGATGGCATATCGGACTGTTTCAGAGTATGATAACTCACAGAAAAATTTTAGGAAATATCAAATACGGTCTGGTGAGCTTTATATCTTACCTTTACTTTCTTATTTACGAGCTCCTTTCACCCTATATAGAAGTGTTTGGCGTACTTACTATGATTTTTGCTTCCTTGGTAGATTTTCTGAATGTTCCTTTTATGCTTTTGTATTTGGCAATCTATGTTGTTTATTCGTCTATACTGTCGCTGACGGCGTTTTTTGCCCGCGTTCATACTATAGACCTCAAACTTGTATTCACTGACACTCTTAAGGCTATAGGCTTTTGTATGCTTGAGGTTTCCTGTCTTAGGTTTATACTGGCGTGGGTTCGTATGGCGTCGCTTATAGGGTACCGTAAGAAAAAGAAAAGCTGGGGAAAGATCGAAAGAAGTAAAATTAATTTCAAATAGCAATACTCTGATTACATTATATTTATATTTTCTATTCAAGTGCGGATAGGAAAATCAGGAGAAGTTTTATGGAAGAAATAATTATCTACACAGCGGGAAATCCTGATCTGTATCCTATAGAATATTATGATGCTGATACGGAGACTTATCAGGGAGTGATTCCAAAGCTGTTAAATCAGTTTTCAGAACAAAGCAATTATAAAATAAAATACTATAATAAAAACAGCAAGGACGAAAGAGCTCAGCTGGCAGCTAACAGACAGGTGGATATAATTTCCGGATGTGTTGATTCTGAGTCTTTTGAACATACTGAAGAAGATTCTATTGTTGTTTTTAAGACTGTCAAAAACGGTAAGCCGGTATCTTATAGGCTGTTTATTTCCGACGCCGCGCCTGGGTCTTTAAAGGCAGACCTGCAAAATTATTTTTCAGGCGTTACTGAGGAAATGAAAACAGGTATACTCGTTGACGTTAAGGAACATACTCCGATAAAGTCGTGGCAGTTTATTCAGACTTCACTTATCAGCTTATCTTTGGCGGTGCTTATACTTTTAACCGCTGTGATACTGCTGGTTAGAAAATACCGCCGCAAGCTGAAAAAATACGAGCAGAATAAGGAAACTGACGAGGTAACCGGAATAGGAAATACCGACCATCTTGTAAGGTACTATAATTCGCTTGTAAACGATAAAAACAGGGTTTTATACAGTATGTTCTGCTTTTATGTTGATACAGACAGAATGGAGCGTATGAGCAGTCACCAGGAGACAAACGAGTTTTTGAAGTATACTGCTGTGGTTCTTAAGGACTATACGTCTGAAACTGATGTTCTGGCAAGGGTTTCTGACGTCGGGTTTATACTTCTTAAATTGTCTGAAGGACAGGATATAGACGAGTGGGTGATCCCTGCATTGGATAGGATACGCAGCTTTTCTGAAAATAACGGCAAGGCATATTCGTGCGATATTGCTGCAGGTGTTTATCCCTTGAAGTCTGACGACCGTGATTTGAATGAAATGATATTCAATTCTTGGCAAAGCGCTATGTCGGCTTATCGTGAAAAGCTGGATTATAAGATCTGCTCTGATGAAATGATAGACCACTTTATTGAAGAGAGAAGGCTTCAGGCTGATATCAACAGAGGTTTTGAGAATGAGGAGTTTTTGTTATACATTCAATTCTATGTGGACGCTCATACTTATAAAATAGTAGGCGGCGAGGCGCTGTCAAGATGGCAGCACCCTGAAAAAGGATTTCTTACTCCCGAGCGTTTCGTTCCTCTGATGGAGCGTGAGGATCTGATAAGCAGAATGGATTACTATTCTCTTGAAAAGGCGTGCGCCTTTTTGGATAGACTGTATAAAAGGGGAATTGAAAACTTTTTCATTTCCTGTAATTTCTCAAGAAAAACCTTTTCATCTGCTGATTTTATTGATGTTTGTAAGAAAATTATAGGAAAGCATAAATTTGCAAGAAAAATGCTCGTTTTTGAGATAACCGAAAGCGCTTCGGTAAGAAACATATCTCAGGTCCATAAAAACGCAAACGCCTTGAAAGAGCTTGGAATACGTATTCTGCTTGATGATTTCGGCGAGGGATTTACTTCATTTTTCGATTTGCATGAATACCCTGTCGACGGCTTGAAACTGGACAAAAACCTTGTTGACAACATTAACACCGAAAAGGGAAATGCTATTTTAAAAGCAATGTCAAGGATCGGTCATGAGTTGAACATTGCTATTATGGCAGAGGGAATAGAAAGCGACGAACAAATTGAAGAACTGCAAAAAATAGACTGCGATATAATTCAGGGCTTTAGGTTCCATTATCCTATTCCCGAATGGGAAGCTCAGTCGGAAATTTTAAATCAAAAACAAAAACAATAACTTTTGGGTATCGAGGTACTTATGAAAAAGAGAATTTTGTTTTCAATTTGCATTATACTGATCATTTGCATAGCAGTTACCGTTGTCTTTGTAATCAATTGCAAAAATTCGAGTAAAGTTCAACAAACACAGCCTAGTCAGGGCTTCGGTATGTTCAGCTGGGACAACGCTGCAATTTCTGATGATGAAACGGATAATTTGGAAAAATGTATTGGTCAGGCAGATGTAACAAAAATATATCAGCATTTTTCTGATGATGTGTTAGGATCCGAAGAAGCGAAGGGCTTTCTTGAACGTATGAAGGAAAACAATATTCAGGTTTACGCTCTGTTTGGCGACGCTGAGTGGGCTTATGAGACTGACGCTGAAACTCTTATTGGAGAAATTAAGCGTGTTGCGGACTATAATAAAAACAACAAAAAATGTCGTATAGTTGGGGTTATGGTAGATGTTGAGCCTTACCTTTTAGATGAATGGAGCGAGGAGGGCGATGTTCGCGACGAGTTGATGGAGAACTATCTGGAATGTATCAAAAACGCATATCAATACGCTAAGCAAAACGGCTTGGAATTTATTGTTTGCGTTCCGACATTTTATGATGAAGCATGTGAAGGCGTTTTGGATAGTTTGGTTGAAAATGCTTGCGACGGTCTGGCTGTTATGAACTATAACCGCAGCGACGAATACGGTCAAATCGAGGCAGAAGTTAAACTGGCAAGAGAACAAAACAAAGAAATCATTTGCATATACGAGCTTCAAGAAGCCGGAAAACACGACTTGGAAGACATAAACACATATGCCGGCGAAGGATTGGAGCCGTTGTGGAAATCTGCGAAAAATCTTAAAGAGCAGTTTGGGTATTCAAAGCTCAGCTTTTCGTATCACTATTACGAGCCTTTAAAGGATTTGCTGGCAGAGGAAGATGCAAGTGCAAAGGATTTTATGTTATAACATTTGAAAAAAATAAAAATATAGTGTAGAATAGTAAGTATAAGCATAAATAGCAGTGGTTTGTGAGGAGATAATTATGGGATCTTCTATATTGAAGAAAAATAAATATATATCCGGCGATCATATACTTATCGTTGACGATGATGAGATCAACCGCGGTATTTTAGACAATATTTTTTGTGATTATTATATTGCTGAGGAAGCGGAAAACGGAAAAATCGGTCTTAACAAGATTCTTGATGATCCTGAAAAATACTGTGCGATTCTTTTAGATGTAATGATGCCGGAAATGGACGGTCTGGAAGTGCTTCATCATTTAAAAGAGGCTGGTCTTGTAAAGAAAATACCTGTGTTTATGATAACTGCCGAGGCTAACGACAATACGATAAAGGAAGCTTACCGACTGGGTGTAATGGACGTTATACTTAAACCTGTAGTGCCGTATTTGGTACTGCGTCGGGTAAATTCTATTGTGGAGTTGTTCCAGGTTCGTAAGCGTTTGGGCAATCAGGTTGAACGGCAGAGCTTGGAGCTTTTGGAAAAATCACAGAAGATAATCGAGCTTAATCAGGGTATGATAGAAGCCTTGTCAACGGCTATTGAGTTCCGCGACGGAGAATCGGGCGAGCACGTCAGACGAATTCACGATATAACAGAGTTTTTGCTGACTAATACGGAAATGGGCGACGGTCTGAGCGAAGATGATATTAACAACATTGCTTTAGCGTCTATTATGCACGACGTGGGAAAAATAGCTATTCCGGATTATATTCTTAACAAGCCCGGCAAGCTGACGTCGGAGGAGTTTGATATAATGAAAACTCATACGATACAAGGCGCTCAATTACTGGAAAAGATACCTCAGCTTCGTGAAAACGGCATATATTATTACGCTTATGATATTGCACGTCACCACCATGAGCGCTGGGACGGACGAGGCTATCCCGACGGACTGAAGGGTGATGAGATCTCACTTGGCGCCCAAATCGTCTCTCTGGCTGATGTTTACGACGCTCTTAGCTGTAAGCGTGTTTACAAGGACGCTTTTCCCCGTGAGACGGTTTTAGAGATGATCCGCGACGGTCAATGCGGAGTGTTTAATCCCCATCTTTTGGATTGTTTCTTTTCTGCGGAAGAAACGCTCCATCATCTATATACTAAAAATAACGTGTAGGAGGCTTTATTGTGGACGCTTTAAGAAAACAACAATTAATAGATGCGAATATCAATGTGGACGCTGCATTGGAACGATTTATGGGAAATGAAGGTCTTTTAGAAAAGTTTTTAAACAAGTTTTTGGCAGACGAAAATTACAAAAAGCTAACAGAAGCCATTGCCGCTAATGATAAGGAAGCAGCGCTTACTGCTTCACATACACTAAAGGGAGTAAGCGGCAATCTTTCGATGACTAATCTTTTCAACCTGCTTACCTGTCAGGTGGGGGCTTTTCGTTCGGATGACTGGCAAGGCGCAGTTGATATGATGCCTGATATTACTAAGGCTTACGACGATATTATCAAGGCTATTAATGGCAACAGTTAAACATCTTTAAATAGTGTAATCATTTTAAAGTTAAGCATAATATTATGTATTTTTTTAACACCCAATCCAAAGGGAAGGGAGTTGGTTATTATAAAAAAACTAATTATCAATGAAAAAAAGCAATTTGAAAACAGACGGCAGTATTTTAGCAAGGAAAAGTTTGAAATTGCAAAGTTGAATTTGAACATATTAGAGAAGCTTTGTATTGCAACAGTTATATTGCTTATAATTTTTCTTTTTCTAACACCGTTCATAATAAAGGGTTGGAGCCCGACACCGCAGCACGTAGTTTTTTTACCGATATCTATGCTGTTTTGCATAGTTGTGTTTCTATGCAAGAAAAAGGTTCAAACGAGTCCCAAAATAGTCACTGCACTTTGTATTCTGTTTGAGATTATTCTTTTTACGTTTATAATCCTTATAGACGTATTCAGCGATAAGACGGAGCCCAGCTGTTTTATGCCGATGTTATGCGTGGCTCTGCCTGCCGTGTTTATTTTTCCTCTCTCGCTTTCTTTTGGAATGATTGGTTTTTTTGAAATTATATATGCAATAGCTATAATACTCTTTAAGGACCCTGCAATCGGGCAATACGATGTGTTTGAAACAATAGTTAGTTTGGGCTTTTCCTTTGTTGTAGCTGTCATAATTTTTCGCTTGAGAATAAGAGATTACCAAACCCGTATCAAGTTTAAAGAGCTCAGTACAAGAGATGTTTTACTTCCAAGTATCTATAATAAGCAGGGTTGTCAGAAGCAAATACAGAAATATATTGAGTTTTATAATCCCTCTGTATACTGTTCTATGCTTTTTCTTGATTTAGACGACTTCAAAAGAATAAACGATACCCTTGGACATCAAAACGGGGATATTGTTCTCTACTGTATCGAAGAAGTTCTGGAAAGTATTTTCCGTTCAAACGATATAATCGGACGCTTTGGAGGCGACGAGTTTATAGTTCTTGTAAAGGGTATGACCGATGAGAAAAACTTGGCTAAAAAGTGTCTTACTATAAGCGAAAGGTTTAGAAAAAAATCGGAGGAGCGCATAGGTGTTAAGGTAAGCTGCAGTATCGGAGCGGTTATTGTCGAAAATAAAAAAACGGATTTTGATTCTCTTTTCCGTCAGGCGGACAATGCTCTGTATGAAGCAAAAAGCAGCGGAAAAGACAAATCAGCGCTTAGATACTACAATGATGTTAAAGGAAAGATAATAAGTTCATATTAAGTTAATTATATATAAAACCCTCTGGTAAATGCACAGAGGGTCAATTCATTATTAAAAAGGCAATACCTGTTTAACAGCACCGCAGGTATTGCCTTTGTATTATTCATTTATTTTTTTAAGCAGTTCTTTAACGTCTACGGGTTTTTCAATAAAGTCGTCCATTCCGCTTGCCAGTGCCTTGTCTCTGTTCTCTGAGAAAGAGTTCGCTGTGCAGGCAAAGATGCGTACGGTTTTAGCATCAGGTCTGTCTAAATCACGAATAGCCTTAGCAGTCTCGAAACCGTCCATCTCCGGCATAAGGAGATCCATAAGAATAATATCATAAGTATCCGGCTCAGAATCAATAAACATCTGAAGAGCTATTTTTCCGTTCTCTGCGAGTTCCGCTTCAAAGCCGACGCTTTGCAGCAATTCAAGAATTATTTCTCCGTTGAGTTCGTTGTCCTCCGCTACGAGAATTTTAGTGTTCTGATGTTTTAGATCGTCAGACGGCGTTGGACCATATTCATTTTCTGGAAGTTCTGTCGGCTCTGCGATAAATGTAAAGGTAAATGAACTTCCTTCCCATCTACGGCTTACAAATGTCAGGTCGCCGCCCATAAGCATAGCAAGACGGCGGCTGATAGGAAGTCCGAGCCCTGTGCCCTGATTGCCCTTTGATACGGTGTCAAGCTCTTGAGCGAAGGTGTCGAAGATGTGTTTTTGGAATTCTTCGCTCATTCCGCGTCCGGTATCTGAGACAGTAGCGGTCGTTAGCACTTTGCCGCTGTCAGTCATTTCCTGATTCAGAGAGAGATCCACCCTTCCGCCCTTCGGCGTGAATTTTTTGGCGTTGTCCAGCAAATTAAGCAGTACCTGCTGTATGCGGACTTCGTCTCCTAAAATGCAGGGCCAAGACAGCTTTGAGTTTACATTATATATCAGCTTTTTGTCTGCCATTGAGTTTTGGGCTATTGAGCTTACAGTGTTAAGCAAAAGCTCAAGGTCTACAGGGCGGAGTTCCAGCTCCAAATTCTGCGCCTGGAGCCTTGACATATCCAGCATATCGTTGATAAGCGACAAAAGGTAGTTCGCTGTAACTGTAGACTGCCGCAGATAATCTCTTAACTGTTCTTTGTCTTCAAGCTTTTGCGACATAAGATAGTTAAGTCCTATAAGACCGTTCATTGGAGTACGTATTTCGTGGCTCATAGTGGATAAAAATTGACTTTTTATTTTAGCGTCAGCCTTGTTTTCGGCTAAGCGTATGTGCTGACGTACAAACAGAACGGCAAGTATCAGAATAACCAAGATCAGTATGGCAAGAGTTATCACAGCATATCGGTAACGGTACAAAAAGTCAGACAGCGTAAAACTATACTGGTTTTCCATAATTCCCTGTATTGTGAAACTTCCTATCTCGTCTTCGGTCATACTTGCAATGGCTTTATTAAGAATATTTATAAGAACCTTTCCGTCTTTTTGTGATGCTTCGCTGTTTTCTCCGAAAGCAACTACTGCGGAAAAGCAAAGCTGGTCGTCAAGACCCAATACAGGGATAACTTTAAGCTTCTCATAAATCGGTTTGGATATCCAGTGTTCAACAACATACTGATTCTGTATCATAAGGTCTGCCTTACCCGATTTTATCGCGTCAAAGCAGGCGGTTATAGAGGGATAGTCGACCAGTTTGAAATTTGGGTAAGACTTGCTGAGAACCTTTTTAAGAGTTTGGGAGCCTGTGGATACGGCTATAGACAGGTTGGCGTCGTATCTGAATTCCAGACCGTCACGAGCTACCACTACCTTACGGCTGGACAGGTAAGGGTTGCTTATGAGAATACCCTTTGCCTTTTGATTTTCTTTGTTATATTCGACGCTTGAAACAAGGTCGAAGCCACCGTTTAAAAGGTAGTCGTAGGTAACGTCGTTTGTTGGGAGAGGCACATACTCAAATTTTATTCCGCACAGCTCGCTCACATGGTCGAATATGTACCGGGATATACCCGCCAATTCTCCGTTTTCATCTGAGAAAGAAACCGGTATGCGGTCTTGAACAAAGCCTATCTTCAGCGACTTGTGAGAAGATATATAGCTCTCCTCTTCAGCAGTAAGCTGTAATGCGCTTTGCTTACTGCTTTCTGCCTGAACTTTCGGAACAGCCGCATAAAACAGCAATATAAAAACAACGGCTATAGCAGGCAGACGCCAAAATAATCTGCGTATCATGTTCAATCCTCCTTATGGGGTAATCTTATTATATAAAATTGCACAAATCCTTAATATACAAATTAATCTATCGTAGTATTATAGTACCATAACAATTATAGATTATAATTGGCAATTTGTCAAAGAGTAACGCTTTTATCGCTTTTTCTCATTTTCTTTAAAGCCGTTAACTCAAAACTCATATCAAGCAGCCATTTGATTTTATCATCATTTACACTGCCGTCTAAAGCTATGGTTATCCAATTTGTTTTGTTCATATGGTATGCAGGGAAAAAGCCACTTTCCAGTCTAAGCGAACCTATCAGTATCGGTTCACATTTGATATTTAGTATATCTATTGTGCCGGTTCCTTTCAGTCCTAACTTGTCTTTAGGTATATCCATAATAAGCGCAAACCACTTTTTATTATTATAGTGTCTGAATACAGTGTTTTTAGGATATTTCTCCCAAGGGTGTTCACCGTCTGTACTGTATCGCTCAGAAATGAACTGCATTAACTGTTCTCTGTTCATTGAAAAAATCCCTTTATTGAAGTTTAAACATCACTTTTATTATACTCCTTAGCTATGAGCTTTTCAATATATATTCATAATTTACAACTATATCGTTCTGCTTCGTTAGAGCTAGAATAGATTTTCAGGTCTGATAAACAGTCATAGTTTTAAACTATGTTTAGCCATAAAAAACAAGTGTTACCACATAACTGAAAAATATATTATAATAATAAAAAAATAGTTAAGGCGGTATATTTATGAAAACATCTATTATTGGTTATCCGAGAATCGGAGAACAGCGTGAGCTGAAATTTGCAAGTGAGAAGTATTTTCGCAGCGAAATTACAGCTGATGAATTAAATAACGTCGCAAAGCAGATAAGACTTTCTGCTTTTGAGGTTCAAAAGGAGAATAAGATTGATTTTATTCCATCTAATGATTTCTCGTTTTATGACGGGATTCTCGATACGGCGTTTCTTTTGAACGTGATTCCGGAGCGTTACCGTAAACTTGGAATTTCAGAGCTTGACACTTACTTTGCAATGGCAAGAGGCTATCAGGGTGAATATGGTGACGTAAAGGCGCTTGCAATGAAAAAGTGGTTTAATACAAATTACCACTATATGGTTCCTGAAATCGACGATGATACAGAAATCAAACTTGCAGGAAATAAGCCGTTTGAATTGTTTTCAGAAGCTTTGGAAAACGGTGTAAAAACAAAGCCTGTGATCATCGGAGCATACACCTTTTTAAAGCTTGCAAAATATACAGGCAGTAAAAACGTATGGGATTTTGCAGATAAAATTGCTGACGCTTACATAGAAATTCTTAATAGGCTTTCCGCATTGGAGGCAGAGTGGGTTCAATTTGACGAGCCTTGTCTTGTTATGGATATGACGGAGGATGACAAAAAGCTGTTCGTGCAGCTTTATGAGAAAATTCTTGCCGCTAAAGAAAATGTAAAGGTTCTTTTGCAAACCTATTTCGGTGATGTAAGGGATTGCTATACGGAAATCTGCTCGCTTGATTTTGACGGGGTAGGACTTGACTTTTTTGAGGGTAAGAAAAGCCTGGAGCTTGTTGAGAAAAATAAATTTCCAAAGGATAAGGTTTTGTTCGCAGGTGTTGTGAATGGAAAGAATATCTGGAAAAATAATTACTGCAATACAATCGCTGCGGTTAAGAAACTGCAAAAAGTAAGCAAAGAATTGGTTATTGGTACTTCATGTTCGCTGCTTCACGTTCCTTATACGTTGAGAAATGAAAGTAAGATGTCTGAAAGCTATAAAAAGCATTTCGCCTATGCCGAGGAAAAGCTCTCGGAGCTTGCAGACTTAAAAACGATCATTTCTTCCGATACTCCCAACGAAACTGCTGATTATGAACAAAATGCTCAACTCTTTAAGCAGATACGCTATGGAGAAGACGGGCAGGTCATTGAAAAGATCAAAGCATTGTCAGATAAAGATTTTGTAAGACTGCCTGAGTTTGCAGAACGTGAAAAAATACAGAAGGCAAAATTGAATCTTCCGATTTTCCCGACTACTACTATAGGCTCTTTCCCTCAGACAAAAGAAGTTCGTGAAATGCGTGCTTCATTCAGAAAAGGAAAAATCACAGAGGAACAGTACGAGCAATTTATGAAAGACAGAATAGCAGAGTGTGTGTCATTGCAGGAGAAAATCGGGCTTGACGTGCTTGTTCATGGTGAATTTGAAAGAAACGATATGGTAGAGTATTTCGGAGAGCACTTGAATGGATATATCTTCACAGAAAATGCGTGGGTACAGTCTTACGGAACTCGATGTGTTAAACCTCCTGTTGTGTGGGGAGATATTTCACGGGCTAAGCCTATGACGGTAAAGTGGTCTGTTTATGCTCAAAGCCTTGTTGAAAAGCCTATGAAAGGTATGCTTACCGGTCCTGTCACAATTCTTAACTGGTCATTCCCTCGTGAGGATATTTCGCTGAAAGAAAGCGCATTCCAAATTGCGCTTGCGATCCGCGAGGAGGTTCTTGACCTTGAAGCTAACGGTATTCGCATTATTCAGGTGGACGAGGCGGCTTTGCGTGAGAAACTTCCGCTTAGAAAGTCAGACTGGAGCGATTATCTGGATTGGGCGATTCCGGCATTCAGACTTGTTCACAGCGGCGTAAAACCGGAAACACAGATACATACGCATATGTGCTACAGCGAGTTTGCCGATATAATCAGGGAAATTGACGATATGGACGCCGACGTCATAACTTTTGAGGCTTCCCGTTCTGATTTAGGTATTCTTGATGTGCTTAAGGAAAATAATTTCCGTACGGAAGTCGGTCCCGGCGTATATGATATTCATTCTCCGAGAATACCATCTAAAGAGGAAATAAAGACAGCGCTGAAAAAGATGCTTTCAAAGATTTCTGCTGACAAGCTTTGGGTAAATCCCGACTGCGGACTTAAAACAAGGGGTAATGCAGAAACTGTTCCAAGTCTTGAAAATCTTGTAGCCGCCGCAAAGGAGCTTAGAAATGAAAACCTCTGAATTATTTAGGGATAAAACTGTATTTTCGCTTGAAGTTTTTCCGCCCAAGCCTACAAACGATGCATCTGTTATTTACAATACGCTCGACAGCCTGAAAGAGATCGAACCCGATTTCATAAGCGTTACATATGGTGCAGGCGGCAAAAAAAGCGGCAGGGAAACAATAGAAATCGCTTCAGATATAAAGCATAAATACGGAACGGAAAGCGTGGCTCATCTGCCTTGTATAGGACTTTCTAAGGAAAGCGCTATTAAAATTTTGGAACAGATAAAGGCAGAGGGAATTGAAAATATTCTTGCGCTGCGTGGGGATATTACACCCGATATTGAACCTAAAGGCGTATTTTACCACGCTGATGAGCTTATTACATTCATTAAAGAGCGTTACGATTTTAACATCATTGCCGCTTGCTATCCGGAGGGCCATACAGAAAGTGAAAACCTTGTGTCGGATATACATAATTTAAAACACAAAGTTGACTGCGGTGCAGATCAGCTGATTACACAGCTTTTTTTGGATAACAGTTATTTCTACGCGTTCTTAGAGCGTGTTCAGCTTGCGGATATAAATGTACCGATTTCAGCAGGAATAATGCCAGTAACTAATAAGTCGCAAATTGAACGAATGGTGAAATTATGCGGAATCACTCTGCCTAAAAAATTTATGAAAATTATTGAACGCTATGAGCATAATCCTGAAGCCTTAAGAGATGCGGGAATCGCTTATGCGATAGATCAGATTGTTGATTTGATCTCTCACGGGGCAGACGGAATCCATTTATATACGATGAATCAGCCCTATACCGCAAAGAAAATTTATGAAGCGGTTCAAAAGCTTCTTGCCATTAGCGGTTGATTTTTAAATTAGCGTAAGGTATAATGAAAAGCAGAAACGGAGTGTTTTCCAATGACCTTACAGCAGCTAAAATATATAATTGAAATTGTACAATGCGGTTCGATCACAATGGCGGCACAAAAGTTATTCATCACACAGCCGAGCCTTTCCAAAGCGGTTTCCGAGTTAGAGCAGGAAATGGGGATAACTATTTTTCTTCGGAGCAACAGAGGGGTCATACTGTCTGATGAGGGAACGAAATTTTTATCTTACGCAAGGCAGGTCGTAGAGCAGGCGGAGCTTTTAGAGCATACCTACAAGCAGGGCGAACCTATAAAGCGGGTTTTTGCTGTATCGGCACAACATTATGCGTTTGCGGTGAATGCTTTTGTGGCTTTGGTAAAAGAGTATGGTAAAGATCAATATGAATTTTCACTGCGTGAACTGCGTACATATGATATTATAGAAGACGTACATACACAGCGCTCAGAGCTGGGAATAATCTTTCTTAGCAACTTTAACAGAGAGGTTATACTGCGTATTCTGCAAAGCAAGGATCTGGAATTTACACCTCAGTTTAAAGCAAAGCCTCATGTATTTGTGAGCAAGAATAATCCTCTGGCGAAACAGAAATTTGTAAGCCGTAAAGATCTTCTGAAATATCCTCGTCTTACATACGACCAAGGGGTGAACAATTCATTTTACTTTTCAGAAGAGCTTCACAGCACTGACGAAAGCCCGAAAAGTATTGTTGTTTCCGACCGTGCAACTCTATTTAATCTTTTGATCGGACTGGACGGATATACTATCTCCTCTGGAATTCTGAGCAGTGATTTGAACGGAACGGATATTTTGGCGATTCCGCTTAAAAGCGACGAGATAATGGAGGTAGGTTACATACGTTTGTCGGAGCGTCCGCTGAGTAATATCGCTAAAAGATACCTTGAGCTTTTCAGAGATTACATTGAGGGATACGGTAAGTAGAAACGGTTTCAAGAAACTGATTTAAAAAAATTCAAAATTTTAAAATTTTTTTAAAAAAAGTGTTGACAAATAATATTTAATAGAATATAATAAATGTAGCAAAAAATTGTTGATCGGCAAAGCAGTTAAATGGCTGTGATGCAAAATTAAGTGTTTACATACGATATTCTGTTCTCATTGTTTAAAGGTCAATAAAAAAATAAAAAAATAAATATTTTTAAAAAAAAGTGTTGACAAATAATATTTAATAGAATATAATAAGTGTAGCAAAAAATTGTTGATCGGCAAAGCAGTTAAATGGCTGTGATGCAAAATTAAGTGTTTACATATGATATTCTATTCTCATTGTTGATAGGTCGATAAAATAAAATAAAAAAAATAAAAATTTTTTAAAAAAAAGTATTGACATTTAATAATAGATAGAATATAATAAGTACATACAAAAGAATATTAATCGGCAAAGCAGTTGAAAAGCTGTGACGCAAAGCTATAGGGCCTGTAAAATGGCAGCCAGTTGCATTTAATCATAATTGCCGATTTCTATTGAAATAGGGCAATTTTTTGTTTTATGAACATTGACTTATTTCAAAATTAAAAGAAGAGGTGTTAAATATGAAAAAAGCAAAAAGAACAGTAAGCATGATAGCGGCATTTGCAATGGTATTTAGTACACTGACAGTTTCGGCGCAGGCAGCATCACCAAAAATCGATTTTTCAAAAACAATTGTCAGCGGCAATTACCGTTACAAGGTTGTTTCTTTAAACGGCAAAAAAGGAACGGCAACTCTTGTCGGAGCTAAATCAAAGAAGATCACAATTGTAAAGATGCCAAAAACAGTTAAGGTAAAGGGATACAAATTTACTGTAACTAGCATTGGAAATAACGCTTTTAAGAAGTATAAAAAGCTTAAAACTGTTAAAACCAATACTGAATTGAAAACTATTGGAAAAAACGCATTTGCTAATTGCACTAAATTAAGCAAGATAACAATTTCATCAAAGAAATTGGAGAGCGTTGGAAGTAACGCATTGAAAGGTATCAGCAAAAAGGCTGTTATTGAAGTGCCGAGCGTTTCCAGCGGATCTTACAGCAGTTTGCTGAGCAGTAAGGGTCAGACTTCATCTGTGAAGATTTTGGCTTCTGGCGGAGAGTCGGCAATTGCGGCTGTACCTCAGACAGCAGAGAAGACTCAAGCAGCAACAGTTCAAGCCGTTACAACTATGGCTGTAAGAAAACAAATTGTTAAAGCACCAGCTGCTGCTAAAGAAGAATCTGCAGAACCTGCAGCAACTACAACAGCGGCAGTTACAAAGCCTGTAACAACGACAACTACTGAAACTGAGGCTGCTTTACCTGAAACAAAAACAACTGCAGCAGCAGTTACAACAGCAGCAGCTACAAAGCCGGCGGTAAAAGCTACAGAACCGGCAGCTACAACAGCGGCTGAAATTCCTGCAGCAACTACAACTGCTGAGGTTACTATGCCTGAATCGGCAACGACTTCGGCAACAGAGGTTACAACAGCGGCAGTTACAATGCCTACAACTGCAGCTGCTACAACGGCAGAAGTTACTACTACAACAACTACTACAACTGCAAAACCAACAACGACAACAACAGCTAAGCCTACCACTACAACAACTAAGAAAGCGACAACTACTACAACTACAACGGCTAAACCTACAACAACTACTACAACCACAACAAAGACAACAACAACAACTACAACAGCGAGACCGGCAACAACTCAGGCTGCTACAACGCAGGCTGCAAAGCATGTACATACATTCAGCGACTGGAAAGTAACTAAAGAAGCTGCATGTAATGCTTATGGAGAAAAAACACGTAAATGTACAGAATGTGGTTATGAAGAAAAAACAAGAATTTCTTTAGCCGACCACAAGCTGGTTAAAGGTGAAACAGTAAAAGCTACTTGTACAGAAGCAGGCAAACAGTATTCATATTGTTCAGTTTGCGGTCAGGTATTCTTCCGTTATACAGATTCAGCACTGGGTCACAGATATTCAGATGAATTTACCGTTGACGTTGCAGCTACCTGCTTAAAGGCTGGTTCGAAATCAAAGCATTGCTTGAATGACGGATGTACAGCAAAAATAGACGTAACAGTAATTCCTGCTCCTACAACTGGACATAATTATGTTGTTGAGTCTCAGACGGCTGCTACTTGCACTGAAAATGGTGTTATAACTAAAAAATGTACTAACTGCGGAGAAATAGTTAAAGAGTATAAATCTAAATTAGGTCATGCTTATGATTATGAATATACAGTTGATGTAGAAGCTACATGTACTATTCCGGGTGAGAAGTCAAGACATTGTACAAGAGACGGCTGTAAGGCAAGAATGGATATAGTAAGAATCAATAACGGCGGACACACTTGGGGCAAAGTAACTGTAACAAAGATGCCGACTAGCAAGGATACGGGTACTGGTACTCAAATTTGTGATGCTTGCAGGACAACTAGACCCGTTACGATTGAGAAGACAGAAGAAGGTTTAATTAATCAAAATCCAATTGAAGTTACTTGGATAGGATATGAAGAAACAGAAAAATTTGTTGAAAAGTATGGAGAAACTGGTACAATTTGGTTTGCAAAGTTTAAATGCGATACAGCTAAATGTGAAGGCTTTGACGGCGGTAACTCTAGCGTTATGGTAAGCAGAAGAGCAGAAAAGGATACAATAACAAAAGAAGCACCTCAAGCTAGAGCCGGTTACGTATTTGTTGGTTGGAAAGTTTCTATAGAAGAAATTGGGGAATCAAAAGTACCTATTAAGGTATATGAAGCTAAATATGTTTCTATAGTTTAAAAATTTAAGGCTCTATGTCACATATTTGAGACAAAAGTTAAAAGAAAAATGTATGCGAGCAGCTGCCGTAAGGCGGCTGCTTGTTTGTTATTGGGTGCTAGTGAGAAAAGATATGGTGCAGTATGGGATATGACTGCTTTTGCTACTGACAAACTTTCGCTAGTTGACATTATTTTATTTTATTGTTATACTTTTATTTATGGTTGTTAAATAAGGAAGTTATTAACTTATGCTATTTACGGCTAAGAAAGGACGAATATAAATGTTAGATAAGAAGTACAAACCGCAGGAAAAAGAAAACAAATGGCTGGAATATTGGAATGAAAATAAAATCTACGAGTTCAAACCTGATCAGAGAGAGGTATTTTCTATAGACACTCCGCCGCCGACGGTAAGCGGAAAAATTCATATAGGACATATTTTCTCTTATTCGCAGACGGAGATGATTGCAAGGTACAAAAGGCTGAGAGGGTACAATATTTTTTATCCGTTCGGATTTGACGATAACGGATTGCCTAGTGAAAGACTGGTAGAGAAAGAGCAAGGCAAAAAGGCTCACGAAATAGGGCGTGAAGCGTTTTCAAAGCTATGCTATGAAACAACGGATAAGTATGAAGCAGACTTCCAAAGATTATTCAGCAAAATGGGAGTAAGCACTGACTGGGATATTCACTACAAGACTGTAAGCCCGTCGACTATAAAGATAAGCCAGACTTCTTTTTTAGATCTAATTGAAAAAGGACACTGTTATCATAAAGAAAGTCCGGCGTTATGGTGCAACGAGTGTTTGACTTCTATTGCACAAGCCGAGTTGGAAACCAAAACGATAAAAACCACTTTCAATTACGTTACATTTAAAACCAAAGAGGACGGAGAGGAGTTCACAATAGCAACAACAAGACCGGAATTGCTGCCGGCTATTGTATGCGTGTTTGTAAATCCTGATGATGAAAAGCACAATCATCTTATCGGAAAGACAGCGCAGATTCCTGTTATTAATGTAGAAGTACCTATTATGGCAGATGATAAGGTAGCCATTGATAAGGGTACGGGAGTAGTTATGTGCTGTACCTTTGGAGACCAGACAGATATTGAGTGGTGGAAAAAATACAATCTGCCGCTGAGATACATCTTCACCGACAACGGAAGAATTGTTGATTCAGTACCTAATTACGGCGGATTAAAAATCAAGGAAGCAAGAAAGAAGATAATAGAGGACTTACAAGCAGGCGGATATATTGTTAAGATCGAAGAGCTAGAGCACGAGGTGCAGACGCACGAAAGATGCGGAAAAGAAGTAGAGTATTCGGTTATGAAGCAGTGGTTCATAGACATTAT
The DNA here is from genome assembly GCA_947626165.1 of uncultured Clostridia bacterium. Lineage (GTDB taxonomy): Bacteria > Bacillota > Clostridia > Oscillospirales > Ruminococcaceae > UMGS1601. The sequence goes on along the minus strand of CANQRG010000006.1, from coordinate 107,096 downwards.
GAACCACAAAGAGGATTTTATTAGAATAGGAAACGAAATAAAATGGCATCCTGCTCATATGCAAAGCAGATACAACGAATGGGTAGAAAACATTATGTGGGACTGGTGCATTTCAAGGCAGAGGTACTTCGGCGTTCCGTTCCCGGTTTGGTACTGTAAAGAGTGCGGAGAACCGATATTTGCCAGAAAAGAAGACCTTCCTGTAAATCCTTTGGTCGACCAGCCTCATATTGAGCGCTGTCCTAAGTGCGGCTGCAAGGAATTTACCCCTGAGTCAGATGTTATGGACACATGGGCGACGTCCTCTGTAACACCGCTTATCAATATGAGATACGGCGAGGAAGAAAACTACGAATCCATATTAAAGCCGATGAGCATAAGAACAAACGCATCTGAAATTATCAGGACATGGGATTTCTACACTATAGTAAAGAGCTTTTATCATTTCGGACAAAGACCGTGGGACAATGTAATGATCTCCGGCTTTGTAATGGCGAACAAGGGAGAGAAAATCAGCAAGAGCAAGGGAAACGCAAAGGTAGAACCGATTAATCTGATTGAGCAGTATTCTGCCGATGTAATCCGCTACTGGGCAGGTTCAGGCAGACTGGGAACAGACATAGTATTCAGTGAAGATACGCTTCAAAGAGGTAAAAAGCTGATAAACAAAATCTGGAACGTGTCTAAATTTATTGAAATGCACTTGACCGATTATCAGGATAAAGAGTTTAATGATTACGAGTATATAGACAAGTGGATTTTAGGCAGCTTTCAGGAAATGGAGAAGGGCTTTATCAAGTACCTTGACGAATACGAAGTAGGATTGGCGTTAAATCACCTAGAGAAATTTTTCTGGAACTTCTGTGACAATTACATTGAAATAGTAAAGCACAGATTATACAGACCTGAGGAATTTGGCGAAGTGCCGAGATATTCGGGTCAAAAGACGGTTTACACACTTCTTTACAAACTGCTTCAGGATTTCAGTATTTTCTTCCCGTTCATAACAGAAGAAATTTATCAGGAGCTATACCACGATAAGAAGTCAATTCACATAACAGAAATAAAGCCTTTGAATTTCGATTTTACGAAGGAAATTGCAAACGGTGATTCTATAATAAGCATTATAAGTCAGGCAAGAGGTGAAAAGACGAACCACAATGTTTCATTAAAGACGCCGATAAAAATTCTCGATTTAAGTTTAAACAAAGAATTAGCGGAGGCTATAGACTTGTCTATAAAGGATTTCAAAGCTACTTTATTTATAGAGAACTTAACGGTTCAAGATGCAGATGAAGGTTACACAGTAAATAAAATAGAGCTTAATTTAGACGAGGCGAAGAAGTAAAAACAATAAAAATCATAATCCCCAGCAGATAGCTGGGGATATTTTTGTCTTTATGCACAAAAATATATATTATGAGTAATGATAATTTTATAAAATAAATTTCGTAAAACCCTTGACAATACTAAAAATCTGGGTATAATAATATTTAGCACTCCAAGCAAATGAGTGCTAACACTCAACTAATCAAAGTGATAAGTCTCAGGAGGTGACCGTGTGGACGACCGAAAGCTGAAAATCTTGACAGCGGTGGTTGACGAGTATATTGTTACCGGCGAGCCTGTCGGTTCTAAAGCTATGATGAAGTATATAAAGGCTTCCTCTGCAACTATTAGGAACGAAATGGCAGAGCTTGAAAAGCAGGGTTATCTCGAACAGCCGCATACCTCAGCAGGCAGAGTGCCGACATATAAAGGATATAGATTTTATGTCGATCAGCTCGTCGAAACCGACCCTCTGACAAAAGAGGAAAAGGATCTGATCGAAGCTATGCTACCAAGCGGTGTGGATCTAACTGAAGAAGCTATTGTCCAGTCTGCTTCAACTGCGTTAGCGGAGCTTACAAAGTGCGCAACGGTAGTCGCAACCGAAACACCGAAGTTTTCAATCATATCAAAGGTTGAAGTTATTCCTACAGGCAAGCGTATGTATGTTCTTTTGCTTATAACTTCATCTGGCAATATTAAGAACAAGGTTTGCAGACTTCAGTTTGATTTGACAAATGAACAGCTTGAATTCTTTTCAAATTTTCTCAGAGAAAATTTAGAGGGCATTGAGGTAGATAAGTTATCTGACGATCTCTTAAAAAAGCTTGAAGAAGCTATGGGAACTTATATGATGACTCTTTCTCCGCTTGTCGCTGAGATTTACAAAATGTCGAAAGAGATAACGCAAAAGGAGATATCCTTTAAGGGTGAGAAAAATCTCTTGAAGTATGACGATTTTGATAAAAATGAGATTATTGAGTTTTTAGACCACAAAAAAGAAATAGCAAAACTGTTCGACAGCAGCTTTTCAGGGCTTCACGTTATGTTCTCCCCTGAGGACGACGGCTTTGTTATAAACAATTCAAGCATAATAACCTCGCAGTATCAAAAGGGCGGAAAGCCCGCAGGTACTATCGGGCTTATAGGTCCTATGAGGATCGATTATGCTAAGTTTATTCCGTATCTTGAATATTTCACAAGCAGAATTTCAGATATGATTTCAGAAAACGAATATGATACGGAGAATGTTATGGACATCAATGATGTTGACAATACTTACAACGAAGGGCGTGATGACTAATGACAAACGATAAAGAAAAAGACTTAGAAGAAGTTGCAGACGAAAACAACGACGCCGATACAAACAAAATCTCTGACGAAGCTCAGGATAATGAGCAAGAAACCTCAAGCGAGGAAAACCAGGAATCAGCTTCTGAGGAAAAGCCGGAACTAACTGCTGAAGAAAAGCTTACAAAAGAGCTGGACGAGCAAAAGGACAAATATATGCGTCTAGCTGCTGAGTATGACAACTTCAGAAAGCGTTCTGCTAAAGAAAGGCTCGACATCTCTGCAGCAACTATCGGCAACACTGTAAGTGAAATACTCCCTGTGTTTGATAATTTTGAAAGAGCTTTGAACGCTGAAACCACAGACGAAAAATACAAGTCAGGCGTTGAGATGATTTTCAACCAGTTCGGAGAAGCTCTTAAAAAGCTCGGTGTTGAAATTATTGACCCTCTGGGAGAAACCTTTGACCCGAATATAGCTAATGCCGTCAACCAGATAGAGGACGATAAGCTGGGAGAAAATGAGGTTGCAGAGGTATTTCAAAAGGGTTATAAAATCGGCGATAAGATAATAAGATATGCAATGGTAGTAGTTGCAAATCCTTAAATTAGTAAACTTTTTCTGCAAAAACATTTGGCAGAAATACCATACAAATTAATTTATAAACACATTGAAAGGAAATGATTGATTATGGGAAAGATTATAGGTATTGACTTAGGTACAACAAACTCCTGCGTAGCAGTTATGGAGGGCGGCGAAGCCGTTGTTATCCCTAACAGCGAAGGCGCAAGAACTACGCCATCTGTAGTTGGAGTTTCAAAAACAGGCGACAGACTTATAGGTCAGGTCGCAAAAAGACAGGCTGTAACAAATTTTGATAACACAGTAATCTCGATCAAGAGACATATGGGTTCTGATTATAAGGCTAAAATGGGCGGAAAGGAATACACTCCTCAAGAGATTTCAGCAATGATTCTTCAAAAGCTGAAAAAGGACGCCGAAGCTTATTTGGGCGAAAGCGTAACAGAGGCAGTTATCACAGTTCCTGCTTATTTCACAGACGCTCAAAGACAGGCAACAAAGGACGCAGGTCAGATTGCGGGCTTGAATGTTAAGAGAATTATAAACGAGCCTACCGCCGCAGCATTGTCATACGGACTTGACAAAGAAGAAGACCAAAAGGTTATGGTTTATGACTTAGGCGGAGGAACATTCGACGTTTCAATCATTGAAATGGGCGAAGGCGTTACCGAAGTTCTGGCAACAGCAGGTAACAACCGTCTTGGCGGAGACGACTTTGACCAGAGAATAATTGACTGGATGGTCAGCGAGTTTAAAACATCAGAGGGCATCGACCTTTCAAATGACAAAATGGCTATGCAGAGACTTAAAGAAGCTGCTGAAAAAGCTAAAATCGAGCTTTCATCAACAGCAACAACATCTATCAGTCTTCCGTTTATCACAGCGGACGCCGCTGGTCCAAAGCATATGGAGCTTACACTTTCTCAGGCTAAGTTTAACGAACTCACCGCTGATTTGGTTGAGAAAACTATGGGACCTGTTCGTCAGGCGTTGTCTGATTCGGGACTTTCGGCAGGCGATCTTAATAAAGTGCTGATGGTTGGCGGTTCTTCAAGAATCCCAGCTGTTCAGGAGGCTGTTCAGAAGTTTATCGGCAAAGAGCCGTTTAAGGGTATCAACCCTGATGAGTGCGTTGCACTGGGTGCGGCATATCAGGGAGGCGTTCTCGGCGGAGACGTTAAAGACGGTCTTTTGCTCCTTGACGTTACTCCCCTTTCGCTCGGTCTTGAAACAATGGGCGGAGTTTGCACAAAGATCATCGAGAGAAACACAACTATCCCTACAAAGAAGTCTCAAATTTTCTCAACAGCCGCTGATAACCAATCGGCAGTTGATATAAACGTACTTCAAGGTGAGAGAGAATTCGCTAAGGACAACAAACAGCTCGGTATGTTCCGTCTCGACGGTATCGCACCCGCTCCGAGAGGAATTCCTCAAATTGAGGTAACATTCGATATAGACGCTAACGGTATCGTTCACGTTTCGGCTAAGGACTTGGGAACAGGCAAAGAACAGAACATCACTATTACTTCTTCTACAAATATGTCTAAGGAGGACATAGACAAAGCTGTTAAAGAAGCTGAGGCATTTGCCGCTGAGGACAAGAAGAAAAAGGATGAGGTCGATGCAAGAAACCAAGCAGACCAGATGGTATTCCAGTGTGAAAAGTCGTTAGGCGAGTTTGGCGATAAGATTTCTGCTGATGAGAAGTCGTCAGTTCAGGCTAAGATAGACGCTTTGAAAGAAGCTCTAAAGGGCACAGATATTGAGGCTATCAAGTCAAAGCAGAAGGAGCTTGAAACAGAGTTCCAGGGCGTTGCAACAAAGGTTTACCAGCAGGCTGCCGCTCAGGCACAGCAGGCTCAAGGCGCTCAGGCAGGACCTGATACAGGTGCAGACGGAGCATCGACAGATAACGGCGACGATGTTATAGACGCAGAGTTCAGCGACGCTGAATAATACTTGCAATACTGTAAAAGGGAGAACAGTGTTCTCCCATTTTACATAATAATAAAAGGATTATTTTTAATATCCTTCACTTAAATTTTCGAGTTTTTGCGAAAGGAAAGGTCATATTAATGGCGGACAAAAGAGATTATTATGAGGTGCTTGGCGTGTCGAAAGGCGCCTCTGATGATGAACTTAAAAAAGCATACAGAAAACTGGCTAAGCAATATCATCCCGATCTGCATCCGGACAATAAAGAAGCGGAAGCTAAATTTAAAGAAATAAACGAAGCATATGAAGTCCTTTCGGACAGCGATAAAAGAGCAAAGTATGACCAGTTCGGACACGCAGGAGTAGACCCCAGCTACGGCGGCGGCGCAGGAGCAGGAGGTTTCGGCGGCTTTGGCGGTTTTGGAGATATGGGAGATATTTTCGACTCTATTTTCGGTTCGTTCGGCGGCGGACGTTCATCTGCTAACCCCAACGCTCCCAGACGAGGACAGGATATTCGTGCAAGCGTTACCATTGACTTTATGGAGGCTTGCAAGGGAAAGAAAATTGAAGTTAGAATGAACAGAATGGAGAGATGTCCCGACTGCGGCGGCACTGGCGCTAAACCCGGAACATCACCCAAAACCTGCCCCGACTGCGGCGGACGAGGACAGGTAAATGTTCAGCAGAGAACCCCATTTGGCTCGATCACTTCAACAAGGGTTTGTTCACGCTGTGCAGGAAAAGGCAGGATCATTGATTCACCTTGCCCTCGTTGTTCAGGTCAAGGCAGAACAAGAACTTCAGCTAGGAGAGAAATTGAGATACCTGCCGGTATCGACAACGGGCAGACGCTTCGAGTTGCAGGTGCAGGAGACGCCGGTATAAACGGCGGTCCTAACGGTGATTTGAACGTGACAGTTTCGGTGAGACGTGACAGCGTGTTTGAAAGAGACGGCTTTGACGTTTGGACGGAGATCCCCCTCACCTTTACGCAGGTTACTTTGGGCGATGAAATTACCGTTCCGACGGTCGACGGAAAGGTGAGATATACGGTGCCTGCTGGAACGCAGACGGGAACAGTTTTCCGTCTGAGAGGAAAAGGCATCAAAAAGCTCAACAGAAGCGACAAGGGCGACCATTACGTAAGGGTCGTTGTTGAAACGCCTAAGGGGCTAAACAAGGAAATGGTAAGAAAGCTCAATGAATTTGACAGCCTGCTTAGCGAAAGAAATTATGCTAAAAGGCAAAGCTTTCTTTCAAAGCTGAAAGAAAGAATTATGTAATAAGGTAAAATTAAACCTATCGTTTTTAGAATTTGCGATAGGTTTTTTATTTTAAGAATTTAGTATTGCTTTTACATTTGATTTATGTTAATATGTAAAGCGTATGCGATTATATATAAATTAAAAATTACAATTATTTTATAGGAGAAAACAAATGATAGAATTTATTGATTTAAGCGGAGAATGGTCGCTTGAGCTTGATGAAAAACTGGAAGGCAAAACGCCTCCGTTCAGCGACAGCATTATGCTGCCAAACTCCACCTCAAATGCGAAAAAGGGCAAATTCAATTATAAACGGGAGAAGGATTATCTCACAGACACATATTATTTTGAGGGCTGGGCTTGGTTTTCAAAAGAGGTCGACTTTACAAGAGCCGTAGGCAAAAATGCATTTATATTTTTAGAGCGTACAAGAATAACAACTTTATACATTGACGGCAAGGAAGTAGGAACCTATGATTCTCTGGTTTCTCCTCATATCTATGACATAACCGATTATGTAACAGAAGGTATCCACACAGTTACCGTAAGAGTTGCAAACTTTGGTTATAGAACAGGCGGCGGACATCTGACATCTGCTGATACCCAGACAAACTGGAACGGTATCATAGGCAGATTGGAGCTTCAGATTTTCGACAAAACCTATGTTGAGAATGTCTTTGTGGAAAGCGATATACATTCTAAAACGCTTCATATAAAAGCTGATGTAGTCGGAGAAAGCTCCGGCACTGTAACCGTATCAGCAGTTGGGTTTGACGGTCCAAAAGCTAAAAACGACCAAATTATCCCCCCTTGTGATTATGAATATAAAGACGGCAAAATCGATGTCATATACCAAATGGGAGAAAACGCTTATCTTTGGGACGAATATCGCCCATATCTTTATAATCTTTCAGTATCAATTGGAGACGACACTTACAGCACTATCGTCGGACTTCGAGAGTTTAAAACAGATGGTGATAAGTTTACCATAAACGGCAAAAAAACATTCCTTAGAGGAAAGCACGACGGATTGATTTTCCCAAAAACAGGATTTATGCCGACAGACGTTTCAGAATGGCTAAGGGTTATGAGTATATCTATAGATTACGGAATGAATCATTATCGTTATCATACCTGCTGTCCACCTGAAGCGGCGTTCACTGCGGCTGATATGCTGGGAATTTATATGGAGCCTGAACTGCCTTTCTGGGGAACGATCTGTGCAAAAGATGAAGACGGATACAACGAGGTCGAGCAGGATTTCCTTATTGAAGAGGGCTTTAAAATGATGAAGTTTTTCGGTAATCATCCGTCTTATTGTATGATGTCGCTCGGCAACGAGCTTTGGGGCAGCCCTGCTCGTTTGAATGATATAATTGGTTATTTTAAAGCGGAAGACACAAGACACCTTTACACACAGGGCTCAAACAACTTTCAATTCTTCCCCTCTGTTTTGGAAAACGATGATTTCTTCTGCGGAGTAAGACTCTCAAAAGACAGACTTATAAGAGGTTCTTTCGCAGCGTGCGACGCTCCTTTAGGACATATTCAAACAAGAAAGCCTGCAACCGATATGTGCTATGACAGCATTATTCACCCTAATGTCCGTGCCGAAAATAATATAGCAGACAGTAATGAAACTGTGCAAATTCAATACGGAACAACTGTAAAAACCGTTAAAGCAAGCGAGGCTGACGCAGGATTTATACCAAAAGTTCCTATTATCACACACGAAATAGGTCAGTATGAAACATATCCAGACTTTGACGAAATCAAAAAATATACCGGCTCTTTAAAGCCTAATAATTTTGAGATATTTAAAGAAAATATGGAGGCAGCAGGTCTGGGACACTTGGCTAAAGACTTTTTCAATGCTTCGGGAAAGCTGTCAGTTGCCTGCTATAAAGAAGAAATGGAAGCGGTGTTCCGTTCAAGGCTGCTCGGAGGATTTCACATTCTTGATATTCAGGACTTCAGCGGACAGGGAACGGCGTTGGTAGGAGTTCTTGACGCATTTATGGATCAAAAGGGCATTTGCTCTCCGAAGAAGTGGAGAAAATTCTGCTCTGACGCTGTTTTGCTCGGAAAATTTGACAGCTACACTTACGAAGCTGGTGACAAATTCAAGGCACATATAGAGCTCGCTTACTACAGAAACTACAGTATTGATTCTAAAAATCTGACTTGGGAACTTAAATGCTCCTGCGGAAAAACTATAGCAAACGGTGTTGAGACTATACATCAGGCAGACGGGCAAAACTACATTGACATTTGCGATATTGAGGTCACGCTTCCAGAAGTTGATGCTGCCAGAACCGTTGAGCTTATTCTTAATATCGAAGGAACTGATATACAAAACTCATATAAGATCTGGGTCTTCCCGATAATCAAGAGCGTTGATATTTCAGGAGCATATATTTTTGAGAGCGTGGAATCCCCTGAAGCTGAAAGACTTTTATCTCAAGGCAAAACGATACTTATAGTACCCGACTTTGAAAAACTTAACGAAAACGATTTTATACAAGGATTTTACTGTCAGGATTTCTGGTGCTATCCGATGTTCAGCACAATATCAAAAATGATGAACAAAGAGCTTCCTGTCGGAACTATGGGACTTTTAATTGACAACACTCATCCTGCGCTTTCGCAGTTTCCTAGTGAAACCTTTTCAACCGAGCAGTGGTGGGAAATCGTTGAAAATTCAAAGAGCGAGATTTTAGATAGTTGTTATGAAGATAAGAAGTTTATCGTTCGCACTATAGATAATTTCGAGAGAAATCACCAGTTGGGAATGCTTTATGAGTATGAACGCAGCGGCGGAAAGGTCGTTGTATGCAACTGCGATTTTGACAAGCTTTCAAAATGTGCGGCAGGCAGACAGTTTATTAAATCTGTCATTGATTACTGCAAGGAATAAAAATTGTCATACAAATTAAATTGAAATAATAAAATAGTGTTTGAATAATTAAAACGGTTTAATTGTTTAAGCTGTTTTCTGTGCTTCTTGTGTATTATATTCATGAGAAGCACTTCTTTTTATTGTGTATACTGTTTTAACACATACATAAATTTGCTTTTATAAAACAATAAAGCTGTACATTCTCTTTTTTAAATGTACAGCTTGTTATGATTTTTCGTATTTTAAAACCTCTTCAACCCGACAGTCAAGCACAAAGCATATTTCGTCAAGCGTTTTTGTGCTTATTGCTTTGCCGTGTTTAATTCGGTGGATAGTATTTGCTGAAAATCCTTGTTTATATATTAAATAATATTCAGTAAGTCCTTTTTTTGCTAACGTTTCATAAAATGGCTTGTAGCTTATCATAAAACCCCCTCCATCTATAACATTGTTAACAATTATAATTATATTATACTTAACCTATTGACAATGCTCAATAAATTGAGTATAATTAATATATAGTTAATTTATTGACTATATATTGACATTTTTATATCAGGAGGAAAAGATATGACAAAAAGAATTTTAAATTTATTGACAGTATTGGTAATGGCAGTTAGTTTGGCAGGGGTTTTGCCTGCGGTAAACGTGGGAGCTGCTAATGGTCTGGTGTGGCCTGTTCCAGGACATACGAGTTTATCACAAGGATATCATAGCGGATATTGTATCGATATTAGTGATTCCAATATTGCAGGTGCAAACATAGTAGCAGCAAAATCTGGAACCGTATATGCAAAATATACTTGTGGTTCTCAGCATTATGGAAGTAAACATACATGCGATGGTTTTGGAACTGGAATAATAATCAAAGGCGATGATGGTAGATATTATGGATATGCACATATGCAAGCAAATTCCATTCCATCTAGTGTATACAAAGGGGCATATGTTAGTGCCGGTTCAAAAATCGGACAAGTAGGAAAAACAGGTAATGCTACAGGTAATCATCTTCATTTTTATTGTGGCACAAGTGCTTGGAAAGGAAATATACAAATTTCTAAGTCTGCATCTGATTATGGTAGTGGTTCAGTGAGCGCTCCTACTTTTGGGACACCATATACTACCAGTGTAGGTGAAAATTCAGCATATATAAAATGTTCCATTAGTAAGAATGGGTCTAATTGGAGCCAAGTTGGAGCCTATTACGGAACAAGTACAAGCAGTATGGTAAAAGCAGGTAGCGATAATTTGGGTAGTGGTAATACTTGGGCAGGATATACATTATCAAATCTGAAATCTGGAACTACATATTATTATAAGTTTTATATTACCGCTAACGGAACAACATATTATAGTAGTGTACAAAGTTTTAAAACAAAAACAAATGCGCCTACTTTCGGAACGCTAAAACATATAACCTCAAGCAATTCTGCATATATTGAATGTACAATTAATGCTAATAATACAAATGTGACTTCAATTGGAGCGTATTATGGTACAAGTACAAGCAATATGACTAAGGTAGACAGTGAAAACCTTTTCGGTAGCGATAAAACATCGGCAGGATATACATTATTAAACCTGAAATACGAAACCACATATTATTATAAGTTTTATGCTGTCGCTAACGGAACAACATATTACAGTAGTGTACAAAGTTTTAAAACATTACAAAAATTAACTCCTACTCTTGGAACACCATATACAATAAGCGTAGGAAGTGATTATGCAGATGTTCGGTGTGATATTACCAAAAATGGTTCAAATTGGACTCAGGTTGGAGTGTATTATGGTACAAGCACAAGTAGTATGACTATTGCACGCAGTGCTAGTTTAGATACAATACAGGGTACATGGCCAATAATATATACATTATCAAATCTGAAAGCAGGAACTACGTATTATTATAAGTATTATGTAGTCGCTAATAGTGGAATAACATATTACAGTAGTGTACAAAGCTTTAAAACAACAGGCAACACACCACACACCCATTCATACACATCAACAGTAGTTGCTCCGACCTGCACATCACAAGGCTATACTTTACATAAATGCTCGTGTGGCACAAGTTATAAGGACAAATATACAAGTGCAACAGGTCATAAGTATTCTAATGGTGTTTGCAAAGTATGCGGTGCAAAAGATTCAAATTATATTGAACCTACAAAGAGAAGTCCTTACTTGGAATTTAGCGATAAAACAATAACCCTAAATGTAAACGAAATTAAAACTATTGGTGTATCGGTTAAAGGAGATTTACCCAAATTCTCCGTGAAATACATTTGCGATTCAAAAAAAGTATCTTGTTCATGGAGCAAGAAATGGAGTAATCATTCTACACAAATAAACATAAAAGGTGTAAAGGCTGGAGTTCATCAGGTTCGTATAGAACTATACAATAGTAATACAAAGGAACTTTTATCCACTAATACTATCCAAGTGATAGTTAATAATCCAACATCACCGTCTATACATAAAGAAGTAACTAATCTTGCCAAAGTAAAAGCAGTAAAAATAAAAGCCAATAAAAAGAGATTAAATGTTTCATGGAAAAAGGTAAGCGGAGCAACAGGCTATGAGGTGAAATTTTCTTTTAAAACAAATTATATAACAATTGATTGGAGTAGTAAATTCACAAAGAAAAAATCTTATAAATGTAAAATTAAACATTGGGCTAATGGAGAACGTGTTAAAAAATATATGTTCAAAGTCAGAGCATTTAAAAAGATAAACGGCAATACAAGTTACGGCAATTGGAGCAAGGTTGTTAAGAAAAAAATACGATAGATAGAAAAAGCGTTCGGAAAAATTCCGAACGCTTTGCTTGTCTCTGTAAAACCTCTATTAAACCGTTAAGTGCTTGTGCTGCTCAAGGAGATTTTTTATTTTCTCGTGCGGATCTATTATAGACGAAATTGACAAATCGTGGTTCAATGACGCAATAAAGTATGCAATGTACTTTGATACATCTACTTCATAGAACCAGTCTCTGCTCAAAAGCTCGGGAGAACGGTAGGTCAGATTAGTTCCAAAAACACCGTCGATTATGCCGTCTTTAACAGCTGTGTCGAATTTCTCAAGACCGTTTGTGAATATTGCGTAAGTAGAATAGGCATAGATTTTTCTAGCCTTTCTCTTTTTAAGCTCATAAGCTATGTCGAGAACAGACTCCCCTGACGATATAATGTCGTCTGCTACGAAAACGTCTTTGCCTTCAACGTCATTACCCAGATATTCGTGGGCAACGATTGGGTTTCGCCCGTTTACAATGGTTGAGTAGTCACGCCTTTTATAGAACATTCCAAGATCAACGCTTAGAACTGACGCATAATACATATTTCTGTTGATAGCCCCCTCATCAGGGGAGATGATCATAAAGTGTTCTTTATCTACGATGATGTCGTCAAGGTTTCTGAACATTGCCTTTAACACCTGATAAGATGGTATTACATTATCAAATCCCATAAGCGGAACTGCGTTTTGCACACGAGGGTCGTGCGCGTCGAAAGTGAGAATGTTTGAAACACCCATAGCCTCAAGCTCCTGAAGCGCTACAGCACAGTCTAATGATTCACGATAGCTTCTTCTGTGCTGTCTGCCGCCGTAAAGAATAGGCATAATGACATTTATTCTGTGCGCTTTTCCTCCAGCCGCCTGAATAATTCTCTTTAAGTCCTGATAGTGGTCGTCTGGGGACATATGGTTTTTCATTCCAAAATAATCGTATGTGCAGTTGTAGTTACCGACGTCGCAGATGATGAATAGATCATCGCCGCGAACGGTTGATTTTATTATGCCCTTTCCGTCGCCTGATGAAAACCTCGGACAATCAACTTCGATAAGATAGCTGTCTTTGAGAATTCCGCTTTCTGCCGCCCACTTTGTAAGGTAACCGTCGATCTTAGCACAAAGCTCCTGAGTGCCGTTCATACCGATTATCCCTAAAGGTCCAACCTGAGTTTGCGGTTCAAATAAAACACCGTTAGTATTGCTCGTCATAAAAAATCTCCTTATATAAAATTTAAAAAATATCCTGTTTTTTCTTTCTTGAACGTCTTATGTTCAGGAAAATAGTCAGAGCCAGAGAAATCAAAAGAAAGGAAGGTACAAGCCAAGGCGATTTTGATTTCTCAATTTTGATTTGATTCCAAAGCTCTTGAGTGTAAGCGTTAGTATCGTCAGAAAGATTTATAAAAACTTCTGTTTTTTCGTTAAGATAGTCGTCAGGCGGACAGCGAAGCGGATTCGCTTTTACTTCTTCATCAAAAAGATTGTAAACGCCTGTGTGAGGAGTTGAATAGCAAAGATAATCGCAGTTTGCGTATGCAACCTGAACCTCATTCAGGAAATTTATATACATTTCTGCGGCTTCCTTATTCTTTGCCGCTGTTGGAATACAAGCTGCGTCTACAAACTTATTAGTACCCTCTTTTGGTATGCAGAAATCAAGATTGGGATTTTCATCTATCATAGTTTGAACATCGCCTGCATAATAAGGCGCTATTGCCGAGGACTCGCCTCCGATTTTATCGAAAATCTCGTCCATTACATAAGCCTGTACAAGATTTTTCTGCTGTTTTAAAGCGCTTGCGGCTTCTTCTAACTCTTTTTTGTTCTCGGTGTTCTGAGAATATCCAAGATAGGTAAGCGCAATTCCAAATGCGTCACGGGGATTGTTGAACATAAGAATGTTATTGTCGTTAGCTTCGTCCCAAAGGTCGCACCAGCCTGTTATCTCTTTTTTTACCATATTTTTATTGTAGACAATACATACTATTCCCCAAGTGTATGGAACAGAGTATTCATTTTCAGGGTCATACTCAAGTCCGACAAACTTTTTGTCAATATAGCTAAAGTTTGGAATTTTGCTGTAATCCAGCTTCTGAATAAGCCCCTCTTTTATCATTTTTGAAATCATATAATCAGAGGGAATAACAACATCATAGTCTCCGCCACCGCTTTTCAGCTTTGAATAAAGCTCTTCATTGGTAGCAAAGGTCTTATAGTTGACGTTTATTCCGGTCAGCTTTTCAAATTCATTGTTGACGTCGAAATAATCGTCTTGGTTTATCGCCATATATTCGCCCCAGTTGCAGACATTAAGGGTTATGTTCTTGTCCTTCAGGCGGGTATAATCATAGCTTGACAACAGACTTTTATCAAACTTAGATAATATAGTATCCATATCAATATCTTCACGGTTTATTATTTTTTCGGTCTGCGAATTATCATTGACGCTTTTATCGCTGACGTTATTTGAATAATCTTTACCGGAAGTATTACTTACTGCCGAAGAGTTTGACTGGTTGCTGTTGCCATTACAGCCGGTAAGCATTACTAGCGAAAGCATCAATGTAACAAATAGTACAAAGCGTTTTTTCATTTACAAGCTCCTTTGTCAGTATAACACAAAATTATAAAAATATCAAAGCAAAATCTTATCACGATCTTGACGCTAGATATTCCAGCCTTTCTTTTCTGAGCATATAGTTTGATATAGCATTTTTGATAATCAAAACAGCAAGAATAACTATAAATATTATTGCTGAAAGAGCGTTTATCTCTGGCGATACTTTTTTTCTGGTCATAGAATAGATAGTTATAGGAAGTGTTTCAACTGTCGTTCCTGAGTTGAAATAGCTGATAATAAAGTCGTCGATAGAATAAGTTATAGCCATTAAAAAGCCTGAAAGCACGCCCGGCATTATTTCAGGAATCGTAACCTTGAAAAAAGCCTGTCTGGGATTGCAGCCCAGATCCTCCGCCGCTTCTACTAGGTTTGGATTCATTTGTCTTAGCTTTGGAATAATGCTGTAAATGATGTATGGAATATTAAAGGTTATGTGTGCAAGTATAAGCGACACAAATCCGAATTGAAAGCCCGAATACACTGTAAATGCCCTGAACAAAAGCATTAGCGAAACGCCGGTTATAATTTCAGGATTTATAACCGGGATATAGGTTATGTTCATAATTGCTGCCTTAGTTATAGGTCTCATTTTGTTTATCCCTATAGCCGCCGCTGTTCCGATAATAGTTGCTAACAGCGAGGAAATAAGAGCAATAATGATCGTGTTAAAAAGGGCTGAAAGAATAGCCTCGTTGTGGAACAGCTTTTGATACCACTGTAAACTGAAGCCTGTGAAATACGCCCTCGATTTTGAGGCGTTGAATGAAAATACGATTAGTACAAGTATGGGAATGTATAGAAAAACAATAACAAATGCGGTTATTGTTCGTGAAACGATTTTATTCATTAAATAACAGCCTCCTCACTGCCAAATTGATTGAACAGACTCATAATTAGTAAAACTATAACCATAAGAACCAAAGACATCGCAGAGCCTAAGTGAGGGTTGTAAGAGTTGCCCAAGAACTGAGATTCAATAATATCACCGATAAGGTCGTTTGTTCCTCCGCCAAGCATTCTCGATATTATAAATGTAGATACCGACGGAACAAATACAGTAATGATCCCTGTTGAGATCCCCTGCTTTGAAAGGGGAAGAATGATTTTTGTTATAATGTGAAAGCCTGAGCAGCCTAGATCCTGAGCGGCTTCTATTACGCTTTCGTCTATCTTAGTCATAACAGAATATAGCGGAAGGATCATAAATGGAATGTAATTGTATATCATTCCTAAGACTACTGCTCCCGAATTGTTTATCAGATTAAACGGTCCCAAATGGAAAAGCCCGAAAAACCTGTTTATCAATCCGTTTTCTTCAAGGAGGGTCATCCACGCATAGGTTCTTAGTAGAAAGTTTATCCACATAGGAAGTATCACTATCATAAGCATTGTTCCCTGTTTTCCTTTTGCAAGCCTTGAAATTAAATAGGCAACCGGAAGACCGAGTATAAGGCATATTACAGTGGCGATGACCGAGAACTCTATCGACCGGAATAAAACGTCCAGATAGTCGTTCATAGCTACTATATTTGAAATTGTGAACTCTCCGCTTTGAGTAGTAAACGCAAAGAATATTACAAGACCAAGCGGGATCACTGTGAATATAATCATCCATATTATGTATGGAACAGCTAAAATTTTTGATTTCATCAATATTGCCATGCTCCTTTGGGAGCATTCCTCCTCTCGCTGTTATTGTGACAAGTCTTTGATTTTTAATGGTTCTCCATTTTGTGCATTATATGGATATCCATAGGTTCAATGCTCATACCGACAATAGTACCTTCATCTTCGTGCAGAGTTGACTGGACTTTCCACTTGTATCCGCTTGCTTCAACTATCATTTCATAGTGAACACCCTTGAAGATAACGCTTTCAACAACACCTGTTATTGCTCCCTTTATCTGAGGAACGATTTTAATGTCCTCAGGTCTGATAACAACGTCTACAAGCTCGTCTTTTTCAAAGCCCGAGTCAACACAGGTAAAGGAGTTTCCGGCAAAGTCTACAAGGAAATCCTTTCGCATAATGCCGTCTATAATATTGCTGTCGCCTATGAAGTCAGCTACAAAAGCGTTTTTAGGTTCGTTGTAAATATCAACAGGAGTGCCTATCTGCTGAATAACGCCGTTGTTCATTACAACGACCGTATCAGACATAGTAAGAGCCTCCTCCTGGTCGTGGGTTACATAAATAAAAGTTATCTCGAGCTCCTGCTGAATGTTTTTAAGCTCGATCTGCATTTCCTTTCTCAGCTTTAAGTCCAAAGCTCCCAAAGGCTCGTCGAGAAGCAGGACTTTAGGTCGGTTTACCAATGCTCTTGCAATGGCAACTCTTTGCTGCTGACCTCCCGAAAGACTGTGTATAGAGCGTTTCTCAAAGCCTATGAGATTGACAAGCTCTAATGTTTCCTGAACTCTTGATTTTATTTCCTTATCGCTCAGCTTTTTGAGCTTAAGACCGAAAGCTATGTTATCGTATATATTCAGATGAGGGAAAAGAGCGTACTTTTGAAAAACAGTATTTACCTGTCTTTTATGAGGCGGCAGCTTTGTGATATCCTTATTATTGAAATAAAGCGAGCCGCTTTTCATTTGCTGAAAGCCTCCGATAATACGGAGAGTTGTAGTTTTTCCACAGCCAGACGGACCAAGCAGGGTGACAAATTGCTTATCAATAATGTCGAGATTTATATTTTTTAAAATCTGCTCTCCGTCGAATTCAACAATGGCGTCTTTAAGACTGATAATAATATTTTCCAACTTAGCTAACACTTCCTGTTCATAATAATTTTGACAATAACGCTATGATGATTATAAATTATTTTATTTCAATTTACAATACTTTTTTGATATTTATTTTAATAAATAAAAAAGCATTTATATTATTATTTCATTTTAACATTTTGCAGTGAAAAACAGAAAAAAATATTGCTATTTATTTTCAGATAGTATATAATATAATAGAGTATTTATAACTATTTTTAAATGTTTTATACATAATGTGTTTTTTCAAAAGAGGAGAATATCATATGACAAAAGCGGAAAGGTTTTTCGATGAAATTAAAGATAAAAGAATTGCATTCATCGGAACGGGCGTGAGCCATAACGATTTAATAAGATTATTTTTAAAAAAGGGTTATAATATTGTTATCTGCGATAAGAATAACCTTGAAGAAAAAAATAAAGAGCTTTACTTTGAGTTCAAACAGGCAGGAGCGGAGTTTTCATTCGGTGAAAATTATCTTGATGAAATTTTTAGATGCGATATAGTTTTCAGAACACCGGGAATGTATTATAACGATCCGATACTTACAAAAGCGCGCAAGAGGGGTATTATCATAACAAGCGAGATGGAGGTTTTCTTTGACCTTTGCCCGTGTAAGATTTACGCTGTAACGGGTTCTGACGGCAAATCGACTACTACTACGCTCGTTTCTGAATTTTTTAAGTCAGACGGTAAGACTGTTCATTTAGGGGGAAATATAGGCAAACCTCTTTTGTATAAGATAGAAAAAATCAAAGAGACTGACGTTGCAGTAGTTGAGCTTTCTAGCTTTCAGCTAATCTCGATGAGAGAATCTCCGTATGCTGCGGCGATAACAAATATTTCGCCAAATCACCTTAACGTACACGGCACAATGGAGGAATACATTGGCGCTAAGTGTAATATTCTCGCTCATCAAAATGCCTTTTCTAAGGCAGTTTTGAATATGGATAATGATGAAACAATGAAGCTGTGCGATATGGTGAGGGGAAGGCTTTCCCTTTTCAGCAGAAAGGGTATTCCCGAATGCGGAAGCTTTTTGGATAAACAAGGCAATCTTTGTTACAATGAATACGGCAAGGTTACAAAGATAGTCAATATGGACGATATAAGGATTCCGGGCATACACAATGTAGAAAACTTCCTTACGGCTATTGCGCTTACTTGGGGAGATGTTTCTTATGAGAGCATTGTAAAAACGGCTAAGGAGTTCGGCGGGGTTGAGCATAGAATTGAGTTTGTAAGAGAGCTTGACGGAGTAAGGTACTATAACGATTCTATTGCCACAAGCCCTACACGGGTAATGGCAGGACTTAATTCATTCAAGCAGAAAATAATCGTAATTGCAGGCGGTTCTGATAAAGGAGTTCCATTTGATACTCTTGCAGAGCCTGTAAATGAAAAGGTAAAGGTCTTGATTCTTATGGGTCAGACTGCAAAAAAGATTAAAGATGCTGTTACCGAATGTGAAGATTACAGAACAAGCGGACTAAAGGTAATAATGGTAAAGGATATGGAGGAAGCTGTTCACACTGCAAGGGATATTGCCGAAAAGGGCGATATAGTTTCTCTGTCTCCTGCCTGCGCTAGCTTTGATATGTACCCTATGTTTGAGGTAAGAGGCAGGCACTTTAAGGAAATTGTAAACTCACTTTAATATGTTTTTAAGGGATAATTTATGAATAAGAAAGAACTAACTGAAATATTATTTAAACTTACCCGACAAAACGGCGTTTCGGGCGATGAATTTTGCGCTTCAAAAACAGCGGCGGAACTTCTTAAAAAGTACACATCTGATGTTACAGTAGATGATTTTGGCAATGTAATAGCAAATATCGGAAAGCGTGAAGAGGGTAAGCCTCATATTATGCTTGACGCGCATATAGACGAGATTGGATTTATTGTAACTTACATTACCGACGAGGGCTTTTTGAAAATATCAAACTGCGGCGGTATTGACAGACGTCTGCTTCTGGCTCAACAGGTTGAGGTCCTTTGCTCAAACGGACAGAAAATTATCGGCGTTATTACTTCAACCCCTCCGCATCTGGAATCGGACGATAAAAAAGCGCCAAAGCTGGACGATATCTTCGTTGATATAGGAATGTCAAAGGAGAACGCTCAAAAGCTTGTATCGTTAGGCGACAGGATAATTATATCAAATGAACCGTATACGCTTTTAGGTGATAGAATAACATCAAAATGCCTTGACGACAGAGCAGGAGTTGTAACCCTTATTGAAACTCTCGACCTGTTAAAAAATGAGCTTGAAAGCCTTAACTGTTCGCTCTCGGTGGTGTTCTCTTCACAGGAGGAAACAGGCGAGAGGGGAGCGAAAACTGCGTCTTATAAGGTGAACCCTGATATTGCTATAGCTGTTGACGTTTCCTTTGCAAGAGTTTTCGGAGATTCTAAAGAGAAATGCGGAGAAATGGGAAAGGGTCCTATGGTTGGAGTATCGCCGTCTCTTTCTAAATCTCTATCAAACAGATTTATTCAGATTGCAAAGGACGAGAAAATACCTTACCAAATCGAGGTTATGGGCGGAACAACAGGTACAAATGCCGACGCTATAGGAGTAACTAGGGGCGGAATTAAAACAGTTACCGTTTCGATACCGCTTAAATATATGCATACGCCTGTTGAGGTCATTTCAATTTCAGATATTGAAAATTCAGCACGCCTTATAGCAGAGTTTTTAAGAAACGGGGTGGAAGCTGATGCTTGATAAAATGCGTGAGCTTTGTCTTATCAATGGAATTTCAGGCGATGAGGATAAGGTCAGGGAATATATTATTTCAAAAATATGCGATAAATGCGAGTATGACGTTGATAATCTTGGCAATATTATTGCCTTAAAAAAGGGAAGAAAAACACCTAAAAATAAGGTTTTGCTCTCTGCTCATATGGACGAGGTAGGACTTATTGTTAAATATATTAACGATGACGGAAGTTTGAAGGTTGAAAGCGTCGGCGGAATTGACCCCAGAGTTGTTTTCGGACGTCAGGTAACTGTTGGGGAAAATAACATGGTAGGAGTTGTCGGAGGGGTCGCTGTTCACAACCTTTCAGGTGATGATAGGGATAAGGCGGTTTTGTTTGACAAGCTGACTGTTGACATCGGCGCTCTAAGCCGTGAAGAAGCTGAAAAAGCAGTATCGCTGGGCGACAGCGTTTACTTTAGATCTGATTATATAGAGTTCGGAGACGGCTTTGTAAAATCAAAGGCTATCGACGACAGATTCGGCTGTGCGCTTATGCTTGAGTTAATCGAAAGCGAGCTTGAGTATGACACTTATTTTTCCTTCGTTGTTCAAGAGGAGATAGGACTTCGAGGTGCAAAGGCGGCTTCATATACTGTAAACCCCGATTATGCGATAGTTATAGAGGCTACAACGGCGGCGGATTTACCTGACTCGGAGGGTGAAAAGTCGGTCTGCAAATGCGGAGACGGTCCTGTTGTATCTTTTATGGATAAATCGACTATATATAACAAAGAGCTTTACAAGCTGGCTTTTGATACTGCAAGGGAGAACAATATTCCCTGCCAAACAAAAACAATGATAGCTGGCGGAAACGACGCAGGCGCTATTCATATTTCAAGGGGCGGAGTTAAAACAATGGCTGTATCTGTTCCGTGCAGGTATATACATTCGCCGTCCTGCGTTGCAAGCAAAGACGATATGAAAAACTCACTGGAGCTTGTTAAGCTGGTTTTGAATAAGCTCTACAACAGGCAGTAAAGCTAAGAACTTAAAACGGAGGAATTCCCTATTTGGGGTAAGTCATATAAATGATAACAGAAACTTACGACATTACAGAAGAATTATTGAATACTCTTGAGAAAAATCACTATTCACGCCGTATAAAATCTCACTTTTTAGCATACGGCGTAAGCTATGATTTTTGCAGGTTTTATTTTGTCCGTGAAGATCAGGCTTCGGACAACGACGCTGTGATTTCAATATTCAATGCGTCAATGGTAGTTTCTGTTTTTGAGGGTCATACCCTTTCAGATAATGAGATACCTGAGCTTGCAACTCTTATCTTTATGACAAAGCCTGTTACCGTTGAATTGGGACTTGATTATTCAAAAAGGCTAAGCATCCTTATCAGTGAAGATTACAACGTGTTTGACAGAACAATGTTTGAGTTTGTTTGCAAAAATCATATTCCTAAGCTTGATGTAAATGAACTTCCCAAGCTTGACGATGTTTATGATATTCTGGCAACTAGCTTTCCGGCAATAAGAAACTCCTATTCTCTGTGGCTGACAGATACGTCGCATAGGGTCAGAAAGGGGCTTTCGCAAAGTTTTACTCTTAAAAACTGCTCGTCTGCGACTATACAGTATATTATAGACGGCATTGCTTTTGTAGGTCACGTTGCAACGATACCCAAAGAGAGGGGAAAGCATCACGCAAGAGAGCTTTTATACTGGCTTGGAGAACGGCTTAATGAGGACGGGTTTTCTGTTCAGCTTTTTGCAAGAAGTTACAATGTAAGCTACTATACTGAAATCGGTTTTCTTCCGATTTATGATGATATAGTGCTTGAAAGGAAAGACATAGATGAATAATTCTTTATTTGATATAGATAAAAGGCTTTTGGAGCTTGCTGATGAGGCAGAAGCTGAATGTAAAGATGTTTTTGCTGACTTCAGCGATACTGCCGATTTTAACGGTCAGAAGGTTTTGAAAGCGTTTATAGATAACCGTGTGTCGGAGAGCTGTTTAAAGGGTACTACAGGCTACGGTTACGGAGACATAGGCAGAGATACAATAGACAAGGTGTTTGCTCAGGCATTCGGCGGTGAGGACGCTTTAGTGCGTCATACGTTTGTAAACGGAACTCATGCTCTTTCTACAGCTTTGTTCGGGGTGTTAAGAGCAGGTGATAAACTGGTATCTGTAACGGGAAATCCGTATGATACCTTAGAAGAAGTAATAGGGATAAGAAATAAAAAGGGCAGTGGTTCGCTTGTGGATTTTGGAGTGATTTACGATCAGGTCGATTTGCTCTATGACGGAACTCCCGATTTTGATGAAATTACTAAAAAAGCACAGACTGCAAAGGTTATTTACATTCAGCGTTCAAGAGGATATTCCCTTCGCCCGTCTCTTTGTATTGATACCATTGAAAAGATAGTCAAGACTGCAAAAGCGGCTAATAAAGATGTTATCGTTATGGTAGACAACTGCTACGGCGAGTTTGTTGAAAAGCGTGAACCGCTTGATGTCGGAGCGGATTTGATAATAGGTTCTCTTATAAAAAATCCGGGCGGCGGTATAGCGTCAACAGGCGGTTACATAGCAGGAAAGGCTTATCTGGTAGAAAAGTGTGCCGAAAGGCTTACCTGCGTTGGAATGGGAAAAGAGGTAGGCTGTTCGCTTGGTCAGAACAGAGAGATTTTGCTTGGATTTTTTATGGCGCCTCAGGTTGTTGAGTCGGCTTTGAAGACCTCGGCGTTCGCTTGCAGATTTTATGAAAAACTCGGGTTTGAAACCTTTCCTAAAAGCGGTGAAAAGAGAACTGACATAATAGCTTCTATTCTTCTTGGCGACGAGCAAAAGCTAACAGCGTTTTGTCAGGGTATACAAAAGGGTTCACCCGTTGACAGCTTTGCTGTTCCAGAGGCTTGGGATATGCCCGGCTATGACAGCAAGGTAATAATGGCGGCAGGCGCTTTTACAATGGGAGCTTCAATCGAGCTTTCTGCCGACGCGCCCATAAGAGAGCCGTTTGCGGTGTGGCTTCAGGGAGGGATTACATATCCTACCGGAAAGCAGGGGGTTATACTCTCAGCTATGGAGATGCTTAATAAAGGATTGATAAGCGTAAAATCAGGGAATTAAAAGGAGGGTACGTTTATGAGCGATGTATATACAGTTGCGTTAAGCAACATAATTGACGAGTTTAAATTAGAGGTAATTTGCGCTCCCGACAATTTAGATGAAATACTGATTTCAGACAATGATTTGAACAGACCCGGTCTTCAGCTTAAGGGTTTTTACGAATATTTCAACTCTGAGCGTATTCAGGTTTGCGGAAATATGGAGTTTGCCTTTCTGGGTTCGATATCTCCTGAGGAAAGGAGAGAAGCTGTAAGCAGACTTTTTGAAACGAAAATTCCAGCGCTTGTTATCGCCAGAGGGCATGAGATATTTCCTGAGATTATCGAGGCGGCAAAGGAGTATGATATTCCTTTGCTTAGAACTGAGGAGAGTACGACAAGTTTTATTGCGGCGCTGATAGGTTTTTTAAATCTTCATCTTGCGCCTAGAATCACCCGTCACGGAGTTTTAATAGAGGTCTACGGCGAGGGATTGCTTATCGTCGGGGAAAGCGGAGTTGGAAAGAGTGAGACGGCTGTTGAGCTTGTAAAGAGAGGTCACAGGCTTGTTGCCGACGACGCAGTTGAAATAAGAAAGGTCTCAAACAAAAGTTTAGTCGGCTCGTCGCCTGACAACATAAGGCACTTTTTAGAGCTGAGAGGCGTAGGTATTATAAATACCAGACGTTTGTTCGGTATGGGTGCTGTAAAGGTTACAGAGAAGATAGATTTGGTTGTTGAGCTAGAGACGTGGGACCCAACAAAGGTTTACGACCGTATGGGAGTTGATAACGAGTATACTACCATCTTCGGTATAAAGATACCGAGCCTTACCATACCTATAAAGCCGGGAAGAAACCTAGCTATTATTTTAGAGGTCGCCGCTATGAACAACCGTCAGAAAAAGATGGGATACAATGCGGCTCAGGAGCTTTTAAATAATCTCGGTTTAGAGGTCGATAAAAAAGACACAATAAAGAATTGGGATACATTTTAGAATTAAGAATATATTTCAGAAAGAGGAACAAATGAGATACGAGGCAGATTTACACACACATACATTGGCGTCTACTCACGCTTATTCAACAATAATGGAAAATTGCAAAGCGGCGTTTGAAAAGGGCGTTAAGATAATAGCAATGACAGACCATGCGCCTATGGAGCCTGACGCACCGCACATATGGCACATTGAAAATCTTGGCGTATTGCCTGATAAAATTGAGGGAGTAAGAGTTTTAAAGGGTGTTGAGGCTAATATTTGCAATTTTGAAGGTAAGCTGGATATAAGCGAGCGTGTTTTAGGCAGGCTTGAATGGGTAGTAGCTTCCTTTCACAGTCCTGTTTTTTGGACAGAAACTCCGAGGGAGCTGTATGATACATATAAAAAGGTATGTCAGAATATTCACGTTGATTTAATGGGACACCCGACTACATCGAATGTTGATTATGATGCAGAGGAGCTTGTCAAGCTGTTTAAGGAGTACGACAAGTTGGTTGAATTAAACGAGGCGTCACTAGTTTCGGGAAGGACAAAAAAAGATAAGCTTGTTGAACTTATAAAGGCTTGCAAAAAGTATGAAACGCCTGTTGCAGTTGATTCTGACGCACATTTTTGTTATAAAATAGGAGATGTTTCTAATGTGGAAAAACTGCTCACAGAGCTGGATTTTCCAAATGAGCTTATTGTAAACAGCGACGCTGAAAAGCTAAAAGAGAGAATAATAAAAAAACGGCCGTGGATTGAGTTTTGATTATAATTTATGCGGGGGATAGCTTATGAAAGAAGATAATGCTATAATAAAAATAATACAAAAAGCAAAAGAACACGGCTGTAGGGTTTTGACAGATGAGCGTTTAAGCGAGCACACTACTTTTAAAATAGGAGGCCCTTGCAAGGCTTTCATCTCAATTAACGGCGTTGATTGCCTGAAAGAGCTTATTCAGCTTGCTGATGATGAGGAGTATCCGTATTTTGTTATGGGCAAGGGTTCTAATCTGCTTTTTGATGACAGGGGATTTGACGGAGTTATCTTTCATCTGGGCGGTGATTTTTCAAATATCAGCTTGGTTGATGACACAACTATCAAGGCAGAAGCGGGCTGTTCGCTTATGAATGTTTGCAGGTTTGCATGCGAAAACGGTCTGGGCGGACTGGAGTTTGCTTTTGGTATACCCGGTTCGGTAGGCGGAGCGGTTTATATGAACGCAGGAGCTTACGGAGGAGAGATAAAGGACGTTTTGGTTTCTGTCAAAGCATTTAATAAGTGTAAAATACTTGACTTTGACGCTGAGGATATGAATTTGTCTTATCGTCACAGTATTTTTCAGGAGAATGATTATATTATAACCGAGGCGGTTTTTAAGCTGGCTAAAAAGGATAAGTCTGAGATAAAGGCTTTAATGGACGATTATTTAAAAAGAAGAAAAAGCAAGCAGCCTTTGGAGTACCCAAACGGAGGTTCGACCTTTAAAAGACCGACAGGACAGTTCGCAGGCAAACTTATTGAGGAAAGCGGACTTCGTGGCTTCAGCGTTGGCAATGCTGAGGTATCTCAAAAACACTGCGGATTTGTAATAAACAAGGGCAATGCTACCTTTGAAGAGGTAACGGGTCTTATTAAAAAGGTTCAGGATATTGTAAAAGAGAAAACAGGTTATTTTCTTGAGTGCGAAGTGGAAATTGTAAGATACAATGCCGACTAGGTGTAATTTAAGTTGAGCTGCTAAGACGTTGTATCGGCATTGAAGGAGATGAGATAAAATTGAAAGATATGGAGTTTGTTATTGTTACGGGAGTATCAGGCTCCGGCAAGTCGACAGTTGTAAATGTTTTAGAGGATATGGGGTATTATTGTATTGATAATATGCCACCGGAGCTTATACTTAAATTTGCAGATATAACGACCGTAACGGCAGGTTCTAAAGCTATTGAAAAGGTAGCTTTTGTTACAGATATCAGAGGCGGAAATTTTTTCAGTCAGCTTTATGATACGATAAAACAGCTTCAAAAAGAGCAGAGGAATTTAAAGGTTCTGTTTGTAGACGCAAGCGATGAAACAATCATAAGACGTTATAAGGAAACTAGAAGAAAGCATCCTCTTGACGATCAGATGAAGGGTAATATAGAAAAAGCTATTCAGGCAGAGCGTGATATGCTTGCAAATGTAAAGGGGATTTCCGATTACTTTATAGATTCATCTTTTCTGTCTGCAAATCAGCTTAGAGAAAAGGTCAAAAGTATGTTTTTGACTGGCGACGACGAGTTTATGCAGATAGATATTATGTCGTTCGGGTTTAAATACGGTCCTATGAGAGAGGCGGATCTGGTGTTTGACGTAAGATGTCTGCCGAACCCTTATTATGTTGACGAGCTTCGTCCTAAAACGGGGCTTTGCACAGAGGTATCAAGCTATGTGATGAAGTTTGAGCAGTCTGTTCAGCTTAAACAGAAGCTTGAGGATTTAATGGATTTTTTGATACCGCTTTATAAAAAAGAGGGTAAAAGCCAGCTTATTATTGCCTTTGGCTGTACGGGCGGCAAGCACAGAAGCGTGACATTTGCGGAAAATATGATGAAATACTTATCAAAAAAGTATCACAAGGTAAGAATTTCTCACAGAGATATTAATAAGTACACATAAAATCTTGGTGATTAAAATGCAGTCTTTTTCGTATCTGGTAAAATCAGAAATTATTGACAATCTTTATTCCTTTGAAAAAGCAAACGCGGCGGTTATGGGGATTTTAAAGGTTGCAAAAGGCTTTGGTAATGATGGTATTGCGTTGATGACCGAAAATGAAAAGACAGCGGAATTTTTAGCAAACCATCTTAATAAAATCTGCGGTCATACGGCTGTAAGTATAAAGAATATGAGAAAATCGGAAAAGTCAAATTTGTTCACGGTAAGTGTGGATAATGAAAGCGACAGAGTTTTTGTTCTAAACTATTTTAAGGTTAAGGATAAAAGGCTTTTAGAGAATGATTTACCTAAAAAAAGATATATCCCAAGTTTGATAGCAGGTATTTTTCTGGCGTGCGGAAGTATTATAGACCCTAATAAGGAGTATCATATTGAGTTTGTGATGCCGAGCTTGGAGCTTTGCAACGACTTAGGCTTAATTCTTATAGATTACTTTAGTATTTTGGCAAAGCACACTGAGAGAAAAAATACCAATATAGTTTATATAAAGGAAAGCGAAAACATAGAGGATATGCTCACGCTTATGGGGGCTTCAAAAGCAAGTCTTGAGATTATGAATGTAAAAATTCTCAAAGACGTGAGAAACAAAATAAACAGAGCGGTAAATTGCGACAACGCCAATATAGAGAAGTCGTTAAAAGCGGCGGAAAGACAGATAGAGGATATTGAGCTTATTGAGAGAACAATAGGATTTGCAAGTCTTTCAGAAAATTTGAGGGAAATTGCCGAGGTAAGATACAACAACCCCGATTATAATTTGAAAGAGTTAGGACTTGCTTTGAACCCGCCGATATCGCGTTCGGGGGCAAACCACAGGCTGGAGCGTATAAAAAAAGCGGCTGATGAGATAAGACAGAAAAAAGCTGAAAAAAGTAAATAACTGCGTTAGCAGAATATAGAACAAAAAACAGGAGGTACAAATTTATGATTATCATTTTATTGTTGGGAGTATTGCTTACAGCGTCCGGTGTATGGCTGATAAAAATGGTCATCGACGCAAAGAAAAAGAAATCAAATGAAAACAACAAGGTAGAATTCACTGAGGAAACAGGATATACACTTGCTTCTATGGGTGTTGTTATGATGATTTCGTCTATTGTGAAAATGTCGGGAGGTATTGGAACAGGCGGATTTGTCTTTGTATTTCTTTTAAACATTGCCGGTCTGGCAGGACTTCTTTATCTCATTTATCAAAAGCATTATTCTCATAACTAAGTATATTTGAGGCTTGTTTGTTTCAAGCCTCGATTTGTTGTTTATTATTTTGCGGTTTGCAGAAGGGAGTGTGGTCGATTTGACTGATTTTGTGCATCTTCACGTTCACAGCGAGTATTCACTTTTAGACGGAGCTTGCAGAATAAGCGAGCTTGTAAAAAAAGCTAAAGACTTAGGTCAGGATGCAATAGCCGTAACCGACCACGGAAATATGTACGCCGCTGTTGAATTTTACAATGAATGCAAAAAGCAGGGCATAAAACCGATAATCGGCTGTGAGGTCTATGTCGCTCCGAGAACAAGGTTTGATAAGGTGAACCGCATTGATACTTCTCCTTATCATTTGATTTTGCTGTGCAAAAATATGAAAGGCTACCAGAATCTTATCAAGCTTGTTTCAATCGGATATACAGAGGGCTTTTATTCAAAGCCAAGAGTAGATATTGAGAGTTTGAAGAAGTACAGCGAGGGGCTTGTCTGTTTGTCTGCGTGTTTGGCAGGAGAAGTAGCAAGAAAACTTTCAAATAACGATTATAACGGCGCTAAGGAGACGGCACTGCTCTACATAGAGATATTCGGAGAGGGCAACTATTATATTGAGGTGCAAAATCACAAGTTCTATGATCAGGAAAGGATACTGCCTTTGCAGTTTAAGCTTTCTGAGGAAACTGGTATACCGCTGGTCGCAACAAACGACTGTCACTACATTTCAAAAGATGACGCAAATGCTCAGAGAATTCTTATGTGCATTTCAACAAACACAACTGTAAACGACCCGAAGTCGATGGAGTTTCCGACTGAGGAGTTTTATGTTAAAAGCGGAGACGAAATGCTTGAGCTTTTTAAAAGCACTCCGCAGGCTGTTTCAAATACAAGAATTATTGCCGATATGTGCAATGTTGAATTTGAGTTTGGTAAGACAAAGCTGCCCTATTTTCACATTGACGGTGTAAGCGATAACACAGAGTATTTTATCTCTATGTGCAAAAGAGGATTAAAGGAGAGGTACGGCAACCCAACAGAAGAAGCCTATAAAAGGCTCGATTACGAGATTAAGATTATCAGCCAGATGGGATATGTCGATTATTATCTCATAGTTTGGGATTTTATAAACTATGCAAAACAACATGGTATCCCTGTGGGTCCTGGC
This sequence comes from uncultured Clostridia bacterium, assembly GCA_947626165.1. Classification (GTDB taxonomy): domain Bacteria; phylum Bacillota; class Clostridia; order Oscillospirales; family Ruminococcaceae; genus UMGS1601. The sequence goes on along the minus strand of CANQRG010000006.1, from coordinate 77,712 downwards.
AGAGGTTCGGGTGCGGGAAGCCTTTGTGCTTACTGCATTGGTATAACTGAAATCGATCCGCTAAAATACAATCTTCTCTTTGAGAGGTTTTTAAACCCTGAGAGAGTTTCTATGCCCGATTTTGATATTGACTTTTGCATTGACGGTCGGCAGAATGTAATAGATTATGTTCAGAATAAATACGGCGCAGACCACGTTGCTCAGATAGTTACCTTTGGTACATTGGCAGCGAGAGCGTCTATAAGAGATGTTGCAAGGGCTATGGCGCTTCCGTATCAGACGGCTGATATGGTAGCTAAACTTATTCCCAGAGAGCTTAATATAACTATTGAAAAGGCTTTGGAGAAGTCGTTTGACTTAAAGGAGTTATATAACAAGGATCCGAAAATAAGAGAGCTTTTAGATATGGCAAAGAAGGTTGAGGGTATGCCCAGAAACACCTCGACCCATGCCGCAGGTGTGGTGATTACAAAAGAGCCAGTTGACGAGTATGTTCCTCTACAGAGCAACGACGGGCAAATCGTAACGCAATACACAATGACGGTTTTGGAGAGTCTTGGGCTTTTGAAAATTGATTTTCTGGGACTTCGCAACCTCACTGTTATAAATAACTGCCAAAATCTTGTTCGCAGTAAGGAGCCTGAATTTGATATCAAGAATATTTCATACGATGATAAGGCTGTTTATCAAATGCTCTCAAATGGTAAGACTGAAGGTGTTTTTCAGTTTGAAAGCGCAGGTATGACCGCCACTATTATGAGGCTTCAACCGGAGAGGCTTGAGGATCTGATAGCTGTAATTTCACTATACCGTCCGGGTCCTATGGATTCTATACCTACGTATATAAGAAACCGTCATAATCCTGAATATGTAAAATATAAAACTCCGCTTTTAAAAGATATTTTAGACGTAACCTACGGATGCATTGTGTATCAGGAGCAGGTTATGCAGATTTTCAGAACGCTTGCTGGGTATTCATACGGCAGAGCCGATATTGTAAGACGTGCAATGGCAAAGAAAAAACACAAGGTTCTGGAGGCGGAGCGAAAGGCTTTTGTGTACGGAGAGAAAAATCCCGATGGTACGGTAAACTGCGTTGGGGCTGTTGCAAACGGCGTTGAGGAGAGCGTTGCAAATGAAATTTTCGACGAGATGACTTCTTTTGCGTCTTATGCTTTTAATAAGTCTCATGCGGCGGCTTATGCAACGGTCGCATACCAGACGGCTTATCTGAAATGTCATTATTATAAGCCATATATGGCGTCTTTAATGACTTCGGTAATCACTGATAATACTTCAAAGTTGGTTGAGTATATTAACGAGTGTGAAAAAAATCACGTTAAGATGCTTCACCTTGATATTAACAAAAGCCAAGAGGGATTTATTGCTGAGGATAACGGCATACGTTTTGCGCTTTTGGCGATAAAGTCGCTGGGCAGAGGGGTCATAGCTAAAATTATTGCCGAGCGTCAGATGCGGGGAAACTATAAATCGCTTCAGGATTTCTGCGAGAGAATGTTAGACGATATCAATGTAAGAGCAGTGGAGGCTCTTATAAAAAGCGGAGCGTTCGATTGTTTCCCTACTAACAGACGGCAAATGATACAAAGCTATGAAATGATTTTACAAAGTCTTAATGACAACAAGAGAAGAAATATTTCAGGGCAGATGGACTTGTTTGGTGATATTTCCGATAACGACAGTTCTATGGAGCTTGAAATACCTTATGTAGCTGAATTTGACAGAAACGAGCTGCTTACAATGGAAAAGCAGATCATCGGCATCTATTTGTCGGGACATCCTCTGGACAGCTACTCTGAAATTATAAAAGCGTCGAGGTTTACGCCAATCGGAGACGTGGTAAACCAAAACGGTGAGGGCAATTATACTTCAAAATACAAAGATGACGATAAGGTGAGTATTTTTGCAATGCTCTCATATAAAAAGATGTATACTACAAAAAGCAACTCGCAAATGGCTTTTACAAGGTTTGAAGATAAGACAGGCGAGGCGGAGATTATTATTTTCCCTAATTTGTTTGAACAGTATAAGAGCAAGCTGGGAGAGGGTGCTATTCTAATCATTAACGGCAGAGTTTCGTTCAAGGACGACGAGCCGCCTAAAATAATTGCGGAGGAAATTGAAGGTCTTGAGACTTTTGAAAATTCTCTTAAAGATAAATCGGTATGGCTGAAATTAAATTCATCTGACAAGCAGAAAATAAATGAAATAGTTAGGTGTTCTCGTGAAAATAAAGGGCAGTCGAAGGTGTATTTTTACTTTGACGATATAAAGAAAAAGACAATGCACAGGGAAGTTACAGGGGTAAAGATCACAAATGACTTTTTGATTCAGCTTGCTGAAATTTTAGGCGAGGGAAACGTTGTTGTAAAGTAGCCGAGAGAATAAAATAAAAAAAGCGTGGTAAAAAATAATAATTTATGGTATACTAACCGTAAGTAAGTTTTTTGAATGGAGAATAACAATGTCAAATGTTAAAAAGAGAGAACAAATTTCAGATGGTGTTTATATTACGACCATATTTGATAAAAAGTTCAACGTGAATACAATAGGTATAAGATTTATCTCAAAGGTTGACGAGAAAAAAGCGTCGGCTTATTCTTTAGTTACCAGAGTGCTTCAGACCTCAAACTCTAAATACACAACCAGAACAAAGCTTACAAAGGAGCTGGCAAGGCTTTACGGAGCAGGGATTTCACAAAGCGTATTCAGGCTGGGCGACAGTCAGGCTTTCTATTTGGGGGCAAATTGCGTATGCGACAGGTATGCTCTTGAGAATGAGGAGATCACAAACAGCGTTACTCAGATTTTGCTTGATTGTATTTTTTCACCCAATCTGGTAGACGGAATATTCAACGAGAGTGATTTTGAAATAATCAAGCGCGAGCTTATTGACAATATAAACAACAAGATAAACGATAAAAGAGGGTACGCTATAGACAAGGCTTTGGAAACTGTTTTTGAAAACGAGCCGGCAGGCGTTCCTTTGGACGGAACGGTTGAGGAGCTTGAAAAGCTGACCTGTAAAGATGCTTACGACGAGTATAAGCAAATGCTTAGAACCTCTCGAATAGAGATAACCGTTTCAGGCGGCGGTGACTTTGATGAGACAGTTAAACTTATAAAAAGCAGATTTGAAGGACTTGAAAGAGAATTTACAAATGATGAGTTTGTGTTGATAAGTCCTTTAAAAGAGAAAACTGCAAAGGTCAATGAGAAATTTGACGTTTTGCAGTGCAAAATGGTGCTTGCATTTAAAACTGATATTAAAGACCCCGAACAGCTAAAGCTGTTTTCAATGATGTTCGGCGGACTGCCGTCGTCAAAGCTGTTTATGAATGTTCGAGAAAAGCTGAGTCTTTGCTATTATTGTTCTTCCAATATCATTTCTGAAAAGGGAGTAATGCTTATAGACAGCGGCGTTGAGAATTCTAATTTAAGTAAGGCAAAGGACGAGATTTTAAAACAGCTTGATGAAATGGCAAAAGGGAACTTCTCTGATGAAGAACTTAACAATGCAAAAACAGCGGTATGCGGTTCTATGCGTTCTTATAATGACAGCGCCTCAGGGCTTGCGACTTGGTGGCTGACACAGCTATGCGTCTGGAACAGGGATTTTTCGCCTGAGGACGCGATAGAAAAGTACAAAGGTATAACAAGAGAGGATATTATTGAAGCTGCAAAGAGCTATAAACTTGATACTGTTTATATTATGTCGGGTGATGAAAAGGGAGGTGCTGAATAATGGATATTGAAAAACAAACGATAAAGAGCGAGCGTTTGGTCGAAAGCTATTACAAAATAAAGCACCCGTCGGGACTTAATATTTTGGTTTGGGAGATGCCCGAGTTTTCGTCTGTGTATGCTTTATTCGGCACTAAGTACGGCTCGATAAATACAAAATTCAAGACAAAGAAAGACAAGGATTTTATTGAAGTTCCCGAAGGCATAGCTCATTTTCTTGAGCATAAGTTGTTTGAAAATGAGGACTGCGACGTTTTTGAATTATATGCAAAAACAGGAGCAAGCGGAAATGCGTATACTTCATTTGACCAGACGGCATATCTATTTAGCTGTACGGAAAACTATGAAGAATCTTTAAAAATATTGCTTGACTTCGTTCAGGCGCCGTATTTTACTCAGGAAACTGTGGATAAAGAGCAGGGGATAATCGGTCAGGAAATAAGAATGTGCGAGGATACTCCGTATAGGCAGGTGTTTTTTAATCTTCTTAGATGCTTGTATGTAAACCACCCTGTTAAAATAGAGATCGCAGGAACGGTCGAGTCTATTGCAAAGATAGACGCAGATTTGCTTTACAGTTGTTACAACACCTTTTATAACCTTAACAATATGGCTCTTGCCATTGCGGGAAATGTAAAGCTTGATGACGTTCTGGCGATATGCGATAAGCATTTGAAGACAAAAGAAAATCCCGAACTCGTAACTGCGTTTCCCAATGAGCCTGAAGAGGTAAATAAGGAGATACTCGTTCAGAAAATGCCGGTAGGTACTCCTCTTTTTGCTATTGGTTATAAAACCGTTCCGTTTGACGGAAAGGAAAGAGTTAAGAAAGAGCTTGAGGCATCAATACTTCTTAATTTGATTTGCGGTTCTACCTCTGAACTATACAAGGAATTATATGACGAGGGGCTTATTAATTCAAACTTCTATACAGAGGTCGATTCGGGTGACGGATTTTTTGCAAGTATTTTTTCTGGTGAATCGAAATCACCTCAGGAGGTATTTAAGAGAATAAAGGATGAGATAGAGAGAATAAAGAAAGAGGGTATAGACCCAGATTTATTTGAGATCATAAAAAAGGCTGAATACGGTAAGCTGATAAGCGGATTGAACAGCGCGGAGAAATGTGCAACGCTGATGTTTGAATCAGATTTGCTTATAGGAGTTGACGCCTTTGAAAATATAGAGTCTTTGGCAAGCATTAATGAAAAGGATATTATGGATTGTATAGACATTTTATTTGACAATAGTAAGACTGCTATTTCTATAGTGGAATCAAACACCTAAGGAGGACTTAAAATGACATCATTGACGATGGGAATGTTAGCAAAGACAGTATCTAATACAATGCAGAGAGAAATCATTTCAAACCCTGACAAGGTTTACTTTCCGTTTCTTGGAGGAGACAACATTTTCACAAACGGATTTAAGCTGAACAATGTTATGTTTAAAATTCCGGGAACTAATTTCGTAATTTACTGGTATGGGTTTTTAATAGCGCTTGGAATTTTAATTGCAATGATATACGGCTTTAGGAGAATGAGGAGCTTTGGCATTAATCCCGACAGTGCAACAGATTCTGTTATCGGAGGATTGATAGGTGCTATTGTCGGAGCAAGGCTTTATTATGTGATTTTCAGTTTAAGCGATTATATGACCGAGTCGGGCTCTATCGACTGGAAAGCAATAATAAGTGTTCGTGATGGCGGACTCGCCATTTACGGTGGCTTGATAGGGGCGATTTTAGTCGGGGGAATAATAGCAAAAATCAAAAAACTGAAGCTTGTAACTCTGCTTGATGTTGTCGCTCCCGGCTTTTTGATTGGACAGGCAATAGGCAGATGGGGAAACTTCTTTAATCAGGAGGCTTTTGGTTCAAACACGACGCTTCCTTGGGGAATGATGAGCTCGAAAACAGTTTCATATCTTTCTGAGGTTCAGACCGATCTCGCCGATAAAGCAGGAGTTATGGTAGACCAGTATGCGCCGGTTCACCCATGCTTTTTATATGAATCGCTGTGGTGTATCTTAGGCTTTGTGATTCTCCACCTATATGCAAAACACAGAAAGTTCGACGGAGAGATTTTCTTGATGTATATCGGCTGGTACGGATTGGGAAGATTCTTTATCGAAATGCTGAGAACAGACAGCCTTTACCTTGCAAACATAAAGGTGTCAGAACTTGTTGCTGGTACCTGTGTTCTGGTGTCTATAGTCCTGATTATCATATTCAGAAGTATGGTCAAGAGAAACGGCGACTATAAGCTGTATGCCGATACGGCGGTGTCGAAGGCACAGCTTGCCGAATATGATATGTTTGAAAAAATGAAGTCTGAAAAATCAGAGCTCAAGAAAAAGATAAACGACGCAAAAGCTAATGGTGAGGATTTCTCGGCGTTGCAGGCTGAGTATGATAAAAAGTTCGGCAAGAACGCTGTTAAGCCGGAGATTAAAGCAGAGATGTTTGATGAGGGAGAAAATTACACACCGATTGCAGATAATGAATCTTTAGATTTGGATATGGATAATATCCAAGATGAAAACGATATCAAAGAGCTTGACGAGCTTGAGCCTGTTGAGCAGAATAACAGTAATGACATTAATGAGGAGGAAGCAGAAGATGAGTAATATTATTGACGGAAAAGCGGTATCACAGAGCGTAAAGGACAGAATTAAAGAGCAGGCCGCTCAGCTTAAAGAAAAATATGGAGTTAAAGCAGGTCTTGCTGTTATAATTGTGGGAGACGATCCTGCGTCGAGAATTTATGTAAACAACAAGAAAAAAGCGTGCGAGTATGTAGGGTTTGATTCGTATGAATACGCTCTCCCTGAGGAGACTACAGAGAGCGAGCTTCTAGAGCTTATAAATAAGCTGAATAATGATGATAGGATAGACGGCATACTTTGTCAGCTTCCTTTGCCGAAGCATATTGACGAGAATGTGATAATCAACAATATCGCTCCTAACAAGGACGTTGACGCTTTCCACCCTGTAAATGTAGGAAAAATTATGATAGGAGATTACAGCTTTTTGCCGTGTACTCCCGCAGGAGTTATGGAGCTTATAGCGTCTACCGGAGTTGACGTAAAGGGAAAAGAGTGTGTGGTCGTTGGAAGAAGCAACATAGTGGGTAAGCCAATGTCTATGCTTTTACTTCACAAAAGCGGTACGGTAACTATATGCCATTCAAAGACCAAGGATTTAAAAGCTGAGTGCAAGAGAGCCGACATTCTTGTTGCTGCGGTGGGAGTTCCTAACCTTATAAAGGGCGATATGATAAAAGAGGGCGCTGTTGTTATCGATGTTGGCATGAACAGACTTGAAAACGGAAAGCTGTGCGGAGACGTTGAGTTTGAGACTGCCTCAAAGGCAGCAAGTTATATTACGCCTGTTCCCGGAGGAGTAGGACCTATGACAATAGCTATGCTTATGCAGAATACTCTTACAGCGGCTAAGGTGAACAGAAATATAGAATAGTTGATAGTACATTGAAATTATTAAAAATTTGTAAAGACTATTTACATTTGAGAAAAATTGTGGTAATATAATTAGCGTTGTATTTACAACGGTAAAACCCTGATCTTGGATTATGGCGAATGCCCATAAGAATGGGAGGTATCCTTACCATAATCTACGACTGCGGAAAATTTTATAAGAAAGAGGTACAATTATTATGCTGAGAAAAGAAGAAAAAACCGCTGTAATCGAAGCTAACAGAAAGCACGATACAGACACAGGTTCACCGGAAGTGCAAATCGCAATTCTTACAAGAAGAATCAACGATTTGACCGAACACTTAAAGGTCCACAAGAAGGATCATCACTCAAGAAGAGGTCTTTTGAAGCTGGTAGGTAAGAGAAGAAATCTCTTAAGTTATCTTCAGAAGAAGGATGTTGAAAGATACAGAGCTACTATTGAAAAGCTCGGTATCCGTAAGTAAATTTTGTTATCAATAAGGCAGAGGCGAGTATTCGCTGTCTGCCTTTTGGTATATATTGGCAGAGGGTGATTAGCAATAAATAGAGGGTTATTGTATTTAAATAATCTTGTATTTTTTGCTAAAGCTCCTGTCATAAAATCGGAAAGCTAGGGCTTTCTACAAAGAAATTTTAATGAATAGGAGTTTTGCGTGAAATATACCATTCACGCATATTTCGGGCTTTTTACAAATCGGTTCTTAGAATCAGTTGTATGAATAGCTCGAATTCCTAAGAAAGGAATGGTATTAAAATGTTTGAGAATTTCAAGACCTTTGAAACTACCTATGCAGGCAGACCGCTTGTTGTTGAAACAGGCAAAACGTGCGAACTTTCAAACGGTTCGTGCTGGGTGCGCTACGGCGAAACGGTAGTAATGGCAAACGTAACAGCTTCGGAAAAGCCGAGAGAGGGAATAGACTTTTTCCCGTTATCGGTTGATTACGAGGAGAGGCTTTATTCAGTCGGCAAGATTCCCGGTTCTTTCACAAAGAGAGAGGGCAAGCCTGCGGATAAGGCGATACTCACTTCAAGAATGGTTGACAGACAGATAAGACCATTGTTCCCTAAGGATATGAGAAACGACGTTGGAGTTGTAATGACAGTTTTGTCAGTTGACCCTGATAACTCGCCAGAGGTAGCAGGAATGGTTGCAGTATCTATTGCGCTTTCTATTTCTGACATTCCGTTCAACGGACCTATCGCAGGACTAAGCGTAGGACTTGTTGACGGAGAAATAGTTTTAAATCCTACGTTGGAGCAAAGAGAGAAAAATCATCTAAATCTTACGGTTGCGGGTTCTGCTGAAAAAATCGTTATGATTGAAGCAGGCGCCGACGAGGTAGACGACGACACAATGCTTGAGGCTATCTTAAAGGGTCACGAAGAAATAAAGAAGATGGTTGCATTTATTTCTGATATTCAAAAGGAGATAGGAAAGCCTAAGTTTGAGTTTGAGTCGCAGGAGGTAGACCACGATTTATTTGACGAGATTGAGGCTTTTGCCGCTGAAGATGTAAAGGCAGCTCTTGACACGAACGATAAGAATGTCCGCGACGCAAGATTACAGCCTATCATCGACGCTATTCACGAAAAGTTCGATGATGAAGAAAAAGAAAACGCTGTAATGATCGACGAGATAATCTACAAGCTGCAAAAGAAAATCGTAAGAGCATGGCTATGTGAAGGCAAGAGAGTTGACGGACGCGGCATTGATGAAATACGACCGTTAGCGTCTGAAGTAGGAGTTCTTCCTAGAGTTCACGGTTCTGGTATTTTCACAAGAGGACAAACTCAGGTTTTGACGGTTTGCACTCTTGGTCCTGTAAGCGAATCTCAAAAGCTGGACGGTTTGGACGAAGAGGTTTCAAAGAGATATATCCATCACTACAATTTCCCGTCTTATTCAGTCGGTGAAACAAGACCTTCAAGAGGTCCCGGAAGAAGAGAGATAGGTCACGGAGCATTGGCTGAAAAGGCTCTTGTTCCTGTAATCCCTAGCGTTGAGGAGTTCCCGTACGCTATAAGAATGGTATCTGAGGTTCTTTCTTCAAACGGCTCTACTTCTCAAGGCTCTATTTGCGGTTCTACTTTGGCTTTGATGGACGCCGGTGTTCCTATCAAGGCTCCTGTTGCAGGTATTTCCTGCGGACTTATCACAAAGGACGACGGAAGCTTCCAGACAATGGTCGATATTCAGGGTCTTGAGGACTTCTACGGGGATATGGACTTTAAGGTCGGCGGAACAAAGAAGGGTATTACTGCTATCCAGGTTGACATTAAGGTAGACGGACTTACTCCTGAGATTATTAAAGAGGCATTTGAGAAAACTCATAAGGCTAGACTTTATATTCTAGATGAGATCATGCTCAAGGCAATTCCTGAGCCTAGACCTGAGGTCAGCAAGTGGGCGCCTAAGATGTTTACAACTAAGGTACCTGTTGATAAGATTAGAGATGTTATCGGTACGGGCGGAAAGGTAATTCAGAAAATTGCCGCTGACTGTGACTGTAATATTGATATTGAAGAAGACGGAAACGTATTTGTATCCGGTCTTGATAAGGAAAAATGTATGGCTGCTGTTTCTATTATCGACACCATTGCAAACGACCCTGAAATCGGTTCAATATATAAGGGCAAGGTTGTAAGAATAATGAACTTCGGAGCATTTGTTGAGATCGCTCCGGGAAAAGACGGCTTGGTCCATATCTCAAAGCTTGACAAGCAAAGGGTAAACAAGGTTGAGGACGTTGTTTCGATAGGCGATGAGATAGTTGTCAAGGTTATGGAGATCGACGACCAAGGAAGGATTAATCTTTCAAGAAAGGACGCTTTGGCTGATATTGAGGCTAAAAAAGCGGCACAGAGTGAATAACTGATATTAAAAGCGCTTATGGGAATTTATTTTCCGTAAGCGTTTGTTTTTGCACTTGAAAAAGAATATCCAAAATAGTATAATTATTGTATCACAATTTGCCTCTGTCACATATTATGAATTAGAGGTGAGTAAGATGAGTGAGCTGTTTGCTGCAGTATTTTTGTTGGTTTTTGTATTGGCACTTATTTACGTTGTAAAGAAGCTGTTGGATTCGGGAAAGACATCAAATTACAGGAAATTTGTAATAATACCTATAAACAACAGTATGCCTGATATTGCAAAGACGATAAAATCAGCCTATTGGGATAATAAATTCAGCGACGCAGATGAAAGCGAGATTCTAATATATCCGACGCAAGAGCCTGATGGAAATTGTCTTGCAGAATTAAACGGGGTACACGATGAACTTGATGGCGTGAAAATAATAAGGAAAAATAGGCTTGAAGATTATATCAATTCAAAGTTATAGAAATAATAAAATACTTATACTGTATAGTATTATATAGTAAGTTTTGGTGATTAAAGTGAAGGAAAAAGAGCTTTGTCAGATCGAGGGCACAGTGGACTGTGTCGTTTATAGTAATGAGGAAAACGGGTTTGCCGTCTTGACGCTTGACGTTGACGGCGACCCTGTTACTGTTGTTGGAGAAATGGGCAATGTAGATGAAGGAGAGGATCTATCTCTTACAGGTGAGTTTATAAATCATCAGAAATTCGGCGAGCAGTTTAAAGTAACTCTCTGCGAGAGAAAAATGCCTACTACTGAGTTGGCTATAAGAAAGTATCTTGCAAGTGGAGCAATAAAGGGAATAGGTCCGGTAATTGCCGGAAGAATAGTAGATACTTTCGGAGATAAGGCATTGGAGGTTATGGAGAAAGAGCCTGAGCGTCTTTGCGAAGTCGAGGGTATAACGAGGAAAATGTGCCAGAAAATCTCTGACGAATTTAAAAATGTCAACGGTGTGAGGTCTTTGATGGGGTATCTGTCAAAGTTCGGGATTTCAGCAGGGTATGGCGCTAAAGCGTGGAAAAGGTGGGGACAGCCCACTGAAGAAATGGTGAGAACCAATCCGTATGTTTTATGTACTCAAGGAATAGAGCTCCCGTTTTTCAAAGCCGATGAAATGGCAGCTGATATAGAGCTTCCAAAGGACAATGTAAACCGCATTAAAGCAGGAATTACAAACGTGCTTATTCAGAACTCGTATGCAGGACATACCTGCCTGCCGGAGGACAAGCTGAGAGCGATAACCTGTAGATTTTTAGGAGTTGATGAGGATAAGTTCAACGAGGTTTTGGAAGAAGAAATAAATGAGGAAAATCTTTGCGTGTTCAGAAAAAAGAATAGACCTTTCATATTGCTTAAAGACTACTACACAGCCGAAAACTATATTTCAAGACGTCTTAACATTATGAAGGAGTGTCTTTTTGACAGCAAGATTAACTATGATGAAATAATCGCCTTAGCGGAGGAGCAGAATAATATAGAGTATGAGGAGCTGCAGAAAAAAGCTATAAATACGGCGCTGTCCTGCGGATTTTTGGTTTTGACCGGAGGACCGGGTACGGGAAAGACTACTACTCTTAACGCTATAATTTCGCTGTTTGAGCAGCAGGGGCTGAATGTTTTGATAACCGCGCCGACAGGGCGTGCGGCAAAGAGAATATCAGATTTAACAGGGTATGAGGCAAAGACAATTCACAGAATGCTGGAGGTAGTGTTTTCTGACGGCGACAGACCGAGATTCAATCACAATGAAAACAATCTGCTCGACTGTGACGTTATGATAATTGATGAGATGTCTATGGTAGATTCGCTGTTGTTTGAGGCGCTTTTAAGGGCGATACCTATGACCTGCAAGCTTATTATGGTAGGCGACAGTGATCAGCTTCCGTCTGTGGGGGCTGGAAATGTTCTTAAAGACATAATAGACAGCAAAGTTGTGCCGATTGTTACGCTTAAAGAGATATTTCGTCAGGCGAGTAAAAGCTCGATAATTGTAAATGCGCATAAGATAGTAGGCGGCAAACACATCAACCTCAATGAAAAGGATAACGACTTTTTCTTTTTTCAAAGATTAAAGCACAGCGAGCTTCAGTCGTTGGTGGTAGACCTTACAAAGGACAGGCTACCCAAAGCCTTTGGGTATTCATCTATTGATGATATTCAAGTTTTGTCTCCTACCCGAAAAGGACCGTCGGGTACAGTCGAGCTTAACAAAAGACTTCAGGCAGAGCTTAATCCGCCGTCTAAGGATAAGTCGGAGATAAAGACGTTTTTGTATACATACCGTGTAGGAGATAAGGTTATGCAGACAAAAAACAATTACGATATTGTTTGGTCTAAGGATCTGGGAGACGGAGCAAAGGAAAACGGCGCAGGTATTTTTAACGGAGATATAGGAATAATAACGGCTGCTAATAAGTACACAGGGCTTGTCACCATTGATTTTGAGGGCAGGGTGTGCAATTACACTATCTCAATGCTTGAGCATCTTGACCTTGCTTATGCGATAACCGTTCACAAAAGTCAGGGCAGCGAGTTCGACGCAGTAATTTTAACGGTATTCGGCGGATTTGACAAGCTGTATTACAGAAATCTGCTTTATACGGCGGTTACAAGAGCTAAGAAGCTTTTAATTATTATCGGCTCTGCAAAGAAGTTGGAGTCTATGATAGACAATAACAGAAGAACATTGAGATACACAGTATTAAAAAATATGCTTATTCAGGATGGTAATTCAGATGAATTTACAGAGGAAACCGAGTTTTGACAATGTAAAAAAGTATGTGCTTGATATTTTCTTTCCAAATAGGTGTCCGTTTTGCGGAAAGATTATAAGGTGGAGCGATACCTGCTGTGAAAAATGCTATAATGAAATACCGTTCATTGTCACAGAGCATTGTAAAAAGTGCGGACAGGAAATTTGTATGTGCAATGAGACTGAGATTTACTATGATGGCTGTGTAAGCATTACAGATTACAGCGGAATTGTAAGAGATGGGATAATCAGTTTTAAGCTGGATAAGGCGGTAAATCTTGTTGACGTCTTTAAAGATGACATTTATAAAAAGCTATTGAGCATAACCGACGTTGATAAAATTGACGTTGTTACGGCTGTACCTATGCATAGATCCACAAAGAGAATCAGGGGGTATAATCAGGCTGAAATTATTTCAAAGACAGTTTCAAAGGTTATAAATAAACCTGCCAATTCAAAGCTTTTGATAAAGCAAAGCAGTGACGTTGCTCAGCATAAGCTAAGCCGATATGATAGGGAAAAGGCGGTAAAGGGGTTGTTTTCGGCTGATGAAAAACATAAAGGCGAGATAGATGGCAAGACCATTTTGCTATGCGACGATATTATCACAACAGGAAGTACGCTTAATGAGTGTGCGAGAATTTTAAAAGATAATGGTGCAAAATATGTATATTGTTTTACAATTGCTTCTACTCGTTTGGATGATGGTAAAAATGAAAGCATATAATATAAAGATTGTGTAAAAAATAACAATAAGCTATTGAAAATATACTCGATTTAAGGTATAATTATTTAGAATAATATTAATTTGCAGGGAGATATTGAAATATGAATTTGTTAAGTTCCTTATTGGCTGGAGATGTTGATATGAACTTTGAATATGTAGCGTCTGTTGTAATAACAGGAATAACCGTAGTGTTTATCGGTCTTGTTTTGCTTGTAGTTATTCTGTTATTGTTCGGACTTATTTCAAAGGTTAGAAGAAAGTCTGCCGACAAAAAAGCGGAATTGAAAAACAATGTTAAAACTGCTGATACGTCAATGCCTAAAGTCGAGACAATAAAGCCAGCTCTTGAAATAGAGGATAACATAGAAGAAGAAATAGTAGCGGTTATTACTGCGGCTATTGCACATATGAGTGAAAAAAGCGGTAAAAGGCTTGCTATTAAAAGCATTAAGACCGCTAAGCCTCAGAGAACTGCATGGGCTGCCGCAGGTCTTATGGACAACACACGCCCATTTTAATGAAAGGACAATCAAACTATGATAGATAAGTTTCTTGACACACTTGTAGATTTAGCGACTACCTCTGGTTTTGCCGGTTTTATCGCTGACGGCGGCTGGAAATCGCTGATTATGATAGGCATTTCATTTATATTTATGTATCTGGCTATTTCAAAGGGATTTGAGCCTCTGCTTTTACTTCCAATAGCTTTCGGTATGCTTTTGACAAACCTGCCTTTTACGGAAATGTACCACCCCGACCTTTGGAAAATAACAGGAGAGGGGATAGACTTTGGCAAGGTGCTTCACGACGGAGGGTTGTTAGACATACTCTATTTGGGCGTTAAGCTCCAGCTTTATCCGCCGCTGATATTTCTCGGAATAGGCGCTATGACCGACTTTGCGCCTTTAATTGCTAATCCAAAGAGCTTTTTGCTCGGCGCTGCAGCACAGGGAGGAATATTCTTTACCTTTATCGGAGCGGCTTTGCTTGGATTCTCTGCCGCTGAGGCAGGCTCTATTGCAATTATCGGCGGAGCTGACGGACCAACGGCAATTTACGTTTCGTCAAAGTTGCTTTCTTCGGGCGGATTTAAAATAGACACAGGTACTATCGCTCTTGCGGCATATACTTATATGGCTTTAGTTCCTATCATTCAGCCACCTATAATGAAAGCGCTTACAACCCGAAAAGAGCGTTCTATCGTTATGGGTCAGCTAAGACCAGTTTCAAAGACGGAAAAAATCATTTTCCCGATAGTTGTTACAATAGTTATATCACTGCTTGTACCTTCGGCGGCGCCGTTGGTAGGTATGCTTATGCTAGGGAATCTTTTAAAAGAAAGCGGAGTTTGCGACAGACTTGTTAAAACTGCTCAGAACGAGCTTATGAATATTATCACAATTTTCTTGGGCATTTCTGTAGGCTCAACAACCACTGCTGACAAAATAGTTAATAAGGAGTTTTTGGGAGTTATCCTTCTCGGCGTTGCCGCATTCTGTCTGGGTACTGCCTGCGGAGTGATTTTCGGAAAGATAATGTGCTTTTTCACAAAGGGAAAGGTAAATCCGCTTATTGGTTCGGCAGGAGTATCTGCTGTTCCAATGGCTGCGAGAGTGTCACAGAAGGTAGGTCAGCAGGAGAACCCTACAAACTACCTGCTTATGCACGCAATGGGACCTAATGTTGCAGGAGTTATAGGTTCGGCTGTTGCGGCAGGCGTGCTGTTAAGTATTATTCCGTATTAATATAAAACTTTGAATTAAAGGCGGATTGAAAATGAAAAGCAGTAAGTTTTTTGCTATCATTTCAAGAATGAAGTATATAAATCGCTGGAGCCTTATGCGAAACACCGTCACTGAGAATATCAGCGAGCATTCGCTGGAGGTTGCGTTTATAGCACATCTTTTGGCAGTTTTGAGAAACAAACGCTTTGGCGGAAATGTAAATCCTGAGAGGGTCGCTCTATTGGCAATGTACCACGACACGCCTGAAATAATCACAGGCGATCTTCCTACCCCCATTAAGTATTATAATAAGAATATAAAGTCTGCTTACTCTGAAATAGAGAACAATGCGAGCAGACAGCTATTATCGTATCTTCCTGATGACATAAAAGAAGATTATGAGCCGTTGTTTTATAAACACGAAAGTGAAAGCGAGCATTGGGAGCTTGTGAAGGCGGCGGATAAAATTTCTGCGCTTATCAAATGCGTTGAGGAAAAACAGATGGGAAACAAAGACTTCAGCGACGCTGAGAGTGCGACATTGAAAATTATAAAAGAGCTTAATGTCAAAGAGGCGGACGTATTCTTAGAGGAATTTATGCCGTCTTACGGACTTACCCTTGATAAGCAGACGTAAATTTGATAGCGTAAAATAACAGCGTCCGGAATTATTTCCGGACGCTTCTTGCTTCTTGTAACTATCCATTGGCTTTTGTCAATTATCAATTAATAATCCTGCCGTTGTACAAAGTAAATACATTTTTCAAACTTCACAAAGGCAGCAGAGCATCCAGCGTCACGCTGGTTATGCTGTGGCTGATTCAAACTGCGAGTTGTATAGCTCGGCATAAAGACCGTTTTTAGCTAAAAGCTCGTCGTGATTTCCCTGCTCGACAATGTCTCCGTCTTTCATAACTAAAATCAAATCGGCGTCCTTTATCGTGGACAGCCTGTGAGCTATGATAAAACTCGTTCTGCCCTTCATAAGGTTATCCATAGCCTTTTGAATTCTTATTTCAGTTCGTGTGTCAACCGAAGAGGTAGCCTCGTCAAGAATAAGTATCTTGTTGTCGGCAAGGATTGCCCTTGCTATGGTAAGCAGCTGTTTCTGTCCTCCCGATACGTTGGAGGCTTCCTCGTTAAGCTCCATATTATAACCGTTTGGGAGCGTTTGTATAAAGTGGTGAACGTGAGCGGCTTTCGCAGCGGCTATAACTTCTTCATCAGTAGCGTCAAGCCGTCCGTAGCGAATGTTCTCCATAACAGTGCCCTTGAAAAGCCATGTATCCTGAAGTACCATTCCAAACGCCTTTCTAAGCTCGCTTCGGTCAAAGTCACGGACGTTATATCCGTCTATTTTTATGCTGCCCGAATTTATGTCGTAGAACCTCATTATAAGTTTGACCATAGTTGTTTTTCCTGCACCTGTAGGTCCTACAATGGCTATCTTCTGACCCTCTTTTATGTTAGCTGAGAAGTCGTTTATAATGATTTTATCAGGCGTGTAGCCGAATGAAACGTGATCAAACTCAACATTGCCCTTCAGCGATGAAGCGTCAACAGGGGCGTGGTTTTCAGCAAGCTGTGATTCTTCGGGTTCTTCTAAGAATTCAAAAACTCTCTCTGCGGCGGCGGCAGTCGCTTGAAGCATATTTGAAACCTGCGCTACCTGCTGAATAGGCTGGGTGAACTGCTTTACATACTGAATGAATGACTGAATGTCTCCGACCTCGATAGTACCCTTTACTGCAAGGTATGCTCCGCTTACCGAAACGGCAACATATCCGAGATTACCCACAAACTGCATAATAGGCATCATCATACCTGATAAAAACTGCGCTCTCCAGCTTGCCTTGTAGAGTATGTTGCTGGTGTGGCGAAACTCCTTGATAACAGCTTTCTCTCTGTTAAATGCCTTTACTACCGTGTGTCCGCTGTAGACCTCCTCTACCTGACCGTTTATGTGTCCGAGATAATCCTGCTGGGCTTTAAAGAATTTCTGTGATTTTTTCACCACAAGCATGATCAGTATAGCCGAAACAGGAAGCATTATGAGAGCAATAAGCGTCATAACGCCGCTTATTGAAAGCATCATTATAAGTATTCCGATAAGCGTTGTGACTGATGTTATAAGCTGTGTTGCCGCTTGGTTCAGGTTCATAGAAAGAGTATCAACGTCGTTTGTTATGCGGGAGAGAATCTCTCCGTTGGTGTTTTTGTCAAAAAAGCTCATCGGCAGACGGTTGAGCTTTTGAGAAAGCTCCTGCCTTAGCCTGTAGGCGATCTTCTGAGATATTCCTGTCATTATCCAGCCTTGAATTAAGGAGAAAACAGCAGAAAGGCAGTAAAGTCCCAAAAGAATAAGCAAAAGCCGCTTGATAGCGTCAAAGTCAATTCCGCCAGTACCTTGTATCTTTGCAACAAGACCGTTAAATAGCTTAGTCGTGGCTTTACCTGAGATTTTCGGTCCAATTATGTTAAATACAGTACCGCCTACAGCAAAGACCAAAGCCAGTATTATTCCGACCTTGTATTTGGCGATATATCCGATAAGCTTTATTATCGATCCCTTGAAGTCTTTTGCTTTTTCAAAAGACATTCTTCCCGCACTGTGCGGTCCTCTGCGCATTGGCGTTCTTCTTGTTTCTGCCATACTACTTTTCCTCCTTTCTATCAGCGTTTTCTGTACTGCTGTCAAGCTCGCTTTGTGAAAGCTGTGATAACGCAATTTGCTTGTATACGTCGCAGGTGTCCAGAAGCTCTTTATGCGTTCCCTTGCCGACTATTTTACCCTCGTCAAGAACGATTATCTGGTCGGCATTCATAATAGTTGAAATTCTCTGTGCTACGATAAATACAGTTGCGTCTGAAATGTTCTTTAGCAGCTCTTTTCTGAGCGTTGCGTCTGTTTTAAAATCAAGAGCGGAAAAGCTGTCGTCAAAAATAAATATTTTCGGTTCTTTTGCGATAGCCCTTGCAATGGAAAGCCTCTGCTTTTGACCACCCGACACGTTATCTCCGCCCTGAGCGATCTCGCTTTTGTATTTATCGGGCTTTGCTTCAATAAACTCAGTTGCTTGAGCTATCGACGCCGCTTTTTTGATTTGTTCGTCTGAGGCGTTTTCATTGCCAAAACGCAGATTTGATTCAATAGTTCCAGAGAAAAGCGTTCCCTTCTGCGGAACAAAGCCGATATCCTTTCTGAGTGCGCTTTGTGACATATCCCGTATATCAATTCCGTCTATGGTTATGCTTCCCTTTGTCACATCGTAAAATCTCGGTATCAGGTGGATAAGCGTTGACTTTCCGCTTCCCGTACTTCCTATAAACGCAGTTATTTCGCCAGGTTTGGCTGTGAGGTCGATATCCTCTAAAACATATTCGTCAGCGTCGGGGTATTTAAACCAGACGTTATTAAACTTGACTTCAGCTTTTGAAATTTTCTGCATAGTCGTGTTAGTTTTATCCTTTATGACAGGCTCGGTTTTAAGAACCTCCTCCACTCTGTTAGCCGAAATTATAGCACGAGGAAGCATTACCGAAATCATCGTAAGCATCAGAAATGACATTATTATCTGCATAGAATATGTTATAAAAGCTGTCATTTGTCCGACCTGAAGCGTGCCTTTGTCAATGTGCTTTGCGGCTACCCAGATAATCAAAACGGTAACAGCGTTCATAACAAGCATCATAGACGGCATCATAAACGACATGACCCGATTAGTAAAAAGCTGAGTGCTTTTTAAGTTTATGTTGGCTTTGTCAAATCTATCCTCCTCATATTTTTCCCTGCTGAACGCTCTTATAACGGGAAGTCCTGTGAGAATTTCTCTTGCGATAAGGTTAAGATTGTCTATAAGCCTTTGCATAATTTTAAACTTGGGCATAGCGACAGCCATCAGTACAATAACTATACACAAAACCGCAACAACTGCAACGCCGACTATCCAAGTCATTGAAACGGTTGTAGAAAGCACCTTGAATATTCCGCCGACAGCGAGAATAGGCGCATAGGCTATCATTCGCAAAAACATAACGACGACCATCTGAATCTGCTGAATGTCGTTAGTGCTTCTTGTTATAAGAGAGGAGGTTGAAAACTTATCCATTTCGGTATGCGAGAAGGACACTACTTTCTTAAATAAACTGCTTCTTAGATCGACGCTAAGTCCTGCTGAAACTCTTGATGCGATCAATCCGACAATTATTGATACAGACATCATAAGTAAAGCGAGCAAAAGCATTTTTGCTCCTGTGCTTAGCAGGTAATTATGCTGGAGTTCGTCTAGGTCCACTCCTGCATTTGAATATATTTGCTTGGTGTAGGTTATAGCAACGGAGTCAGCCATATCTTCTCCGTATGTATCATACATTTTATCTCTGATCAGTATAAGGTCGTCTTTTGACATTACCCCTGCCTCTACCTGCAAACCGAAAAGCTCTATTGCATTGAACCCACTTTTTCCACTCATCATTTCTTGAATTTTTATAAGTGCGTCTGTTTGCTCTTTTGTCATATTCTGAGCCGGAGCTTGACTAGCTGACGGGTTTTGCTGTGTGACTTTTTGAGCCATTTTATCAAATTGCTCTTTTGTTACGTTGTCAAGAACGGTAACGGCAACCATAGCTTCTGTAAAAGTGTTTTCAAGAGCTTTTAAATCCTTATTTTCATCTGTGTTTAAAACATAATAAGACGAACCTTTACTCTCTTTAAGAGGAATGTCTTTGTCATTAAGACTATTCGTCTTTTTGTAAAACTTTTTGATATAGTTTATTTCGCTTTCCTTTAAAAATATGCCGAGCTTGTTAAAATCGCTGTCTGTAATTATCTTTGGAGCAACGGCTTCAACTCCCTCGTTTTGTATTCCTGTGTCTACTATCTTTGACGTGTAATCAGGCAGCGACAAATCGCAATAGGCTTGAACAAGCAGCAGAACGAATACAAAAATACATTGGAACCAGTATTTTTTTAAGTATTTTAAGATGTTTTTCATATGTGTGATAACTCCTCTTTTATAGTGTCATTTACAGTTTGGTAAAGCTGTTTTAGCAATGCTTCAAGCTCGTTTAGCTTTTCTTCGCCCATTTCAGCGGATATCTTTTTTGTGATTTTTTCAAAGAATTTTCTGTCCTCATTCATTGCCGTTATGCCTTCAATGGTCGGAGTGACGGTAACGCTTCTTCTGTTATTTATATCGGTCGTTCGCTTAACGTAACCTCTGTTTTCAAGTGATGATATAGCCCTAGATACCGCAGGCGGTGAGATCTGAAGCTCTCTTGCTAAGTCGCCCATACTCGCTCCGTTGGGATTTTCTTCAGCGCTTTTTACAATATAAGACATTGTATGAAAATCTGTGTGGGATACATTCAAAGGTAAGCTGTGAAATGATGATGTAAGTATGTGAAATTTCTTCATTATCACTATAAATTTAAAAAACTCTGAACCCTTTTTACATTCCTCTAACTTTTGCATTTTAATTCTCCGTTCTTTAATAATGATTTTGGACAATTCGCAAAACATTTAACATAGTTAACAATTAACATTGTTATACTTTAACATAGTTAAATATATTTGTCAAGGGAAAACCAAGCAGAATTTTTAGATTATTATTTAAGTATTTTTGCTAAAGATGCACAAAGGAAATTTTGAAATTAAAAGAAGAATATTTCAAAATTAGGTATGAAGTCAAGAAAATCTGGTAAAAATATATAAAATATAAAATGTCTTAGTAGTTATATTGACAAAAAACACTAAAAAAGCTATAATAAAAACATAAGTTTAGCACAAACAGGGAGGATATAATGGGCAAGGAAAAATTCAGACTTGAAAATAGGCTTGGAACAAGCGGTGTGGTAGTGACAGTCGTTTTAATTATAACAACGATAATAACAGGATTGCTTTTTATAGCTTCAGGCTTTATTAAATATGTTCTGCATAATTCTGACAGAATTAATGGCTTTCTTGAGACTTTCGGAATAGAGAACGCTGACATACATCAGACATTTGACATCAACAGCTCGTTAAGCTGGCTTGGCTCAACGCCTATATTCATTTTAATAATTGCAATAATATTGTTTTTGCTTGTTATATGGGTTTCTCTTTATAAGTTAAACTCCGTTTACACCTACAGAGCTTTCAGGGGATATGGGGTATCATTAATATGCGTCTCAGGGTTGGTGATTTTATTAGGGTTGATCGCAGACCCTTTAATGAGCCGTTTTGCTGAGAATTACTATTCCGGTTACGAAAATGCCTTTACTGTAGGAAAGTGGCTGATCATATTATCATCGCTTCCTGTTTTTGCTTTGGGATTGCTAATGCTTCTTATATCCTTGTTTGCGGCGTTTCCTGCAAAGACGGATATGCGGCGTCCAAGAAAAAACGGCGAGAAGGACGTGTCGTTTATTATGGATGACGATGACGCTAAGCAGTCTTATGAGTATTCTGTTTCTGATAAGACTTTTGTGCCGTCAAACGATGTTCAGACAGCGAAGGCTGAAATAGTAGAGAATACTTGCCCTAACTGCGGAGCTGCTGCTCGTGAGGGCGCTGTGTTCTGTATAGAGTGCGGAAATAAGCTGTAAAGTATTATTCATAATTTTAAATTCTGAATTACAGAAATTATCATCAAATTACGGACATAATTAAACAAATGGCATTTATTTATTGTCAAATTCACGAAATTTGCGCTTACTATTTGTTGAGAATTACTATTGAATGTTATATTTTAATAGTATATAATATAAAGTGTATATAATGTATTAAACTCGAAGCTGTTTCGAGTATAATAAAAAAAGCAAAGGCAAGGATGCTTTAATTCACATTTACATTAACTATATGTGTTTTGTAATTGTTTTTGTGAGCGTCCTTATTTTTGTATTAACAGAAAGGACGAAAAGACATGAAGAAAAAGGTTTTTAGTGCAATGCTGGCTGCGGTAATGGCAGTATCCTGTCTTGCAGCCTGCGGCGGGGACAAGAAATCAGGCGGTTCATCAAGTGCAGATACTTTAGTTTATGCACAGGGTGCTGACCCGAGAGGTCTTGATCCACAGATCGTTGACGACGGAGAATCTGCAAAGGTTACAAACCAGATCTATGAGGGATTACTGACCTATGCTGACGATTCAACAGAGGTCAAGCCTTGTCTGGCTGAGTCATGGACGATTTCTGACGACGGACTTGAGTACACATTCAAACTGAGAGAGGGCGTTAAGTTCCACGACGGAACAGACTTTAACGCAGAGGCTGTTAAGTTCAATGTTGAGCGTAACACTATCAACAAGACAGAGGATATGACATATGCTGATTTCGTATGGGGATATGTTGAAAAGAGTGAAGTTGTTGACAACTATACTATCAAAATCAAACTAAAACAGCCGTCAACACCGTTTTTAGCTAACCTTGCAATGGTATTCGGCGCACCTATGGTAAGCCCAACTGCTGCAAAAGAGGGCGATCTTATGAACAACCCTGTAGGAACGGGTCCTTACAAGTTCGTTGAGTGGAAGAAGGATCAGGACGTTAAGCTTGTTGCTAACGAGGATTACTGGGATAAGGATAATATAGCTAAAACTAAGAACGTTGTTATCCGTACTATCAAGGACGCTTCAACAAAGATAGTTGAGTTACAGTCAGGTGATGTAGACATCATCGACGGTATTGACACAAACCAGATGGAAAACCTGAAAAAGGACAGCAATATCACTGTTTCTCAGACACCGGGTATGAACATAAACTATATGGCTTACAACATTGAGAGACTTGATAAGGAAACTCGTGTTGCTCTTTCACAGGCTATAAATGTTGACGAGTTGGTTGATACTCTTTATAACGGTTATGCTGAAAAGGCTACAACGGTTCTTCCTTCATTTGTTCCGGGATACAGCGCAGATGTAAAGCAGATCGCTTATGATCCTGAGGATGCTAAGGTTACTCTTGAAAAGAAGGGCATTAAGAAGCTTCACGTTATCACATACACAAATCCAAGACCTTACAACACTGCAACAGGTCAGACACTTACTGAGGCAATTCAGGGATACTTGTCAAAGGTAGGCGTTGAGTGTACAATTGATTCTTACGACTGGACAACTTACAAGGACAGAACAATCGCAGGCGACTACGATATCTGTTTCTATGGCTGGTCGGGAGACAACGGTGACCCTGATAACTTTATGAATCTTATGAGCGATACAAACGCAGGTATGAACGTAGCAAGATACAACCTTGCTAAGAATAAGGAAGATAAGGCAGATTATAAGGAGTATGCACAGATGATCTCAGACGCTGCTAAGGAGCCTGCGGGAGAATCAAGAAACAAGATGTATGCTGATATGGAACAGTATGTTGCAGACCGTGCAATCTGGCTGCCTATTTCACACCAGCAGGATCTTACAGCTTGCAAGTCGAATGTAAAGAACTTCACATATCACTGCACAGCTACAGTTAAGCTGTATAAGGTTACTAAAGACTAAATTTTAGATTTTTCACAACAAGCAAATATAGAGAATGACGGAAACAATGGCGTTATCTCTATATTTGCCATTGTTGTTTTTATCAGTTTTATTTTCAGCATACATTGAGTATTTGACAGAAAAATATATGCTGAAAAGAGAACTAATAGTTTTTAAAGCGGAAAGATACATATAAAAGGTATAGCGTGAAAAATGTTTTTTCACGAAGCACTACGGGCTTTTACCGCAGAAAGGAATGATATTTTATATGATAAAGTATATCATCAAGCGATTGCTGATGCTTATTCCGGTTTTGATAGGAGTATCAATAATCGTATTCTTCCTATTGAGAGTTTGCGCTCCCGATCCTGCGCCTGTTGTTTTGGGTCAGCACGCGACAGAGGCTTCTATGCAGGAGTGGCGAGAGGCAAACGGCTTGAACGAGAATATAGTCGTTCAGTATGTGAACTTTATAAAGGGAGCAGTTACGGGAGACTTCGGAGAATCTTATTACACAAATAACTCTGTTCTTAATGAGATAGGTTCAAGATTTCCTGCGACAATAGAAATTGCGATATTTGCAATTATAGTTGCGACGGTGTTCGGAATTTTAATAGGAGTTGTCGCCGCTGTTAAGAAAAACAGTATTATTGATAACGCAAGTATGGTTTTATCCCTTGTGGGAGTTTCAATTCCGATATTCTGGCTGGGTATTTTATTTATTATACTTTTTGTCAAGATATTAGGCTGGCTTCCCGCCAGCGGAAGAATCGACTCAATGCTCAGACCTGAGGGAGGCACTGGATTTTACCTTATAGACACTCTTGTTCAGGGCGATTTTGAGGCGTTTAAAAATGCGTTATGGCATTTAATTTTACCGGGAGTTACTTTAGCGCTTTACACTCTTGCGATTATTTCCAGAATGACAAGGTCTAGTATGCTCGACGCTTTAAATCAGGATTACATAAGAACAGCGCGTTCAAAGGGAATAGGCGAGGGCAAGGTTGTACTCAAGCACGGCTTGAGAAATGCGCTTATGCCTATTGTCACAGTAATAGGACTTCAGTTTGGTTCGCTGTTAGGCGGAGCGGTTTTGACCGAGACGGTTTTTGCATGGCCCGGAATAGGAAGCTATACTGTTGAGTGTATAACAAAATCAGACTTCCCTGTAATTCAGGCAGTTGTGCTGATAATCGCAACTATATTTGTGCTTATGAACTTGATTGTCGATATAATTTATGCATTCTTAGATCCGAGAATCAAGTACGGAAAGAGGGAAAGCTGATAAATTAAAGGATATGAATATAAGTTTTTGCATTTGAGAAGTGTTTTACAGACACGCTTATAAAATGTAAAAACAATGAGAGGAGCATATTTTTAATGGCTAGTAAAAAAGTTTTAGCAGCCGACGGCGCTGACGTTCAGGAGGCTGTTCATATAGAAAAGCCTGAATCCCGCTTTAAAGCAATGTGGGATACGCTAAAGAAAAATAAGGCGGCGCTGTTTGGTCTTTTTGTAATTATTATTCTGGTTATAATAGCAATAATCGGTCCATACATAACGCCTTACGACCCTAACAGTCAGGTTATGAAAGAGGCATACCAGAGTCCGTCGGCAAGCCACTGGTTTGGTACTGACAATCTGGGCAGAGATATTTTCAGCCGTATAATAGTCGGAACAAGGGTATCGCTTTTTGTGGGAATTGCGGCAGTTGCTATGTCGCTTCTTATCGGTACGATACTGGGTTCTATTGCAGGTTACTTCGGCGGAAAGATCGACGCCGTTATTATGAGAATTATGGATATGATGCTTTCAATACCTTCGATATTGCTTGCTATTACGCTTATGGCAGCTTTGGGTAAGGGTATTGACAAGGCTATCATCGCTATCGGAGTTGTTTCAATTCCCGAGTACGCAAGAATTATAAGGAGTTCGATTTTGTCTACAAAGGAAAACGATTATGTCGCTGCGGCAAAGGTAATAGGAAACAGCGACAGGAGAATTATTTTCCACCACATCATTCCTAATGTAGTTTCGTCAATAGTGGTAAGAGCTACTCTGGGAATTTCAACGGCTATTCTTGATACTGCCGCTTTGGGATTCTTAGGTTTGGGCGTTCAGCCGCCTACGGCGGAATGGGGAGATATGCTGGGACGTGTAAGGAGTATGATTTTGGTATATCCTTATATGCTTATTTTCCCGGGACTTGCTATAACTCTTGCGGTACTTGCATTTAACCTGTTCGGTGACGGATTGAGAGACGCTCTTGATCCTAAGTCAAGAAGTTAGGAGGTTGTGAGATGCTATTAGAGGTTGAGAATTTAAAAACGGAATTTAAGGTCAAAAGAGGAACGGTCAAGGCTGTAAACAATGTAAGCTTTGGCGTTGAAAAGGGTGAAATACTGGCTATAGTCGGAGAATCAGGCTCAGGAAAGAGTGTTTCTTCGCTGTCTGTTATGGGGCTTATCCGCGATCCGGGAAAGGTAACGGGCGGTAAGATAATGTTTCACGGAGAGAATCTGGTTGAAAAGACTAAAAAGGAAATGAACAAAATCAGGGGAGATAAGATTTCAATGATTTTCCAAGAGCCTATGACTTCTTTAAACCCTGTTTATAAAATCGGCGACCAGATAATGGAGTCGATATTGACGCACACAGACTTATCAAAGGCGGACGCCAGAAAAACGGCAATAAAAATGCTTGATTTAGTCGGCATACCGTCTCCGGAGCAGAGAATGGAGGATTATCCGCATCAGATGAGCGGAGGAATGCGTCAGAGAGTTATGATTGCAATGGCGCTTTCGTGCAATCCTGAGGTCTTGATTGCCGACGAGCCTACAACTGCTCTTGACGTTACTATTCAGGCTCAGATATTAGAGCTTATTGACAAGCTGAGAAATAAAATAGGTATGGCTGTTTTGCTTATTACACACGATTTGGGGGTTGTTGCTGAAACGGCTGACAGAGTAGTTGTAATGTACTGCGGAAGAATCGTAGAGCAGGCAGATGTTAAAGACATATTCACAGACCCGCTTCACCCTTATACAAAGGGACTGCTTGAGTCTATACCCCGAATGGAGGAGGACAGGGACAGACTGTTTATGATAAAAGGAGTTGTTCCCGACCCGACAAAGCTGCCAAAGGGATGTTCTTTTGCGGACAGGTGTGAAAACTGTATGGAGAAATGTAAAGAGCATATGCCGGCGCTTGTTGATGTCGGCGGAAGAAAGGTAAGATGCTTTTTGCACAGCGATGAAGAGGAGGTTGATGTTTAATGGAAAATAGGGAAGTTCTTTTAGAGGTTCAGAACTTATCGAAGTTCTTTACCGTAAACACCAGCTTTTTCGGAAAGCCTATTGATGTTTTAAAGGCTGTTGACGACGTATCATTCAAAATCTACAAGGGCGAGGCATTCGGTCTTGTTGGAGAATCAGGCTGCGGAAAGTCAACTATAGGAAAGATGCTTGTCAATCTCTACACTCCGACAAGCGGTAAGATAATTTACGACGGCGTGGAGCTTACTGCGTTAAAGCAAAAGGAAAGAAGAAAATACTGCAGGGAAATCCAGCTTATCTTCCAAGACCCTTACGCTTCATTAAACCCAAAGATGACAGTCGGCGATATTATAGCCGAACCCATTATAATAAACAAGCTGCTGCCAAAAAACGAGGTCGAGAAAAGGGTAAACTATCTTCTTGACTGCGTTGGACTTGCAAACCACCAGAGAAACAGGTATCCTCACGAGTTCTCGGGAGGACAAAGACAGAGAGTTGGTATTGCAAGAGCTTTGGCTGTTAATCCAAAACTGATAGTTTGCGACGAGCCTGTCTCGGCTCTTGACGTTTCTATTCAGGCACAGGTGTTAAACCTTCTTGACGACTTAAAGGACGAGTTTGGTCTTACATATTTGTTTATTGCTCACGGACTTAATGTTGTTAAACACATAAGCGACAGAGTAGGCGTTATGTATTTGGGCAAGCTGATGGAGATAGCAGAGAAAAACGAGCTTTATAACAATCCGCTTAATCCTTATACACAGGCTCTTTTATCGGCGATCCCGTCTGTGGATATTACACACAAGAAAGAAAGAATTATCCTCAAAGGCGATGTTCCAACTCCTATCAATCCGCCTGAAGGCTGTCGATTTGCGTCACGCTGCTTTAGGGCTGAGGATAAATGCAGCGAGCATTGTCCGCAGCTTGAAGATGTAGGAGGCGGACATTTGGTTGCCTGTGATTTTTGCGGTAAGTAAGACTTCAATACAGAGAGAAGAATCTATTTGAAAACAAACAGACTTAATAATATTATTTCAATGCTTAAAGAAAACGGCGTTTCACAAATGCTGATAAGCGATCCTGCGTCCATTTTCTATCTCACTGGAAAAATGATAGATCCCGGAGAGAGGTTTTTTGCGCTTTTCATTAAGGAAAACGGTGATAATAAGCTTTTTGTCAACTCTCTATTCACTGTTCCTGAGGATTTGGGAGTGGAAAAGATTTGGTTTAGCGACGAGGACGACCCTTGTGAGATAGTCGCAAAATATATCGACAGCGGAAAAACTCTCGGAGTTGACAAAAATCTTCCTGCAAGGTTTTTGCTAAGACTTATGGAGCTAAAAAGTGCGTCGGACTATAAGAATACGTCTGTATGCGTTGATACCGTTCGTGCCTGCAAGGACAGTGAGGAAATTGCTCTTATGAGAGAAGCGTCTAGGGTGAACGACGAGGCAATGCGAGAGCTTAAAACCCGTATTAGAGCAGGTATGATTGAACGGGAGCTGGCGTCACAATTAAAGGATATCTATGCGTCAATGGGGGCTTATGGGTATTCATTCGACCCTCTTGTAGGCTTTGGTAAGTGCGCCGCTATCGGACATTATGAGGCAGGGAACAACATACTTTGCGAGGGCGACTGTATTCTCATTGATATGGGATGTATAAAGGACGGGTATTGCTCGGATATGACAAGAACTTTCTTTTATAAGAATGTCAGTTACGAGCATAAAAAGGTATATGAAACCGTCTTGAAAGCGCAGAAAGCGGCGGAAGATATGATAAAGCCGGGAGTTCGGTTCTGCGATATAGACAAGACAGCAAGAGATATTATTGAGCAGGCAGGTTACGGTGATAAATTCACCCACCGTTTGGGACATTCTATAGGGATAGAATGTCATGAGTTCGGTGACGTTTCGTCTGCTAATGACAATATTGTCAAGGAGGGTATGATTTTTTCTATAGAGCCCGGCATATATATTGAGGGAGATGTCGGAGTGAGAATTGAGGATTTGGTTCTTGTAACTCACGACGGAGTGGAAATTCTTAATCATTACAGCAAAGAGCTTGAAATAATATATTAATTTTTATAATCACAGAGGGCAAGTGGTTCTTGCTCTCATTTTTACATAGAGAGGGTTAACTTTTATGACAAATAAAGAACTAAAAGCATTCAGAGACAGCATTTCGGATTATTTGGAGGAAAACAAGCAGGAGATGTTTAAAACTCTTGCCAGACTTGTTGAAGTAGAAAGCGTATTAGGCAAAAAGGATCTGCAAAGCAATCAGCCTTTTGGCGAAGGACCTGCAAAGGTATTGGAGGTTGCCGGAGAAATACTTCACGACTTCGGATTTATTTTTCAAAACCACGAAAATTATATGGTCACGTTTGATTTAGGCGGCGAGCAGGCAGATAAGCCGGAGCTTGGAATTATTGCACATTTAGATGTTGTGCCAAAGGGCTCTGGCTGGACGTATGAGCCGTTTAGGCTTACAGTAAACGAACAGGAGGGCAGACTTTACGGCAGGGGAACTATAGACGATAAGGGTCCTGCTGTCGCTGTTTTGTACGCTGTTAAGGCGATAAAGGATTTGGGTATAAAGCTGAATAAAAAGGTCAGGGTTATGCTTGGGGCAAGCGAAGAAACAGGTATGGAGGACCTAAAGTATTATTCAAATAAGGTAGAGCTTCCGGATAAGATGCTGACGCCCGATTCCGCTTTTCCAGTTATTAATGTTGAAAAGGGAGTTTCTCACATAATTATGGTGGGAAGCTACAATAATAAAATTGACGGTGCAGTTATTGAAAGCATTACCGGAGGAACTGTTATAAACGCTGTTCCGGACAGAGCTTATGCGATTGTGAAGGGAATAGATAAAAGCGTTATCGACAGAAAAATTTCTGAAATGCAAATGAATGTAAGATTTATTGCCGAGGAGACAGACGGCAAAATAAAAATCACATCGCTAGGTAAGTCTGCTCACGGCTCTTTACCTGAGCTTGGCGAAAACGCAATAACTGCTTTGCTTAAATTGCTCACAGAAATTCCATTTGATAAAGGCGGAGCTTATGACCTTGTGTGTGAGCTTGAAAAGATTTTCCCTTACGGAGAGTATTATGGTGAGGCTCTTGATTTGTTCTGTGAAGATGATATTTCGGGAAAAATCACTGAGGTCTACAGTCTGATTGACATAAATGGCGGCAAGTATAAGGGCGGAATGGATATTCGTTTTCCAGTCTGCACATGCCTGAAAGATATTTATGCTAAGCTTGATGAGCGTTTGGGAAGTCTTGGACAGACGTATGTAGACGACGACGCTATGGAACCTCACTATGTCGATGGAAATTCTGATTTTATACAAACGCTTTTGAAGTCATATACCGAGCTTACAGGCTTAAAGGGCGAATGTCTTGCCGAGGGCGGGGCGACCTATCTTCATAATACTAAAATGGGTGTTGGCTTCGGCGCTGAGTTCCCTGGAGAGAACAACAATATGCACGGCGCTGATGAGCACATAAATATAAGTTCATTTATGAATATAGCGAAAATATATGCAGATGTAATTTTCAGACTTTGTGCTGAGTAATGTTACTGCAAAATAAAACTAATACTGCTGAAAGGACAAATTAAAATGAAAATCGGAATTGTTGGACTTGGTCTGATAGGCGGATCGCTTGCAAAGGCTATAAAGAAAAATACCAAGCATCTTTGTTTCGCTTACGATATAAACAAAAAAGCTGTTGCAGATGCGATTCAGCAGGATTCTATAGACGGCAGCTTTGCACCCAACCAGCTTTCTTCCTTTGATATTGTCATATTAGGTTTGTATCCTGACGATACTATCAGCTTTATAAACGAGAACTTGACATACTTTAAAAAGGGCGGAATATTAATTGACACCTGCGGAGTTAAAGAGGAGATAATAAAGTCTGTTGATAAAAAGCTAAACGAAATGGGAGTTTGCTTTATAGGCTGTCATCCAATGGCAGGGCGTGAATTTTCCGGCTTTGAATATTCATTAGACAACCTTTTTGAAAAAGCAAGTTTTATAATAACTCCAACAGAAAATACAAACCCTGAGGCTTTAGAAAGAGTTAAAGAATTCTCAAAGGAAATAGGCTTTTTAAGAAATGTAATATCTACGCCTAAGGAGCATGACGAAATAATTGCATTTACTTCACAGCTTGCGCACATTGTATCAAGCGCATATGTTAAAAGTCCTACTCTGCTTAATCAGTCGGGGTTTTCGGCAGGCAGCTTTAAGGATTTGACCCGCGTTGCAAAGCTGAATGAAAATATGTGGACGACTCTGTTTATGATGAACAAATCTGCTTTGCTGGAGGAAATAAATCAGCTTATGAAGCATCTTAGTGAGTACAAAACAGCTATTGAAACTGATAACAGCAAGGCGCTTTGTGATTTGCTTAGAGAGGGAAGAGAGCTTAAAGAAAAATCTAATGAGATAAATGCCGTAAAGTAAAAGTCGGTGTGCAGGTAAAATAAGAGGCAAGTAACTAAAATCAAGATGAAAACTTTGAGGGTTTGATAGAAAAATGAGTTTTTGTATCTTGTGTTTGGTTTTTGCCTCTAATTGTATGCAAATTTGTTAATCTGGAAATGTGCTATTAACAGTTTAATAATATTTACCTATTACAATAAAAGTAATTAATTAGACATTATTAAAATGCAATTTGCAAAGAGGTGTAAGGTATGCAGCAGCATGGAATCAGCAAATTAGATTTAAAAAGACAGAACCGTATGCAGATACTAAGGCTTTTAAAGCAGCGAGGACCTATATCGAGAATTGATATTGCAAATACGTTGGAGCTTACAAGAGCTGCTGTAACTATAATTACAAATGAAATGATATCAAAGGGTATAATCCATGAAATAGGCGAGCTTCACAGCGTGAACAAAAAAGCTTCGAGAGGAAGAAAGAAGATACTCATTGACATTAATCAAAATTATAAGTTCGTTTTGGGAGTTCTTATTGATAACGATATGATAAGCGTTGGAATTTCGACGCTTTCTGGCGCTGTTTTGGATAAGCGAAACCTTGATATAAAGTCTGATATAACGTATAAAGAAATTGTAGATTTTATAATCGAGTCAATAGATTCTATTTTATTGGATAACTGTTTAAAGCTTGATGAAATTTTAGGAATAGGTTTTGGAGTATTTCCGGGAATGTATGAAAATGCAGGAGTGGAAATATCAGAAAATGGTGAGCCGGATTTTAAAAGTCTTGCAGTTGATATTTATGAAAAGTTTAAGGTTCCGCTGATATTTGACAATGCTGTCAAGGGTATGGCAATAGCTAATATGGATTTTCAGCCTGAAAATGATATAAACATAAGTAATATTGCGTTTTTGAGATACGGTGACAGCTTGCATTTTGTGGTTGCTGATTTGATTGGATCGATTAATGGTTATAACAGCAAAACAGACTTTGTTGATAAAATTATAGTTGACCCTGCGGCGGTCGGAAATGATAATTTAACAGGCGGCTCAGTTGAAGACGAAATAAGCAGAGCAGGCGTTAAGAAGAAAATTACAGATGCGTATTCAAAGGAAAACACATCTAAACTTTACGAGCTTACTGACGGCGACGTGAGCAGGATAGGATATGAAACTATAAGAGCTGCTGCGTTGGGCGGTGATAAGGCGGTTTGTGAAATCATTGATAATGCGGTAAGGCTGGGCGCTGTTTTGATAAATAATTTGTACTACTTAACTGAACCTCAAAAAATAGTTTTGCACAATATCAGAGTCAATGAAGATGAATTTGATTATATAAAAAAAGAGGTTGCTAAAATTGCCGGTGAAAATGTAGCATCAAAAATTGAAATGAGCGTTATTGAAAGGAAGCATGGCTTTTTGTCGGGCTGCGCAATAGCAATAAGAGAGCTTTTTTTCGCAAGAGGCGGATTTGATACGGCTGATGACGATAAATAATAGTTTTACATATTTTGTTTCTTGATTAATTATAAATTAAAACCGCTGAGATTAGTTTCAGCGGTTTTTTGTAACTTCATTTTACTATTTAAACAAACTTATCTTCATCAATATCATCGTCCAGCTCTTCACCGTTTAAAACAGCCCTAAGCGAGTCTATTTCCTCTTCAGTGAGAGTTATTCCCTTTCCCATTCTTGTATGATCGGGACTCCATTCTCTTAAATCGTATTTAGGTTCTCTTTCATTCCAGGAAACCATATTAAGCTCCTTTGTCCAGCCTTTGGCGTTTGTTGATAAAACACCGAGTTCCTTTGTGATCTCAAATTTCAGTTCTGCCATTTGTATAACCTCCGATATTTATTTTATGAAGGGCAAAAACTTCAAAACCTTTTGTGGTAATACGGTTTTTGCTACCTTGAACAGACATCTGTAGTTAAGTAAAAATACTATCATAAATAATATAATTAAAGATGTGTATTTAATATATGTGTACCCGATATAATTTGCAAGTACCATAAGTATAAGCAAAATGCAGTTTGTGATAAGTTTTTCTAACCTCAAGTCAAATTTCTGATATTTCTGCGTATCGACTGCCCTTATTATAAACACCACAAAATACGACGCAAGGGTGGAAATTGCCGCCGCGTAAAGTCCTATAACAGGGAGAAGCGTCACATTGAGAAGTACGTTTATCACTCCTGCAATAAGGCTTGTTACAAGTGAACGTACAGACCTTTGAGCTACCGAGTAAATTGTTCCGAAAAATGTAACATAGCAGGTGAATATTGTTGCAAATATGAGTATCGGCGCATATTTGACAGATTCTCTGAACGCAGGACCTATCCAGAAGTTTGTTACAGGCGTGACCACAAGCAGTATAAACGCAGATACTATATACAAAACAGACTGGTTTGAATCAAATACATTTTTATAAAAGCGTTCCTGATCTGTTTTATCCTTTTCTGTTATTGCCGACATATTCCACGCCATACCGAAAATCATATACACCGTAGACACTATATTGGGTATTTTATATGATGCGGAAAGTATTCCGTTTCTTTCTTGACCTAGAAAATAGGTCGTAAGGAAAGAGTTTGACGAATTTGTTATAAGCCACAGCAGTTGTGCGGGAATAAGCGGTATACAGTATTTGAGCATTTGCTTTGCAAGCGATAAATCAAGTTTTTTGAAATTAATAAACCGCCATAGTCTTGCAGCATATATGAGAAATACTATAGACGCAAGATCGGAGATTATAATTGCAAGAAGATATCCTGTAACTCCGATTTTAAGTATAAGTAAAAACAGTACAGTCAATATAAGTGTGCTGAAAGTTGTGAATATACTGCAAAAGGCATACAGCTTTATCATTTCAAGCGCTCTTACGAAATATGAGTATAAGAGCTTTAGGCTTGAAGTAGCAACATAAATATACAACAAAACAGAGTAGTTATCTATAAATCTGTGAATAAAGCTTGTTCCGCTGATAAAGGGTATAACTATGCCAAGCAGGAGTAATCCTCCTATATTGGCAATATTGCCTATTGTGAATACGCTCGCTTTGTCATAGTCCTTGTCAAGACCGTACCTTGTTATGGCTTCTGCCACAGCAAGAGATACAATAGGAACAAGCCAGTTTGCCATTTGTATAATAACGTCTGTTATACCGAACTCTGCGTCGGTCATGGCATATGTGTAGATAGGCACTAAAAGAAGTACCAGAATCTTTGAGCTGAACTGACCTATCGCAAAAATTATAGTGTTAGAAAAGAGCTTTTTATAACTGCTCTTTGATTTTTGTGTTTCCTCAGACATATTTTTTTGCCTTTCCGATATTAATACTAATTATTATAACACATTTATATTATTTTGCAACTAATGGCGTTTAGGTGAAAGAGGATTATATCTTGCTTCTATTTATAAAACACATATAGCTGTTTCTATTTATGTACTTTTAAACCTATTAAATAATCCGTTGACACTTTATAGTATTCCGCCAGCTTCTTAAGTAAATGTACAGGTATTTCACGTTTCCCAGTTTCATATAAGCTATATTGAGGTCTGGATATTTGAAGAACATCAGCAACTTGCTGCTGTGTCATATCATTATCTTCTCTTATATCCCTGATTCTTTGATAAAAATACATAAAAATCCTCCTAAAATTCATGGTATATATAGATTATATTACGAATTCAAACGAATACACTTGAAATGTATTCGTTTGAATACTATAATTTATCTGTAATAAAATAATCGTACAAAAAATTGAGTAGTGGAGGAAAAAGTTTTATGTGGAAAATAAAAAAAGGTTACGTTTCGGTAAACAAATCTTTTCGTTTGCCCGAAGAACTAGCGAATAAAATTGATAATCTTGCACTTAAGAATAATATATCTTCCAACAAATTAGTTATACAATGTTTAAATTATGCAATAAATAATTTAGATGATACTAACAATAATGAAAAATAGAACTATACAAAGGCGAACTGCGTGCAGGGGTCACCGTTAAGAGAATAGAAGTTAGAAGCAAGAAGCTAGAACTAATCTTTCCCACAAAGTACAAGCCTGCCGTTTTGAAACGTAAAACATTAATAAAACTTTAATAGGCAGCAAAGCCCCTGCCGGCTCGGCAGTTGAATTTTTATTGCGTTTATGGTAAAATACTTTAGTATATTTATTACGATTGGAAGATCATAAATGAAAAAAGAACAAATAAGAAATTTTTGCATAATCGCACATATAGATCACGGTAAGTCCACGCTTGCCGATAGGATCTTGGAGCTTACCTCCTCAGTTGAGTTGAGGGATATGGAGGAACAGCTTCTCGACAATATGGATATCGAACGTGAGAGGGGCATAACCATAAAAGCAAGGGCTGTAAGGCTTAACTACAAGGCTAAAAATGGTGAGACTTATGTATTTAATTTGATAGATACACCGGGTCACGTTGACTTTAACTACGAGGTCTCACGTTCTTTAGCGGCGTGCGAGGGAGCGATTTTGGTCGTTGACGCCTCTCAGGGGATAGAGGCTCAGACGCTCGCTAATACTTATCTCGCCATTGAACACGACCTTGAAGTCCTGCCTGTGGTGAACAAGATAGACCTCCCCAGCGCCGATCCTCAGAATGCCTGTGAGGAGATAGAAAACGTAATTGGAATTCCCGCGCTCAACGCACCGAGAATATCAGCCAAAATGGGAACGAATATTGAGGAGGTTCTGGAAAGGGTAATTACCTATATTCCTGCTCCGAAAGGCGATGATAACGCCCCTCTGAAGGCTCTTATATTTGACAGCTACTACGACCAGTACAAGGGCGTAATCATATTCGTCAGAGTTAAAGAGGGTACGCTCAAGGTCGGCGAGACTATAAAGATGTTTGCAACAGGAGCAGAGTTCCAGACCGTTGAGATAGGTTATATGGGTGCGACCAGCTTAGTGCCGTCGGGCGAACTTAAATCGGGTGAGGTAGGCTATATTGCGGCTTCTATAAAGGACATTGGCGATACCCGTGTGGGCGATACAGTAACGTCTGTTGAGCATCCCTGCTCAGAACCGCTGGAGGGATATAAAAAGGTAAATCCAATGGTTTATTCGGGTATTTACCCCACAGACGGCGCTAAATATCCCGACCTCCGCGACGCTCTCGAAAAGCTGAGACTTAACGACGCTTCTTTGTCGTTTGAGCCTGAAACGTCTATTGCTCTGGGCTTTGGCTTCAGATGCGGATTTTTGGGTCTTTTGCATATGGAGATAATCGCAGAGCGTCTTGAGAGAGAGTATAATCTCGATTTGATAACAACTGCGCCGTCGGTTATTTATAGGGTGACTATGACAAACGGTGACGTTCTTTATATCGACAACCCTACAAATTACCCTAATCTCGGGCTTATATCGTCTGCTGAGGAGCCTGTTGTCAGCGCAGATATTCTCGCCCCGAGCGAGTTTGTGGGTAATATTATGGAGCTTTGTCAGGACAGACGGGGTACGTTCAAGGATATGAAGTATTTAGACGAGACAAGAGTGGAGCTTCACTATGAGCTTCCGCTCAATGAGATTGTTTATGACTTCTTCGACGCTTTGAAGTCGCGTACGAGGGGATATGCGTCGTTCGACTACGAGATGAAGGGCTATCAGGAGAGCAAGCTGGTCAAGCTGGATATTCTCTTAAACGGCGAGGTCGTGGACGCCCTTTCGTTTATCGTTCATACCGATAAGGCTTATGCAAGAGGAAGACGTATCTGCGAAAAGCTAAAGGAAACTATTCCCCGTCAGCTTTTTGAAGTACCGATTCAGGCGGCAATAGGCGGAAAGATAATCGCCAGAGAAACTGTTAAAGCTATGAGAAAAGACGTCTTAGCTAAGTGCTACGGCGGTGATATAACCAGGAAGAAAAAACTTCTTGAAAAGCAAAAGGAAGGTAAAAAGAAAATGCGTCAGCTGGGCTCGGTAGAAGTTCCACAGGAGGCGTTTATGAGCGTTCTGAAACTTGACGAGTAGGTAACATAGAACAACATTATTGAAAGGATATCCGCAACTAAATGACTAATATTCAAAATGCAATGAAATATTCGCTTATCTACGGATTTATCGGTGCGGTGTTACTGCCGTTTATACACGAAAGCTACGCCAATATTGGAAAAACCTTTTCACTTTTGGTGCTGTCGGCACTTGTATTGGCTATGACTGTCAGGCTGTCACAGTTCAGCTTTAAGGAGGCTTTGCTCGGAATTACGATAACGCTTGCTGTATCATCTGTTTTGGGAGCTTGTCTTTATCTGTTTATTCACGAAAAGGTCGTTGATTTCTTAGAGAAAAATTCTAAATATTTTGCTCTTGAAATGACGGAACACTTCAGATATTATGTTTCTGTTTTGTTGATCTTGCTGTCGGGATATTTAGTTTGCCTGATAATATTCGGGTTTAAAGGTCTTTTTAGAAAATTCAGAGACAATCAAGCGGCAGTCAAAGATTATATCGACAATGCGTTCGATGACGTTAATTCTAATGAGGATAATTTATAATGTGCGGAGTTTATATTCATATTCCCTTTTGCAAAAGGAAATGTATATATTGCGATTTCTATTCGGTGTGCGGTGACGATAAGCTGTACAGCGGTTTCGTTTCAGCTGTTAGCAATTCAATAAAAAGACGTTCAAACAAGTCGATAAAGGTCGATACTGTCTATTTCGGCGGAGGTACGCCCACAGTTTTAAAAAGCAGTCAGCTGGTTTTAATTCTGAACACTGTTAAACACAGCTTTGATGTTTCTCCCAACGCTGAGATTACTGTCGAGGCAAACCCGTGTACTGTAACAGAGGAAAGCTTGAGCGAGCTTTTTAATGGCGGATTTAACCGAATATCATTCGGTATTCAATCGGCTGTTGACAGTGAGTTGTCGGCGCTGTCTCGGCTTCACAACTACGAGCAGGCGGAAGCGGCGGTTTTTAATGCCGAAAGGGCAGGATTTACAAACATATCAGCAGACATTATGATAGGTATTATTGATCAGACAAGGAAAAGCCTTATTGATTCGATAGATAAGATAACCTCGCTCCCTGTACGTCACATATCAGCATATATGCTCAAGGTCGAGGAGAATACTCCGCTTGATGAGATGATAAAAAGAGACGGCAGTCTTTTAAAGAGCATTGCAGATGAAGACGAGCTGTCAGACAGGTATCTGCTTATGACAAGACTTCTTGAAGAAAAGGGCTTTTTGCAGTACGAGATATCTAACTTTGCAAAGAATGGCTTTGAAAGCAAACACAATCTTAAATACTGGAGATGCGAGGAGTATTTAGGCTTCGGACCGCACGCTCACTCATACTTTGACAACAAGAGATACTTTGAGGACTGCGGCGTATCGGAATTTATCAAGAATAACGGCGAGCCGAAGATAACTTATACCGATACTGACGTTGATAAGGCAGAGGAATATATTATGCTTTCTTTAAGGCTTGCGGAGGGGCTGGACGCCGACAGGCTTGCAGGATTAGACAAGGAAGGCAGATATAAGAATATAATTTCAAATGCAGAGGAGATAAACAGGCTGTCGGGTGAAAGACTGGTAAATATTTCACGGGACGGAAAGAATTTATCACTTACCGAGAGAGGTTTTTTGGTATCAAACGCAGTGATTTCTAGATTGATGAATTAGCGGTTGATTTTTATTAAGGGGGTGTAATTTTATGAAAAAAACGCAAAGGTTTTTTTGCGTTTTGCTGACGATATTGTGTGTTATCTTATTTACAAGCTGTTCACAGCAAAGTGAAACGGCAGATGTTACCAAAGAAATATACACTCCGCAGGTCAGCTCTGAAAACGATGAGAATAATATCGTCGAGGCAAAGATAGGAACGATAAATCAAAAGTATTATCACGAGGCTGACTATGTCAATC
The DNA here is from genome assembly GCA_947626165.1 of uncultured Clostridia bacterium. GTDB lineage: Bacteria > Bacillota > Clostridia > Oscillospirales > Ruminococcaceae > UMGS1601. Next base: position 38,293 of record CANQRG010000006.1, on the reverse strand, counting down.
CTTACAAAGAAGCGATTTCCTTTGAGATAGACGGCATAGTATCGTCGTTCAATGCTGAGGACGGAGAAAAGGTAAAAAAGGGAGAAGTTCTGGCACGACTTAACACCGACGAGATAGACAAGAGGATTGATGAACAAAAGCTGAGATTAAGCTCTGCTAAAAAGACTTTATCCAAGCTGAATAAAAATAAGAAGTCTGATAAAAACGAGATAAAATCTGCTGAATACGACGTATTGATTGAGCAGAACGCATATGACAGTCTCATAAATGAGCGTGAGAAGTACACTGTTAAAGCTCCATATAAAGGAGAGGTAAGCGTTCAGTACGAGGAGGGCAAGGAGATAAAAAAAGGCTCTTTTGTATCGGCAGGGCAGACGCTCTGCACTATGCAGGCGGCAAATGGCGAGAGACTGTGTATAATGGTATACGCTAACGAGCAGTTTGAAGATGTGAGTTTTGGTATGAATTGCACTCTAACGCAGGGGAAAACGACCGAGAGCGGTAAAATAACCGATATAGTATTTCAAGAGGGCGGAGGAGATTACGATGCATACTACTATGTAATTACGCCTGACAAGAAAAATTCCGAGCTTGTAAGCTACGGAGATACGATAAATGCGTCCATTGACGTTTATTCAAAGCCGAATGTGGTTATAGTTCCCACTGAGGCAATTAAAACCGTTAATGAAACAAACTATGTGGACGTTCTTGTGGACGGTATGAAAATTCAGACTGATGTTGAGATAGGTATTCAGGACGATACTGAGACTGAGATAGTAAGCGGTCTGTCGGGCGGAGAGCAGATAATATTACCCTCTTAGAAGCAAGAGACCAGAAGCCAGCGACGAACCGCCGCAGGCTCTCTGCCTTTGGAGAATTTGTATAAAGTGTTTATTTTGTGCAACGGCAGGCTAGTACCTAGAGGCAAGAGACCAGAAGTCAGAGGTAAGAAATTATCTTTTTCACAAAGTTCTAATAGTAACGTCTTGCATCTTGCTTCTGGTTTCTTGTCTCTAGCAGCAGTGCCACCAGCGGCTCGCTGGCGGTTGACAAAACGGGGTATGTAAAGTATAATTAATATCGGTGTGATCACAGGGTTTTGACCCTAATACTATATTTAATATATAAGTGGTGAAGAATGAAATGTATAGAATAATCAAGAAAAAAGAGCTTAACCCTACGGTTACTCTTATGGAAATAGACGCTCCTTTAGTTGCAAAAAAGGCTGAACCGGGTCAGTTTATCATACTTCGTGTTGATGACGAGGGAGAGCGCATTCCGCTTACCGTTGCAGATTTTGACAGGCAGGCAGGTACCGTTACGATTATTTTTCAGATAGTCGGCAGTACGACCGAAAAGCTCAATCACTTAAACGAGGGCGACGATATAAAGGACTTTGTAGGTCCGCTAGGAGTTCCTACTCATACAGCGGGTCTTAAAAAGGTAGCTGTTGTAGGCGGCGGAGTAGGCTGTGCAATTGCATATCCTGTTGCTAAAAAGCTGCATAACTCGGGCTGTGAGGTACACTCGGTAGTGGGCTTTAGAAATAAGGATCTGCTCATTCTCGAGGACGAGTTTAAGGCTGTCAGCGACAAATATGTAGTTATGACAGACGACGGAAGCTATGGCGAAAAGGGTCTTGTGACCGACGCTTTGAAAAAGCTAATCGAAAGCGGAGAGAAGTACGACGAGGTTATTGCGATAGGACCGCTTGTTATGATGAAGTTCGTTTGCAAGCTCACTAAAGAATATGACATCAAGACTATGGTTTCTATGAACCCCATTATGATAGACGGTACAGGTATGTGCGGCGGTTGCCGTCTTTCTGTCGGCGGAGAGACTAAGTTCGCCTGCGTTGACGGTCCTGATTTTGACGGTCATCTTGTGGATTTCGACGAGGCTATCGAGCGTTCAAATATGTACAAGGACTTTGAGAGACAAAGATATGAGGAAACCTGCAATCTGTTCAGAAAATTGGAAAGGAGCGTGTAGATCTTATGCCTAATATGTCACTAAAGAAAAATGAAATGCCGTCTCAGGCTCCTGACGTAAGAAATAAAAACTTTAAAGAGGTAGCACTCGGCTACACAAAAGATCAGGCAATAGACGAGGCTAACAGGTGCTTAAACTGCAAGAACAAGCCTTGCGTAGGCGGATGTCCTGTTGCTATTGATATACCTGAATTTATCGCCAAGATAAGAGAAGAGGACTTCGAGGGCGCATATCAAATAATATCGAAGTCAAGCTCGCTCCCTGCCGTATGCGGTAGGGTTTGCCCTCAGGAAACGCAGTGCGAAAGCAAGTGCGTAAGGGGAATAAAGGGCGAGCCTGTAGCTATCGGAAGACTTGAGCGTTTTGTCGCCGATTATCATATGAACAACTGCAAGGAAGAACCTAAAAAGCCCGACCAAAACGGTCACAGGGTAGCAATAATTGGCGCAGGGCCTTCGGGTCTGACCTGCGCTGGCGATCTTGCAAGGCTAGGATATGAGGTTACGGTTTACGAGGCACTCCACTTGGCAGGAGGAGTTTTGGTGTACGGCATACCTGAGTTCAGACTGCCTAAGGCTATCGTTCAGAAAGAAATTCAAAACCTTGAAGCAATGGGCGTTAAGATAATGACGAACACAGTTGTCGGCAAGACGATTTCTGTTGACGAGCTGTTTGATGACGGCTATGAGGCTGTATTCATAGGCTCGGGAGCGGGACTTCCGAGATTTATGCGAATACCCGGCGAAAACCTTAAAGGCGTGTATTCCGCAAACGAGTATTTAACAAGGGTAAACCTTATGAAGGCTTACATAAAAGGCAGCGATACTCCGATACATAACTCAAAAAGCGTAGCCGTTGTCGGCGGAGGAAACGTTGCGATGGACGCTGCAAGGAGCGCGAAAAGGCTGGGCGCAGAGAATGTGTATATAGTTTACCGCCGTTCTATGAACGAGCTTCCTGCCCGTGCTGAGGAGGTTGAACACGCTAAGGAAGAGGGTATTATCTTCAAAACGCTGAACAACCCCGTTGAAATTTTGGGCGACGAGCATAAGTTTGTAAAGGGAATGAAGTGTATTGAGATGGAGCTTGGCGAGCCTGATGAAAGCGGACGGCGCAGACCTGTTCCTAAAGAGAACAGCGAGTTTGTTCTCGACGTCGACTGCGTAGTTATGGCGATTGGAACATCTCCCAATCCGCTTATTAGGAACACGACAGAGGGTCTTGAAACCAACAAGCACGGCTGTTTTGTAGTCGATGAGGAAACGGGAAAGACTTCTCGTGAGGGAATTTACGCCGGCGGAGACGCAGTTACGGGTGCAGCTACGGTTATTCTTGCTATGGGCGCAGGAAAGGACGCTGCCAAGTCGATAGACGAGTATATAAAGTCGAAATAGTATAGTGATAAAACAAGAGCCGAACGGGTTTTCCGTTCGGCTTAATTTGACAAAGTATTCATTTTGATTTATAATAAATGCGAGAGTACTGTACATGAACGGTAGGCGGTTTCTCCCTGAAAACAGGGAGGTGATAGCAATGGTAGATTGTTCGATATTAATTACATATACGAATATGCTTATCAGCGTTATCGCTCTATGTTACCTTATATTTCATAAGTAATAATAGAAGTTTTTTATTTTTAAATAAAATAAGAAACACCGCCGTGCTCCCAAAGTTGCGGTGTTTCTAACACTAAACAGGGAGTAAAACCGCCACGGCAATTTAATTGCCCATGTGCAGTACTCTCTTTTTATGTCTATATTATAACATATAATTTTAATTTGTCAAGTAAATAGATGCAAGAAATTTAGAGGCAAGAGCAGGGCTGAGCCCTGCATGCAGTCTGCCTTTGGGTAATTTGATAAGTGTTATAGTTTGAAAAACAGCAGACTTATACTTTGTGGAAAAGATTAGTTATAACCTCTTGCCTCAAGGTTCTAACCTGCCGTTGTACAAAGTAAACACATTGTACTAACTTTCCAAAGGCAGAGAGCCTCCGCCGGCTCGGCAGTCACCGTTACCACTTACCTTTTACACAAAATACTAACCGCCGTTATGCAAAGAAAATACATTATGCTAACTTTCCAAAGGCGGATTGGATGCAACGGCACCGATTAGAAGCTAGAGATTAGAGGCAAGAGACTAGAACTTACCTTTTTCACTTTGTATTAGCCTGCCGTTGTACAAAGTAAACACATTGTACTAACTCTCCAAAGGCAGAGAGCCACCGCCGGCTCGGCGGTCTTTGAAGACTATTTTTAAAAGGACAGGGGTTATAATAGTCGTGACTATGACCATAAGAACTACAGGACCGAAATATTGAGGCGGCATAAGCCCCATTTTTTCGCCCTTGCTTGCGACAATAAGCGCAACCTCTCCTCTGGATATCATTCCTATGCCGATTTGTAAGCTTTCTTTTGTAGTAAATCTGAACAGCTTTGCGCCCAGACCGCAGCCGAGTATTTTTGTTATAATTGCAACAAGAGTAAGAACTATTGCAAATATCCAGATGGTCGAGGTCATTCCGGAGAAGTTGACCTTTAAGCCTATGCTCGCAAAGAAAATAGGCGATAAGAGCAGATATGAAAGGGTGTCAAACTTTTTGGTAACATACTCGGTTTTCGGGGTCTTTGCTATCGCAAGACCTGCAATGTACGCACCTGTAATGTCTGCAACGCCGAAGAAAAACTCGGCGCAGAAGGACAAAAGCAGACAAAATGCAAATGCGGTGATTGAATATCTACGTAAATCCTTTTCTGTTCTTGAGGTCCATTTTTCGTATAATTTACGGAACAGATAACAAGCAATAATAGCAAATACAAAGAAAGCAATTATTTTCAAAAGCACTATCAGTATGCTTACAGATGAGTCTGCTAAGCTCATAACTATAGTTAAGCCGATAATTCCCAGAACATCGTCTATAATTGCCGCTCCTAGTATCGCATTTCCTGCACGGGAGTTTAGTTTTCCAAGCTCCTTTAAGGTTTCAACGGTAATGCTTACTGATGTCGCCGTTAAGATAATTCCGATAAATACGTCGTGAAGTATTAAATCAGGATCGCTGTTTGCAAAGTATGCGACCCCGAAGCCTCCTGCTAACGGCAGTAAAACTCCGATAAACGCTATCACAAACGAGGCGGCACCCGTCTTTTTCATCTCGTTCAGGTCAGTTTCAAGACCTGCGCAGAACATTAAAACTATTACTCCTATCTCCGCAAGAGATGATATCAGATCAGTGTCTCGCACTAAATTCAGAACCGCAGGACCAAGTATGAAACCCGCAATTAAAGCTCCAACTACCTGCGGCATACGGAACTTCATTGTAACAAGTCCTAAAAATTTTGTAGACAGTAAAATTATTGCAATAAACAGTAGGTAACTAAAATCAGAGTTTATTATGCTGTTTATAAAAGAATGCATAAAATTACTTCCTTTCATATTAAAATAAAACTTTATACATTATATATCTTAAAATATATAAATTCAAGAACAACAAATAATTATTAATTTAATAATTAATAAATTTTAATATTATTTTTTCGCTATCTATGCTACTATAATATATGTAGTACATTTCATACAAAACGGTGATTATTATGAAAGTAACTGAAAATGATAATAAAAGACTTCCCTTTTTAAGAGATAAAACATCAAAGCTAACTCTTTCACCCGGTTGCTACCTGATGAAAAATGATAAAGGGAAAATTATTTATATCGGCAAGGCTAAGTCTCTGAGAAAGCGTGTTACCAGCTATTTTCGCGCGTCAGCCGACCACCTTCCCAAGGTTGCGAAAATGGTGTCTCAGGTTTATGACTACGATTTCATCGTCACCGACAGTGAGTTTGAGGCTCTGGTATTAGAGTGTTCGCTCATTAAACAAAATATGCCGAGATATAATATTCTGTTAAAGGACGACAAGGGCTACAGCTATATAAAAGTCACAAATGAGGATTACCCCAGAATTTCGGCGGTTTTGCAAAAAGACGACGACAACGCAGTCTATATAGGACCTTACACCAGCAGTTACGCCGTTAAACAGGCTGTCGAGGAAGCGAATAGGGTATTTAAGCTCCCCACCTGCCATAAGGTTTTCCCGAGAGATTTTAAAAAGGGCAGACCTTGTCTTAACCACCACATAAACAAGTGTATGGGTCTTTGCAGAGGAAAAATCTCCAAAGAGGATTACAGAGAGATCATAAATCAGGCTGTGGATTATATGAAAAACGGCTCTGCGAAGTCGGTTGAAAGGCTTACTTCGCTTATGGAAAAAGCTGCAGAGGAGCTTGATTTCGAGCAGGCGGCAAGTCTGCGTGACAGAATCCGTGCTATAGAGAAAATTTCAGAAAACCAGAAGATAATCGACGAGAATATGAAAGACGCCGACATAATTGCGCTTGCGGAGAATGTCGAGATAGCCTGTGCAAGCGTTTTGATGTATCGCGGCGGACGTCTGTTTGATAAGGTGAGCTTTATGCTTGGCGAGATAGAGGACACAAAGAAAATGCGCGGCGATTTTTTGTATCAGTTCTATTCGGATAAGGCTGATATACCTAAAAATATCTTCTTAGACGGCGAGCCGGAGGATATAGAGCTTGCCGAGAGGTTTCTGCGTGAAAAGTCAGGCAGGGCGGTTCGTATAAAAATTCCCCAGAGAGGAGATATGTTAAGACTTGTTGAAATGGCTCGTGCCAATGCAGGTGAGCAGATATCTATAAAGGTGGGCAGAACGGGCAAAGAAATTATCGCCTTAGACGAGCTTTCAAAGCTTTTAGGACTTTCCAATCCGCCTAAATATATAGAGTGCTACGACATATCAAATCTTGCGTCTGCTAATATGGTTGCAGGAATGGTCGTGTTTAAAAACGCCAGACCATTTAAGAAGAACTATAAGAAATTCACCATTAAGACCGTTTTAGAGCAAAATGACTACGCCTGTATGCAGGAGGTCATTGAACGGCGTATCAAGCGATATCTTGACGCTGATGAAACAGACGAGGGCTTTAAAACTCTCCCCGACCTTATATTCTTAGACGGCGGAAAAGGTCACGTTAATGCCGTCAATGCCGTTTTGGAAAAGTATCATCTGGATATTCCTCTCTACGGCTTGGTAAAGGATTCAAAGCACCGCACAAGGGCAATCGCCACAGGCGGAGGAGAAATAAGCGTTTCTCAGATGAAGTCTGCATTTAACCTAATTACCCGTATCCAGGACGAGGTCCACCGCTACGCGATAACCTTTCAGACTGCCAAACATAAAAAGAATACCTATCAGCTTGAGCTTACTAAGGTTAAGGGCATAGGCGACGCAAAGGCAAAAAAGCTGATTATGCACTTTAAGACCAAAGAGGCGTTAAAGTCGGCAACGATAGATGAAATCAAGTCTGTAATAGGCGGCAGTGAAGAACAGCTCTTAGAGCTTAAACAAATAATTGACAATATGAAGTCCTAAAAAATAAAAAACCGATGGGTTTGTTTCAACTAATAATAAACGCCATCGGTTATTTTTATTAAATTATTGAATTATCAATTACTCTTCTGCCTGATCTGCTTCAGCTTCAGGTGCAGTGCTTTCGTCAGTTTCCTCAGCTACACTGTCAGTTGTATCCTCACTCTTATCGTCAGACGTTTCATCAGCCGTATTTTCAGCCGCTTCGTTTATTGCTTCCTCAGCACTTTCCTCATCGGGATAGCAGCAGTCGTCGCAGAAGCACTCGTCAAATTCTTCGTATTCGTACTCTTCCATTTCTTTTTTCTTCTTGTACGCAAGTAATGCTCCTATTGCGCCTGCAATTGCTGAAATGCCTAGAATAGTTTTTAATTTACTCATATTGATCACCGTACCTCTGTTTTGCAAAGGCTTCCTTTCCAGCGTGAAACACTTCCACGCTAATCTCAGTTAGCAATAATATTTTATCTTTATTACATCAAAATTATAACACGTTTATCTGACAATTTCAAGTCTTTTAATCAAATTTATTACTTATCTGAATTAAATTGGGTTACATATTTCCGCTTAGTGCCATAATTATGCTTATCGCACTAATCGGAGCAGTTTCGCATCTTAATATGCGTTTTCCCATACTTATTATTTTTATGCCCGTTTCCTCGCAGACTTCTATTTCGCTTTCATCAAAACCGCCCTCACTGCCGATAAAAAGACCGATACTTTTGTTCTTGAAATCAGATGCGTTGACAACGCTTGAAAAAGGAACTCCGCCATTTTCGTAGCAAACAAACGAAAAATCGTGTTCTGAAAGCTGAGAAACTGCGGTTTTAAAGTCTATTATATCCGAAATTTCAGGAATTATTCCTCTGCCCGACTGCTTTGCGGCTTCAAGGGAAATCCTGCCAAGACGCTCCTTTTTCTTTGAAAAGCCTTTCTTGTCAGGACGTGAAATACAGCGTGAGGTTATAACAGGAACGATTTTGACCGCTCCCAGCTCGACAGCCTTTTGTATGATAAATTCTAGCTTATCGCCTTTTGGCACTGCCTGATATAATGTGAGGTCCATATTTGCTTCTGAACATATTTCAGACTGCGACAGAATCTCGCAAAGCACCTCATTGTCGCTTATACTTAAAATTTTAGTTTTATAGTCAACTTTTTCACAGCACAAAATAAGCTCGTCTCCGATTTTCATTCTGAGCGACCTTCCGATATGCTTAGCGTCTCCGCCGTTTATAGTTATATGATCGTCATTTATGTTATTTTTATTTACAAAAAATCTGGGCATATTGATTACCTCCCCATAGTTAGAAGCAAGAGACCAGAGGCAAGAAACAAGATACTAACAGCTATACTTTGTTAATAATAGGCTGAAGAGCCATCGGCGTTCGCCGGTCTTGCTTCTTGTATCTTGTCTCTAATTATACCATATGCAAAAAATTTTTGCAAAATTGGATAATGTATGTTATACTATTTATAAGTATTGTATGGATAAGATATTTGCGAATATACTTTCATATATTAGGAGGTTTTTTATGTTATCTGATATTGAGATTGCGTCTAGAGCAAAAATGCTGAAAATTAATGAGATCGCCAAAAAACTAGGGGTAGATGAAGAAGATATCGAGCCTTACGGACATTACAAGGCAAAGCTTTCGGAGTCTCTATTTAAAAAGCTTGAAAGCAAAAAAGACGGCAAGCTGATTTTGGTTACGGCAATAAATCCCACCCCTGCCGGCGAGGGAAAAACAACTATTTCGGTTGGTCTTGCTCAGGCTATGGCTAAGATAAACAAAAATGCCGTTCTGGCTTTGAGAGAGCCGTCACTCGGTCCTGTGTTCGGAATAAAGGGCGGCGCCGCAGGCGGAGGATACGCTCAGGTAGTGCCGATGGAGGATATTAACCTCCATTTTACCGGAGATATGCACGCTATAACCTCTGCAAACAACCTGCTTTGCGCTCTTATTGACAACCATCTTCAGCAGGGCAACGAGCTTAGAATAGACCAGAGAAGAATTCTTATAAAGCGCTGTCTTGATATGAACGACAGAGCGCTTAGATATATAAATATAGGTCTTGGCGGAAAGGTAAACGGCGTTCCCCGTGAGGACGGCTTTCAGATAACCGTCGCTACTGAGATAATGGCTGTACTTTGTTTAGCGTCGGATTTGGACGACTTAAAGAAACGTCTTGAGCGTATTCTGGTGGCATATGATTTGGACGGCAATCCCGTTTACGCAAAGCAGTTAAAGGGCTGCGGCGCAATGACCGCGCTCTTGAAGGACGCTCTTAAGCCGAATCTTGTTCAGACGCTTGAGAACAATCCTGCAATTATGCATGGAGGTCCTTTTGCAAATATTGCACACGGCTGTAACTCTATTCGTGCGACAAAGCTGGCTTTGAAGCTGGGCGATTACTGTATTACTGAGGCAGGCTTCGGCGCAGACTTAGGTGCTGAAAAGTTTCTTGATATCAAGTGCAGGTTCGGAAATCTAAGTCCTGACTGCGTAGTTTTGGTTGCGACTATCCGCGCGCTCAAGTACAACGGCGGAGTTGCAAGAGATAAGCTTACCGAAGAGAATGTTGACGCTCTTAAAAAGGGTATAGTGAACCTTAAGACCCACATTGAAAATATGCACAAATTCGGCGTTCCTGTTGTGGTTGCGATAAACAGATTTCACACTGATACAGAGGCTGAGATAGAGTACATAAAAGACTTTTGCAGGGAAATGGGTGTTGAGGTGTCTCTCGCTGAGATTTTTGCAAAGGGCGGAGACGGCGGAACAGACTTAGCGCAAAAGGTCTGCGATACTATAGACAAGTGCGAGGGTAGTGAAACGAATTTCCACACTCTTTATGACGAGAAACTTCCAATCAAGGAGAAGCTCGATATAATCTCAAAGGAGATATACCGTGCTGACGGTGTTATTTACACCAAACAAGCTGAAAAGGCTATAAAGGAAATCGAGGCGTTAGGTCATGCTGATATACCTGTTTGCGTTGCAAAGACGCAGTATTCGCTTTCTGACGATCCGACAAAGCTGGGTAAGCCGGAGGGCTTTGAGATAACGGTTCGAGACTTGAAGCTTTCAAACGGAGCAGGCTTTATAGTTGCGTATACAGGTGATATTATGACTATGCCGGGACTTCCTAAATCTCCTGCTGCGAATAATATAGATTGCGACAATAACGGAAATATAAGCGGTCTTTTCTAAGGCTTTATTAAAAAATCATACGAACGGAGAATGTAAAATGGACTTTTTGAAAGATATTTTCGGTGAAAAGGGAACTATGATTTTCTTTGCGGTATGCGCAGCAGTTGTTTTAATTATATTGTTTGCAATAGTCTTTAAAGTGCTGGGCAAAAAAAGACGCAAGCATAAACTCAAGCGTGACATTCAGCGTGTAAACACTCTTGTGGAAAACGCACTGCCTGATGTAGATGTAAAAGACTTGACAATAGTATTTGCAAATAAAACAGGCTCGACTGCAAATGCCAGAGGTAAGAAATCATACACATATGAGTATTTCATCTACGCTTTTAAAGAGTGGGAAAGTTATGCTATCCCTATCAAATTCAGAGGCGACAGGGCTATTGCCGAAGAACCTATCCGTCTTGCTCTTGACAATGTTTCGAGAATTGTAATAAGATATATGAAAACTAACGCCATATTCTATGATAACGACGGCAATGAAATAATAGAGTTTACCGTTGCGGCTCTCAATACAAAGCAGATAGCAGACGAGTGTCCGTTTGAGATAGATCAAATTGAAGCGGCACAGAAGTATTTTACGTTTATCGAGAGATTTGATACAAAGGTAAGGCATAAGAATGACGGCAGCGCCGATAAAAACGAACCTGAACCAGCCGAAGCGGTAACCGACAGCGACCAAAGCAGTAAAATAGACGAGGTTTTGTCAAACGAGCCGCTGTACGATGACCATTCGGAAGAAGCGCTTTTGAAATAATTATAACAGGAGAATTAAAATGAAGGTAGTAACCAGCTCGCCTGAGGAGACAATTAAATTTGCAGAAAGCGTCGGTAAAAAGCTCAAGGGCGGAGACGTTATTGCCTATGTAGGCGGCTTAGGCGTTGGAAAAACTACCTTTACAAGAGGACTTTCTATCGGTCTTGGGATAGGAGATATGGTTACATCTCCTACCTTTGCGCTTGTAAATGAATACAGGTCTGACAGCAGCAATATTATGCTGTGTCACTTTGATATGTATAGAATAACAAGCTCGCTAGACCTTGAAACGACCGGCTTTTACGATTATATGAACGACAGAAACATTCTTGCGGTGGAGTGGAGCGAAAACATTTCAGACGCACTGCCCGAGAATACCATATACATTAAAATCACAAGGCTTAGTGAAAACGAAAGGGAAATTGAAATCATCGGAGATGAACGCTTTGAATAAAAAAGATGAAAAATCAAAAATAGTTCTCGGCGTTGACACTTCGGGAAAAATAGCGTCTTTAGCCGTTGCGGACAAGGACAGGATCTTGGCAAACACCACCGTTATAACCGAGCTTACCCATTCTCAGGTTTTGCTCCCGATTTTGAAAAGGCTATTAATTGACGCCGATTTAACTCTCGCTGACATTTACGCTGTTGCTGTTGCAAACGGGCCGGGAAGCTATACGGGTCTTAGAATAGGTATTTCGGCGGTAAAGGGGTTATGCTTTAAGGATAACAAAAAGTGCGCAGGTATCTCGACATTGAAATCGCTTGCTATGAATGTATGCAGCGGAGAGCGTGACGGGAAAATCGTATTTTCAGTTATGAGGGCAAGACCGAATGTGTCTTATTTCGGAGCGTACAAAATTTACGCTGAAAAGATTGAATGTATTTACGACGATACTGTTTGCAGTAACGATGATATACTGAAATACAGGCAGGATAATGCTTTTGAGAGTATAATCCTTGTCGGCGATAATGCAAAAGAAATCAAAGACGGCTTGTTTAATGACGATGAAAGCGTCGTATTGGCTCCTATCGGAAAAAGACTTCAAAATGCAAGTTCTTTATGTATGATAGCGCTTAATGACGAAAGCCTTTTTGATGACGCTTCAAAACTCAACGCAAGCTATTTGCAGATAACAAAAGCGGAAAAAGACCGCCGCCGCTGAACCAGCGGGGGCTCTGCCGCCTTTGGGTAGTATGACAAGTGTTATAGTTTGTACAACGGCGGGCAACGGTGACGTTGCATCCAGTGCTGCCTTTGGATAGTTCGTAAAATGTATTTATTTTGTGCAACGGCAGGCTAGTACCGAGATACAAGAAACAAAAAGTAAGAACGGTAAGGCAACGGTGACGTTGCATTCAGTGCTGCCTTTGGGCTATAAGAGGCAAGAATTTTAGAGGCAAGAGGCAAGAACTCTCCTTTTCGACTAGGTACAATAATTTTTGATTAAATGTGATTTTATTAATAAATAATTACTTAAGGTGAAAAAATATGCCAGCTAGTAAAGCGAAAATTAGAGCGAATGCAAAGTATAATAAAAATCATTATGACAGGATTGATCTTAGGCTTCCTAAGGGTGAAAAGGAAGTAGTTAAGTCTCATGCAATTAAACATGATGGATCGTTGAACAAATTTCTTAACAGAGCAATCAATGAAGCTATGGAGAGAGATAATGAAAAGGACTGATGAATATGCCAGTTAGTAAAGCTCAAAAAAGAGCAATTAATAAATATAATAAAAATCATTATGATAATATTAATATAAGAGTTCCTAAAGGGAAACGAGAGAACATATCGGCTCACGCAAATAAGTATGACGGCTCATTAAACAAATTTGTTAATCGGGCAATTAGTGAAACTATGGAGAGAGACAAGGAAAAGGATAATAAATAATTATTGAATGTAATAACTTACAGATATATGAGGCAAGAAACCGACACAATATTTTAAGGAGAAAAATTATGATAGGAATAGGCAACGACCACGCAGGAATTGAAATAAAAGAAGCTGTAGTTGAATATTTCAAGGAAAACGGGATAGAGTATAAAGACTACGGCTGTATGAGCGGAGAGAAGTGCGACTATCCGCAAAAGGCAAAAGAGGTCTGCGCAGATGTAGTAAACGGAGCTATTGAAAAGGCGATACTCGTCTGCGGAACAGGTATAGGAATTTCAATCGCCGCAAATAAGGTCAAAGGAATAAGGGCGGCTTGCTGTTCAGACTACTATTCGGCAAAGCTGACAAGGCAGCACAACGACGCTAATGTTCTTTGTATGGGCGGAAGAGTTGTAGGCAAAGGTCTTGCAATCGAGCTTGTCGATGTCTTTTTGAAAACAAAGTTTCTCGGCGGACGCCACAAGAGACGTGTGGATATGATAACGGATATAGAGGTTAGAGGTTAGAAGTTAGAGAATAGAAAAAGTGTTCGTTTTTTTCCGAACACTTTTTTGCTTATTGATTTATCCATTATCCAATATCAATTATCCATTATAATTTTCCTACACTCTATATAAAATCTCTTATCCTCAGCGTGACCCATAGAGAATGTTTTTCTCGGCAGAGCGCCGTCTTTAATAACGGTCGGGAAAAGCTCCGATTTAAGCATATCGGGAAGTATGAAACCTATGCTGTTATCTGCCTGAGCCAGCTTTTCCAAAACATCTGCTCCGTGAATATAATCTACCTTTCCGCCGTTTTCTTTAATATAATCGTCCAATACTGCTTGCAGTGAGCCGACAGTTAAATTTGAAAGCTTATTGTTTATAAACACCTTCTTTTTAACACCCTTGAAAACATATGTAAATGCCTGACCTGAACCACTGTCCGTTTCAGTAAGCAAAAGCACAGATTTAAGATTTGCCAGCAAATCGTCGCAGTCAACATCTGTGACAATGCGGTGGATAGCTTCAAACTGCAAAGCCGCGCTGTGTAGATTGACTATCTCAACCAGTGCGTATCTTGCAGGGTGTAGAGACATATCTTTATCAGGATTGCTTGCCTTGAGTTCCTCATAATACGCTTTTGCAGTTGCAAGCGAGTGGTTGCCGTCGCCCATAGCATATAGTAAAACAGGAGCGTTTGATAAGCCGTACTTTTCATTAAAGGCTTTCTTGTCGCCAAGAGCCGTTAATGCTCTGTCGATCATATCTTTTTGGCCGTCTTGAACAAGGTATCCCTTTATACTTCCGCCGTTTTTCATAAGTGAGAAATCGTACAGCTTTTCCATAGAGCCAACTTTCTCACCTATTGGCTCGATTACGGTCTTGTTCTCATCGTCTATAAGTATCATTATGTGCGGAAGTTCAAGCTTAGCGCCTCGCCTTACCTTTATTCTCGGAGGTATTCGCTCAACTACTGTCGCCTCAGTCGCACGAACAGGGGAAGTGCTTCCCTTTGAGTAATCATATTCTTCAAGGTCTATCATTCCTACCAAGCCCTGACGAAGTATTCCGTTGCTCTGGATCCTCTCGGTGTAGATATATGAATTTCTGTACTCGTTGAAAATGTTTAATGACAAGTATTTATCCATTGTCTTATGTATGTTTTGTATTCTTTCTTCAACATCGCTGTCTGAAAGATATATCTCAGGCAAAATCATATTGAGCGTAGACGCTTTATCTCCGACGGTTCTTTCGACGTCCTTCCAGTATTCAGGCTCGCTTGTATACTGGTCGCAGGCAACGACCGACCACGCAAACATATCTGTTTTGCCGTTCGGCAGAAGAATATCCGCCGGTTTAAATGCTGTTGACATAGTGTGTTCTCCTTTATATAATGTGTTTTACTTTTCGCCTTTGTGTACAATACCCGTCTTGTTAAGTATCAGAACGATAAGAGGTATAAATATAATCTGAATTGCTATTCCTGCAAGTACGTTTAAAACTTCTCCGTTTATAAACATATCGGCTGTGTAAACTTTCCCCTCATAGCGGAGAGTAAAATAATATACGATATAGAATATCGCCCTTCCGCTGAACATAGAAAGCAGCAGGGATACATAAACATTTTGCTTCAGCGTCTTATAAAGCAGACCGCACAAAACACCGTAAGCGCAAAGCTCAACGGCTGTTGCAACTCCCAGCGGATATATATCCATTGTACCGAAAATAAGCGAGTACAGTATAGGTACTATTGCCCCGACAACGCCGCCGTAACCCAAACCGCATGCCATTCCGCAAAGCAGTATAGGAAACTCCATAGGGAGCAGTCCGGTACCGAACAGAGTAATCCCGCCGAAGAACCAAGGCAGCAAAATGCCCAACACTCCGAGTATTATCGATAAAATAAACAGCTTTATATTTACTCTCATCTTTAATCACCATTTTCTGTGAGGTTTTATTTCATCATTATACAAAATTATATCATACACCGAAGATTATTTCAACACTTTTTGTGTACGCTTAAAGACTAACTTTCTTGCAATTTATTGCGATTATGGTATACTATAAACTATAAA
This sequence comes from uncultured Clostridia bacterium, assembly GCA_947626165.1. Lineage (GTDB taxonomy): Bacteria > Bacillota > Clostridia > Oscillospirales > Ruminococcaceae > UMGS1601. Next base: position 22,432 of record CANQRG010000006.1, on the reverse strand, counting down.
TTAAGAAACGGAGAAATAAAATGAACGAACTCAAAGGTCTTATCGACTGCCATACACACACACATTTTTCGCCCGATGCCGACGCCGAACCTATTCAAATGGTTGAGAGGGCGATAGAGTTGGGTCTTGAGGCTTATGCAATAACAGACCATTGCGAGTGCAACCGCTGGTATGGTATTGACTACTATAACGTCGAGCCTAACGAACACGACACATACGGCTTCGGAAAGGATTTTGACAAATCTCTTGACTGTGTAACAAAGCTGAAGGAGAGATACTCAGACAAGATAAATCTTATCTGTGGAATTGAGCTTGGTCAGGCAACTCACGACTTTGACATTGCCGACAAAGCGGTTGAGGATAAGCGTCTGGACTTTATAATCGGTTCAATGCACGAGCTTCCGAAGCGTCCCGACTTTTGCTTTATCAAGTATGAAAACTATTCAGACAGCGAAATCGACAAGCTGTTAGAGGACTATTTCCTAGAGCTTCTGAAGCTATGCAATTGGGGAAAATTCGACGTTTTAGGGCATTTAACTTACACGCTCCGATACATAGAGGGAGAGTACGGACTTAAAACAGACATTTCAAAATACGACGATATAATTAAGGAGTGTTTTAAGGTCATCATTCAAAATTCAAAGGGTATAGAGGTGAACACATCGGGGCTAAGGCAGAAGTACGGCAAGCCTTTTCCTGATTTTAAGTATATAAAGCTGTATCGTGATTTAGGCGGAGAGATCATCTCTCTCGGCTCGGACGCACACCGAGTTTCCGATTTGGGCAAAGGGATAGCCGAGTGCGGGGAGCTTGTTAAACGGGCAGGATTTAAGTATCTGGCTTATTTTAAAAAGCATAAGCCTGAGTTTGTTAGAATGGATAAATGAAAAAACCTACTGATTTATAGTGGATTTAGAGGTGATTTTATGATATTCAATAGAATAAAAGACCTTAGAGAAGATAGAGATATGAGCCAAGCAGAAGTATCTAAATTATTAAATATGCATACTTCACAGTATCAGCGATATGAACGAGGGGAGAGTAAAGTACCTATGGATTTTGCTGTGAAGTTAGCGATTTTGTACGACACATCTTTAGATTATATAAGCGGATTAACAAACAAAAAGAGAAGTTATAAAGACTAAAAATAAAGCATAATAAAACTGTCAAGGAAACTTTTAACCTTGACAGCTTTTTATCTTTTCCACAAAGTTCTGATTGTAACATCTTGCTTCTGGCTTCTGGCTTCTAATTTCTTGCATCTATGTACTAGCCTGCCGTTTATCAAAGTTAAACATTAATAAAATTTCTCAAAGGCAGAGAGCCACCGCCGGCTCGGCGGTCTTGCTTCTAGTTTCTAGTTTCTAATAGTTTACTCCGGTTAAATCAAACGGCGGAATATATTCCTCCTGCGCAGATGAACGTTCTTGAACAAATCCCCTGAACCCGTATTGCCCGGCTCTGCTGACCACTTTATTGTATTCAAAGGTGGTGATGCGCCTGTTAATCTCAGGGTGATCCTTACACGCTTCGGTGGGCGTGAATTGACTCATAAGACTAAGCAGAAAATTGTACTTTGTCAAAAATCTGCACTCATTGAGCCAGTCGAGTATGTCGAGGCTGTCGTGGTAACAGTTAGGCAAAACAAGATGCCTTATTATAAGCCCCTTTTTGAGTATTTTTATATCCTCGTCTTTTATTCCCCTGTCCCAGACGAGCTTGGGTGCTTGCCTGTGCATTTCCTTTAATGCATCTACAGCCCTTTCAAAGTAATCAGGGCAAGAGGAATATTTGCTCGACATTTCACTGCTTTTGTACTTCAAATCAGGCAGATAAATGTCTATATACCCGTCGAACATCTTTATAGTGTCCGCTGACTCATACCCTCCGCAGTTCATCACTATAGGAATATCCAGCTTGTGTTTTACCATATCAAGAGCCTTTAAGATTTGATATGAATAGTGTGTCGGAGTTACAAGGTTTATGTTCTCCGCACCCTGTTCCTCAAGCTCTAAAAATATATCCGCTAAACGGTTACAGGATATTTCCTTGCCTGCGCCGTTTATGCTTATTTCAGCGTTTTGACAGAAAACGCATCTTAAATTGCAGTTTGAAAAGAAAACCGTACCGCTGCCGCTTTCTCCGCTTATGCAAGGCTCCTCCCAGAAGTGGAGAGCCGCTCTCGAAACTATGACATTATCAAGATTTCCGCAGGCTCTGCAAAAGCCTGCGGAAATTTCTCTGTCAATATTACATTCTCGTGGACATAGATTGCAAAGCATGGTAATTTAATCCCCGCTTACCGACGCTTCGGCGATCACGTTTGCAACCAAGTGTGCAGGAAGCTGTTCGTATCTTTCCTGCTTTAATGTAAAGCTTCCTCTGCCCTGAGTCATCTGACGAAGAAGCATAGTAAAGTCGCTCATTTCAGAAATCGGTACTTCTGCAATAACCTCTGTCATACCCTTTTCGGTCTCCGACGGGTTCATACCGAGAACTCTGCCGCGCCTCTTGTTAAGCTCACCGATTATGTCGCCTGTGTTTTCATCAGGTACGCTTACATTTAATGCTCCGATAGGTTCTAAAAGTACAGGGTCAGCCTGAGCAAGACCTTCCTTATATGCTATGGTAGCCGCCATCTTGAACGCCATTTCAGAGGAATCAACAGGGTGGTAAGAGCCGTCGACTAAGATAGCCTTTAGTCCCACAACAGGGAAACCTGCCAGAACGCCCTTAGAAATACACTCCTGTAAGCCTTTTTCTACAGCAGGGAAGTAGTTTTTAGGTACTGCTCCGCCGAAAATCTTTTCTTCAAAAATCAAATCGTCTGAAACACAGGGTTCAAATTCTATCCAAACGTCACCGTATTGACCGTGTCCGCCCGATTGCTTTTTATGTTTTCCCTGAACCTTGACTTTCTTTCTTATTGTTTCTCTGTAAGGAATTTTCGGAACGGTTAGTTCAATGTCAACTCCGAAATCGTTTTTGAGTTTTGTAAGCGCAGAGCCTAAATGCTGATCTCCCAAACCCTTTAAAATCTGCTCGTGAGTGAGTTCATCCTGATAGTATTCAAGAGTTAGATCCTGTTCCAAGAGCTTTGATACAGCACTTGAGATCTTGCTTTCATCGCCCTGAGCCTTAGCCTTAACAGCCATCGGGTAGCAAGGCTTCGGCAGGTCTACAGCATCGAATTTTACAACTCTTGACGCATCGCAGATAGTGTCGTTTGTATTAATGTCAAGCTTTGTTGCGACTACAATATCTCCACAGCTTGCCTCATTAAGCTCAATTTGCTTTTTGCCGACCAGCGTAAACAGCTTTCCTATTTTAAGCGTACTGCCGTTTGAAGCGTTTACAGCGTCGATACCTGTTTTGATTTTGCCCGACATAACTTTAAGAAACGACATTTTTCCTACAAACGGGTCGGCAACCGTTTTGAATACAAAGGCACTCAACGGCTCTGACATATCACATTTTACCTCAACAGGCGAACCGTCTTTGTCAGTTGCGACGGCAGTTTCATCGTCGGTTGAAACAGGCAGAAGCAGGGATATTTCCTTTAACAGCATATCAACGCCTGCCAGAGTTGCGGAGGATACACAGGTCACAGGAGTTATTACCCCTTCGTTCATACCCTTGTGTATTCCGTCGATGAGCTCTTTTTGTGTGAAAGCCTCTCCGCTGAAGAACTTTTCAAAAAGCTCCTCGTCTGTTTCGGCAACAGCTTCAGATATAGCCTCTTTTAGTCCTTGCAGACGATACTCTATCTTGTCGCCCAGTTCAGATGTCGGCATTTCCGTTTCAACGGCGTTGCCGCTGCTGTCGTATTTATACGCTTTCATCTCTATCAAATTTACGTATGAAACGATTTTTCTGTCAGCTATAACAGGTACAACTACAGGACATACTGTCGGACCGAATGCAGCCTTTAGGTCAGTTAACACATTGTAGAAGTTTGCGTTTTCAGAATCAAGCTTTGTAACAACAAACATTCTCGGCTTTTTCATAGAAACCGCCGCTGAATATGCCTTGTGCGTTCCGACATTTACTCCTGATTTTCCCGATACAGTTATCATAGCGGTATCACAGGCTGATATTCCTTCTATCATTTCCCCTGCGAAGTCAAAAAGACCCGGAGTATCTAAAATATTTACTTTGAAACCGTCTCTTTCAAAGGTACAAAGAGATGTATAAACAGAGGATTTTCTTGTAATTTCCTCATTTGTATAATCAGAAACAGTATTGCCATCTAAAATTTTACCAAGCCTTTCACTTGCTCCGCTCTTGTATAAAAGCCCCTCGCACAGCGAGGTTTTTCCCGAGCCTGCATGACCGCACAGCGCAATATTTTTTATTTTGGTATTATCGTATGTTTTCACCTTTTTATCTCTCCATTCGATTAAATTTGCAGAATATAATATGTTTTATTTATACTAAACAAAATACACTACTGCCCATAATGCAATTATATACTATTTAACTATAAATTGCAAGTAATTTTATTATTTTTTTGTTCAAAAGTAAAAAATCGCTCTGCTATTGCAAAGCGATTAAAGTTATCATATTTTACACTGATTATTGGTAAAGAATATATACCTGATTACTTTTCAAAATTGATCAGTTTCATAAATCCTTTGTTTTTCTCTAAGATTTTAAATAGAATTACTCCCACAACGGTCACGCATACAAGCTCCCCAAGAGCGATCTGACACATTGACAGAAAAAGCGGTAGGTCAAATACGTATTTAAGCTCAAGACCTACTAAAACTCCGTTAAACACCACAGGCGACAGAGACGCTGTTATCAATGCGGCAGTCGAAGCGGCATTTTCACTCATTCCGAACTTTTTAATAAAAAATTCGGGGAGATATTTTGAACACAAGACTATTACAACGACCGCAAGCAGAGTTGCGAATGTTCCGACAATCATATCTATAGCACCGACGGTGCTTATTATATTGGCGATAAGACAGCCAACAACCATTGAGTAGCAGTATTCTTTTTTATAAAAGCAGAGAAGCACCAATGCCTCTGAGATACGAAACTGAATACTGCCGTAGGCAAGAGAGCCTAAAGCCATTGTTACTGCGACATATAAAGCCGCTGTTACTGATAAAATTGCGATTTTTTTTACACTTAGATTTTTCATATACACTTTCCTTTCTGCTGTTAGAGACAAGAGCAGATCTGAGCCCTGCACGCAATTTGTCTTTGGAGAGTTAGTACAATGTATTTACTTTGTACAATCTAATCTCTAACTTCTAAAAAACTAAAAAAGGCGTACCACAAGGATACGCCTTTAATTTCAGTATTATCCCTGTTTTTATTAACGAGTGGTGACTAGGCTACACTCGGTATGAACTTAGATTTATATTTACGCTTTGCCTATTGAACCGAAAAGCTCCATTTTTTCTTTAACGGTTTCTTTAATAGCTTCAAAGCCCGGAGCAAGCAGCTTTCTCGGGTCGAAGCCCTTACCCTGCTTATCCTTGCCTTCTTCTATATACTTTCTTGTAGCCTCCTGAAAAGCAAGCTGACATTCTGTATTTACGTTGATTTTCGCAACTCCCAAAGAGATTGCTTTCTTTATCATATCCTCAGGGATTCCTGTTCCGCCGTGAAGAACTAAAGGCATATCTCCTACCTTTTCCTTGACAGCGGCAAGAGTTTCAAATGAAAGACCTGCCCAGTTTTCAGGATATTTTCCGTGAATGTTTCCGATACCTGCTGCAAGCATTGTAACACCTAAATCAGCTATAGCCTTGCACTCATTTGGGTCTGCACATTCACCTGCGCCGATAACTCCGTCTTCCTCTCCGCCTATCGAGCCGACCTCTGCTTCAATTGAAAGACCAAGCTTTTCACACTCCGCTACAAGCTCCTTTGTCTTTTCAATGTTTTCCTCGATTGGATAATGTGAGCCGTCGAACATAACCGAACTGAAGCCTGCTTCAATACAAGCCTTTGCTCCGTCGTATGAGCCGTGATCAAGGTGGAGTGCAACAGGAACTGTGATATTAAGCTCCTCTAACATTCCGTTTACCATTCCTACGACCGTCTTATAACCGCACATATACTTTCCTGCGCCCTCTGAAACTCCGAGAATAACAGGCGAGTTTTGCTCCTGTGCGGTAAGTAAAATAGCCTTAGTCCATTCAAGATTGTTGATGTTGAACTGACCTACTGCATATTTACCATCTCTTGCTTTGTTTAGCATTTCCTTTGCCGAAACTAACATAAATATTTTACCTCCAAATTAATTAATTTTAATGCAATAAAATTATTATACATTATTATTCTTTAAAAAGCAAATTTATCTTAAAATTTTTCTAGCCTCTAGCCTCTAGTCTCTTGCCTCTAGTTTCTTGTCTCTTGCATCTTGATTCTTGCCTCTTGCTTCTTGCCTCTAATTGGGCAGAGCATCCGGCGTCACGCCGGCTCGCTGGTTAATTGCCAAAGGAAATTCCTATGTCTCTGGCTGTCTGAACCAGCTGGTCGTCAACAGGTACAAATTTTGTCTTGCCTGCAACATCTTCTAGCTTGTTTTCGGTGACTATATTATTCTTCATAGCAACTGCGTAGCCGTACTTATCCTGCTCTATAAGATTAGCCGCGTGACAGCCAAACTTTGTTGCCAGAACTCTGTCGTAAGCGGACGGGCTTCCGCCTCTAAGCATATGACCCGGAACGCAAACCCTTGTTTCAAAGCCTGTGTTTTGCTCGATAGCTTTGGCAATTCTGTTTGTAGCTGTCGTTTCGCCTGCCTCTGCTCTTCTTCTTGCACGCTCTTTTTTCTTGAGCTTTGCTTCGTCCTCATCGAACGCACCCTCTGCAACAGCCAGTATCGAAAAGGCGCTTCCCCTTTTTGCACGCTTTTCAACTGCTTTGCAGATTTTATCTATATTAAACGGTATCTCAGGAATAACTATTATATCCGCTCCTCCTGCTATTCCCGAGTAGAGCGTCAGCCAGCCAGCCTTGTTTCCCATTATTTCAACTACAAGAGTCCTTCCGTGAGAGTTAGCCGTTGTGTGAAGCCTGTCTATAACGTCGGTGGCAATGTCAACGGCAGAGTGAAAGCCAAAGGTAACGTCTGTTCCCCAGATGTCGTTGTCTATGGTTTTAGGAAGTCCTATCACGTTTAACCCTTCGCTCGAGAGAAGATTTGCCGTCTTGTGAGTTCCGTTTCCGCCAAGCGTTAAAAGACAGTCAAGCTTCTGCTTTTTGTAGGTCTGCTTCATTGCCTTTACTTTGTTTATGTTATCCTCCTCAATGACCTGCATCATCTTGTACGGCGTTCTTTTTGTTCCGAAAATAGTTCCGCCTTGAGTGAGAATTCCCGAAAAATCAGACGGCGACATCAGCTTGCACTGGTTGTTTATAAGCCCTGAGTATCCGTCTTGAATACCGATAATTTCAACGCCGTCAACGCCGAATTTCTGATAACAAGCCTTTGCAACGCCTCTGATAGTAGCGTTAAGACCCGGACAGTCTCCTCCGCTTGTTAAAATACCTATTCGCTTTACCATAATATTTCACCTGTTTTTGATTCTTTTCATAATTATAGCATATTAAATTATCAAAAACAAGAATAATACAAATAATTACACTAACATTCTAATATTATAGTATTATAGCGTTTAGCATCAGGGAGTGACCAAATGTTTAAAATCGTTTCTGTAAAAAAAATATTAAAAATGCTTTCCTTGTTTATTTCGGGAGCAGTGTTAGTTTCAGTTTTGGTTTATGCCTGCTCTGCGTTTGCAGAAAGTATAAGAGGCGTAAAGCTGCCTATTATAATGTATCATTCAATCTTAAAAGACGAAAGCAAGCAGGGGGATTATGTTTTGTCACCTCTTGAGCTTGAAAGCGATATGCTTTACTTAAAAGAACACGGCTTCACGCCTATACTGTGTCAAGACCTTATTTCTTATGTGTATTCGGATAAAGAGCTTCCTGAAAAGCCGGTGATTTTGAGCTTCGACGATGGCTGCTATAACAATATGTATTACGTTCTTCCGCTGTTGTCCAAGTATAATATGAAAGCTGTTTTTGCAGTTGTGGGAGCGTTCTGCGACAAGGCGACAGCAGAAAATGATCCAAACCCGAATTACTCGTATATGTCGTGGAAAGACTGCAAGGATGCTTACACCAGCGGACGGGTGGAAATAGCCTGTCACTCGGATAATTTTCACACTATGGCAAAAAGAGTTGGTGCTAAGAGAATGGGTAATGAAAGCTACGACGATTACCGTTCTGCTTTTATGTCAGACACTCTCAGCTTTATGGATAAAATAAAAGCCAACTGCGAGATAGTACCTAATACATACGTCTACCCATATGGCGCTGTGTCTGATGACAGTACAAAATTTATTAAAGCCTGCGGATTTAAGGTCAGCTTTGGAGTAGAGGGTAAGATGAATTATATTTCAAAAGACGAGGACTGTCTTTATCGTCTTAACCGATACAACCGAGCCAGCGGAATATCAACTGAGGATTTTATGAAAAAGGCGCTTGATGAATAGTGCAGACAAATTAAATATAGCTGTATAGTTTTTGCTACTAGTAGCAGTAAAGATTATTTAATACAAAAAGAATGCCACTTGAACCCTAAAGTTCAAATGGCATTGTTATTAGCAATATATTTAACGCCCATCATTATAACCATCAACAATTGCATCTACAATAGCCTGACCATTTGTAGTAATAGTATTAGTTGATCTATTAAATAAACCTGTACCTAATTCACCAGTAACACCATTATCCCAGTATGCAGTTACTATACCATATAAAGCAGCATAGTAATTTAACCAGTAGCAATAATTGGCTATTTGATAAATATTGTTCTTAAATGCAGGACCATATTCATCTATCATTACAGGCATACCTAAACCAGATGCAAAATTGGTTATCTTTTCAAACTGGCTATTCATGTATGTTTTTCCATATACACCGTTTTCATCCCATGTTGTTGAATAGTCACTACCACCATCGTATCCGCCAAAATTAAAGTCAGATGGAGTATAATAGCCTACAGAAAACATTAATCTATCATATGTTGTATCTGTAGGCTTTTTTAATCCAGCTACAGTATAGTCAATGTTGTTGAGATAACCTACAAGTGATAATACACGGTCCGTGTTAGCTCCGCCTGCATTACGTACAGCATTAACAAATGTTTGCATAAGAGTATTTATATTATCAGTTTCTGTTTGCGTTGGTGGTGCATAAGTACCGGCAGAACCCTGAAACTCACTACCAGCCTGGAATAATACCTTTTGATCATAGCCGGCAAATGCAGTAGCTACTTCTGTCCATAAAGCACCATACTTATTTAGTATGTCATCAAATGCTGTGCCAGTTGCATCGATATTTATCCAACTACCATTAACGGTCGGCATACTATCACTATGCAAGCTAACTATAGAATACATACCCATATCATATGCATAGTCAACAACCTGCTGAATTCTAGCCATGTAATCGTCATTTACATTGCCGTCTTCACCAACCATATTTATGAATGAAACAGGTATTCTAATTGTGTTAAAACCAGCAGCCTTTACAGCCTGAATAAGCTTCATGGTGGCTTTTGCAATACCAGTAGCTTTTTCATTTACTTTGCCTTCAGCATCAACAACTTCAAGTGCATTACCTAAATTCCAAGCAAGACCCATGTTTTGAGAGATAGTTGCAGCTGCTTCACCTGATACAGGGTTATCTTCAAGACCTGCGTTATTATCATACACGTAAATCTTTGTAACTGTGCATTGATCGTATGCAGCTATAAATTTTGTGGTTGTATTAGGAATTTCGGTTACATATGTATGCTCTCCTGCCACTGGCTTAACATAGTTAGGATCTTGTGTCTCATAAATTTCGCCCAGAGTTCCCGGATCAGTTTTACCTGTTGGGAGTAAGATTTCAGCCTGAACAAAATCATCACTTGTTTCATCATAAGTTACTGTAACTTCAACAGTTGGATTATACCAGTTACTGAGGTCAAGTGCAGAAACTAGAATATTGCTCTCATTGGCATTTACATATGCTGCGCCAGCAGGATCAACAGTCATTTCGCTTGATGTACCCTTAGTCCAATAACCTGTAATTGTAAACGGAGTTTGAACATATTCGGTATCTTTGTACTTAAGTGAAACAATTGTTACTTCTGAAGTACCAAGCTGTGCACCTGTCTGAATGTTGATACCAAAAGGTGTTTGACCTGTTGAAAGTTTGCTTTCAATTACTTCGATAGGAACTTCTACTGTGTAAACTACATCCTCTTCAGGCTTAATATAGCTTACACCTAAATCATAACCTGTTGGACCTACATTAGTCCTATTCCAACCATTAAAATCCTCATCGAAAACAAGAAATTCAAAAGTATCGTTGTATCCGAGATCAGGCTCGCCAGGTTGAGGTGCTGAAGGCTCTCCTACAACATCATACTTGAACTGAAGTACAAATGCTGTCTGATGATAATAGTCAGCACTATTGTATGTAGCAATATAGGTTTCATCACCTGTATACGGACCGCCATTTATAATAAGGTCGTCCACAGCGTTAGCGCCTAAGGATGCTCCTCCTACAATACCTGTAACTGCTAATGTTGCAGCTGCAGCATAAGACAATAACTTCTTGAATTTTTTCATTATTATTCCTCCTCGTATAAAATATTTAATAAATGTAATAATGAATAAATATTATCCATTATTTACTATTATAACACAAAAATTGTATTCATGCTGGTTTTTCATGAATTTTGTAGGCTTGTACAAACAAAGTACAAATCATTTGTATATTTTTACTATAACTTTCAGACCATTAAACAAATATAAAAAGCGCAGTACGGTTTTTACATACTACGCTCAAATTCATAATTATTCTTAAATACTATATTTAGTTATATCTCATAATTTCCGCCGTTTAAGTTCTTTTGCATTTCAACCAAGTCCTCAAGGGTAATGCTGTCAACAACATTGTTGATAGCCTCATATAGCTTTTTCCATACATACAATGTAACGCACGATTCGCTTCTGTCGCAGTCGTTTTCCTCACCCTCAAGACAAGCTACAGGTGCCAGACTTCCCTCGGTAAGTCTGATTATCATTCCGACAGTGTAATCCTTAGGGCTTTTAGCTAGCCTATATCCACCGCTGGAACCGCGCACGCTTTTTACATATCCCGCCTTGGAAAGTATAGTTATAATCTGCTCAAGATATTTATTTGAAATACCCTGTCTTTGCGAAATGACCTTTAAAGAAGTGTATTCGCCATTATCATTAGCCGCTAGGTCCACCATAAGCCTTAGCGCGTATCTTCCCTTTGTAGAAATTTTCATATGCCTTCATTCCTTAAATCATACTATATAGCTAGATTATATAATATATTCATAAAAAAGTCAACCGGCAAGGATAACCTAGCCGGTTTTAATATGTGAATGTTTTCTTATTTATCATAGATATTTCGCCTGTGTCCAACATTTAAAACTAAGATTGTAACCTGTTCATCTTCAATTTCGGCAATCAGCCTGTAATTTCCAACGCGATACCGCCATTGACCCGACCTGTTAGCTGTCAAGCCTTTGCCAAAACTTCGTGGATTTGTACATCCCTCAAGATTTTTCTCGATCCACCCTATAATCAATGACGCTGTATGTCTGTCTAATTTTTTCAGATCCTTTAATGCTCTGTCAGAAAAAACTACCCTGTAACCATTCATAAACCTAGCTCCTTTTTAACTTCATCAATAGAATAGGTTATAGGATTTTTTCTGTGTTCTGCAATGGCTTCCTCATAGCACTTTAAATCATATTCATCTTCAATTTTTTCCATTACCGCATTTCTGATTAAGTCCGATAAGGAAATATTATTAAGCTCCGCGTATTTTTTAAAAAGCTCAGTATCTTCATCATTTAATCTTACCGAAATAGTCATAGTATCAGCTCCTTCTGTAATACATTGTATTACGTTTTTTAAGATTTGTCAATACTATTTTGTGATTTTTATTTCTATTCAAACTTAAATATCAGCAAAAAATTGTTTTTGTCATTATGTATAATTACTTAAATTTTTCACTATAAAAATTCATATCAATAGGACCAATATTCTTTTCAAATTTAGAAATATAACTGTTAATCATATATATCAATTGTCCTTTTAGAGAACGTCCAAAATATTCAGAAACATAATGAATTTTATAAAATTTTTCTTCTTCAATATCAAGATGTATATGTCTGATATTTGTGTTTTTACTTTTCATTTTTAATTCCTCCTGATTTCAAATTTACTCCTATTTCATTTGCAAAATTATTATATCACAAATAAATATTATTATTTTATTTTAGTCAAAAAATGACTAAAACAGAAAATTAAAAGTTAATTACCTTTTTTAAACATAATTACAAACGAATAATAAAAATATCCATTTAAGGTATTTCTTTTTTGTCTAATTTATGATATACTTATTTTAAATATAAAAATATACTGCGGAGGTTTAATAATGAGAGCTATAGTTACCGTAATAGGAAAAGACGATATAGGTATTCTGGCTAAGGTTTCGTCAGTTTGTTCTGAATATAAAGCAAATGTTATAGAGGTTACTCAATCTGTATTGCAGGATATGTTTGCTATGATCATGCTTGTAGATATTTCAAAGCTGAATATTCCTTTTGCAGAGTTAAGCGATAAAATGTCGGAACTCGGAAAAGAACTCGGGCTTTCGATAACCGCAATGCACGAGGACGTTTTTAACTGTATGCACCATATTTAATTGACCGGTGAGCTACCGGTGGCTCTGCTGCCTTTGGAGAATTTGTACAATGTGATAACTTTGTACAACGGCAGGTCTATCAGTTGATAAATAATAATTGACAATGGATATTGGAGGTTGAGTAATGCTTAACGCATATGATATACTTGAAACGATTCGTATGATCCAAGACGAAAATCTTGACATTCGTACAATTACAATGGGAATTTCTCTGCTTGACTGCATAGACATTGACATAGACAAGGCTTGTGGGAAGGTCTATGAAAAGATAACAAGATGCGCTAAAGATTTGGTAAAAACCGCAGATGAAATTTCAAAGGAATTCGGTATACCTATTATAAATAAGAGAATTTCGGTAACTCCTATCGCAATAGTATCAGCCGCCTGCAAATGCTCGCCCGTACCGTTTGCGCTAGCTATGGATAAAGCGGCACAGGCTGTCGGGGTCGATTTGATAGGAGGATATTCTGCACTTGTTCAAAAGGGCTTTTCGGCAGGTGATATTGAGCTTATAAATTCTATCCCTGAGGCGTTGAAGTCTACAGAAAAGGTATGCTCGTCAGTTAATATCGGCTCGACTAAGACGGGAATCAATCTTGACGCCTGCAAGCTGATGGGCGGTATTGTAAAGCAGTGCGCTGAAGAAACTGTAGATAAAAACTGCTTTGGTGCGGCAAAGCTCGTTGTGTTCTGCAATGCCGTTGAGGATAACCCCTTTATGGCAGGAGCCTTTCACGGCGTCGGCGAACCTGATTGTATGATAAATGTAGGAGTATCAGGACCGGGCGTTGTGCGTTCTGCACTTTCAAAATACCCTGATGCAAATATCACAGAAATTTCGGATATAATAAAAAAGACTTCTTATAAAATAACAAGAATTGGTCAGCTTGTGGGCGTGACCGCCTCAAAGCGACTAGGCGTTCCGTTCGGAATAGTTGATCTGTCACTCGCACCGACCCCTGCTGTCGGAGACAGCGTTGCTCATATTCTTGAGGAAATAGGTCTTGAGTGTTGCGGAACTCACGGCACGACAGCAACTCTTGCTCTTTTAAACGACGCCGTTAAAAAGGGCGGGGTAATGGCTTGCTCAAGTATTGGCGGACTTTCAGGTGCGTTTATACCTGTATCTGAGGATTCGGGTATGATAGCGGCAGCTGAAAGTGGAGTTTTAACTATCGAAAAACTGGAAGCTATGACTGCGGTATGCTCGGTAGGGCTTGATATGATAGTAATTCCCGGAGACACTTCTCCTGACACAATAGCGGCGATTATTGCAGACGAAGCGGCGATCGGTATGGTAAACACAAAGACGACTGCGGTAAGAATTATACCTGCTATCGGTAAAGATGTAGGAGACGAGCTTGACTGGGGCGGACTTTTCGGTCACGCGCCTGTTATGGCGCTAAAAAAAGAATCTCCGTCTCGATTTATCAATCGAGGAGGTCAGATCCCTGCGCCTTTACATTCACTTAAGAATTAAACAACTCATTTGTGTTAAAAGCTGTTAAACTTCAATTAGAAAGGAATATGACTTTATGAAAAAAATACTATCGTCAATTACTTTAATAGTTCTGTGCGCTTTAACAACAATTCTCTGCGCTTGTGAAACCAATAAAACAGGTACATCTTCTTATGAAAACAACAGCGCGACCGTATCAAAAGATTCAACAAAAATAACTGAGCTTTCTGTATTCGATGAAAAAACAAGCTATATAGACTCTATAGAGAAAATAATTTCAGGCAAGGTGTATACTATAAAGGGTATGCTTAAATCAGGTACAATGGGACTTATTACCGAAAGTCCAATAACGATATCAGTAAAAGATGAAAATAATTATTACTACTCTGTTCAGACGGTATCGTCTTATCAGGAATACCTTGTAGCAGACGGTACTGCATATATTTTGAATTCTAAAGACAAACTATATGCTGTTTCAAAGAACAAGACCGCGCAAAACATAAAATCTACTATCGACACATATTTCCCGTCAAAAGACTTGCTTAATTACAAGGATACCTACAGCGTTAGCTATAATAATGAAGAATATATTCGAGAGAGATACGAGTTCACCGATTCAAACAGTTCAAATCAGACTGTTTCATACTTTTTCAGTAATCAGGAGCTTAAAATAATACAGTATGTTCATCAGGTTATGGAAATGAAAATCGACTCGTATTTAAACATAGAAAGCATTTCACTTGAAAGTGACGACAGCTACTATAAAAAAATCAAGAATTATAAAAAGGTTTCTGAAGATACGCTTATTAATTCTCTGAACAATTCTGATTCTTCAGACGAATATATTTTAGAGCTTCTCGACTCTATGGGAATCACAGATGACGATTTAAAAGAAATGGGCTACACAAAGGAAGATATATTAAATATGAACGATAATCAATTGAGTATTTTCCTTGCAGGGCTCTACGGCGAGGATGTAACTGACAGCGACGAAGAATAAAATAAAAAAACAAATGACCGTTTAGGCTTGAATTTACAGCGTAAGCGGTCATTTTTATTTGTATAAATATAACGCCCTGCAAAAATGCAGGGTATAATCTATTTCAACAGCTTGATTTTGCCTATAATAGGAAGTTCCTTAGCTTTTCCCTGAACGGCGTTTATAATACCGATAATTGCCAAAACAATAATTAAGATGCCTATCGCCCAAGTAATAACTGAGAAAATTTTACCCAACGGGTCAGCGATAGCGTTCATAACGATTCTTATAATTGATAAAGCGATACTCAAAACAACATTTACGATCAACAGGGTCAAGCCCTGATTTGAATGGAATTTTGCAAATTTTGAGTTCGGCGCAGCCAAAATCGGAATTAACACCAAAATGCCAATGTAAGCTAAAGCTGCAAGCGCCTTGTTATTTGTTATATCCGTTTGATCGTATTCAGATGTGTAATCGGGTGTATTATTAAAATCGGCAATTTTAGCTCCCAAATCCTCAACAGATTCAGAAAAATTCTTCGTTTTATTGTTAGAATCCTGAGAAGCAGTGCCGCTGTCTACAGGAGCACCGCATTTGTCGCAAAACTTACTTCCGTCAGCAAGCTTATTGCCGCATTGTGAACAAAAAGCCATATATAATTCCTCCAATATTATAAGTATATTTACATTATATCACGCTTGAAATCATAAGTCAATTTTTTCATATTTTAATTTTCCTTCATATGTCATATTATTTATCGCAAAGCATATATTTATTAAAAAATATGAGAAGGGTTATTATATGGAAAACAACAACTATCCGTTTGTAAACACACCACTGCCTTATGATTACAGTGCTCTTGAGCCGTTTATAGATGAAAAGACAATGTATTTACATCACGACAGGCATCTTCAGACCTATATTGATAATCTAAACGCCGCATTAGAGAAACACCCCGAATTGCAAAAACTGTCTCTTGAACAGCTTATAAAAGTCTCAGGCAGACTTCCAAAACAGCTTCAAACAACTATACGCAACAACGCAGGCGGAGTTTATAATCACCGTTTCTATTTTAACGGTCTTACAAACCCAGCCCAAAAAGAACCCAACGGCAGACTTGCTCAGGCTATAAAGCAATGCTTCTCAGACTTTGACAATTTTGAAGCTGAGTTAAAAAAGGCGGCGCTTTCGGTTTTCGGCTCCGGCTATGCATGGCTTGTTTATAGCCGTCATAGGCTGAAAATCGTTACCACTCCTAACCAGAACAGTCCCATAGAGCAGGGCTTATGTCCTATTCTGTGCATCGACGTATGGGAGCACGCATATTACCTAAAACATTACAATGTCAGAGCGGCTTATGTTGACGATTGGCTTTGCATGATTAATTGGGAGCAGGCTGAACAGAATCTTATAAATTGTATAAAAAATAAGAGGTAAACAAAAAAAGCACGATAAATAGGCTTACATCGTGCTTTTAAATCTGGTGGAAGAGAAAGAAGATACAATATTTTAGTTCAAGGTGATAGGACATATGAACGTTTACACTCGGTAAAACCGTAAATTTTAAATTCAAAATAATTTTAAAAATACACAAACTTTAAGAAAAATAATCATAATTGCAGTACCTACTGCAACACAAGACCAGACTTTACAAAGTAGTCATAACTCTGATCTACATTCTGTCTTTCATACTCTGCAAATACATCGCAATATGTATTTAATGTGGTGCTTATATCGGTGTGTCCTAGTATCTTTTGCAACACAGTAGCAGGCATTCCGCTTTCTATACACCTAGTTGCATAAGTGTGCCTTAACATATGTTGATTGACGTTCCAACCCTTACCGATATTATGTTTTTGACAAAGCCTTTTCAATTCACTATTAACTTGTGCAGTTGCTACAAGTTTACCACTTTTATCTAAAAAAATCAAGTTGTCTTTGTTGTCTTTTGCTTCAGATAGAGACGCCTTTATAATTCTTTTAGCTATGTCATTAAGCATTATAGTTCTTTGCCCGGCTTTTGTTTTAGCCGTCTTACCTAGCATTGGCTTTCCTTTCTCACCGCGTGCTATGGTGCGCTTAACTTCTATTTTGTTGTTATCTAAATCAATACAATCAAAGGTTAAAGCGTTTATCTCGCCCATTCTCATTCCTGTGTACATACTAAGCAATAACTGATTTTTGTATAAAACATTTCCTGTGTTTAATGCCTTAATCAGCTCTTTCTGCTCGTCTATTGTAAATGCTTCTACCTTTTTGTCAGGTTTATCTGACTTAGGCAGCTTGGCATATTCTGCAACATTTATATTGATTATTCTCAGCCGTATAGCTTCTTTTAACGTGGACTTCAGAATACCGCATAGCTTCCCTATTACGGAATTTGAGTAGTTTGTGATTGATTTATAAAACTCTAGCACGTCCTGCTCAGTGAGCTTTTGAATAGGCATATTTGCAATGTTATGCTTTTTATATATCTTAATTGTCTCTTTCTTTCGGTAATACGTTGATTCTGATATTTCGTTTAGATCATAGCTCTGCTGGGCAAGCTGCTCCATTAACTCAACTAGTGTAATGCTGTTCTTGTTTGGTACTTCCCTACCACCAAGCTCTGACTTATAATCCTCAATTTTTTCTTTAACTTCTTTTCTCGTTTTACCGTACTTAGTAATTCTTTTAGCTTGCCGTTATCCTGAACGCCTAAAGTTATCTGTCCTACCCACAGTTTTTTAGTTTCATTATAAAAGAAAGTGCCGTCTCCGTTAGCCCTGCTTTTAGTTCTTCCCATTATTTTTTCCTCCTATCTTGACATACAAAAAATGTTATGCTAAAATAAAAGGGCATAATTAGCCCTTTATGTTTCGGGGGTTAATTTGTCACTTCCTGCCTCTGTTGAGTTGCAGCTCAGCAGGGGCGTTTTTATTTACTTAATCTTTTTGCTTATTCTAATAACAGACCAAGGTCCATTTGCAGTAACAGTATATCCGTCTACTTTTACATTTTTGTAAGCTCTGAGCTTAACATAGTATCTCTTGCCGCTCTTTAGATTTTTGATAACCTTGCTTGTAGAAGTACCCTTTTTAACTTTAAATGTTCTTTTGTTTTTAGTGAATTTTTTGTTAGTAGCTAGCTTTATTTCATAACCCTTTGCTCCACTTACTTTTTTCCAAGTGATTTTTAAAGTCATTTTCTTAGTTGCTATAACCTTTTTTATTACAGCTTTTTTAGTTTTAATTGTAGGTGTAGTTTTTGTTGTAGGTGTATGAGTGGGGTTTGTTGTTTTATTAGACGTTTCTGTAGTAGGAGAAGTAGTAGGCTCAGTATAAACGCCAATGCTTTCAAAAGGTATATTGTTTTCTTTGGCGTATGCTTCTGCTGTTGTATTAGTATATCCGTAAATAGTCAGCTTATCACAGCCTCTGAAAGCAAGTTCCCTTATTTCCTTTACAGATGGGGGAATAGTGATTTTTTCTAAGTTAATACAGTATTCAAACGTACTTATAGCTATTAATTCAACAGTGTTAGGTATTGTTACACTTATTAAAGAATTATTATAACGAATGCCATCAATCTGACGAACTGTTCCGGAAATAAGTCCGTTGCTGATTACTTCTGGTATTTCAAGATATGCTTCGCTACCACTATAAGATGCTATAATACAGTCTCCGACAGGAATATCTGTCATATATATACGATAATCCCCACAATTATAATAACCTGCCGCTTGTGCTGAGATAATGGTAGTAAATAAACTTATTACCATAATGATTGATGTTATAATACTTAATGTTTTTGTCATATGTATTTCTCCTTTGTTAAATACAATATTTCTACTATATTTGAATATCATTTGTATTTGTTAATTCTTTTAAATCACTATCGCTTAGAGAATTAATCATTTGCATAAGTTTGTCCCTGTCCCAAAGAAGAACTTTCGTTGCTTTTGCAGTTTCAATTGCTGCCTTTGTAAAATAACTATTTGTAAAAACCACAGCAATCATACAATTATAAAACTGACTGCCCGAAAAGGCTTCTTGAACGGCTTTATTACCGATGTTCTTTGAATAGCATTTACACTGAATAGCATAACTTATACCATCTTTTTCAGCTAAAATATCAATTCCATAATCTCCGGAGGCAGGTGTATTTCTTATGTTTTCAAATTCATTTGCTTTTAGCAACCTACAGGCGATGTTTTCAAAGTAAATTCCAGATGTTGATATAGAATCAATTTTTAACAGTAAAATTTCAGCAGGATTTAATTGTTCTGTTTGCATTTGTCGTTGTGGTTTTAATTCCTTATTTGATTCCACTTCAATGGATTTCTGAGCTTGTTCTTTTATATTGTCTATATGTTTCTCTCTAACTAAATTATCAACAGTAAGTTTATTTATTCTTTCTTTATGATCTAAAATTTCCTTATATTTTAATTGCATTTGTTCTTCTTGAATAAGTTTCTGATGCTCTCTTTTAGATACTCTATCTGCTTTAGTGTTTTTACAATACTTATTTAATGTTATGAGGAATGAAATAACAAAAATAATAGCTAATATAAGAAATAAAATTCCTCCACCCATTCGATCGCTTAGTGTTTGATCTGTACTTGCAAACATAGCTATACTACCCAATATCCAAAACAAGGATATTACTCCAAGTAAAAATATCATCAGTTTTGTAAAAAAATATTTTTTCATATAAACTTCCTCCAGTTGACATTATTTATAATAAAATTTAGCTGTAACTTTTATTTCAACTCCTTATTTAATGCATTTATTCATAATTACATATCTATGATAATTATAATATTTTCGCTGTACTAAAAAACGCATTAACAACTGTTGACAAACGAATGTTTATGTTTTATAATATGCTTAAAGAACATACGTTCTAAATATATTATAAAGAAGGTTGAATGTTATGACAAAACAAGAAAGAAAAGTTGTTATTAAAGAAATAAAATACTATATAAAAGCAATTAATGAACTAAGACATAATCAGAATGCAAAGTCTAATTATGATTACGTTGTTCCAACTTCCAATACAGATACTTCAGATAATCCCTAAGCAATAACAGTTCTTCGTCTCCTAGTTTTGTAACTAAATTCATAATATTATTAAGCTCATCGCTATTTTGTGATGGGCTTATTTTATTTTCAATACCTATTAAATAATCAGCTGACACTCCAAAAAAAATTGCTATTTTCGCAAGAGTAAGCGTGCTGGGATCTCGTTCATCATTTTCGTAACTATAATAAGCTCTAGCCGATACTCCTAATTCAGAAGCAACATCTTCAATTTTTAATCCTCTTGCTTTACGCAAAGCTATTAATCTACTTCCGCACATTTTATCACCTCAACTATAATCATACACAAAAAGTGTAAAAAAGTCAACGAATAGTGCACAATTCGTGATTTTGCACAAATTATATTACTAAAAATTGTTTATTATTTTGCACCTTTAGTGTTGACAACTGCACTAAAAGTGTTATAATAATTACATAATCAACACTTTTAGTGCAAATAAGGAGGCGAAAAAATGAAAATATCGTTTGATAATATTAGAGCAGAGATTTCTCGCAAAGGTTGGACGATTGAACAATTTTGCAAAGAATTAGGCATTTCTAAAAACACGTTTTATTCTTGGGAAGAAAAGGGTGACTTGCCATTAAGTAAGTGCTTGAAAATGTCATCTATGTTCCACAAGTCTATAGACTATCTTATTGATATAGATAGTCTATCAGCCTCATAAGTGATTAAAAAAATGAGCAGAGGAGGTGATAGAAAATGAAGAAGAAACACAAAAAATACATTGAATACTTAAATCTAAAAATCAATGAGTATCAAAGTCGATATCGTTTTTGGAGGGTAATATCGGTTGTATTAATAGTCCTGAATGGCTTTCTAATAGGATTTTGGATAGGAAAGACTATTTTTCAATAAGCCAAAATACCAAAGATGCAAGAAAGCCAAATATTGCACCACTTATTGCACTAACGGTTGCAATTATCCAATCGTGACGAAATTGACGTTTACGCTCGTATTCTTCTTTTCGTTGTTTAAATTCAGATTCAAGAATGGGGATGCTTTTTCCTTGTACAAGCTTTGGTGGTTCAAAATATTTCAAGGATAATTCTCCTTTCGTATATAGTGTTTCTAAATAATACCACAAAATATCAAAGAAAACAACAAATTAATTAACAGAGGAGGTGAGAAAAAATGAGAATAGGATTTGAGCCAGATTACGATCTAGACAAGGAAATTGAGAAGTTTAAGGAACTATTGACCTTGCAAAAGCAACTCTCTGAGAACACTAAGGTTCTTAGGTTTATCAGCATACGTGAAATGGCAGAATTAACAGGCTGGAGTCTTAATACTGTTCAAAATCTTTACAACAGACCAGATTTTCCTAGCTGTGATTTTGGCAAAGAAAAAATGGCTGAGATAAGTGCAGTTATTAAGTATTTCAGTGTACCACGTAGAAAAACAAGTTAAGGAGTTGAAAAAATGGAAACAAAGATAGCAATAGCGATGGTAGGTTTAGTCGTATTAATAGGCTACAGCATAATAATGACCTTAGCGAAAAGTATTGCACTAAAAAGTTACATATAGGAGCAGAGCTTAGCTTGGGTGATTTCATAAAAGCAGGCGTGAAATTTATTTTAGATCGAGTGAAAAATAGCGATGATAATACAGGCAACTGCTCAGCAAGCACCAATACAGGCGACTGCTCAGCAAGCAAAGTTGAAGGCAAAGAAAGTGTTGCTATGGCTATCGGTTATCAAAGTAAGGCTGCCGGAGCATTAGGCTGTTGGATAGTATTAGCTGAATGGGATTCTGCCGGAGAGCATATCATACGGGTTAAATCCCATAAGGTAGACGGCAAAGTTATTAAGCCGGATACGTTTTACAAGTTAGAGAACAACAAGTTTGTTGAAGCAGATGAATAGGAGGTAGAGAAATGAAATCAACAGGAATAGTAAGACAAATAGACAACGCAGGTAGGATAGTGATCCCAATGGAGTTAAGAAAGGTTTTTGATATGCCTACAGGAACTCCAATAGAGATTTACACTGAAGGTGATTCTATTATTCTGCATAAGTATCAGAACAAATGCGAGTTCTGTGGCAGTACAGAAAAAGTTAACGAGTTCAAAGACAAGATAGTATGCAGTAATTGTTTAAATGATTTGAAAGGTTTGAAAACACAATGCAGAAATGCTTAAA